>JAZTYW010000043.1:0-81710 GCA_045637085.1 Alistipes sp. | reverse complement strand
AAATTATAATGTATTGTTAGAGTCCTGACTGTTTCAATTTTTCCTTAAAGGAAATTGACAGATAAATACTACACTTTTCTCTCAATATAGAAAACCAGTAAATCAAAGAACCATTTTTATTTACTTAACCGTCTTTTTTTTAAGGCGGAAAAGCGAGTGCAAAGATAAAGCATATTTTTGAAACTACCAAATTTTTTGGTAACTTTTTTTTTCAAAAATATTTCTAAGAACCTTCGCTGAACCAGTTAAACCGTTTCGTTTTCCTGATTGCGGGTGCAAAGGTAGCGCTTTTATTTTAATCTCCAAACTTTTTATACTCTTTTTTTGATATTTTTTTTAGCCTTTTTTAATACACAATACCCAACGCGCTGATTTACCAATACTTACACCTACAACTAAAAAAGCAAGCCACAATCCCCTTTATATATTATATATAGGTATAGGGCGATTGCATATATTTTGCGTCTTTCAAAATGTAGCAACACACACAACGTGGCATGATAACATTTGCAAAAAAAGCCACCATAGGAAGTAGATTTTACAACCTAATGGCGGCTTTTTATCTATCTGACGCTAACAGATCTTATCAAAAAAGACTATCGACGCGACATATACTGCTTGATAACACCGCGCTTTGAGCCTCGGATAAACTCAATAAGTTTGTTACGCTCGGGCGTCTCAGCAACCTCAGCCTCGGCCTTGTCGCAACCAGTCTGATAGTTGAGTTCGCTCTGGAAGAGGATGCGGCAAGTATTGTGGATAGAAGAAATCTGCTCCTCGGTAAAACCGCGACGCGACAAACCAACCTTATTGATACCTGCGTAGTGGGTCTCGCCATTTGTAGCGATGATATAAGGAGGAATATCCTGGGTTACAAGAGCACCACCCTGAATCATACAATGGTCACCAATGTGTACCCACTGGTGAATAGCAGCATGACCACCGATAACAACCCAATCACCAATCTCAACCTCGCCCGCAAGAGATACTCGGTTCGCGATAACGCAGTGACTACCCACAACGTCATCGTGCGCAACATGTACGTATGCCATAAGAAGGTTGTGATCACCCACGATGGTTGTACCGCGCGATGCAGTACCACGAGCAATGGTCACACACTCACGGATATCGTTATAATCGCCAATAACGGCAGTTGTCTCCTCGCCCGCGAACTTTAGGTCCTGAGGAAGGCATGCGATGCAGGCACCCGGGTGCACCTTGTTTCCCTTGCCCAAACGCGCACCATTGTATATAATTGCGTGGGGACCAATCCAGCAATCGTCGCCAATGACTACATCACCCTCGACATAGGCAAATGGCTCGATAGTTACGTTCTTACCGATCTTAGCATCAGGATGTACGTAAGCTAAATTACTAATCATAAAAAAGTTAATATTTATTTGTATCCAATTTACTTCTATCTGTTCTTAACAATCTGCGCTGTAAGTACTGCCTCACATACGAGCTGACCACCTACAAATGCCTTAGCCTCCGCAGTGCAGATACCGCGACGCATATCCGAGATATGACACTCAAGCTGCAAGGTGTCGCCAGGAACAACCTTACGCTTCCACTTCACGCCATCGGCCTTGAGGAAGTATGTAGAGTAGCTCTCAGGATCATCAACACGGTTCAAAACAAGAATGCCACAGCACTGTGCCAACGCCTCAATGATAAGCACACCAGGCATAACTGGCTCATCGGGGAAGTGACCCACGAAGAATGGCTCATTCATAGAGACCTGTTTGATACCGCCTATGGCGTTATCCTCGATGTGGAATACACGATCGACGAGCAAGAATGGAGGACGGTGAGGAAGGAGCGACTTGATTTGGTTGATATCCAAGAGTGGCTGCTCCTTTGCACTATACTTAAACGATGGCTTCTCGCCACTGCGACGAATAGAGCGTGAAAGCTCCTTCATAAACTCAGTGTTTGCGAAGTGACCAGGACGAGTAGCCCACACACGGCCCTTGATACGCATACCGAGGAGTGCAAAGTCACCAAGAAGGTCGAGCAACTTGTGGCGTGCAAGCTCGTTTGTTGCACGAAGTTGCTGATTGTTCAAGTAGCCACCTGTGATGTGGATATCCTCCTTACCGAAGATACTCTTGAGATGGTTGAGCTGCTCGTCGGTAACAGCATTCTCAACAACCACGATAGCATTGTCAAGATCGCCACCCTTGATGAGGTTCATCTTCATAAGTGGCTCAAGCTCATGGAGGAAGACGAAGGTACGACACATAGCGATGTTGGCCGCATAGTCGTCAATGTGGTTGTAAGTAGCATACTGATTACCAACGACCTTTGAGTTATAGTCCACGTGCACAGATACAGAGTACTCATCATCGGGGTACAACACGATAGCCACGCCCTTCTCTGGGAGTGTATATACCTGTTTCTCAGTCACCTCGTAGTAGCGACGCTCGGCATTCTGCTCTACGGTGCCCACCTCATTGATGCGTGTTGCATACTCCAAAGCCGAGCCATCCATGATTGGGGTCTCGGGGGCATTGATGTCGATAGAGGCGTTATCTACGCCAAGAGTCCATAGTGCCGATACGATATGCTCGATGGTGCTTACCTTAGCCTCACCCTTCTCAATTGTCGTACCACGCGATGTATCCGACACATACTCGCACAATGCTGGCACCTCGGGAGCGCCCTCAATATCAACACGACGGAATGTTATACCATGATTCTCCTCTGCGGGATTTACTGTCATCTTTACCTGCAATCCTGTGTGCAGACCCTTACCCTCAAACGAAATTGCAGCGGCAAGAGTACGTTGTTTGGTTGCCATATTTTGATAATTTTTAAGTTCGTATCAAACTATAAATTGTATTATTGCGACAAATATACTAAAAAATTTAAAAAAAATTACTACTTTTGCTAGGAAAATGAACAAGATATGACAGAACCTAAAAATATTCCTACGTATAAGACTTCCACACGCCCTCCGCAGAGAGTGCGCAAACACCCACACATAGACCTCGGTGATACGCGCTCTGAGAGTTTCGGTGAGTGGTTATATGGTCATCGCATAGGTCTTTTGGCAGTCATCGTGTGTTTCATGCTCGGCAGCATCTTCATCGCCACAGCACGTGTGGATGTGGAGCTGCGACCCATAGAGTACATCGTTGAGTTTGTCGAGGAGGAGCCCACAATGGAGGAGATAGAGAAGCTCAAGAAGCGACGTGACCAACTTCAGGAGGATATCGACCGCAGGCTTGCCTCGATACAGAATGTCAAGAACTTGCAGTCTAACGAGGCTGCTGAGGAGGGAGGCTCACCAAGCCAGGCTTACGACAGCGAGACACAACAGATGATGGATAAGATTGCCTCGGACATGGCATCGAACCGCAGCGACTACGAGAGCGGCATGCGCAAAGCAAACGGCATCGGCAAGGGTGGCGACGGCTCTGGCTCAGGAGGCAAAAAGGGTGACGGCAAGGACAGCAACTTCAAGGGTGCCGTAACCGTATCGTACGACATCAGCTATGTGAGTGGCTCAAAGAGAGTTGCTCGTACGGCACGAGCTTCGCTATACAAACCAGCATACCGCGCCAAGGGTGCCGGTGTTGTGGTTGTCGAGGTAAGGGTGGATCGCAACGGCACGGTGATAAGTGCCATAGTGCGCTCATCGACAAACCGCGAGCTGGATGAACATGCACGCAACGCTGCGTTGAACTCACGCACGCTCTTTAACATCGACCCCAACGCTCCAGTCAGCAACGTGGGTACGATAACCTATACCTTTGTAGCTCAATGATAAATAGATATCACATACATATCGCCGCACTCTTGATCATGGCATTGGTGACGCTCTTCGCGACGGAGAGCCGAGCTGCCGTGTTGGAGCAGGCGGCAAATTATGATGTTACACACCACTCCAACACCGAACAGAGTGACATGGAGCTGGTGTTGTGCGACAACAATAGCACTGCCATAGCCACCAGTACATCTGCACCCCGAACATTGACTCCAGAGGTACGCACCATTCATAGCATATCGCGCAATGCCGAGCGCACATCGCATCAGCAGAGGGTACTAACGGCTATTGACAGCACTACCACTGCCACACGTTACGGATTGTATAACCATAAAATGTTATTTGTCTCCATAGCACGACAGCACTACGTATGTCGACTACGGAGATTGATTATTTAGCCCGCTTTATACTACCCCGACACTACCGCCTTACAAGAGGCAAAACACAGAGTATAAACAGACTAAATAGACAAATTATGATTAGACAAGAGATTTGCGAGGCACTATATGCCTTGCCCGGTGGCGTTGTGCAACCACGACGTCGCTCAATTACAAGCCCCGTTATTACAGCTATTGCGGGCATAGCACTATTGATTGCCAACTTATTTGTACCAAGCACAAATAGTGGCTCACTTGAGATGGTGCTAATTGTGGCTGGCGGGGCATTATTGTTATATGCCATTGGTGTTGTGATGGTGCGCATAATCAACCGCGAAACCGCACCCTACCACACGCCTACAAAGAGCTATATGAGCTATCGAGAGCGCTACTACACGCATGACAAGGCCGCAGAGCTTAAGGCTGCGATTGCTGACAAAGACTACAATCGTCTTGAGGCCGTAGAAACATCCAACATCTCTGCACTGATAGTTGCAGAGTGTCGCACCAGAGATGGTTCAATAGTGGCATTGGCACTCTATGAGTACGCCATATTTGAGCACCTGATGGTTGATAAGGTAGCGATTATCCAATCATAGAGGCTGGCGAGATGACAGCATAGTGCTACCAATGCCTGTGAACATATTGTTTATGACATTATATTGAATTAAGTATGTTAAATGAGAACTTTTTACTTATAGCGGCATTACTACTCTTTATCGCAGTACTTGCGGGTAAAGCTGCATACCGTCTTGGAGCACCAGCATTGCTACTCTTTCTTGGTGTGGGAATGCTCTTTGGCCACTACGACTGGGTGTCGGTAGATTCTCCCGCTGCGGTTGAGTTTGCTGAGTTCATAGGCATGGTAGCGCTCTGTATCATCCTCTTCTCGGGTGGTATGGACACGAAGTATGCAGACATACGCCCCATCATAGCCCCTGGAGTGGTGATGGCGACGTTGGGCGTCGTCCTCACAGCCTTGTTTGTTGGATGTTTCATCTTCTTCATTGCACAATATTTGGGCATTGAACTACCCTTCCCCATTGCATTGCTTCTTGCCGCCACAATGTCCTCAACCGACTCAGCATCAGTCTTTTCGATACTTAGAACAAAAAAGCAGGGACTACGCCAAAACCTACGCCCTTTGTTAGAGTTGGAGAGTGGTAGTAACGACCCTATGGCATACATCCTCACCGTGATGCTCGTAAGCATATCTACAGGCTCGGAGGGTGTGAATTGGGCATCGGCAATAGGCACTTTCTTTGTTCAGATGGTTGTGGGTGCTGCCCTTGGTTACGGCTTCGGTCGCGCTACGGTGTGGATTATGAACCGCATCAATATCCGCAGCAACGCCTCGCTATACTCCGTACTACTCTTGGCATCTGCATTCTTCACATATTCGTTTACGACCATTGCATACGGCAACGGCTACCTCGCAGTATATATCGCGGGACTTGTTGTAGGTAACTTCCGCATCGTATATCGCAATATGCTAAGCACCTTCTTCGACTCTTTTACGCTACTGGTACAGATTATATTGTTCCTGCTTCTCGGCCTTATGGTAAATATCAATGATCTGGTAAGGCCAGAGGTCTACCTCATGGCGTTGGCTATCGGAGTATTCATGATTATCGTAGCACGTCCCATATCGACGCTTATATGCATGGCTCCATTCCGTCAATTCTCCAAGAGCGCTCGCCTCTACACATCGTGGGTAGGTCTGCGTGGCGCCGTGCCCATCATCTTCGCGCTATATACGGTTACACACAACGTTGAGGGCTCAGGGTATATATTCAACGTCGTCTTCCTCGTGACCATAATATCGCTACTGGTGCAGGGCACAACGGTAAGCGGCATGGCCAACTGGCTTAAGCTCTCCTACGCCGAGCCTCAGCACACCTTTAAGCTCACTGTTCCCGACCACATACGAAGCGAGTTCTCGGAGATTGAGGTCAACGATGCCCTACTACAAAATGGCGACACACTAAAGGATATTCGCCTTCCAGGACACACGCTTGTTGTTATGGTATATCGCAACGAGAAGTACTTCGTACCCAAGGGTTTAACGCAGTTGTTTGCGGGAGATAAACTGTTGGTGGTTTCAGACAACAACGACGAGCTACTACAAAAGATTAAGGATGTGGGTATTGAGAACGTTATGAAGGTGTAACGAAATACACTACGATGAGGTTATTAACACCATAAAGGGGCTATCGGCACATTGCTGACAGTCCCTTTATTGCGTAATTATCTTTACTAACGATATTTACAATATAGTGGTGCTACATAGTCAAAATAGGTGTCACAGGTTCTGCGGATATACTTCGCCACTTCGGTATCACTATACTCAATGACCACTGTGTGAAGATGTCCCAAAGCGTAGTGAGCCTGTGCTGCTGCCTCATCATCTGTGAACAGACTCATCGCCTCGTTGATGCACGATATACCCTTATTGCGCAACTCCAGGGTGATGGGTTCATCATCCCATATATTATAACAACTACGGCCATAGTGGGTCAATTGCCAGCAGTTATTCACTGAGTTTGCCATGCCTATGCCATACTTTAGCAGCAACTGTGCTCGACGATTTGGATCGGTGGCGGTTTTCAAGCTACGTTCAAGTGATGCCATAGTAGAGGCGAAGAGATAGCGGAAGTCTCTGCGCGGCGCACCCTTCGCGCTATTTAGCGCCACAAAGGGGTCACGCTTTAGCTCTACATTGAGCCTCTTCTCATACTCTGTACTCACAAGCGAAAGGTAGTACTCAGCCTCCTCATATCGCATATATCGCAGACAGAGCGTGCCGACAACATCGTAGAGAAAGTCGCTCGAGGTATAGCCCACATCGTTGAGATAGCGGTCGAACTCTGTGATGGGGTTTAGCGCACGATTTACATAGGCAATAGCGGCATCTGGGGTCTGCTTTTCAAAGTTGTTAAAGAAGTTGTTAGAGTAGTCAATGTCGTTAAACGCACATCGATTGCGACGGAACACATCGACGTAATCATAGCGAGAATAGTAACCCCCATCTTCACCGTAACTGTAATAATGTACTATCGGCTGGCATTTATAACCAACATACTCCACATAGTTCTTCAACTGTAGCCCACGCACAGCATCACCCTCCTTTATATAACGCTCCGCTGCGGTGTAAGATACGATGCGCGCGATGGTGTTATACCAGTAGTACTCACCATAACCCATCCAGTAGTAACTTTCAGTATAACGATTTTCATTAACCTGCTTTGCCAATCGCTCCTCAAGCCACAACATCTGCTTATACAGACGCGACTCATAGGCAACATCGTAGGCGCATGATAGTGCATCAATATATATCGACAACGCCTCCATAGACTCCTTCATATACTCCGATGCAGGGAGACTCTGAGCCCTTGTCAGCATACGCTTGGCATCGGCATACTTACACTCCTGGGTATAGATATATGCTGCGATATATCCCCACTCAGCACGGTCGGCACAGTTGATATTGTTGCTCGCCTCGACGGCAAGGTTGCGCAACTCAAGCAACTCATCCGTTACAACAGGCTTGTCACCAATGACATTGACCACAGGCCATGTCTCGGCATTAACAACCATACGGCGAATGGTCCTGCGATTATTCGATATGGATGCACCAGCGTAATAGCTATACTCGATAATATCGACATCGGACAGCTCAATATTCTCATTGCGGGCGATGTAGTACATAGAATTATAGTCGCCATACGACGCGAATAGCAGCATCGCACTCTCCACATCACCGACGTGGTAGTAGGCGCCAGCTACATATCGGTTGCACAAAATACGCATCAGGTTATCCTCGGGTAACAGCGATATTTCGTTGTCCCACAACTCGATGCACTCCCTATATCGACCCAACGTGATAAGGGCACGCACAGCCTGCAACAGATAGCGGTCGCGCAGACGCTCCGACGTGGCAGCCAACGACTGCTCAACAATCTCCTCGAGGGTCATAGGTCCTCCCACCTTCATTGTCGGGTAGTACCACGCAGAGCAGTAGGCAAAGCGAATCTTCTCGTTGCGCTTGGCCAGAAGCAGAAAATCCATAATCTCGCGATCGTTGCGCTTAATCCACTGCGCAAAGGCATTATTATCGCAGTAGTTCTCCGCAGCGCAGAACTGCTCATACTCCTCGATGGGCATGGTGTAGACAACATGCTCGATATCCGAAATCGGGATGTTTCTGTCGGTGAGTTGCTGCCACTGCTGAAGGTTACGAGCGCGGTGGCTATGCTCATCGCTGTCCGTTTCGTCGAGACGAAATATGGAGGTGTTGTTATGGAGGGTCCATGGGTGCCAGCAGGCACTCGCCACAAAGGGCAGAGCCACAAGGCTAATTACGAGCAAATATTTCAGCGATTTCATCGTCGGTGTAGTTGTTAAGTTGGTTGATATCAAGGTGGTAGATAATATTTGACTGATATGGCTTGCCGAAGGCGTGCTCTACCCCACGCTTGACCTCCGCAACCTCCTCTGCCGAGGCACGCTCCACGCGCAGTGTCTCGCCATCTGTGGGCGTATGGCTGTCGTTGTCCGATATCAGACGCTGGAAGATGCCATCCTTGAAGAGTACACTCCAGCCAAAGGTGGGATAGGCATAGTCCAAAGGCAGACGATATTTGCACCTCTTGAGATAGGGCTCCACATCGTTGATATCGAGGATGGAGTTGTGCGTATTGGGGTTGCGCACAGCACCTGTATTGTAGAGCATCAGCACGCCACGATCTGCCGCAGGTGCCTGCTGGCGCAACTGATGCAGACGCACCGTAACGCTCAGCGTCATATCCATGTCGTGAAGCTGCAAACGGGCACACTCACACAAGGCAAAGAAGATATGGCGGGTACTCTCTGTCCAGTCGCAGTCAAACTGAATCTCCTTAATCTCGCCAAGTTCGTTGTATGATGCCATGGCGAGCATGCGCTCGATGATGTAAGAGGCATATCTATACTCCTCGCCATCCATCTGTCGGAGAGCCTCCACGGTGATGTAGGTAACGGGGATGACCTCCACACCATAGGGCACAGTGCCCTCGAACATAGTGGTTGCAATGGGTACTGCCTCCATAAGCTGATTTGTAGCATTATACTCGGCAGCAATATCAAAGAAGCGGATATATAGGCGACCGATATCATTCTTCGTCATAAAGGCATACTCCTCGGAGGTGGGGTTGAAGACCCCCTTCCAATGGTAGATGGCATTTGTGGGCTCCACACGCTTGGTGACTCTCCCACTCGTGGTCTGCACGCAGCTGCATGCAACGACAGCAGCCAGACATAGCAGTGCTATCATAAGGTGTAAATAGTGTTTCATTGCTCTATGTTTTAGTTATTGTTTTCCAACACAAAGATGCAACGAAAAAACAATACAGCCGAGCCTTTTTGGCCCGGCTGTATGAAACCGATGTTGGGATGTATGAACTACTCTTTGCAGCGCAATTTGCTACTCTGCCGTGTACTCTTGGTTAGCGGTCTTGAGTCGCCATACAATGTAGTTGGTGTTCTTGGGCATCTTGCCACGACCAGTGTAGTAGTTGGGTGTACCAAACTCATGCTTCACACCCTCTCTATCAATAGCCCAGCCATAAGCCTCGCTACCTGCAAGGTTTACTGCATTATCCACACCGAGATCTACAAGTGCCTGAGTAAAGTCGTGGAACGACTCCTTGGTCAAGCTCTCAATCATGAATATCTCGCCCTTACGCTCGCAAATGGCGCGACGCATCGACTTGTTCTTTGGCTCGTTAGCGACAAACTTACCATTATCGACCAAAGGATACTGACGAAAGAAGTAACCGCCTCTATTTATGGCCTCCTCGAAGAGGGGTGAATTGTCGGCTACACCCACCGTTACCTTGCCATCGATAGAGGCACAGTAGCCACGCATGGAGAGTCCCCAAGCCATAGGCTCGCCTTTGAGTACGAAGGCACCGAGGATGGCGTGGTTATCAGCACGGATGAATGCCGCCTCGGCAGCGTAGATGATAGTCGCATCCTCCTTATCCAACTTTCCAACGTGCAACGTAAGTTCAGCATTATGGGGGATATATATACGCAGTGGGACATCGTTTATTGAGGTGTCGCGCAACTCTGTGAAGCCTCGCTCCATATCCGTCACACCGAGTCGTGCGAGATGCAGTGTATCCTCCTCCTTGTCTGCTACTACCACCTCCATATCATGGCCATAGACAGGTATAACTTTCTCTTCCTTGGGTGCCGATTTTGGCAACAAGTGACTAAAGAGTAGAATAGTTATTACCACAACAGCAAGCGCGGCGATGGCAATAATTATTATACGCTTAACACTCGAAGTAGCCTCCGAATTACCAATGATGCGAATCTCGTCATCACTGATATCGTCGTATCGCTTCTTATTCATACTTACTTAATACTCTTTTCTATCTCCTCCATCAACTGCTTCAACGCCTCTTTCGATGCCGACAAAGTGTGGCTAAATGTCTTTATGTCCGAGAGTTTAAGCTGCTGTCTGGGGACGTTAATGTAGTAAACATAGGAGCGGTTGATGATTATACTCCTGCCTATGCGGATAAACATGTGACCATACTCCTTGCCAAGCTGGCTGGATATCATCTTCTCAATCTGACCCAACTGATACGAGAGCATGCGCATCTCGCCGTCGGTCTGCACGAGTGTCGAGTAGTTACCATCGGAAGAGATATACACGATGTGCTCGGGTGCTATCTGCACCAGATCAGTAGCGGTCGATATGATAAGTTGTTTAGCCATTGCTCGGTTTTGTTACAACAAAGGTAATACGCCAAATTATTACTGCAAAATTATTTTATACATAATGTATGAAATATGGCATTTTGTGTATGAAATAGCAATAAATATATCGAAGGCGACAGGTGCAACATGACATAAAAGAGACTACCCATGGATAGTACTTAACGTACAGCCCTGGGTAGTCCACGTTATAAATATATCGCAGATTGCGACTTGACTCAAGAGATTACTCCTCTGTAGCAGCCAATGCCTTAGCAGCCTTCTTGCGCTGGCAATCGTAAGCGATAGGTGTTGCGATAAATACTGAAGAGTATGTACCAACGATAACACCAACGATCAATGCGAAGACGAAACCACGGATAGTCTCACCACCGAAGATGAAGATAGCCAAGAGAGTTACCAATGTAGTACCAGATGTGTTGATGGTACGTGACAAGGTAGCGCAGATAGCGTTATCGATGTTAGTCTTCATGTCGCGCTTAGGATAGAGACCGATATACTCACGGATACGGTCGAAGATAACCACAGTATCGTTGATTGAGTAACCGATGATTGTAAGGATAGCCGCGATGAACGCCTGGTTAACCTCCATTGCAAAAGGCATAACAGCGTAGAGCAATGAGTAGACACCAATCACGATGAATGCGTTGTGAGCCAAAGCTGCTGTAGCACCCAATGCCCACTGCCAACGACGGAAACGGATAGCGATGTAGATACCGATAGCTACGAGTGAGATAAGCACTGCGATAAATGAGTTCTTAGTCATCTCAGTAGAGATAGAACCACCTACCTGCTGGCTGCTCTCGATACCACGAACATCGAACTGAGTGCTTCGGAACTGCTCGAATGAGATCTCATCCTTGAAGAACTCCTTGGTAGCGTTGTAAAGTACATTCTCGAGAACGTAGTTAGCATTAACCTTTGTAGCCTCCTCAGCAGACATACTTGCCTGTGCAGCTGCTACCATCTCGTCAGTAGGCTCGAACTGAGTCTTGATACGGATAGTGTTGTCAGCAACGTTACCAATGCGCATAACCTCCAATGAAGTGTTAGCTGCATCGTTGAACTGCTTGAACTCCTGCTCAAGGCTCTCACGTACGCCATCCTCATTAATTGTCTGGTCGAACTTAACAACATACTGGCGACCACCAGTGAAGTCGATACCCTGGTTGAGACCCAATGTGCACAATGAGATAACTGAAACAACGATAAGGATCGCAGAAGCGATATAAGAGTACTTACGCTTAGAGATGAACGAGAACTTAACATTCTGCAAGAAGTTCTCTGTGATCTTTGAAGAGAACGAGCATGTACCCTTACGCTCTGCCCAACGCTCGAGCAATACGCGAGTGATGAAGATAGAGCAGAAGAGTGATGTGATGATACCAAGTACGAGGGTTGTAGCGAAGCCCTTAACTGGACCTGTACCGAAGAAGAAGAGTACCGCACCAGTGATGATGGTTGTAAGGTTACCGTCGATGATCGCTGAGTAAGCGTTAGAGAAACCATCCTTGATAGCGAGCATCAAGCCCTTACCACCACGCAACTCCTCCTTAATACGCTCGAAGATGATGACGTTAGCATCCACAGCCATACCCATAGTAAGTACGATACCGGCGATACCAGGAAGTGTCAATACTGCACCTGTAGATACGAGTACACCCATGAGCAAGAAGACGTTGAAGATGAGGGCCATGTTAGCCATCCAACCTGCAGTTCTGTAGAAGAATGCCATGTAGATAAGTACGAGTACGAATGCGAGTACGAATGAGAACAAACCTGCGTTGATAGACTCTGCACCGAGTGATGGACCAACAACCTCGTAAGAGATGATAGTTGCAGGTGCAGGAACTTTACCAGAGTTAAGTACGTTTGCAAGGTCCTCAGCCTCCTTAGGAGTGAAGTTACCAGAGATTACTGAGCTACCACCGTCGATACGGCCCTTAACGTTAGGAGCTGAGTATACAACATCATCCATAACGATTGCGAGAGGACGATTGATGTTCTTCTCTGTGAGGTTACCCCACTCGATAGCAGCCTTGCCATCCATAGTCATAGATACCTCATAACCACCGAACTGACCAGTAGTAGCAGATGCATTAACGATGCCTGAGCCATCCATAGCAGGGATCAAGCCACCGTTGCCACGGAGAGCATAGAGAGTGTGAACACCACCACGTGTACCCTCCAAAGAGTTCTTGTTAGACCAAGCGAGCTTAACCTGACCATCAGTAATCTCGTCAAAACGAGCACGTACTGACTCAATCTTGAGGTACTCGTTAACCTTTGCCATGTTCTCCTTCTCAGCAGCTGCGACGATCATACCACCGATGAAACCATCCATCTCGGCACCATCCATACCCTTGAACTTGTAAGTCTGAGTAAGGAGCTCGCTGAATGGAGTAGCGCTTACCTCAGGGTTCTCATCAACGAGAGCCTCGTAAACAAGCTGATCTGCCTCAACGAAGAGGAATGACATAAGAGCGTTGCACATATCAGCGTCACATACCTCCCAGAACTCGAGGTTAGCTGTTGATGCGAGGAGCTTTGCAGCGTTCTCTGGATCATCAACACCTGGCAACTCAACCAAGATACGGTTTGTACCACGAATCTGCTGGATGTTAGGCTGAACAACACCAAGAAGGTCGATACGCTCACCGAGTACACGGTGCATATTCTCTACCGAACCAGTTACATAGCTGTTCAAAGTCTCAGCGATAGTTGCAGTCTCTGTTGTGCCGTAGATAGTCTGGAGATCCTCCTTAGACATGTTTGCGAGGTACACCTCGATAACATTTGCTGCGTTCTCACCCTCTGTAGCACGAGTGATTGCGTCCTCACGCTCCTGAGCCTCTGCCTTAGTGATAGCCTTGTCAATGCGAGCGATAAGCTCAACATCCTTCTTACCTGCACGGTTGTCATCCAACGCGTGAACACGGATTGCATCACCTGCCTGAATCTCGAGGGTTACGTTCATACCACCCTTGAGGTCAAGACCGAGGTTCAACTCCTTTGACTTACAGTCGCCATAGGTATAACCCATGTAGACATTCTCATCCCACTTCTCATTCAAATAAGCTTTGGGATCTGACTGCTTCTGTGCCTCTGCCTCAACACGACGTGTAGCAAAGGTAAACGAAAGCTGCCAAATGCAGGCGAGACCCAAGATCACCACCAGCCACTTAATAATACCTTTAATCTGCATTGTTAAAAAGTTTAGTTATTGTTGTTTATGTAATTTTGCTGTATTGCTCTACGCGCAACCTCTCTCTGTTCGCGCGATTAACGCGCAAAGATAGTAAAAAAATCGCAACCTACAACCGTAGATTGCGATAATTATCAATAAATTTGAGTATTTATTCGACTATTTGGTAACAAGCTCTACTACGTAGTCTGCTTTATCCTGCACCTTGCCTACTTCCAAGAGTACACCGCCCTTCACGCGCTGGAACTTTACGGGCGCGCCATCAGCAAGTGATTTCGCCGATACTACCTTGCAATCCAAGGGCAAATACAACATATCGTAGTTGAGTTCGAAGATGTGAACGAAGAGGCGGTCACCCTTACGCGTTGTGCAACCCCAATCCTGCTGTGGGATATCACCCGCTACAGTGCCATACACCGACTCACCATTGACAGCCATCCACTCGCCCATCTCATACATGCGCTGAACAGCAACCTCGGGCAACTCACCATTAGGCTGAGGGCCTACATTGAGCAACAAGTTTGCACCCTTACCCGCTGTGCTAACGAGATAACGAATAAGTGCATTTGTCGATTTATAGTTCTGATCTACAACCTTATATCCCCACATGCCATTCATTGTCTGGCAAGTCTCGAGAGGCAACTTACTGATAGCCTGACCCGACAAACCGTGAGAGTTCTCACCTGGGAGATCACGCTCAAAAATCTGAATATCCTCACCCTCGAAAGGTGTCACATGGTGGTTGTTTGCAACCATACACGAGGGCTGCAACGAGTGAACGAGAGCATACTGCTCATCGAGGTGCCAATCGAAGGGTGTAGCATCCTCCTCATGATCCCACCAGCCGTCGAACCACATAGCACGCACAGGACCATAGTTAGTGAGCAACTCAGTAATCTGGTTGTTCATGAAGCTGAAGTAGCTATCCCAGCTCATCTTCGAGCGGTCACGACCTGCAACACCCCAGCCAGTACGACCACGTGGATAGTCGTCACGCGACCAGTCGGCATGTGAGTAGTAGAAGTGTACAGCGATACCCTGCTTGTGGCACTCGTCGGTCAACTCCTTGAGTACGTCGCGCTTAAAAGGCGTAGCATCCACAATGTTAAAGTCCGACTCTGCGGTATCCCACATCGAGAAGCTATCGTGGTGGCGTGTTGTGAAACAGATATATTTAGCACCCGAAGCCTTGATTGCAGCCACCCACTTCTCGGCATCGAAGCGGTGGGGATAGAAGGCATCTGCAGCCTTTGCATACTCATCGCGCTGAATACCCTGAGCATTCTGCAAGTACCACTCACCCTGTGCAAACATAGAGTAGATACCCCAGTGGATAAAGATACCGAAGCGATCCTCCGAGAACTCCTGCTGTGAGCGACGCACCTCCTCCGAGGGTACATAGCCCTGTGCCGAAAGAGAGAACAGACTCAGCACTAATGCGAGCGTCAGTGTTAGTTTTTTCATAGTTATAGGTTTTAGTTTGGTTTCTTTGAAATTAGCGTTGGGAGTTTATAATGGCCCAATTTCTTGTCAGAAGAGAGCCGAGTGCAACACTCGGCGAAAATTTTCAGCGATGGGTAGTACTTTAATGTACGTCCCATTGCTGAAATTTTAGTTAGGGGCCGCAATCGACCCCTTATCACAAGAAATTAGTCCATTTTCAAAACAGCAAGGAAGGCCGACTGTGGCACCTGGACTGAGCCAACCTGACGCATACGCTTCTTACCCGCCTTCTGCTTCTCAAGGAGCTTACGCTTACGAGAGATATCACCACCGTAACACTTTGCAGTAACATCCTTACGCACAGCCTTCACTGTCTCACGAGCGATAATCTTTGCACCGATGGCCGCCTGAATAGCGATATCGAACTGCTGACGTGGGATAAGCTCCTTGAGCTTCTCACACATCTTGCGACCAAAGTCGTAAGCATGATCTGCATAGATGAGTGATGAGAGTGCATCTACGGGCTCACCATTGAGAAGAATATCGAGCTTTGCAAGCTTACTTACCTGATAGCCAGTACGATGATAGTCGAACGATGCGTAACCCTTAGAGATACTCTTGAGCTTGTCGTAGAAGTCGAAGACAATCTCCGACAATGGCATCTCGAAATTCACCTCAACACGATCCTGGGTAATGAAGGTCTGATTCTTCATCACGCCACGCTTGTCGATACAGAGTTTGAGCACATTGCCGAGGAAGTCGGCTTTAGTGATTATCTGCGCAAGAATGTAAGGCTCCTCAATCTTTGCAACCTTGGTAATCTCGGGTAGACCCGATGGGTTGTGCACCTCGAGCTCCTCGCCCTGCGTAGTTGTGATATGGTAGGATACGTTAGGCACGGTTGTGATAACATCCATATCGAACTCACGGTATAGACGCTCCTGGATAATCTCCATGTGCAACAGACCAAGGAAGCCGCAACGGAAGCCGAAGCCGAGGGCAAGAGAACTCTCGGGCTCGAACGTAAGTGATGCATCGTTGAGCTTGAGCTTCTCGAGCGATGCACGCAAATCCTCATACTGGTCAGCCTCAACGGGATAGACACCCGCGAAGACCATAGGCTTGACATCCTCAAAGCCTGCGATAGCCTCCTTACATGGGTTGGCAACAGAGGTGATGGTATCACCCACCTTGACATCTGTCGAGTTCTTGATACCAGAGCAGATATAGCCTACGTCGCCAGCCTTAATCTCGTTACGCTCTGACATTTTGAGCTTCAATACACCAATCTCATCGGCATCATACTCGCTGCCCGTGTTGAAGAACTTAACATGATCACCCTTGCGGAGTGTGCCGTTCATAACGCGGAAGTAGGCAATAACACCTCGGAAGGGGTTAAATACCGAGTCGAAGATAAGCGCCTGGAGTGGTGCATTCTCATCGCCCTCGGGTGCGGGGATACGCTCGATGATCGCTTCAAGGACATCCTCAACGCCCTGACCTGTCTTACCCGAAGCAAGCAGAATATCCTCATCCTTGCAACCAATAAGATCGATAATCTGATCCTTCACCTCGTCAATCATCGCCGACTCGCAGTCAATCTTGTTGAGCACGGGGATAATCTCGAGGTCCTGACCAAGAGCAAGATAGAGGTTAGAGATTGTCTGCGCCTGAATACCCTGTGTAGCATCTACAACAAGCAGAGCGCCCTCACATGATGCAATGGCACGCGATACCTCGTATGAGAAGTCGACGTGTCCTGGGGTGTCAATAAGGTTGAGCGTGTACTTCTCGCCAGCACGCGATGTGTACTCCATCTGTATGGCGTGGCTCTTGATGGTGATACCCTTCTCGCGCTCGAGATCCATATCGTCGAGCACCTGCGCCTGCATCTCACGCTGGTTCAATGTATTAGTCTTCTCCAAGAGACGGTCGGCAAGCGTACTCTTACCGTGGTCGATGTGTGCTATAATGCAAAAGTTGCGAATGTTCTTCATCTGTCGCGACAACTTAATATTCAATAATATAAATTTAGTCTGCAAATATACATCTTTTTTATGAGATTATAAAATCTCATGCCAACAATTTGCGGGAATTCACGAATTTAGGCTTTTCTATAGGAGGACTTGGGAGATATGAGACCTGAGAGACCTGAGAGACTTGAGAGACGTAAGAGAAGCCTCGGACATATATTTGATAGCAATATTACTCTTGTCCCTCTCGTCTCGCTTGTCTCTCTCGTCCCTTTTGTCCCTCCTGTCTCTCTCGTCTCTATTGTCTCTCTTGTCTCTCTCGTCCCTCCTGTCTCTCCTGTCTCTCTTGTTCCTCCTGTCCCTCTCGTCCCTTTGAGGTCTCTTCTTCACATCGCCCCATACCGTCTATTTGTTGTCAGAAGCCGTGAGATGTGGTGCATCACAAAAGAAGATCCCCACGGGATAGTACAATTAGTACAGCCCGTGGGGTCTTACTTTTAGGGATGTGCCGCAGATTGCGGCTTATCACAAGAAATTATAGGTTTTCGATACAGTAGTCCACCATCTTCTGACGAATGTTAACCATATCGTTAGGACGCATTGAGTGGTTCTGATCGGGATAAACCATCATATCGTACTGCTTTGCTGCGCGGTTGAGGGCACGACACATCTCGATTGTATTCTGGAAGTGTACATTGTCATCCGCTGTGCCGTGGATGATAAGAAGACGAGTCTTATCAGAGAGGCGGTCAGCAAAGTTAATAGGTGAATTATTATCGTAACCCTCAGGATTTTCTGATGGAAGACCGTTATAGATCTCGGTATAGATAGAGTCGTAGTAGCGCCATGAGGTAACAGGAGCAACAGCAATAGCAACCTTGAAGATGCCATCACCCTTGAGGGCACAACCAAGAGCCATGAAGCCACCATACGACCAACCATAGATACCGATGCGTGATGCGTCGATAAAGTTCTGACGTGAGAGGTGACGTGCAAATGAGATCTGATCCTCAACCTCAGCATGACCAAGATTTGCGTAAGTAACCTTCTTGTACTCCTCACCACGGTAGCCAGTACCGCGAGCATCGCAGCATGCTACGATATAACCGTTGCGTGCAAGGGTCTCCTCCCAGTCGGTGGTGTAGCGGTTCTCAATCTGCTGTGAACCAGGACCAGAGTACTGTGTAAGGAGCACGGGATACTTCTTCGATGGGTCGAAGTTCTCGGGATAGATGAGATAGTACTGCAACTCATCGCCACGCTCGGTTGTGAATGTCTTGTAGTTACGCTGGTATGCAGGCACCGCATCGCTCTTCGCATCAAGCATCAACGAGCGCACCTCCTTACCCTTGGTGTTGTAAACAGCAGCCGAAGGATAGCAATCTGTTGCAGAGTGCTCCGCAGCGAAGAACTTCATATCTGCCGATGGATATACGCGCCAGTAGCCAGGCTTTGAGAGCAAGCACTTCTTCTTCTCGCCGTCGATACCTACTGAGTAGAGATGACGCTCGAGAGGCGACTGCTCGGTAGACATATAATATACGGTCTTATGATCGGGTGAGAGACCTACAAGCTGTGTAACCTCCCACTCACCTGAGGTGATAGCATTAAGGCGACCCTCATTTACAGAGTGCAAATAGAGGTGGAACCAACCTGTTGTAGTCTCCTCGCGCACGATGAAACGCTCATTGTCGATAAAGGTGATTGTAGCATCGTTAGGACGCTCAACATAGCGCTCATCCTGCTCGTTGTAGATCACGCGCTGTGTGCCATCAGCCTCAACCATAACGACCTCAAAGTGGTTCTGGAGGCGGTTGACGCGATAGAAGAAGAGGTTACCCGCAGGGGTATAGCCGATGCGTGGAATATACTGATCCGCATTATCACCTACCGATACCTCACGAGTCTCGCCTGTGTAGAGGTTGTAGACATGAAGCGTAACGATAGAGTTATCGTCACCAGCCTTGGGATACTTAAAGCTGTAAGCCTTGTTGTAGAGAGTGTTATCAAAGCGCATCATCTCAAACTCCTTCACGCGGCTCTCATCAAACTTGAGGTAGGCAATCTCGCGACTATCAGTAGAGAATGCGTATGCCTGAGTAAAGCCATACTCCTCCTCATATACCCAGTCGGTGGTACCGTTGATGATGTGGTTCCACTCACCGTCGTCGGTAATATTGTAGATATCATTCAGCGTAAGGTCGTAGATGAAGATGTCGTTGTTGTAGCTCATCGCCAAGAACTTACTATCGGGCGAGAAGGCGATATCACGCACATCCTCAATCTTGATTGTAGAGCCATCGGTGCAAGCAACATAGTAGTCCGAAGTGAACGAGTGGCGATATATCTCCTTACGTGGAGACTCACCCTCCCACTTCTCATAGAGTGCCATAGTGCCGTCTGGCGACTTGACATACGACATAATAAGGTTGTCGGCAGTGAACACAACCTCACCCTCCGATGCCTTGTTGTAGTCGTAGAGTACTACATTGCGGCCATCAAGCTCCATATACTGATGTGTGCCCTCAACGGGAGTAAGCGAGCCTGGGGCGATATACTTGGCAGGCACCTCACGCGCCTCAACCATCTCGAGGTAGCTCACCTGCGCCATTGCAGTCGCCGCCGCGAGAATCATCACGAATGTTGTAAACAGTCTTTTCATATAGTCTTAGGTTTTAGTTATTCGTATATTCTTCTGTCCATGTTAGCATTTTGCACTCAAGCCATATCTCAAATCATCCAACGCAAATAGGTCTAAATGCTGAGTTGTTGAGATGATTTGAAGCTGGTCGCAGAGTGGAAAAGCGGAGTTTACTGGTGGTAAATGAGCATTTTACACTCAAGCCAGATCTCAAATCAGCCAACAATACAGCGTTTAGATGTCGTCGATTGAGAAGTCGTAGCTCAAACGCTTACCCGTTGTAAACTTCGAGTTGTCGAGCTTTGAGTTGAACTGATCAACGGTAACGCGTATGTTCTCCTCGTAGGGAGGCATCAGAAGGTCGAAGTTGAGGGCGTAGTTGATAGAGGTCTCGATGATTGACACCAGCGCCTCGCGGTCGATCTTCATAGTGCCAAATGCCATGGGGCGCACAAGAGTCTGACGCTTACCCTCCACCCAGAAGCACTTCTCGCGGTTGATGAAGATGCGGCCAATGAGATAGCCCTCATCTGCCGTGCGGTTATACTTCAACGAGTCAGAGAGGAAGTTATAGATGTTGATGACACCCACGTATGAGTTATTCTTATCTTGCTGGACGTAGTTATTCTGCCAGATGATGTGGTTGGAGTCGAACTCAAAGACATCGGTATGCATCTGCACAAGCAGAATATCGCTTGCGACCTGCAACTGCGCCTCGAACTTACCACGGTCGCGGTACTCGATACGCACACGGCGGTCGAGCTTGCCATCCAGCTCATCGTCAATCTCCGAAGCCATCTCAAAGAGAGTCTCCTTCAAATCGTTGAATGTCGAAAATGTATTGTCGAAAATCTGCTGCTTGAGGGTCGATTTCTTGACTATGGCCTCAAGGATTTTCTCTCTTAACGGACTCATATATAGTAGTGTTGGTTATTATCTGTATTACTGCAAACGGATGGTACGACCCTCAGTGAGAGGCATATTGCCGCGCAAACGGTTAATCTTCTGCAAGTTTTTGAGGCGGATACCATAGAGCTGCGATATCTGATAGAGTGTCTCACCCGACTTGACGCTGTGGAGCAACTCCTCACCCATCCACGCTGCGAACTTGCGCTCTATGTAGATGATGTCACCCGCTGCTGGCTGCACATCCTTAGCCACATCGTTAAACCTACGAAGGTTCGACGCCGATACCTTAAAGAGCTTTGACAACGACTCGAAGGTATCACCACTCTTTGCCACAATGTAGTGTGTGCGATTGGTCAAATAGACGTTGTAGCCCTTATGTGCATTTATCGTCACACGGAAGTTATTGGGGTCGATGCCCTTGTCGGCATACGCCGTAGCGATGTCGGTGGCAACATCACTCTTTGCATCGGCAACACTCTCAGCAACCTCCTCCTTAGCGTGCTCTGCTACCTGCTGCTGCAATGCCGAGATATCGACCTTGTTCTGCGATGCAAGGTAGTCATCATAGAGCGCTACGCCATTTTTCTTGTCAAGAAGTGCGAGATTATACTTTTCGATAACGCCGATAAGACGCTCAGCATAGTCGGGAGCCGTTGCATAACCAGCCTTCTTGAGACCCTTAGCCCAATTTTTGTAGTCGTCAGCATCGTAGGCGAAGAGGAACTGATAGCGACTACCAGTATTCAAGAAGTCTGCGTGATCGCGGAACGAATCTTCAACACTCTCATACACGCGGAAACAGTCGTTGGGATCATCATCAGCATGGGTGATTGTAGCACCCGTCCACGAGCTCTTACACTTGATGCAGAAGTGGTTATTCGCCACACGCGCGAGATAGCCATTGCCATAGCCCGACTCAAGGATTGCCTGTCCCATGGTAATACTTGCGGGGATGCCATATATCTCCATGTGCTCAACAGCAATATCGCGCCACTTGAAGATATACTCCTCGGGGGTGAGCTTTACCCACTCCTCGGTAGGTTTCTCTGCCGCACCCTCGGGTTCTGCCACCTGTGCCGTAAGCGTTGCGGGAGACAAAACAAGCATCGCAACAAGAGTTAATACTCCGAGTATCAATGTATTGTATTGCTTAACCATAGCTTTATAAAGTCAAAAAATTGCGGTTTGAGGCAAAGATACAAAATTTACTCTAAAAAATCAACATCTTTCATCATTATGTATCAATGAATTGATAGAATATAATCTCTTTACGAAGCACTCATATATGGTCTGCAGCAGCACCCGATGATCTGATTTTCCCATCCTCTACATCACAGTTCTCATGTGATGGGATTCTACACAACAAGGCACAAAAAAGACGAATGAGAATACTGAACGTATTCCCATTCGTCGTTTGTTTATAGACCTTCAGGCCTCTATCTCAAAAAGATTACTTAAGCTTTGCAGCAACCTTCTCAAGCATATCCTTTGTCATTGACTCGAGGTCCCACTCAGGCTTCCAACCCCACTCCTCGCGAGCGCAAGTGTCATCGAGCGAGTTAGGCCAGCTGCGTGAGATAACATCCTTAACAGGGTCAACATTGTACTCCATCTGGAAACCAGGAACGTGACGCTCAACAACCTCACGGATGATCTCTGGAGTGAAGCTCATAGCTGCGATGTTGAATGAGTTGCGGTGCTTAAGCTTTGCAGGATCAGCCTCCATAAGCTCAACAGTAGCACGCAAAGCATCAGGCATATACATCATATCCATGTAAACATCAGGAGCGATGTTACATACGAACTTGTTACCCTTAACAGCCTCGTAGTAGATCTCTACTGCGTAGTCAGTAGTACCACCACCAGGAAGTGTTACGTTAGAGATGATACCTGGGAAACGTACTGAACGAGTATCTACGCCAAAGCGTGAGTGGTAGTAGTTAGACAAGAGCTCACCTGTTACCTTGCACACACCATAGATAGTGTTAGGCTGCATGACAGTATCCTGAGGAGTCTTGTCGCGTGGGAAGTCGCCACCAAAAGCACCGATTGAGCTAGGAGTAAATACTGCACAGTTCTTCTCACGTGCAATCTCCAAAGAGTTCTCCAACGCACCCATGTTGATACGCATAGCGAGCTGAGGGTTCTTCTCGCCAGTAGCTGAAAGAAGAGCTACGAGGTTGAAGATAGAGTCAATGTTGTACTTGTTCACGAGCTCAGCATACTGCTTTGCATCGAGTGCATCGAGGCTCTCGAAAGGACCAGCCTCAGCCAATACAGCATTGTGTTTAACATCGGTTGCAACGACATTCGATGCACCATAAATTGAGCGAAGATATGGCACCAACTCAGATCCAATCTGACCACCGGCACCTACGACCAAAATACGCTTCATTTGCTTGTTTAACGTTAGTTATATACTTTAGGTTCAATCATCTACACACTTGAAATTTGGCACTCGACACTCAACATTCGACAACTCTGCGCCAAATCAACAACAAAAATAGACATTTTTTTTCAATTTCACACACTCACACCCTATTTTTTTTATTTTTTTATTCTTCACCTCAACTTTGAGTACACGTGCGAATATTGTATTATATTTGCACATGGATAAACAATTAACCATTATAAAGTGGAAATGACCCTATAATATGCATATATGGAGTGGCTGGAACAACTACAAAACATACTTCTTGAGTGGGGATACGCAGGCATGTTTATCAGTGCGCTGCTCGCCGCCACTGTACTTCCATTCAGTTCCGACATCGTGCTCATGGGTCTTGTGGCCGCAGGATGCAGCCCCGTGGCTATTGTCATCGTCGCAACACTCGGCAACTGGGTGGGAGGACTCATAAGCTATGGCATGGGATGGCTCGGCAAATTGGAGTGGCTGGAAAAATATTTCAGGGTCAAGCACGAAAGCATCGTAAAGCAAAAAGCGCGTGTGGACAAATGGGGTCCACTGCTTGCCGTAACATCGTGGGTGCCATTCGTGGGCGACATATTTGCCATAGTGCTCGGCTTCTACAAGGCTAAATTCATACCTACGGCGTTCTGGCTGTTTGTCGGAAAATTGCTTCGTTATATTTGCGAGGCGATACTTATATATTATACCGTAGGATAAACGATTTACGTTAGCCTTGATTATTGCAAGCATACTCACGCAAATATCACATGGCATTACCCAAACCGCACCACAATCATTCTGACATAACAAAAAAAATAGCGAACACCGTGTGTCCGCTATTTTCATTTATTAATCAGAGCGATTAGTTCGCTGCCTCCTCAGTCGCAGGAACAAGCTCCTCGTAAGCGATTGTATCAGCCTCCTCGTCACACTCCGTAGCCTCGCTCTCAACGCTATCTACAACCACTACTGCGGCATCCTCAACGGGTGCAACACTCTCAGCAGGTGTAGCAGCAGCCACAGCAGGGATAGCCATAAGCATGAGCAACTGTGCAGTGAGCACGCGCAAGAACATCACAACAGGATATACCGTAGCGTATCCCATAGCAGGCATATCGTTACCCGCAGATGTGCTTGAGAAGCCGAGTGCTGGAGGATCAGTCATAGCACCAGACATAAGACCCATCATAGTGTAGTAGTTAACCTTGAACTTGAGACGTGCGAGAAGTGCAACAATAACAAGAGGAATAACAGTGATGAGAACACCATAACCTACCCACTTGTAACCGCCATTCATAACAGCATCCACAAAGCCATCACCAGCACCGATACCAACGGCTGCAAGGAACAGAGCAAGACCAATCTCGCGGAGCATAAGGTTAGCACTCATAGTGGTATATGTAACCAAGCCGAAGTGAGGGCCATACTTACCCAACAAGATAGCGATGATAAGTGGACCACCTGCAAGACCAAGCTTAACGGGCTGTGGAACATTCATAAGAGGGAGTGTGCCGAGCAATACACCAAGTGCGATACCCAAGAATACGGGCAACAAATTGGGGTGATCGAGTTTCTTGAGTGAGTTACCCAAGACCTTCTCTGCCTGTGCAACAGCAGCCTCAGGACCTACGACCATCACCTTATCACCCACCTGAAGCTCCATACCCTGATATGGAAGAAGATCGACACCAGCACGGTGTACGCGAGTGATGTTGATACCGTAGCGAGTACGGAGTCTCAAATCTGAAAACTTCTTACCATTGATATCCTCGCGTGTGATGAGAATTCGACGTGAAACAAGAGGTGTAGACTGCATTGCTGTAGCACCCCAGTCATCAGCTGTAAGCTCTACAGGATGACCGAAAAATGCAAGGATTGCCTCGCTATCCTCCTCCGAGCAAATCACACGGAGCTTATCACCAAGAGTGAGCTTAGAGTTACCATCCGCCATTACAATCTCACCCGACGCGTGCATGATACGCGATACCACGAACTGACGGTTGATGAGCATGTGCGCAATAGCGATTGTCTTACCCTCGAGCATCTCGTTGGTAAACTCCACAGAGTAGCGGTGTGGCAAGTTAGACTCGTTGCTCAACGCTGCGAGTGCCTCATCCTCCTTCTTGAAGTCCACACGCAAGACGTAGCGCATGATGATGATTGTGGCGATGATGCCGACGACACCCAAAGGATATGCAACAGCGTAACCGAGTGAAATTGAGTCCGCAAGGCTCTGATCACCAATGTTTGCATCAGCAAATGCCTGCTGTGCAGCACCAAGACCAGGAGTGTTGGTAACAGCACCCGACATGATACCCACCATTGTAGGCAATGGCTCGCCTGTGATGTAGTGGATGGCGAGGGTTACGCAAGCTCCGAGAAGGATTACAAGCGCTGCAAGACCGATAAGCTTCAAGCCACCACCCTTGAGTGATGAGAAGAAGGATGGTCCCACCTGCAGACCAATGAAGAACACAAAGAGAATAAGACCAAACTCTTTGACAAAGTGAAGGGTGTCGTGGTGGATAGCATCCGAAGCATTGAACATGCCGAGGAAGTGACCTGCTGCGATACCCGTGAAGAGTATCCATGTCATACCCAACGAAATACCCTTAATCTTGATGCGACTCAATGCCAGACCTGAGGCAATGACAATCGCCAAGATGAATACGGTGTGTGCTACTGAAGGCCCCAGAAACACAGTACTTAACCAATTACTCATTTTGGTGAAAATTAGGGTTAGTTATATAAATATAAAGTGATTGCTAAAAAATTCAGGGCGCAAAGGTAACTAAACAATTTCTATTTACCAACTTTCCGCCCCGATTTATACACAAAACACATGCTTAAAAGAGCTATATCAGCTCTTCGAACGGTTGATAACATGCTCCAAAAGAATAACCGTAACTACACCCATTGCAAAACCATTACCAACAAGGGGCTGGATAACATCGGGTGCAATGCCCTTTGGCATAAGCTGGAAAAGCATCGCAACCATGATTGGAAGACCCAACGTAAGCGCATCGGCAAAGGTCGTAGCCGCCTGACGCGATTGTAGCATCTCGAACGAGGCTGCGAGCTGCGTACCCATCAAAAAGAGAAGTATCACACCTATGACGGGAGAGGGTATAGCCGTAAGCACCCAGATAACGTCTGGGATAAATGCCGCAACGAGCAACATCAGCGATGCAGGAACAAGGGCGTAGCGAGATGCACAACCGGTAGAGGCAATTACACCTGGACTCATAGAGTAGTTCACAGGGCCAAGAACACCGAAGATGCCTGCAACAACGTTCATAACACCTGTAATGCGCATACCACGTTTGGTTCGACGCTCCATATCCTCAACGCCAAGCATTGCACCCAACGATTGTATAGAGCCAATATCGTTGATTGCCAGCGCAATGTAGCATATCACAAACGCCACCACAAGGCCCCAGTCAAAGCTCAACTCAGGGATAAGCAATCCATCGAAAGAGGCTGCGCTCGATGTGTGCATAGGGGGTTCAAATAGGATGAAGTATATGGCGCTACCCACAACGAGAGAGATGGGGATAACAAGGCTCTTTGCTACACCCTTGAGGTTGCGGTTCAGGATGACCATCATAATCACACCGACAACGGCAAACAAGAGTCCGAAGATGTGCTCCTCGTGCGAAACCGTCCGAGGAAAGACGAGATTGGTAAACGTTGGCGTGAGCGTGAAGGCAATAAGCATGAGTATCACCACAATGATGCGTGGAGTAAAGACACGCTGCACGAAGCGCAGGAGTCCACCCATGGTAAGCAGCGCTACAAGCACACCACCCAGGGCGATAGAGCTATATATCGCCGTTGTATCGGCACCCGCAGAGAGCGACGAGAGCACACCGACAAGAAGTACTGCCGCAGGACCCACGACAAGAGGTAGGCGGTGACCAAAGAGGACTTGAATAAGTCCCGTAACACCCATCACTCCAAAGAGTTTTTGCGAGAAGAAGAGCTTATCCGCAGGCGTACCCTGTGCCACAAAGACACTCGTAGAGACTACAGCGATGCAGAGCACAAACCACTGCATGGCATATAGCACAAGCTGCCCAACAGGCAGGCGGTCATCGACATTATATTTCAGTTTCATAGAGTTATAGTTATCAGGTTATTAAATGGTTACAATATTGATTAGTACTCAATTCTATCCTCCTTATCGTTCCATTTGCGGAACGCTGCCATCGCCTCATTACGCATGAAGTGTTCGCAATGTATTGAGCGACGGTCATAGTCGAGGCGCAACTGATCGTAGATGAACGAATCATCGAAGTCTATCGCCGCAGCATCACGCTTTGTGTTTGCATAACAAATACGGTCTATACCCGCCCAGTACAGAGCACTCAAACACATTGGGCATGGCTCACACGATGAATACACCGTACACCCCGAAAGGTCGAAAGTAGCCAATTCGCGACACGCATTACGTATAGCCATCACCTCGGCATGTGCCGTAGGGTCATTATTGGGAACCACTCTGTTGGCACCCTTTGCCACTACCCTGCCATCCTTAACTATCACAGCACCAAATGGGCCGCCGCCCTCATCTATATTTTTGATGGACAAATCAATTGCCATCTGCATAAATCGTCTATCGTCAGCCGAGAAGTTATCAATCTCGGGCAAACCATGTTGTTTATCTATCATAGTCACCACGTTTTGCATCTCATTAGAACAAATACCTTGCAAAGATAATAAAATATTTTGGATGAAGTCAAAATTGTGATACCAACAACGACCATTATCAGCACGCGAAATTAGGATTGCAAAACGTAAGCCGTCGTGCGTAGTCGGAAGCGGCAAACTACAGCCTTATCACAAGAAATTTTGCGAATAAAAAATAAATATGTATCTTTGCGGGGTTGTAAACCATACAACCATACCACATATAGATATATAATCTAACTAAATAACAATATTACTATGACTATTACAGCATCAGACATCAAGATTGGCATGTGTGTGGAGATGGATGGTAAGACATTTATCGTTGTAGACTTCCAGCACTGCAAGCCCGGTAAGGGTCCAGCATTCGTGCGTTCAAAGCTCAAGAACCTCGAGAATGGCAACGTTCTCGACAAGACTTTCTCTTCTGTATCTCAGAAGATTGAGCAGGTACGCGTAGAGCGTCGTCCTTATCAGTTCACCTACGAGGATGACCTCGGTGCACACTTCATGCACACTGAGACTTTCGAGGAGATCAACATCGACAAGAAGCTCATCAACAACGCAGACCTTATGGCTGACGGTCAGATCGTTGAGGTTATGTTCCACACTGAGAAGGAGACTGTCCTTTCAGCTGAATTGCCTCCTATCGTAGACATGGAGGTTACTTACACTGAGCCTGGTGTTCGTGGCGATACCGCTTCAACAAACTCACTCAAGCCTGCAACTGTTAACACAGGTGCAACTGTTAAGGTGCCTTTGTTCATCAACACTGGCGACAAGATTCGCGTTGACACTCGCACACGTGAGTACTACGAGCGTATCAAGTAATTTCTTGAGTCTCTTGTAGCAAGAGGTCTTAATCGATCTCTCACAAAAAAACCACCAATGGGCAGTACGTTAAGGTCTGCCCATTGGTGTTTTTTTGTGAGGGGGGGGGTAAGGAATTTAGAGAAATTAAGGAAGATAGGGAATCTAAGGAAGTTAGGGAAATTAGGGCAGTTAGGGCAGTTAGGGAGTTACCCGCTCCCACTCCTTAAATTCTCTAAACTCCTTAACCTCCCTAATCTCCCTAAACTCCCTAAACTCCTTAATCTCCCTAATCTCCTTAAACTCTCTAATTTCTCTAATCTCCCTATTCCCCCTAAATTTTTCCTCCCTTCCCGCGCTTTTTCCGCCGCAAACCAAAAAATATTACATCCTGTTAATAACTTTAATCATTTTGTTTGGTGAAAGTTAAATAAATTTTACTACTTTTGTAGGCGTAAAATTATGCCCACGGCAACGAGGGCGTAGGAATGTTCTAACAAGGCACAAAAAAAAACAAAAACACTATAACATAGTAAAAATTTGAGACTATGAGCAATACATTGGTAGTTGTAGGCGCCCAGTGGGGCGACGAGGGAAAGGGTAAGATTACCGATTTCTATGCAGGTGGTGCCGATGTCGTAGTGCGCCATCAGGGTGGCAACAACGCGGGTCACACCATCGTATTTGACGGTAAGAAGTTCGCACTTCAGTCAATACCCTCGGGAGTCTTCAACCCCCACATCATAAACATCATGGCAAACGGCATGGTCATCAACCCCGTATCAGTATTCGAGGAGCTTGACCGCCTGCACAAGTCGGGTATAACTGACTACAAACTCTTCATCTCGGATCGTGCTGCATGCGTAATGCCCTATCACGCAATGCTTGATGGCGCATACGAGGCACTCAAGGGTGGCCGCCAGATTGGTACTACCAAGAAGGGTATCGGCCCTGCATACACCGATAAGTACAGCCGCGTAGGTATCCGCATGGGCGACTTGCTCAACAAGGAGTACTTCGCAGAGCGACTCAAGGATGCTCTCACACAGAAGAACATCGAGCTTCAGGCACTCGGCATGGAGCCTTGCGACTTCGACACCATCTACAACCAGTACCTCGAGTATGGCGAGAGACTTCGTCCAATGATTTGCGACACATCGGTTCTTCTCAACCGCCTCGTGGAGGAGGGTAAGAAGGTATTGTTCGAGGGCGCACAGGGTGTTATGCTCTGTATTGACCACGGTACATACCCATTCGTGACATCATCAAGCCCAACCGCAGCGAGCGTACCCGTGAACACAGGTCTCGCACCCCGCTACATCAACAACGTTATGGGCGTAGCCAAGGCATACACTACTCGCGTTGGTGAGGGCCCATTCCCCACAGAGCTCTTCGACGAGCGCGCAGAGTACATCCGTGAGCGCGGCCACGAGTATGGCACCGTTACAGGCCGTCCACGTCGTGTGGGTTGGTTGGACACTGTTGTCCTCAACCATGTGCGTCGCATCAGCGGTGTTAACTACCTCTCACTCATGCTCTTCGACGTGTTGTCAGGCTTGGACAAGATTCGCATCTGCACAGGCTACAAACTCGACGGCAAGGCTATCGACTATGTACCCTCTACAATCGCCGACCTTGAGCGCGTAGAGGCTGAATACATCGAGATGGATGGCTGGAGCGAGGACATCACTGCAATCAAGAACTACGACGAGTTGCCAGCAAACGCAAAGGCATACATCGCGAAGTTGGAGGAGTTGACACGCACAGAGGTTGCTGTTGTGTCGGTAGGTCCCGACCGCGAGCAGACCATCATCCGCAAGGAGATTTTTTAATACTTCAAGCTATTAGAGGGGGTGGGCAAAAACCCTCTCCACATGGGGAGCGAACAGCGTTGTTCGCTCTTTTTTTTTATCCATACACCACTCCGACACGTCACACATAAACACAATCTTAGCCAGTGCATTATAACAAAATAGGTGATAAAAAATAGCACAAAAGTCCACAACTTTCCGTCTGCGAAAAAAATATTTGTTGTTTGAAGAAATTTATCGTATCTTTGTACGTTATGTATGTGTTTTGATACCTTGGTATCATATTGCAAACAGAAAAAACAATAAATGGCTAAAGATTAACCCCGAAAAACGAGAATGGATATGTTCACAGAACTCTTTTCGCTTGAGACATACAATATCTTCCTTGCTGTAATGGCAATTGTTGCCATCGTTGTATTCATCGCCCTCTACTTTGTGGAGGCGGGCTACGGCTACCTCTTCAACCCCAAGTTCGGCTTTCCCGTGCCCAACAAGGTGGCATGGGTACTTATGGAGTGCCCCGTATTCTTTGCTATGGCAGCGATGTGGTGGATGTCACCCGTACGCTTCGAGGCGGCACCTCTTGCGCTATTTGCAATATTCCAGTTGCACTACTTCCAGCGCTCGTTCATCTTCCCGCTTCTTATCCGCGGCAACTCTAAGATGCCCGTGGGCATCATGCTTATGGGCATGATATTCAACACCCTCAACGCAGTTATGCAGGGTGGCTGGATATTCTACTATGGCAACTACGAGGGATGGATGTCGAAGCCCTACTTCTACATCGGTGCTATGGTATTCCTCTTTGGCTTTATCACCAACCTACACTCCGACTACATCATCCGCAACCTGCGCAAGCCTGGCGACACCAAGCACTACATACCCAAGGGTGGCATGTTCAAGTATGTTTCGTCGGCAAACTACTTTGGTGAGTTCATGGAGTGGGTAGGCTTTGCCATCGCGTCGTGGTCATGGGCAGGTGTTGTCTTCGCTATGTGGACATTTGCCAACCTCGGTCCTCGCTCTGCATCGCTCTACAAGCGCTACGAGAAGGAGTTTGGCGAGGAGTTCACCTCACTTAAGCGCAAGCGCATCATCCCCTTCATCTACTAACGAACAAAACACAAACAACATATAACACCATGGAAAACAAGAAGCGACTCGAAGAGTCAAAATTGTTCACTCCCTACAAACTTGGAAGCGTAACATTACGAAACCGCGTTATTCGCTCCGCAGCATTTGAGTCTATGGGTAAGGACTTCTCACCCACTCAGCAACTCAAAGACTACCACGTTAGCGTGGCACGTGGCGGCGTCGGCATGACTACCGTAGCCTACGCATCAATCAACCGTAGCGGCATCTCGTTCAACAAGCAGCTGTGGTTGCGCGACGAGATTATACCCTCACTCCGCGACCTCACCGACGCTGTACACAAGGAGGGTGCTGCCGTGGGCATCCAGCTTGGCCACTGCGGTAACATGACACACTGGTCAACAGCTGGCAGTTTCCCCGTATCTGCCTCTAACGGCTTCAACCTATACTCACCAACGTTCCACCGCCGCATGACACATGGCGAGATACGCCAGTTTGCCAAGGACTTCGGCACAGCCGTTGAGACGGCCTACAACGCAGGTTTCGACTCTGTGGAGGTTCACGCAGGTCATGGTTACCTCATCTCGCAGTTCCTCTCACCCTATACCAACCACCGCCACGATGAGTATGGTGGCTCGCTCGAAAACCGCATGCGCTTTATGAACATGTGCTTGGAGGAGGTGATGGAGGCAGCACGCAAGCGAGGCATGGGCGTCTTGGTTAAGCACAACATGGAGGATGGTTTCAAGAGTGGCATTCAGGTGCCCGAGTCTATCGAGATAGCAAAGCAGATTGAGACTTTCGGTGTTGACGGCATCGTGCTCTCCTCGGGCTTCGTGTCTAAGGCCCCAATGGCAGTTATGCGTGGCCGCATCCCCACAAAGACCATGGGCTACTACATGGGCTGGAACGAGTGGCTTCAAAAAATCGTTGTTTCGCTCTTCGGTCAGTGGTTGATTAAGCAGTACGACTTCGAGGAGTGCTACTTCTTGGAGAACGCCAAGAAGTTCCGCGCAGCATTGAAGGGCCCATTGGTATATGTTGGCGGTCTCGTATCGCGTGAGGGCATCGAGAAGGTGCTGGATGAGGGCTTCGAGCTCGTGCAGATGGCACGCGCCTTGGTCAACGACCCAGCATTTGTGAATAAGCTCAAGGCTGGCGACATGGCTACACGCAGCGGCTGTGACCATCGCGACTACTGCATGGCGCGTATGTACTCAGTCGATATGCAGTGCTGCCACAACTGCAAAGAGCATATCCCCGAGCGCTTGTGGAAGGAGATTAACTCTATAAAGTAGGTACACAACGATGTGTTTCAATAGAAATAGAGGCGTTGTAGGACGTGGCACGGCATGGGCATTGGTTACGGGTGCGGCAAAGGGCATCGGTCGCCAATATGCTGAACGTCTCGCTATGATGGGCTACAACATCTACATGATAGATATCGACCCAGCCATCACCACAGAGGCGCTCGTAGTATCCGAGCAGCATAAGGTGAAGTGCGTGGGCGAGGTGCGCGATATGTCGGAGGTGGATGCTGCACGCACACTCCACTCAAAGACCGTAGCTGAGGGCTATGTCTTCGATGTAGTGATAAACAATGCTGGCATCTTCTCCTTCTGCGACATTCTTAAGACTCCCATCGAGCGCATCGAGCACATGCTGCTGTTGCACGACCTCACGCTGACATCCATGTGTCGTCTTTACGGCGAGGATATGATTGCACGCGGTAAGGGTTACATACTCAATATGTCGTCGTACTCAATATGGATGCCCTTCCCTGGTTTGGCACTCTACAGCGCATCGAAGGCCTACGTGAAGAGCTTTACCGAGGCATTTAATAAAGAGCTACGTCGTACAGGTGTTTCGGTTACGGCGATATGCCCCGCAGGCATTGCCACCGACCTATATGGACTCTCGAAGAACCTCCAGCAGTTCGGTCTCAAGACGGGCATCCTCATGTCTCCACAGAGTTGCGCACGCCGCGGCCTCAGAGCCATGTTCCGTGGTCGTAGCGTCGTAGTACCCGACTGGTGGTTTAGGCTGCTTATACCCATTTGTAAGTATCTGCCCGGATTTCTTATTCGCCCCTTGCGTAACTTTACAATGAGGTGGCAAAAATAGAACGAAAACGATAACATAATATAAACAACTAACAATTAACACATTTAAGAAAAGATGAACAAGTATTTGAAGGCAATGGGCGTTATCGCCCTTTCGCTCGCTACCGTAGCATGTGGCGGCGAGAAGAAGGTAGAGAACGATGCAGTACCAGCAGCTGTGCGTAACATCAAACTCGAGAAGTACACAGTAAAGGAGGGTGCAGAGATCGATACTCTCTCATACGCAACAGGTGCTTCAATCGGTTTGCAGATGCGTTTCGGCATCGCTGATATGGAGCTCGACCACGATACATACTTGAAGTATGCTATCGATTTCTTCGAGAATGGCGACCGCGAGGATGAGACACTCATGGAGGACCAGCAGAAGTTGATGGAGTTCCACTACACTCGTTTCATGCCATACGTACAGGCAAAGCAGGCTCGTGAGAACGTAATCGCTGAGGGTGGCGACGTAACACTCCTCGAGGAGACTCCTGCACTCTACGACGAGACATTCACCAAGGATATGATTACAGCATTGCTTGGCCGTAACGCTGGTGCTATGCTTTGCGACATGAAGGAGTACATCGACATCAACTGGGTTGTTGCTGCATTCCGCGATGGTGTAGCTATCGAGAATGAGGAGGCTATCGAGACAGGTCTTAAGCTTACTCAGCAGGAGATGAGCGGCGCATACATGAAGTATCAGCGCGAGCGTCAGCAGATCGAGATGGAGAAGCGCGAGATTGCAAAGGTTGAGAACATCGAGCTCTCAGCAAAGTGGCTTGCTGAGGTAGAGCAGATGGAGGGCGTACAGAAGACTGAGTCTGGCCTTTTGTATCGCATCGACCGCGAGGGTTCAGAGGTTAAGGCTACATCTGACGAGGACGTAGTAGAGGTTAACTACGAGGGTAAGACCCGCACAGGCAAGATCTTCGACTCAAGCTACAAGCGTGGCGAGAGCATCTCATTCGGTCTCAACCGCGTTATCAAGGGTTGGACAGAGGGTATGAAGCTCGTAGGTGAGGGTGGCCAGATCACCTTGTGGATTCCTGCAGAGTTGGCATACGGTGAGCATGGCGCAGGTCAGGACATCGGTCCTAACGAGGCTTTGGAGTTCAAGGTTGAGCTTATCAAGGTTAACCCCGAGAAGTAAACCCTAAGACAATAACCACGCACGGCGCGTAAAAGAGAGAGGATGGCTAAAAAATTAGTCATCCTCTTATCTTTATCGGGTTTGTTAAACGCCTCTAAATGGTGGTATCCTCGACTGCACCCATTGCTAATTGTTAATTACTAATTGCTAATTGCTAATTGCTAATTATATAAGCTCCTACCCTAATGCCACATCGAGTATCATCATTATCACAAAGCCTATTGCGAAGGCTATAGTACCGATATTTGAGTGCTCGCCACGCTGAGTCTCGGGTATAAGCTCCTCAACCACGACATACAACATCGCACCTGCCGAGAATGCCAAAAGATAGGGCAAGATAGGCGATATGTGTTCAAACATAAGCACCATAATAGCAGCCGATATAGGCTCTACTACGCCCGACAGTGCTCCATAACCAAAGGCCTTACGGCGCGATGCACCATCGGCACGCAAAGGCAGCGAGATGATGGCACCCTCGGGGATATTCTGAATAGCCATACCCACAGCGAGTGCCATAGCCGCAGCAATAGTAATTCCAGCATTGCCCTGCAAGGCTCCAGCTATGACAGCACCCACCGCCATACCCTCTGGGATGTTGTGCAGCGTAACGGCAAGCATAAGCATGGGGCGCTTGCCGAGTTTCGACTGAGGTCCCTCAGCCGAGTCTCCCGTGGGGTGCATATGCGGCACAAGGCTATCCAGGGCGAGCAGGAAGAGCATGCCAAGGATTATGCCCACTGCGGGAGGCATCCAATTGAGGTTGCCGAGGTGCTCGGAGAGCTCTATGGCGGGCATTATAAGCGACCACACTGAGGCAGCGACCATCACGCCAGCGGCAAAACCTAAGAGCGCATTCTGCACACGCGAAGAGACCTTGTCACGCGTGAGAAAGACAAAAGCTGAACCGATTACAGTACCAGCAAAGGGTATGAGGAGTACGGGTAGAATATCCATAGCGTATAGTTGTGATTAAGGGGGCAGAGCAAGAATTGTGCTTGCCGCCCCCTTTGTGATTGGAATAATTTGTATAATAAGAGCTGATTTTAGGCGCACGAAACTCTGAAAAGCGGAGTTTACTTATGCGTAAATGAGCATTTGAAGAGTGAGTGCAACGCCAAAGCAGCCTTATTAGACTAATTATTAATAGTTTTCTGCCTTAATCTGGAAGTATGCCTTAGGATGAACACATACTGGGCATACCTCAGGAGCCTGCTTGCCTACGTGGATGTGACCGCAGTTTGAGCACTGCCAGATCATATCGCCGTCGCGAGAGAATACGAGGCCACCCTCAACATTTGCCAAGAGCTTACGGTAGCGCTCCTCGTGCTCCTTCTCGATCTTACCTACCTGCTCGAAGAGGAATGCGATGTGGTCGAAGCCCTCCTCCTTTGCATCCTTAGCCATCTGGTCGTACATATCTGTCCACTCGTAGTTCTCGCCCTCGGCAGCAGACTTAAGGTTCTCGGCTGTTGAGCCGATACCATTCAAGAGCTTGAACCAGATCTCTGCGTGCTCCTTCTCGTTTGCAGCAGTCTCCTCGAAGATCTTAGCAATCTGAACATAGCCGTCCTTCTTAGCCTTCGATGCGAAATATGTGTACTTGTTGCGTGCCTGTGACTCACCAGCAAAAGCCTCCCACAAGTTCTTCTCAGTCTTAGTTCCTTTCAAATCTTTCATAGTCTTATTAGTTTTTAGGTTTGTAATTATTCTTAGTTTATTTCCTTTTCCTGACGCAAAGATAGTAGTTTTATTTTTATCTGCAATAGTTTTTTAATCGTTTAATTTTATGATTATATAGATTTAACTTATACAATACTAAAAAAGCATATAGAAACAACCACACAGTTTAGCACGCTAATTGCACTACGAGGGCAAAACATTAAACAAAGTGTGATATGCAGAGCAATACAACAAACAAAACAAAGAGTGGCTTGAGCGTAATGACGCTCGCCATCATGAACATCACGGCGGTAGTGAGCCTCAGAGGTCTCGCCACAGAGGCGATATATGGTCTTGCCTCGGCATTCTATTATCTCTTTGCCGCCATCGTCTTTCTTATCCCCACGGCAATGGTTGCGGCGGAGCTTGCGGCAATGTTCTCAGCAAAGCAGGGAGGTGTCTTCCGCTGGGTGGGCGAGGCATTCGGTGCACGCACGGGCTTTCTTGCGATATGGTTGCAGTGGATACAATCGACAATATGGTATCCCACGGTGCTGACGTTTGGCGCAGTGAGCATTGCCTACATTGGCGTGAACCCTTCGGCAGATGCGGCACTCGCCTCGAACCGTATATTCACGCTCGTTGTGGTACTGGCAATATACTGGATAGCGACATTTATATCGCTACGCGGCATAGGCTGGGTGGGCAAAGTAAGTAAAATCGGCGGCATAATTGGTACTATCGTGCCATCGTGCCTATTGATAGTGCTTGCCATCATCTACCTTACCATGGGAGGCACGAACAACCTCAACATGAAGGAGAGTTTCTTCCCCGATCTCACGAACTTCAACAACCTCGTGCTGGCAAGTAGCATCTTCCTCTTCTACGCCGGCATGGAGATGATGGGTATTCACGTCATGGAGGTGGACAACCCCAAGCGCAACTACCCTCGCGCCATCATCATTGGTTCGCTCGTAACGGTGCTCATCTTCATCCTCGGCACATTCTCGCTCGGCATAGTCGTGCCAGCAAAGGATATAAGCCTCACGCAGACGCTCCTTATAGGTTTCGACAGTTACTTCAAGTTCGTCAAGTTGTCGTGGATGGGTCCCGTGATTGCCGTAGCCCTCGTGTTTGGTGTCCTTGCAGGCGTATTGACATGGGTAGCAGGCCCCTCGAAGGGTATCTTCACCGTGGGTCGCGCGGGCTATCTTCCCCCATTCTTCCAGAAGACCAACAAGCAGGGTGTGCAGCGCAACATCCTCTTGGTACAGGGCGTCATAGTCACAATCCTCGGCATGCTTTTCGTCGTGATGCCATCGGTGCAGAGTTTCTATCAGATTCTCTCGCAGCTCACCGTACTCCTATACCTTATTATGTATATGCTGATGTTCGCCTCGGCTATCAAGCTGCGCTACACACTGCCGAAGATGGAGCGCCCCTTCCGCCTCGGTGCTAAGGGCAATGGACTGATGTGGTTGTTGGGAGGCTTGGGTTTCTGCGGCTCGTTATTGGCATTCGTGCTTAGCTTCATTCCACCCTCACAGATTGCCGTAGGTAGCAACGCGGTATGGTACGCTGTGTTGATTATAGGTGCTATCGTCTTTGTTGCTATACCTTATATTATATACGCTATGCGCAAGCCATCATGGAAGGCACCCGACGCGAATATCGAGAAGTTCGAATGGGAGAAGCAAGAATAAATGATGAATGAGGAATTAGCAATTAGTAATGATATTATGACGCATACATATAACACCGTCATTCCGAGGAGCGTAGCAACGTGGGAATCTCAAACAATAAGCTAATAACTCATTGAAATAATAAAAGTGCCGTCAAGGAAAGACCCTTGACGGCACTTTTTGTTAGCACCAGTAGATGCCTGCCCTACCACATGAGATTATTCAACATAGTAAGCTTTTGAGTAGTCTCGCTCGGGAGCCTCGGGAGCCTCGCCCGCAGGATAGCCAAAGGCGATAGCCAGCTGCAAGTGGTAGCCCTCGGGGAAGTTCAAACGCTCCAAGTATGGCTTCGCAGCCTCGGAATTCATAACGGGAACTACGCTACCCAAGCAGCAAGAGCCGATGCCCATGCTCCATGCCGAGAGCATCATATTCTCAGCCAAGAGGCCAGAGTCGAACTCACCGCTGTAGCTCTCATCAGGCACAGCGATAAATGCCACGGTGGGGGCATTACGGAAGAAGTTGCGGAATCCTGGCTGCTCACAGAGCTGTGGCATCTGCTCCTTGGCGATAGCCGTTACGCCATCGATAAAGTCGGGAGCATCGACCACACGAACCGCCCATGCCTGCATATTCATCGCACTGGGTGCGTAGATACCACACTCAAGAACCTTAGCCATCTGTTCGCGGCATACAGGCTCCTCCTTGTAATCGCGCACCGAGCGACGTGTCATGATATTCTCGATTACCACCTGCTCCTTTGAGCAAGCAGCAGCCTCACACTCACTGTTTTTAGACTCATTGCAGCAGCAACCTGTCACAGCCGCAGCACCGAGCATCGTTACCATAAATTTCGCAATCTTCATACTCACTATTCTAATTATTTGAGATTCCCACGTCGCTACGCTCCTCGGAATGACATTGTTGTGTGCGTCATTGCGAGAGCCGATAGGCTCGTGGCAATCTAACATTTCTAATTGCTAATTACTAATTGCTAACTATCTAACCACCTCGCCCTTAAGCACTACCTTGCGGATGACGGGTGTCTGGTGCGCATAGGGCAACCATGCCAACGAGGGCAGAGGCTTAGTGATATAGAAGTTAGCCACCTTGCCGCGTGTGATAGAGCCATAGTCGCGGCTCTCACCCATAGCGCATGCACTGTTGAGCGTAGCAGCGTTGAGTGCCTCGGCAGGGGTCATCTTCATCTTGATAGAACCCAACGACACCACGAAGCGCATATTGCCCGAAGGTGCAGTACCGGGGTTGAAGTCAGAAGCCAAAGCCACAGCCAAGCCCGCATCAATCATCTTGCGTGCAGGGGGATAGGTAATACCGAGGAAGAAGGCGCAACCAGGCAGCATCGTAGGCATAGTCTCCGTGCCACGCAACGCCTCAATCTGCTCGTCACCCATACTCTCGAGATGGTCAACCGAGAGTGCCTTATGCTCCACGCCGACCTCAACGCCACCCGAAATAGCGAGCTCGTTAGCGTGAATCTTGGCGCGCAGGCCATGCTCAGCACCCACCTTCATGATTTTTGCTGTCTCCTCAACCGTGAAGAAACCCTTGTCGCAGAATACGTCGACAAAATCTGCCAAGCCCTCCTTAGCAACGGCTGGAATCATGTCGTTGCAAACATGGTCAACATACTCCGCCTGACGGCCACGGTAGGCGCGACCTACAGCGTGGGCACCCAAGAACGTAGCACGCACGGCGATGGGCGAAGTCTCGCGAATACGCTTGATGACGCGCAAAATCTTAAGCTCATCCTCCAACGTAAGGCCATAGCCCGACTTAATCTCCACAAGGCCTGTGCCCATGGCGATAATCTCATCAACTCGCTCCATAGCCTGACGGTAGAGTTCATCCTCCGAGGTATCGTGCAAGCGGTCGGCAGAGTTAAGAATACCACCACCACGCTTTGCTATCTCCTCATACGAGAGGCCGTTAATCTTATCGAGGAACTCCTGCTCGCGGCTACCCGCAAAGACGATATGCGTATGTGAGTCGCAGAACGATGGGAAGAGCCAGCCGCCCTCGGCATCGAGGATGTCGCATCCCTCGCCTGAGGGACACGAATCCATAGTGCCGTAATCCTTGATACGCTCGCCATCGATGAGGAGCCATGCATTCTCCAAGGTTGCAATATCGGCCATAGCCTTACCCTCAACCTTGAGGCGACCACTCTCGTCGATGCCGACGAGCATACCTATGTTTTTAACGAGCAAGTTCATAGTCGTTAAGGAAGTTTACAGATGTTGCGATATGTGGATACATCACGGTGTCGTCAGCAACGAATGGCACAACCTTGCGGTATGCCTCGAACATAGCCTCAACAGATGCTGAAGAGTTCAAGTTTGTCATCTTATGACGGAACTCCAAAGCCTGTGCAGAGTTCATAAGCTCGATAGCCAAGACGCGCTCGGTGTTCTGGCACACCTTCCAGAGCTTTGTAGCAGCGTTAGAACCCATACTTACGTGGTCCTCCTGACCCTGTGACGATGGGATAGAGTCGCACGATGCTGGCCAGCACAAGCCCTTAGACTGGCTAACGATAGATGCCGCAGTGTACTGAGGAATCATGAAGCCAGAGTTCAAACCTGGGTTAGCAACCAAGAAGTTAGGCAAGTTGCGAGCACCCGAGATGAGCTTGTAGGTACGACGCTCCGAGATGTTACCCAACTCCGCAACTGCGATAGCCAAGAAGTCCATAGCAACAGCAATAGGCTGGCCGTGGAAGTTACCTGCAGAGATTACCTCGTCGGTATCGGGGAAGATAGTTGGGTTGTCGGTAGCCGAGTTAATCTCAGTCTCAAGGACGCTTGCTACGTATGCAATAGTATCCTTCGATGCGCCATGTACCTGTGGGATGCAACGGAATGAGTAGGGATCCTGAACATGCTGCTTAGGCTGCTTGCCAATCTCCGAGCCCTCCAAAATCTCACGGAAGTTACGCGCTGTCTCAATCTGACCGTTGTGAGGACGGATAGCGTGTACGTTGTGCTCGAATGGCTCCATACGGCCGTCGAAGGCATCCAAAGACATAGCACCGATGTGGTCAGCCCACTTGCTCAAGCGCTGTGCGTTGATGAGTGAGTAAACACCGTATGCCGACATGAACTGAGTACCGTTCAAAAGCGCAAGACCCTCCTTAGAGCAAAGTGTGATAGGTGTCCATCCCATCTTCTCCATCATCACGCTACCCTCAACAACCTCGCCGTCGATCTCTACATGGCCCAAGCCCAGGAGTGGCAAGCACATGTGTGCCAAAGGTGAGAGGTCACCCGAAGCACCCAATGAACCCTGCTCATATACTACGGGGATGATGTTGTTGTTGAACATCTCGATAAGGCGCTCTACGGTGATGAGCTGCACGCCCGAGTGACCGTAAGAGAGCGACTGCACCTTGAGCAAAATCATGAGGCGCGCAATCTCTGATGGCACACGCTGGCCAGTACCGCAGGCGTGAGACATCATCAAGTTCTTCTGCAACTGCGACAAACCCTCCTCCTCAACAGAGATGTTGCACAATGAGCCGAAGCCAGTGGTTACGCCATAGATGGGGCGACCTACGGTCTTGGTCTTCTGGTCGAGATACTCGCGGCAGTGGTTGATGCGACGCTTTGCATCCTCGCTCAACGCAAGTTTGTAGCCCTTGGTCAAAATCTCCTCAACACGAGCGATAGTGAGGCGCTCAGCACTAATATAATGAATCATAGTCTATGTATCGTTTTAAAGTTATACTACTTATTCTCGTTATAAACCTTCTCAATCATCGCCATATCTGCGAGGTTGGGCAATGTAACCTTAAGGAGTGGTGTGCGCTCCATCTCACGCTTGATAGCGAACATAGCGCCCTCGTTGCGTGCCCAGCTGCGGCGTGCGATACCGTTGTTTACGTCCCACAACAACATCTCCTCGATGTGGCGTGCAGAGTCTGCCGAGCCGTCGATAACCATACCGAAGCCACCGTTCATAACCTCGCCCCAGCCTACGCCGCCACCGTTGTGGATAGATACCCATGTAGCACCGCGGAATGAGTCGCCGATAACGTTGTGAACAGCCATGTCGGCACAGAACTGCGAGCCGTCATAAATATTCGAGGTCTCACGATATGGTGAGTCGGTACCCGACACATCGTGGTGGTCACGACCAAGCACGATAGGTGCCGAGATCTCGCCACGCTTGATAGCCTCGTTGAATGCCAAAGCGATGCGTGTACGACCCTCTGAGTCTGCATAGAGGATACGCGCCTGTGAGCCTACGACGAGCTTGTTCTCCATAGCCTCGCGAATCCAGTGGAGGTTGTCAGCCAACTGACCCTGAATCTCTGCGGGAGCCTCCTTAAGCATCTGGTCAAGAACCTCCGCTGCGATGCGGTCAGATGTCACGAGATCCTCCTCCTTGCCCGATGTACATACCCAACGGAATGGACCGAAGCCGTAGTCGAAGAACATAGGACCCATGATATCCTGAACGTATGATGGATAGCGGAACTTGCCATTCTCGCCCATGATGTCGGCACCAGCGCGTGATGACTCCAACAAGAAGGCGTTACCATAGTCGAAGAAGTACATGCCGCGTGCAGTGAGCTTATTGACAGCAGCCACATGGCGGCGCAATGACTCGCGTACACACTCGTGGAAGCGCTCGGGCTCCTCAGCCATCATGCGGTTAGACTCCTCGTATGAGTAGCCCACGGGGTAGTAACCACCAGCCCAGGGGTTGTGCAATGATGTCTGGTCAGAGCCGAGGTCTACGTTGATATCCTCCTCAGCAAGGCGCTCCCAGAGGTCAACAACGTTGCCAACGTATGCGAATGAGATAACCTCCTTGTTCTCCACAGCCTGCTTAACGCGTGGGATAAGTTCGTCGAGTGATGAGTACAATTCATCTACCCAACCCTGCTTGTGGCGCTTCTCGGCAGCTGCGATATTTACCTCAGCGGTGATGCTCACAACGCCCGAAATGTTACCAGCCTTAGGCTGTGCACCCGACATACCACCAAGACCTGCTGTCACGAACAACATACCCTTCAAGTCGGTCTGACCGGGCTTCATACGCTTGCGCGCTGCGTTCATAACGGTGATTGTTGTACCGTGTACGATACCCTGAGGGCCGATATACATGTATGAACCCGCAGTCATCTGACCATACTGCGATACGCCCATAGCGTTGAAGCGCTCCCAGTCATCCTGCGATGAGTGGTTAGGGATAACCATACCGTTAGTTACGATAACACGGGGTGCATCCTTGTGAGATGGGAACAAACCGAGTGGGTGACCAGAATACATAACGAGGGTCTGCTCGTCGGTCATCTCAGCCAAGTACTTCATAGCCAAGCGATACTGCGCCCAGTTCTGGAACACCGCACCGTTACCACCATAGGTGATAAGCTCGTGGGGGTGCTGTGCTACAGCCTTGTCGAGGTTGTTCTGAATCATGAGCATGATAGCCGCTGCCTGACGTGAACGTGCGGGATACTCATCGATAGAGCGTGCGTACATCTCGTAGTCGGGGCGCAAGCGGTACATGTAGATACGACCATAGCGCTTAAGCTCATCCAGGAACTCGGGAGCGAGCTCCGCGTGGTGCTTCTCGGGGAAGTAACGTAAGGCGTTTGCCAAGGCGAGCTTCTTCTCCTCGTCAGTGAGGATGTCCTTACGCTTGGGGGCGTGGTTGGCATTGGGATCGTATGCTTTGGGTGCGGGCAGTGGATCGGGAATACCTGCTAAAATATCTTTCTGAAAATCTGTCATAACTGTGATTAGAATTTAATGGGTGAGGTAATTAAATTTTGCTCTCTACAACTGCCAAGATCTCAGCCTCTGCCTTCTGTGCAGCAGCCTGAATCTCCTCTGCCTCCTTAACCAATGCCTCGGCTACGGCTCTATCCTTAAGGCCCGCAGCGTTGATCTTAACATTGAGGCAAGCGCCCATAACTGCAGAGCGTGCAGCCAAAGCACCTACACCAGCGTCAGATACAGAGTTGGGGTTACCCTCCTCAGCCATTGCGCGAACAACGTCGAATGCCTTATACGCAGCCTTCATAGTGCGGAGTGGTACCTGTGTAGCGTAGAGTGTAGCAGCCTCCATAGCCTCGGCGCGAGCAGCCTTCTCCTCCTCAGTGCCCTTAGGCATGCCGAATACGTCCATAATCTTATTAAACGCAGCAGTATCCTCATCTACCAAGTAGAGCAACTCGTTCATCACGCCCATGCCGTTGTCTGCCCAGTTAGAGAAGTACTCCCAGCGGTCATCCCAGCCAGCCTTGTGTGATGAGAGGTTTGCAACCATGGTACCGAGCGCAGCAGCCAAAGCACCCATGTATGCAGAGATTGAACCACCACCAGGTGCGGGTGACTCGCTTGCAGTCTCCTCCGCAAAGCCTGTGCATGTCATATCTACGAGCTTCTTAACGCCCTTGCTCTCCTCAGCCTCAAGGATGTACTCCACAACCTTCTCCTCGGGGTTGAATGGCTTGAGGTTAGAGAGACCCATTGACTCGATAGCGATACGTACCAACTCGCGCTCGGGCAAACCAGTTGAGCGGTTCTGCTTGCGCAAGAAGTGACGACCAGCCTCTACCAAGCAGCTCTTTGGCACAAGACCAACGATCTCAGCACCTGTAACGCGAACACCACGAGCATCAGCCGCGCGGCATACCTCGTCAAACGCAACGTGAAGAGGCGTAATAGAAAGGTTGGTCATATTCATAGACACCTGTGCGATGCCGTACTCCTCGATGAACCAGCCGATAGCCTTACATGCCTTGAGTGTGCCGGGCTTCATGATGGTGTTGCCGTTCTCGTCCTTCATGATCTTACCTACGATGGGGTTACCCTCACGCATAGGACGACCCTTCTCGCGTACGTCGAAGGCGATGGCATTAGCACGACGTGTAGATGTGGTATTGAGGTTGTAGTTTACAGCAACCAAGAAGTCACGTGCACCAACGGCTGTAGCACCAGTCTTTGCAACACCCTCATCATAGGGGCGAGCGCCAAAGTCGGGCTTACGCTTCTCGTCCATCATCTTCTCGGGCAATGCCTCGTACTCACCTGCGCGGCAAACTGCGAGGTTGCGACGCTCGGGGGTGAATGCTGCAGCCTCGTAGCAGTATGTAGGAACGTTTGTCTCCTCAGAGATGCGCTTTGCAAGAGCACGTGCGAGCTCTGCGCACTCCTCAAGGGTGATGCCTGATACGGGAATCAAGGGGCATACGTCGCAAGCACCCATGCGTGGGTGTGCACCCTTGTGCTGGCGCATGTCGATAAGCTCTGTTGCGCGCTTGATAGCAGCAACAGCTGCATCGCACACTGCCTCAGGCTCACCTACGAAGGTTACAACTGTGCGGTTTGTAGCCTCACCTGGATCAACATCCAAAAGCTTAACGCCCTTAGCTGCGTCGATAACATCTGTAATCTGCTTGATTACCTCAGCGTTGCGACCCTCTGAGAAGTTAGGTACGCATTCAATAATTCTTTTCTGCATAGTTTTAGGTTTTATTTAGTTATTTGTTATTAATTGTTCCAATATTTTATTCTGCTGTGTAATGAATTTCATACTCTTTGAGGAGATCCTTCACTTCGTTCAGGATGACAAATCCATCACACCATTTGTTGTCAGGAGGGTTGCCTTGTCACAACAAATTAGAGGTTGTAGTCAACATCTACTCTTTCGAGTCTGCGCTCCTTGCAGTAGTCGCTAATCACGACATGAAGGGGATTTACCTTGTATGCCTCCATAGCCTCCCACGACTCGAAATCGGCAGTGAGCACCGCATCGTATGAGGATGCTGTCTCCTTGATGTTCACGCCCACCTCGGCACGCAAAAGACCCTCAATCTTACCATTCAATGCCTCAAGGCGGCTCTTCATCTCCTGGGCAATCTGCTGTGGTGTCTCTGCCAAATCGCGGCGGAACTTCCACATAACAATGTGACGTATCATGCTATTTTTATTTTAGGTTTCAGTTATGTATAGTTCAATCATACAAATATATAAATAATTTCGGTATTTTACACCACCATTGGCCATATTTTTTATCATCTCAAATTTTATAGGGCAAGAGTATTGCTCGACTCAAAAAAAATATTTAATTTTGGAGTTGATTAAATGTGATTAAGTTAATTGCAGCATAACGCACTAAAACTGTTTTAAAGTATGGATATTTGGCTTTATTGGATTCTCGCGACACTCCTCTTCTTCATAGTAGAACTCTTTTCCGCAGGCTTCGCCGTTATATGTCTCTCAATCGGAGCATTAGGCAGCGCAGTGGTAGCACTTCTGGATTGTAGCCTCGAGATGCAGTTTATCGTATTTGCCGTGGTATCAATCATAGCGCTTATCGGCGTGCGACCCATCCTCAAACGACTCATATATCGCAAGGGCGAGAAGGTCATCACAAATGCAGATGCCATCATCGGCAAGCATGGCGTGGTGTGTGTGGACATCGAGGCGAATGACGACAACGGCCGTGTGATGATTGACGGCGTGGACTGGCGCGCTAAGTCTCAGGACAACATCCAACTACCGAAGGGCACAAAGGTCGAAGTGGTAGATCGTGATAGTGTGATTTTAACCGTTAAACAGTTATAACTATGAATTTTGAGTTTTCAGCATTAACCATTGTCATTATCATTGCCCTTATCGCAGTGATATACGTACTCAAAGGCCTTATGATTGTTCCTCAGTCCGAGACCCGCGTTGTTGAGCGTCTGGGTCGCTACGACAGAACACTTAAGTCGGGCGTAAACTACCTTCTGCCAATCATCGACCGCGCACGCGAGGTGTGGCAGCGTAACGAGACAGTAGTGAACGGTCAGAAGTTCGCCATAATCAAGCCCACATCGCGCATTGACCTTCGCGAGCAGGTCTATGATTTCGACAAGCAGAGCGTGATTACCAAGGATAACGTAACAACGACTATCAATGCGCTACTCTACTTCCAGATTGTTGACCCCGTGAAGTCGGTTTACGAGATTGACAACCTTCCAAACGCCATCGAGAAGCTCACGCAGACAACCCTGCGTAACGTGATTGGCGAGTTGGAGCTTGACGAGACACTCACCTCGCGCGACACCATCAACTCGAAGTTGCGCATCGTCTTGGATGAAGCAACAAACAAGTGGGGTGTAAAGGTAAATCGCGTTGAGTTGCAGGATATTACACCTCCAGAGTCTGTACGTCGCGCCATGGAGCAGCAGATGCAGGCGGAGCGTGAGCGCCGTGCCAAGGTCCTCGAGGCAAAGGGTCAGAAGGAGGCTATGATTTTGCAGTCAGAGGGTGAGAAGGAGTCGCAGATCAACCAGGCAGAGGCCGAGAAGCAGACTCAGATTTTGAAGGCTCAGGGTGAGGCTGATGCAAAGGTATTGCAGGCAACAGCCGAGGCTGAGGCTATCCGCAAGGTTGCCGAGGCTATCGCAGAGTCAAAGACCGACCCCGCAACCTACATGCTTCTTACAAAGTATGTCGAGACGCTCAAGGAGATTGGCGCTGGCAACCAGGCAAAGACCGTATTCCTGCCATTCGAGGCGAGCAACCTTGTTGGTGCCCTCGGCTCACTCACCGAGCTTATAGACAAGAAGAAGTAGTAGCAACATGTTAGTATCAAACGAAGGGGCTGACTAAAAAGTAACTTTGCCAGCCCCCATAACCTAAGAGAGTGAATAAAAAGATGTAGTTTTAGGCTTGCGAAGCCCGAAAAAGCGGAGTTTACTGAGTGTAAATGAGCATTTTGAGGGCAAGCGTAACGACAAAATACACTTTTTATTCACTCTCTTTATTTTACCATTATCATGTTAATACCATCGCGTATCGGAACGATTACATTGTCCACGCGAGGGTCGTCGGCAACCATGCGATTGAACTCAACGATAGCCTCCGTGTGCTTGTCGTTATGCGCGATGGGCTCTGCGACCTTGCCATACCACAAGATGTTGTCCACCAGCATCACCGAGCCGCTACGCACATAACCGCCATCCATAAGCATATTGTAGTAGGCGGGGTACTCGCGCTTGTCGCCATCGATAAAGACCATGTCGTAAACCTCGCCCAAGCGTGGCACCACATCGAGTGCCGAGCCTACGTGCTGACGTATGCGGTGGCCATACTCCGACTGCTCGAAGTACTTAGCCGCAATATCCTCCAACTCGTCATCCACCTCAATGGTATCAAGGATAGCGTCATCCTCCAAGCCTCGCGCGATGCTCAATGCCGAGTAGCCTGTGAACGTACCTATCTCCAGTACGCGCTTGGGGCGCATCATGCGCACGAGCATCTCGAGAAGTTTTCCCTGAAGGTGTCCCGATATCATACGTGGGTTGATAACGCGAAGATAGGTCTCACGCTCAAGGCGGTGCATAAGCTCCTCCTCGGGCTTTGTATTGTCTAAAATATACTGTTCTAACTTATCCATATTACACTATCGTCATTGCAAAGAATTGCACATTATTAGTCAACTGATACCCAGTACTTTCCATGCAATTCTGTGGCAATCTTCCATTATTATAATTCCTTCTTGATACTTATATCTATTATATTTCCTCCCCATATCAAACAGCGGTAGATCCCCACGTCGGGGCACATAGACCTCACCATGCTATTTACCGCACTGCTTGCCCCTCCTCGGGATGACGAGTGCTTATTCTTCGTATGGCATCAAATCACGCCAAATGGGGTTAATACTCTCTATCAATACCATTTTGCGCTCTCTATTCCAACTCTTTATCTGTTTCTCTCTTGATATGGCAGACATCATAGTAGGATGAAATTCAACAAACACCACTTTTCTTAATCTATATTTCAGAGTGAATTGTGAACCAACCCCGTTTCTATGTTGCAGAATGCGTTGCTCCAAATCTGATGTTACACCCGTATACAACACCGTATTATTGCCATTGGTCAATATATAGACACAAGGTTTCATTACTTATAAATCAATCGTGACAGGTTACCAAGACAATCTGCCGCGACATCGCATATCTGAGTCGCCGTGATTGCCATAACCTTCTTGTATGCCTCCTCGAGGGTATCTATATCCTTATACAACAGATAACTCTTTCCTGCACCCAACATATAGCCCTCGTTTGCCTCCATAGATATTGCCATCTGCGCCACAAACTGACGCTTAGCGATAGCCAAACGACGAGGCGTGATATGCTCCCTGCACAGACGTTGCACCTCCCTTTCGATAAGCTCAACACACTGCGCAGCATTGTCATGGTCCGAAGAGAAATAGATGCCCACGATGCCCGTATCGGAGTATGGTGTGTATGTCGCCTCAACATTATATGACAAGCCATGCTTCTCGCGCAACAAGATGTTAAGCAACGAGTTAGCCGAGGGACCACCCAATATATTCAGAGCCAAAGCCAAGGGCAGACGACGCTCATCGCGTATGCTATATCCGCGCGTGCCGATGATGCCATGTGCCTGATGGGTATGGCGCGAAAGTCGCTGATCAAAGGCCTCATATTCAACAGGGGCAACACGCTCAAACTCGCGCTGCGTGGGCGCGAAGCCTCCAATGTAGCGCTCCGCAACGCTCTGTGCCGTAGCCGCAGAGAAATTACCAATAGAGGAGAAGACCATCTGGTCGGTAGTATAGGTGCGCTTGACAAAGTTGTGCATATTCTCGGTTGATAGGCGCGCGATAGTGGCCTTAGAACCAAGTATATTATGTCCCAACTCCGAGCCTCGGAATATCATATCCTCAAAATCATCGTATATGCGCTCCGAGGGCGAATCCTTATAGGAGTTAATCTCGTCGGCAATGACCTCACGCTCCTTTGCGAGCTCGCGCTCGGGAAACGTAGAGTTGAACATCACATCGCCAATAAGTTCCACTGCGCGCGCAAAATCACGACGCAACACTGTTGCATGAAGCGTGGTATCCTCCTTTGTGGTGTAGGCATTAAGCTCGCCACCGAGGTTCTCCAATCGGCAGTTAACCTGATGTGCCTTGCGGCGCGCAGTACCCTTAAACAGGGCGTGCTCCACGAAGTGAGCAATGCCATACTCTCCACGATGCTCATCGCGCGAGCCTGCATTTACGACCAGCGCACAATGGGTTACACCACTGCGCACCTGGCGATGAATACCTCTTACACCATTGGAGAGTGTATATGTTTCAAACTCTTTCATTCTTGATGCTTGCGTAAATATTGACCTGTGTAGCTCTCCTTGCACTCCATAAGTCCCTCGGGCGTACCGACATAGACCACCCTACCGCCATCAGTTCCCGCATCGGGGCCGAGGTCGATAACCCAGTCGGCACACTTGATGACATCCATGTTATGCTCCACGACAACCACACTATGTCCGCGCTCGATAAGTGCATCGAAGGCACTCAACAGACGGCGTATATCGTGGAAATGGAGGCCAGTTGTAGGCTCGTCGAAGATGAACATCACGCGCTCCGAAGACTTATCCTTCGTTAGGAATGACGCGAGCTTAACTCGCTGTGACTCACCACCCGAGAGTGTCGACGAGGACTGACCCAACTTAACATATCCGAGGCCTACCTGCTGCAAGGGCAGGATGCGCTCGACGATACGCTTGCAGGTGCTGCTCGTCTTATCCTCACCGAAGAACTCAACAGCCTCATCCACAGACATGGACAATATGTCGAATATATTTTTACCGCGATACTTAACCTCCAAAATCTCGGGCTTGAAGCGCATGCCACCACACGCCTCGCACGTAAGTTCAACATCCGCCATAAACTGCATGCCTACCTTGATGATACCCTCACCCTCGCACTCCTCGCAACGGCCACCAGGCATATTGAACGAGAAGGACGTAGCCGCAATGCCCGTATGCTTTGAATAGGGCTGGTCGGCAAAGAGCTTTCGTATCTCGTCGTAGGCCTTGATATAGGTCACGGGGTTGGAGCGCGTTGACTTTCCGATAGGTGACTGCGACACCATCTCCACGCTCTGCAACTGGCGCGTATCGACATCTACACCATCGTGGTCTCCAGGCGTAAGCGTGGTCTCCGAGAGTATGCGCTTGAGCGCAGGGAAGAGCACGTCATCAGCCAGCGACGACTTACCCGAGCCCGAGACTCCTGTGATACACGTAAGCACACCAAGGGGTATCTCTACATCTATGTTTTTGAGGTTGTTATGTCTTGCTCCACGCACCTTGACAACACCCGCATGGGCGCGGCGACGCTGTGGTATTTCGATTTGTCGTTTTCCTGTGAGGTACTCAGCTGTGAGCGAGTTCTCCGCCTCGCCAATCTTCTCGGCAGGACCGCTATACACAACCTCACCGCCACATATACCAGCCTCGGGGCCTATATCCACAATCCAGTCGGCGGCACGCATAACCTCCTCCTCATGCTCCACGACTATAACCGTATTATCCAAGTCGCGCAGCTGCTTCAACACACCAATAAGGCGGTTTGTATCTCTCGGATGCAATCCAATGCTTGGCTCATCGAGGATATACATTGAGCCAACAAGATTGCTACCCAACGACGTTGACAGATTGATGCGCTGCGACTCACCACCCGACAAAGTAACTGACAAGCGGTCGAGTGTAAGATAGTGCAAACCAACCTCCATAAGATAGCCAAGGCGATTGCATATCTCCTTCAATACTCGCTCCGCAGTCTTTGCATCATGCTCATCGAGCTGCAACTCGGCAAAGAACTTAGACAACTCGCCAACGGTCATCTGCACCAATTCGGCGATGTTGTGTCCACCCACCTTGACAAACAGAGCCTCGTGCTTGAGGCGCGTACCGCGACACTCGGGGCATAGGGTCTTACCCATATAGCGAGACTTCAAAACACGATATTGTACCTTATGTCGTTGTGTATCAACATAATCAAAAAAGGCATCAATACCATAGAAGAACTCCGTACCATGCCACAGCATATCTCGCTGCGCATCAGTAAGAGCGTGGTATGGAGTATGTATTGGGAAGTTACACTTTGCGGCATTAAGCACCACATCCTGCTTCCAACGGCTCATCGTAACGCCATTCCAGCATACCACAGCACCCTCATAGACACTCTTCGACTTGTCGGGCACAACAAGGTTCTCGTCGATGCCCATAACCTTGCCGTAGCCCTCGCACACGGGGCATGCACCAACGGGGTTATTGAACGAAAAGAGATGCTCCGTAGGGCGCTCAAAGATGACACCATCCTCATCATAGCGAGACGAATAGGTCTCAACCTTATCGGTAATAAGATGCACAACGCCAGAGCCATAGCCCATAGCACGTGCCACAGAGTCCGTGATACGCGATACCACATCCTGCTCATGGCTGATGATAATGCGGTCGACAACAATCATCAAATCGTCAAGCGACATATCGGCGCTCACCTGAGGCATAAACTCCTCAACGAGCATAACCTCACCACGGTAGCGCACCCTGTTGACACCATCCTCCATAAGTGTGAGGATGCGCTCAACAATGCCCTCCGACTGCTTTAACAATAGCGGCGCAGCGACAACAAGGCGTTCGCCATCACTCATTGATAGCACCCTATCTACCACATCATCAACCTCATAGCAGCGTATTTCAAGTCCCGTAGTGGGTGAATAGGTGCGGCCGATGCGTGCAAAGAGCAGTTTCAAATAGTCGTAAATCTCGGTTGTTGTGCCAACCGTAGAGCGCGGATTACGCGAAATAACCTTCTGCTCGATTGCGATTGCAGGGGCGACGCCCTCAATCATATCCACATCTGGCTTTTCAACACGCCCAAGGAACTGACGTGCATATGCCGAGAGGCTCTCGACATAACGACGCTGACCCTCAGCAAAGATGGTATCGAATGCGAGTGTCGATTTTCCAGAGCCCGACAAGCCAGTGACTACCACCAGTTTGTTGTGCGGAATTTCGACATCCACATTCTTGAGGTTATGAACCCTCGCACCCTTTATGACTATCTTGTTATCCACTTAATCTATATTATTCTTCATACCAATCAACAGCTAAATCTCTTCTCATAGGATTTAACGATATGATTAGCTCTATCTTTTTATCTCTTCTCCAGCCCTTAATCTGTTTTTCTCGCGCAATAGCCTGATTTATATCACCAAACTCCTAAAAGTATAGCAACTGTTCGCATTTGTATCGATAAGTAAAACCCTTTATCTTTCCACTTCGGTGTTCCCAAACACGCCTAACTATATCATTAGTCACGCCAGTATATATCGTTGACATATACCTGTTTGATACAATATACACCCAATACTTATTCATCTACAAATCCTCGTTTGTCATCCTGAGCGTAGCGTAGCGCAGTCGAAGGATCTCCTAAACGAGTGTAAACCATATACACCGCTACTTGTCGGCTTCGAGGAGATTCTTCACTTCGTTCAGAATGACAACTACGGTTCAGTCACATCAACAGTTGCACCATCAACCTTGCTGAGCCTGCCGATAAGCTCTGCCGACTCCGACTCACGAACCAGCAATCGCATCTTGCAGGCGTTATCAAACTCCTGACTTACAACACGGGGCTGCAAGTCCTTGACAATGCGCATGATATCATTCATAACAAAGTACGAGAACTCAACATCGACAGTGACATCCACTGTCTTTTCGATAATCTCACACTCCGCCAACACAAGTGCCGTAGACTCCTTATACGCAGCAATAAGCCCCGGAACTCCGAGCTTCGTGCCACCGAAGTAACGCACAACAACAACAAGGCAGTTGGTCACCTCGTGCGACAATAGCTGACCGAGGATGGGCTTACCCGCCGTAGACGAGGGCTCGCCATCGTCATTCGCTCTAAACTGCTCACCATGAGGACCCAAGCGCCAAGCGTAGCAATGGTGCGTAGCATCGAACCACCTCTTGCGCAGGGCGTCGAGGTACTCTTTGATCTCCGCCTCTGTCTCAACGGGGTAGGCGTAGACCAAAAACTTGCTACTAAGCTGACGATAGGTCGTCTCCGTAGCGCGGGCTATGGTTTTGAAACTATCTGCTGCCACAATTACTCAATCTTTGTGAATATACGCTCCCAGCGCACACCCCAGCCATTGGGATCTACCGAGAACCAAACAAACGATGCCTTACCCACAATATGATCCTCAGGCACAAAGCCCCAGAAGCGTGAGTCGAGCGAACCATGACGATTATCACCCATCATAAAGTAGTAGTCCATGAGGAAGGTGTACTCTGTAGTCTCAACACCATCGATATATACCTTACCATCCTGCTGCTTCACGGCACGCTGCTCATATACGGCGATACAACGGCCATAGAGAGCCATGTTCTCGGGAGTGAGTTCGATTGTTGTACCCGCCTTAGGCACCCATATAGGGCCGAAGTTATCGAGATTCCACTCCGCTGTGGCACCCTCCTTGAGGTGGGGAATAAGATAACCAGCATCTGTATATCCCGCCTTGATGGGCTCTTCGTCGGCATACTGACCAATTGCATCATCCGTGATTGGCGCAGGAGCCAACACACCACCATAGTCCACAATTGCGCTGAGAGGCCTGCGCGTCTTACCGCTGATGTATGAATACTGACGCTTGGGAACATATTTCTCCGCTACGCCATCGGTATAGACTACACCATCGACAATCTTCAACGAGTCGCCCGCAACTGCCACACAGCGCTTGATGTAGTTCTCTTTCTTATCCAAGGGGCGCACAGCTATTGTGTAGTTATCCAGCAGTTTGGCGCGACGCTCACTCTCCGTAGCGCCCAATTCGGGCGAGCGCAACAGCTCATAATAGCTCATTGCCGGCATCTCCATAACCACGGTATCTCCCTCGGGGAAGTTGAAAACAACAACATCACCACGCTTAACCTCGTCAGTAGCTGCCAAACGGCGGTAGTCGCGCTGCCATGCCGTAGAGAATGACGACTTAGTGTCGTTAAGAGGCATGGTGTTATGCACAAATGGGAACGACAATGGTGTCATGGGCACACGAGGACCATACGCCACCTTATCAACAAGGATATAGTCGCCAGCCAAAAGCGTGCTCTCCATTGAGCCCGTGGGTATTACAAACATCTGGAACCAATACAACTGAATGAGCGTAGCCACCACCGTAGCAAAGATTATGGCATGCACCCAACTATATAGCCACTCGTAGAGCTTCGTCTCGCACTTCAGCTCATTCCAAAGAGCATAGCCAAAGACCGCAGCACAGACGATGAGCAGCATCGCAACAGAGGTATTCCACTTGAAGACTATCATGTAGATGAGTACACCCACGATGACCGCAAAGACCAATGCACACCACACTGCCCACACAGTGCGCCACCATGCGTGCTTCGCAGAGTATTGCTTATGCCACTGTGCAATTCGCTTTGTTATGTAGAAGTCGTAGAGGATGGGTATTGCGATAAAGAGTGACCACCACGCTCCATACCATACAAGAAAGAGCGACACCACAAGTGCCACACACACAAAGGCAACCCAGCGATTTGTAAGCCAGACTTTGAGATTTGAGTATAGTTCTTTAATCTTGTTCATCTTGAATAAATGTTAATTCTACAACAGGTCATCCATCGTGTGCACACCACTCTTGTCGGCAAGATACTCTCCCGCAACAACCGCACCCAATGCCAATGCTCGGCGATTGACGATAGAGTGGTTGAGCTGCAAGAAGTCATCTGCCGATGTGTAGGTGACGGTGTGAATACCCGGCACCATACCCTCGCGGAACGACTCAATCTCAAGCTGCTCGGCGCACTCTGGCTTTTCGTTCACCCACTCGCTCTTGCGCTCGAGATTGTCGATGATGCCTTCGGCAAGCGTGATGGCCGTACCACTGGGAGCATCCTTCTTCCACATGTGGTGAGTCTCCTCAATGCGCACATCATACTCGGGGTGCTGATTCATCAACTGAGCAAGACGACGATTGAGTTTGAACATAAGATTTACACCTATCGAGAAGTTCGACGCATAGAATAGTGCACCGCCCATCGTTGCAGCCTTTTCCTTCATCTCGGCGAGGTTCTCAAGCCAGCCTGTAGTGCCACACACTACCCTGCCGCCCGCCTCGAGCACGGTACGCACATTTGCCGTTGCCGTATCAGGCGTTGTAAACTCAAAGCACACATCCACACCCTTGAGGTTCTCGGCGGTAAGCTCATTGGCATTAGCCTCGTCTATGATTAATGCCACGCTGTGACCACGCTCCTCGAGGATGCGCTCAATCTCACGACCCATCTTACCGTGGCCTATAATTGCACATTTCATACTATATTCTATTTATTTGTATATTACGCACAAAGATAGTAAATAATTCCTATTATTTACTCGCCTCACTAAATTTAAACAATTTCCATAACGACATTTCAACTTTCGTCAACTATATTTTGAATTTTAAGTTATTTTATTTATCTTTGACATAACCAACATTCATATACCATGAAACGCATCTTAATTTTTATATCATTTCTACTGTTTACAGGCTGCTACTCACACTTACAAATAGCGACATATCACTCTGATAATATAATCATGAACGATTATAATTATCAATACAACGATGACATCTTAAGCATTGATTATAAATTCAATAACGAAGGAGGTATCTTCACTTTTACAATAACGAACAAAAGTAAAAAAGACATATATATAGTAACAAACAAGTCCTATTTTGCATTAAATGGTAGTGTTCAAGATTACGCAGGATGGAGCACCACATTATCATTATCCAATTATACGATTAATGGTGCTTCTTACACATCAAGTCTTGCAAACACAGCTACGAGACACAGTTCTACGCTCTATCATAGCAACATAGCTGAAACAACAATATCTCAAACTCAAACTATTGGAGAAGAGCTAATTATTCCTCCAGGTTGTCATAGGACATTTGAAACATTCTATGTTGAACGCAGTATATACTTTAACAACAATGTAATTAATGGTCTGATAGATGGTAATGATAGTACTATTTACTTTTTAAAGGAAAACTCCCCAATATCTCTTATCAATGCTATTGCATACATTCATGATGGCATAACATATGAGGCAATAAGTGAAATATATTTGAAAAATATTCAAACTCTTAAGGTTAAGAAATCGGAATTAGAATACTTATACGAAAATGCATACAATAACCAAGTTATAAAGAGGCTATACTTTAATTATTCAACACCTATTCAATATTTAGAATGGTCTGAGAAATGGATAAGGGTAGAAGATTAATGCAATAAATTAACCTTATTTTTTACTGCAAAAAAAAGCTCGGATGGGCAGTACTTAAACGTACGTTCCATTCGAGCTTTTGATTGAAGTGACGCAGTAGCGCCACTATCACGACAAATTACTTAACCTCCTCGAACTCTACATCCTCTGGCTGCGCCTGCTGCTGTGCGCCTGCCTGGTCTGCACCTGGCTGACCCTGAGCCTGCTGCTGTGCCTGCTGCTGAGCGTAGATATCCTGTGATGCAGCCTGCCATGCAGCGTTAAGTGCCTCGATAGCAGTGTCGATAGCTGCGATATCCTGAGCCTTGTGAGCCTCCTTGAGCTTGCCGAGGGCATCCTCGATAGCCGCCTTCTTATCTGCAGGGAGCTTATCGCCATACTCCTTGAGCTGCTTCTCTGTTGCGAAGATGTTAGAGTCGGCAGCATTGATCTTCTCGATGCGCTCCTTCTCCTTCTTATCCTTCTCCTCGTTAGCCTTAGCCTCGTCGCGCATACGCTGGATCTCTGCGTCAGTAAGACCGCTTGATGCCTCGATGCGGATCTTCTGCTCCTTGCCTGTGCCGAGGTCCTTAGCCGATACGTTAAGGATACCGTTAGCGTCGATATCGAACGACACCTCAATCTGTGGCACGCCACGTGGTGCAGCAGGGATACCATCGAGGTGGAAGCGACCGATAGACTTGTTATCAGCAGCCATAGCACGCTCACCCTGGCATACGTTGATATCTACAGATGGCTGGTTGTCGGCAGCAGTAGAGAACACCTGGCTCTTGCGAGTAGGGATTGTTGTGTTAGCCTCGATAAGCTTAGTCATCACACCACCCAAAGTCTCGATACCGAGTGAAAGTGGAGTAACATCGAGAAGGAGGACATCCTTAACCTCACCTGTGAGGACACCACCCTGAATTGCAGCACCTACAGCAACAACCTCATCAGGGTTTACTGAACGGTTAGGAGTCTTGCCGAAGAACTCCTCAACCACGCGCTGGATAGCGGGGATACGAGTTGAACCACCCACGAGGATAACCTCATCAATCTGGCTTGCCTGGAGACCTGCGTCACGAAGAGCGATGCGACAAGGCTCGATAGTCTTCTGTACGAGGTGGTCGCAGAGCTGCTCGAACTTAGCACGTGTGAGCGACATCACAAGGTGCTGAGGGATGCCGTTTACAGGCATGATATATGGGAGGTTGATATCGGTTGTTGTAGCCGACGAAAGCTCAATCTTAGCCTTCTCAGCAGCCTCCTTCAAGCGCTGAAGAGCCATAGGATCCTGACGAAGGTCGATGTGGTGCTCTGCCTTGAACGCCTCTGCCATATAGTCGATAAGTACGTGATCGAAGTCATCACCACCGAGGTGAGTATCACCATTTGTTGACTTAACCTCGAATACGCCGTCACCGAGCTCGAGGATAGAGATATCGAAGGTACCACCACCGAGATCATACACCGCAATCTTCATATCGTTCTGCTTCTTGTCGAGACCGTATGCCAACGCCGCCGCAGTAGGCTCGTTGATGATACGACGCACCTTCAAACCTGCAATCTCACCAGCCTCCTTGGTTGCCTGACGCTGTGAGTCAGAGAAGTATGCGGGCACTGTGATAACTGCCTCTGTAACCTCCTGACCGAGGTACTCCTCAGCGGTCTTCTTCATCTTCTGGAGTGTGATAGCCGAGATCTCCTGTGGAGTGTACTGACGGCCATCGATCTCTACGCGAGGAGTGTTGTTGTCGCCCTTGACAATTGAGTATGGAGCACGCTCGATGTCAGCAGCTACGTTGTCGTAACGCTCACCCATGAAGCGCTTGATAGAGAACACTGTACGCTTAGGGTTAGTGATTGACTGACGCTTTGCTGGATCACCCACCTTACGCTCGCCATCACCTGTGAATGCCACAACTGAAGGAGTTGTGCGGTGACCCTCTGCGTTAGGAATTACCACGGGCTCGTTACCCTCCATTACAGATACACATGAGTTTGTTGTACCCAAATCAATACCAATAATCTTGCTCATAATTGTAGTTTTTTATATTTGTTAATTATTATTTTCGCGTTCTGCATCAAGCCTTGTGTTGCGCTTGACGAAATTGTAATAGGCAAATGGTGTACCAAATAAAAAAAGTTGTAAAAAGTGGCACATTTATTCTCTACACCATGACACGACTGCCATTTTTCCATTTTACGACTGACATTTTGTCAGCAGCAAAACCTTCTCGAGCACATTTTGTCACACCAAAGAGTTCGTACCATTAGGCCATTACATCAAAAACGGAGTAAAATTCCCATTTTTTATCGCACAAATCGTGGCACACATGTTTGGCATCATGAAAAAATATCTCAAAGTCTATGCTTCGTACAAATAAAATTCGTAACTTTGTTCTATAACTAATAATATTTAAGGTATGAGAAGCATAAAGATATTCACACTACTTGTTTTGTCCATCGCGACTCTTGCAGGCTGCAACAACCCGACAAGCGAGCTCTACGAAGCGAGCGTCAACTATCGCATCAACGATGGTGTCATCATCCTCGATGAACCTATGCGTGCCAAAGGTCAGCACTCCGTTCTGGAGTTGCGCACGGCACCAATGGATACTGTGCGCGTGGGATTTGTCGGCCTTGGTATGCGTGGCCCTGGCGCAGTGGAGCGCTTTACATATATCGACGGCGTGGCAATCAACGGACTGTGCGACAAGTACATAGAGCGTGCAGAGCATTGCCAGGTATATCTCGAAAGAGCAGGCCTGCCCAAAGCAAAGATATATGCAGGCGACGAGGGCTACAAGGCTCTGTGCGAGAGCGATGACATCGACCTTGTCTATATTGCAACACCATGGCAGCTGCATGTCGATGTTGCCGAGTACGCCATGGAGCATGGCAAGCACGTAGCCATCGAAGTACCAAGCGCAAATACTGTCGACGAGTGCTGGCGACTTGTTGATGCTGCGGAGCGCAACCGCGTACACTGCATGATTCTCGAGAATTGCTGCTACGACCACTTCGAGCTCACAACCCTATACATGGCACAGCAGGGCCTCTTTGGCGAGATCATCCATGCCGAGGGTGCCTATATCCATAATCTCGAGCCCTACTGGGAGCACTACGCTGACAATTGGCGTCTGGAGTACAACCAGGCACACAACGGCGACATCTACGCCACTCACGGCATAGGTCCTAATTGTCAGGCCCTGAATATTCACCGCGGCGACAGACTCGACTACCTCGTGGCTATGTCAACAAAGTCTATCAACGGCTCGAAGCTCACCAAGGAGCTTATGAACGAGGAGAGCTGCCGTCAGGGCGACCAGATAAACACTCTTATCCGCACGGTTAATGGTTGCACCATAGATATGCAGCATAATGTGATGACACCACGCCCCTACAGCCGTATGTATCAGCTTGTTGGCACCGAGGGTTTTGCCAACAAGTACCCCGTTTCGGGTTACACCTTCAAGCTCGACCAGATCAAGAGCATAGCAACAGACGAGCAGGGCATGCCCGACATCGAGGCTCTCGATCACCACTCATTCGCTCCGGCGGATGTCATAAAACAGATGACAGAGCTATACAAGCACCCCGTTCAGCGTCAGCTTGTCGATGGCATGCCATTGCAGGAGTACTCCATGAGCATAGGCGGCCACGGCGGCATGGACTTCATCATGGACTATCGCCTTGTCTATTGTCTGCGCAATGGTCTGCCCCTCGACATGGATGTCTATGATGCTGCGGAATGGAGCTGCATGGGAGAGCTTACACGCATATCTATCGAGAATGGCAGCAAGCCCGTAAAGGTGCCCGATTTCACACGAGGAGAGTGGAATAAGATTGATGGTCTAACACACTACTTTGCAGAGTAATATGGATATTTTGCATAGCATAGCCCAAGAGTTCGCCTTCAAAGGCCAAATTACCGATATCACACCTCTGGGCGAAGGTTTCATAAACGACACATACATTGTAACTACGGAGTACCGACGCTATATCCTACAACGCAAGAACCACCATATCTTCCCCGATGTAGTAGCGATGATGGATAATATTGCGCGCATAACCACGTACCTCAAGGCTAAGGTCGCGGAGACTGGTGGCGACCCCATGCGTGAAGTATTGACCATTATACCTACCAACAATGGCAGCCTATACCATACCAACGGAGAGGAGTTCTGGGCAGCATGCCTATATATTGAGGGTTCCATAACCCACGACAAGGCCGACACGCCTCGTCTCGCCTATATGGGCGGTAAGGGCATTGGTCGTTTTCAGGCTATGCTTGCCGACTTCAACGAGCCACTGGCAGAGGTCATCAAGGGATTTCACAATATGCGCTACCGCCTCGAGCAATGGGATGACACCCTCAGCAGAGACCGAGCAGGCCGCAAGGCAGAGCTCGCAACGGAGATAGAGTGGATAGAGTCGCGCAGAGCGCAGATGCTCGACTTCTGGTGCATGGTGGAGCGAGGTGAGCTTCCCCTGCGCGTCACACATAACGACACCAAACTAAGCAACATACTCTTTGATGAGCACGATGACGTGTTATGTGTTATCGATCTTGACACGGTTATGAGCAGCACCTCGCTCAATGACTTTGGCGACGCAATACGCTCATACACCAACACAGGTGCAGAGGATGATACCAACCTCGATAACGTATCTATGAACATCGACACCTTCCGCCACTACACATACGGCTACCTCTCGGAGCGCAACGCATCGATGACCGATACAGAGAGGAAGTGGCTGGCGTTCTCGGCACTATATATCACCTATGAGCAGGTTTTACGCTTCCTGATGGACTACATCGACGGTGACAGATACTACAAAATTGCATACCCCACCCACAACCTTGTCCGCACGCATGCTCAATACAAGTTGCTCACCAGCATGGAGGAGCAATATGCAGCAATGCAACAGATTGTTAGAGAGTTGACCACTTTCAGATAGTCTGCGGCAAAGCTGACTATCCTGCACGAATGGTCAGATTAAGTAGCGATAACGTAATTATATACTTTAGGCTTGAGAATAAAACGTCGCCATTTCGAAGAATTGCAGAAATTCTGCAATTCTGAATATTGACAATCCTCCCCAAAAGTACACACGCACACATACGTTCGTGGGTTACAAAATGTAACCCACGGTGATGTAGTTGTCATCCTGAGCCTTAGCGAAGGATCTATCGGGTTGCAAGATAGTCTACCGCCGTACAGACCTTGAGATCCTTCACTTCGTTCAGGATGACAGAGACGAGCATCATAAACTTAATCCACAACTCTTAAAACAGCGGTAGATTTCCACGCTATTTTCAAATTAGTAATTCATTAATTAAAAATTAGTAATAATGTTTCAATAATATATGCATTGCTAATTGCTAATTACTCATTACTAATTACTAATTAATTTTCCTCCCCCCCCAAAAAATAATAAGCCCCACACCAGTTGGTGCGGGGCTTCTCCTTATATAGTGTAAGGAATACTATTTAACTGCATTAACGATTGCCTCAAATGCCTTAGGCTCATTGAGAGCAAGGTCTGCCAAAACCTTACGGTTGAGGGCAATACCCTTCTGGTTCATCTTACCGATGAACTCTGAATAAGTCATACCGTACATACGAACTGCAGCGTTGATACGAACGATCCACAATGAACGGTAATTTCTCTTCTTCTCACGACGGTGAGTGTATGCAAACTGCAAACCCTTCTCGACAGTATTTTTCGCAACTGTCCATACGTTTCCCCTTGAACCAAAGTTACCCTTGGCAAGCTTCAAAACCTTCTTTCTTCTTGCGCGTGACGCAACAGCGTTGACTGAACGTGGCATAGTTTAAAGTTTTTGATAGAGTTGGTAGCGGCGTGATTCTCTCACACTCTTTAGGGCTACTGCACTCCGTTTTGTTAATAATAAAAAAGTGTTGTGCTACTACTTAAAGCCGTAATCGCTAATTACTTAACGAGCAACTGCTTGATCTTAGCCTCATCAGCTGAAGATACAGTACCTGAGTAGCAAAGGTTACGCTTACGCTTGTTAGTCTTTTTTGTCAGGATGTGACTGTGATAAGCGTGCTTACGCTTGATCTTACCTGTGCCGGTGAAAGAAAAACGCTTCTTCGCAGCGGCATTTGTTTTCATTTTTGGCATTGTTACAAAAGTTAAATTAGTTAATAATAGCGCGCAAAGGTAAACATAAAATTCGAGACTGCAAAATTATCTAATTCAAAAAACACATTTTACACCCTCAAAAGTGTTAATTTCTGATCACGACTACTCGTCAGCTACCTTAAACTGGGCAATTACGGGCACATGATCCGACAAAGTAATATCAGTATTGGTCTTATAACCCACGGGCTCAAATCCCTCTGAGTACAACACATAATCGATACGCAACCAGCCCCACAAAGGACGATATGTGTAGCCGAAACCGCTACCCTTAACAGCAAATAGGTCGGTAAGGTTCTCCGTCATGCTCTTATATACAAACGACATTGGGGTATCGTTGAAGTCACCAACAACGATGTGGCGATATGGCGTAGCGTCAATAACCTTACGCAACGAGTCAACATGGTCGATACGCACAGATGAATTGTCAGCAATGCGATCAATGATACTCTTTACACGGTCGCCATCGTTGAGAATTGTACCACGAGAGATATCTGCACTATCGGCGCTCGATATGCTCATAGAGTAGAAGTGGTTGTTGAACACACGTATTGTATCGTCATCCTTCAAGACATCAACCCACTGCGTTGTACCGCGACCTGTACCTGCGATGCTGCCTGCATCAATAATCTTATGGCGGCTGTACGTACGCAATACGGCATACTCCGACTCCTTGACATCTCTAACATAGACCTCCTTGAAATCACTCTTCAAGAGTGAATCGACGAGTTCGATACCCTCGACATCTTTCGAGAACTCCTGCAAGCAGATAATATCTGCCGCACGTCTATCCTGGCTAAACGCATTCGACGAAGCTATGAAATCTGCATAATCTGCCACGGCACGCTTGCAACTGTCGTTCTGGAAGCCACGCACGTTGTACGAAACTACCGTGAGCATATTCTTTGGCATAGGCTTATTCTCCGCCTTGCGCATGAATGCCACGTTGTAGAACTGTGAGAAGTGCGCCAAGCCTGGAATAAGCAACAGAGCTACCATACCCGCAAGCTTCCATCGGCGGGCGATGAGCCACACTAGCATACACACCACGACCATGATGTAGAGCACGGGAGCGAAGTGACCCATGATGGTCAACGAGCCAAAGCTCTTAGGTGAGACATATGGCGTGAGGTATGATATGACAAGTGCTACGGATAGTGACATTGTCAGCGCCAAATGTATGATAAAGAAAATCGTACCAATAAATGAGTTTTTCCGTCTTCTTTCAGAGCCTCCGAGTGGCGAATTGCTGTAGGTTTGGCTATTATTCGACATAAGTTAATGGTGTTTGACACCCCGAATTAAGTGGGGGTATGGTTAGTTTGTGTTTATTGTGTCAGTTTGTGTTTTTAAAGCCTAATAGTAGTAGTTTCGATTACGGTCTCGATAGCGCCACCATACAAAGAGCAGCCATCCCCAGAACATACCGCCGAGATGTGCGAAGTGCGCTACGTTACTCATCGAACCCGACACACCGAGCAAGAGCTCCAATGCGCCATATACAATGACAAACCACTTTGCCTTCATCGATATTGGTGGGAAGATGAGTGAGATTATAGCATCGGGGTGCAACATACCAAATGCCAGGAGCAGGCCGAAGATAGCACCCGAAGCACCCACCGTGGGCGTACCCATGTACATAGCCCATGCACGTGAGCCTACGTCGAGGTGTGCAAGGTCAATCTGCGCCACACCCATCTGGAACAGCGCAGCGCCCACACCACATACTATATAATAGATAAGGAAACGCTTCGCTCCAAGCTCCAACTCGAGGGTGCGACCAAACATCCACAACGAGAACATATTGAAGAACAGGTGCGAAAAGCCTCCATGCAAAAACATATAGGTAAATGGCTGCCAAATGTGGAATAGCGTGGCATTCTCCTGGCCAAGACATCTGAAGTCCACATTAAACAGCGCAAATTTCTCATACAACATACCATCGGCAAAGAGTGTCGTAGCCAAAAAGACTACGCCATTTGCCAGCATCAGATTGAGCACCACAGGGGGTGTCATATTATGTGTTCTAAAAATAGACATGCCAAATAATTGGGTTACATGTTAATACTTTGCCAGCTTCGCCTTCACCTCATCCATCGTAAGCTCTGCGATGATTGGGGCTCCCGAATGCGTAAAGCTGGGGTTCGAGCACTTCTCCAGGCGGTGCAACAGCTCAAGAGCATCAGCCGACGAGACACCACGACCATAGCCCACACTGCCACGGCGTGCCATAAGCTCTGCCATGCGCTCGCGCTCGCGCTCCAAAGGCATATCACCATCCTCAATGCCGTGCAAGAGTTCATACAACAGTTCATCGAGTGGCGTAGCCATATCGAGGATTGCTGGGCGACCAACAACCGAGATTGCACCCTCGCCACGATACTCCACCTCAAAGCCCATAGCGGCAAACTCCGTAGCGTGCTCCTCCATAAGTTCATACTCCGCCAACGAGAGCTGCAACTCTTCGGCAAAGAACATGCGCTGCGTAGCCACCGCACCGCCCTTCATTGCACGCAAAACCTCCTCGAACAATATACGCTCCTTGGCGCGCTGCAACGACACAAGCACACTTTTGCATCCATACTTCGCCACCGCATATCCCGCGCCGAGTGTCATACACTCCGCAAATGTAATCTCCTCCACAGAGGTCATAGACGAAGAGACAATATCGAAGAGAGTCTCATCACACGCCGAATCATCGTCAATAAACTCCATTACACTTCCCGAAGGCATCGCACTCATCGATGATGTATGCACAGCATACTCCTCCGCAAGCTCCACCTTTGGCTGCTTCATGCCGCCGCTCTTGACTGCTCCACCCGTAAATGGAACATCAAAGCCCGTAAATGGAACATCAGGCATTGGTGCCGTAGGGTCTATATACTCCTCCAGGAATGGGTTATACGAGATATTGCTCGACGAGCGTGGCTCAACAAACGACTTAGGCGTATTACATCCAATAACCGGAATATCAACAGCACCCTCATCCGAGAAGTCCATCATCGGTACAGCACCCGTCTTGGCGAGTGTCTCCCTGATGGCTGCCTGCAACATCTCAAGTATGGTATCCGTATCGGCAAACTTGACGGTTGTCTTCTGCGGATGCACATTCACATCTACTCTCTCGGGGTCCACCGTGAGATATATGAAATAGGAGGGCATACATCCCTCGGGTATAAGTTTCTCGTATGCGCGCACGATGGTTCGCTGCATCGCCTGCGAGTAGAAGTATCGGCCATTAACAAAGAGATACTGCTCATTGTTGCGCTTCTTCGCTGCTGCTGGACGACCGACAAAGCCCTCAATACGCACCACCGAGGTGTTGACATCTACATCGAGCAGGTTCTGACGTATGTGCTTACCAACAATATCGACAATACGACCACGTCTGTTTGTCGGCGGCAACATGTACAATGGAGCATCGTTCTGCCTTAGCTCGAACTCCACATCTGGATTACACAGCGCCACACGCTGAAACTCACTCTTTATCTGTGATGCGAGGCGCGAGTTATCTCCATCGATAAACTTACGACGCGATGGGACGTTGTAGAACAGGTTGCGCACCACAAACTGCGAGCCCTTGGAGCACGATACAGGCGTCTGACTGCGGAACTCGCCACCCGAGATCTCCGTGAGCGTACCCAGCTCATCCTCCTCGCGACGTGTGCGAAGCTCCACCTCGGCTACGGCAGCGATACTTGCCAGCGCCTCACCACGGAAACCGAACGTGTGCAACTGATACACATCCTCTATCGAGCGTATCTTCGATGTTGCATGACGGTCAAAAGCCATGCGTGCATCCATAGCCGACATGCCGATGCCATCATCGACAATCTGAATCATATCCTTACCACCATTACGGAAGTTGACACGCACACACTTAGCTCCCGCGTCAATGGAGTTTTCCATCATCTCCTTGACGACGTTCGAGGGTGCATTTACAACCTCACCTGCTGCAATCTGATTTGCAACAATCTCAGGCAGTAGTTTTATTCGATCCATAAACTTTTTCTATTCGCTCTTTTGCACACGCTTACCATCCTTAATCTCCACGTCATCATCGTAGATTGTGATGGTATGGTTCTGTCTGTTCCACTCCTCAATCTCGCTGACAGTCTCGGGCGTGAGGCTCTCGAACTCTCTGAAATCGATATCACCATGCTGCTCGATAAGCGTAATCGTCTGTGGTGCTGCTATGCTATCCACAGGCATCGCATCTACCGACGACATGGTCATTTGAGGTGTCGATTCTGAAATCTCACCTGCATTCATGAAACGTGTCATAATACCCACAACATGAGGCATCACAACCGCAAAGCCCAAGCCTACGGCCACAATCAGAATACCATAGCGCAGGAGGCGGTTTGACGATGCTCTGGCCTGCTCCTCGCGCGAGTCACGGCGCGCCTGACTCTTCACGCGCAGGTAGTCACCAGGCGAATAGGGCAAATCGTCCGTTTCGCTTGATGTACCATGCAGCTCCTTACGACGCTGATTGAATGCCTCCTTTACGGGGTCATAGTAGCGTGGCGTATAGTTGAACTGACGCGGCTTGGTCTTATGTGGTCTGAATATCGACATCTTATATTATTGAAATATTTTCAACTTACTGTTTTTTGTATGTTGTAAGAAGCAGTTAGATGTGGTGACTCGTCGTAGGCTGAGAAACCGCAGTTTACTTGAAGTAAATGAGGATTTCGAAGACAAGCGAGACGCCGCCGATGACTGCTTATCACAATATACTATCGGAAGAAGTTCTTCATTCGAGAGAGTATATCCTGATCCTGCTTGCTCTCTGTCTGCTTGAAGTTTGGCTGCTCGCTAAGCTGCTCAACGAGCTTGCGCTCCTCCTTTGTCAACTCCGTTGGGATGACAACATCAACCACAATGATGATGTCGCCACGACCGCGACCATTCACATCGGGAAGACCCTTGCCACGCAAGCGCATCACCTTACCCGACTGCGTACCTGCATCGATAGATATGCGTACACGGCCATCGATTGTTGGCACCTCGGCATCACCACCAAGAATTGCCGTAGTAACCGAGATACGGAGGTTGTGAACGAGGTTATTGCCGCTACGCTCAAAGTCTGCGTGCTCTTCCTCCTTGATTACGACGATAAGGTCGCCATTGATGCCGCCATGACGCGCAGCATTACCCATACCCTGAAGCGTGAGTGCCATACCCTCAGATACTCCTGCGGGAATCTTAACCTCAACAATCTTATCACCGCGCTCCGTACCCTCACCACCACAGTGAGTACACTTATCCTTGATGATGCGACCCTCACCCTGACATGTAGGACATACGCTCTGCGTCTGCATGCGACCAAAGAATGAGTTCTGCACAGTGATAACATAGCCCGAGCCACCACACTGCGTACATGTCGAGTATGCCGACTTATCCTTCGCGCCCGTACCACCGCACTTCTCGCACGCTACAATCTTATTGATCTTGAGTTTCTTGGTTACGCCCTCAGCAATCTCCTTGAGCGTAAGGCGTACAGTAATGCGAACATCGCTACCGCGGTTTACTCTCTGGCGACCACCACGGCCACGACCGCCGCCGAAGCCACCAAATGCACCACCGAAGATATCGCCAAACTGCTCGAAAATATCATCCATCGAGAAGCCACCAGCACCACCAAAGCCACCGAAGCCTCCAGCGCCACCCGCACCGCCATTCATGCCTGCATGACCAAAGCGGTCATAGCGAGCACGCTTGTCGTCGTTTGACAACACGTCGTATGCCTCAGCAGCCTCCTTAAACTTCTCCTCGGCCTCCTTATCGCCAGGGTTCTTGTCTGGGTGGAACTTGATAGCAGCCTTACGGTATGCCTTCTTTATAGTCTCGGCATCTGCGTTTTTCTCAACGCCCAACACCTCATAATAATCTCTCTTTTCAGCCATAGTAGTCTCAATTATTCGCCAACAACAACCTTGGCATAGCGCAATACGTGCTCACCCATCTTATAGCCGCGCTGCACGCAGTCGATAACCAAGCCACGCTTGTCCTCACCCGCAGCAAAACGAGCCACAGCCTCCTGCTCCTCCTCGTTAAAGGGCTTGCCTACGCAGTCGATAGCCGTGATATTTGCAGCGTTGAGCACACTCTCAAACTTCTTCATTACCAAGGCCTCACCCTCACGCAATGCTACAATATCCTCACTCTTTGCCGAGGCTGCCACAGCGCGCTCAATGTCGTCAAGCACAGGCAACACAGCCTTCCATGCTCCCTCCGAGCCACGCTCCACGAGCTCCATCTTCTCCTTGATGGTGCGCTTGCGGAAGTTATCAAACTCCGCCTGAAGGCGAAGATATTTGTCACGCCATACAGCAAGCTGCTCCTCAAGTGTTGGCTCTACTGACACATTGTCAGTATTCTCATTGGCATCAACTGACACATTGTCAGTCGATGGTGTATCTACAGTTGTCTCAGTATTCTCTGTCTCAACGTTTGTTGTCTTCATATCTTTCTCATTATCTGTCGTTTGACCCTTCATATTCATTATAAATTTAATTGTTACATATTATATATGAACAAATTATATGCCTAATATAAATATAGTCGGGCGCTTCTCAAATGGTGGCACACCCGCCTTGCGCCACTGCTCAATGGTCATTGTGCGTATAAACTCATCTGGCGCGGTAATATCCGTAGCCACCGTTAGTTTTAAGCGTGGCGACATACTCTTTACAAGCGTCTCGAAGAGTTTTACATTGCGATAGGGCGCCTCAATGAACAACTGAGACTGATGCTCCTCCACAGCTCTGCGCTCCAGTTCTCTCAATCTGCGCTGACGCTCAGGCTCCTTGATGGGCAGATATCCCACAAAGGCAAACGATTGTCCGTTCAATCCCGAAGCCATCACCGACATGAGTATTGACGAAGGGCCCACAAGAGGCACCACACGCACTCCATGACGATGTGCCAATGCGGCAATTGCAGCACCTGGGTCAGCAACACCTGGCACACCCGCCTCCGAGATAACACCCGCCGAGCGCCCCTCCAATACGGGCTTTAACATGCGCTCCACCTCGCGGGCATCTGTCGTATGCTCGTTGAGTTCCACAAACTCCAACTCCTCGATCTTGCGCGACACCCCTGCCTTCGAGAGAAAGCGACGTGCCGAGCGTGTATTCTCGACGATGAAGTAGTCGAGCGAGTCCATAATCTTGCGATTAGCCTCTGGCAACACATCCCACACAGGCGTATTATCCGATATGGGGCATGGGATCATATATAGTGTACCCTTTGTCATCGTTCTGTATATATACGTTTTACGCGTGCCGAAATGGAGGTCATAATCTCATACGATATGGTGTCGAGCACACGCGCCATATCCTCAAGCGTATTACCACTCTCGGGGCCAAATATCGTAACCTTATCTCCTACCTCAACGCCCTCAATCTCCGTAATATCTATCATTGCACTATCCATGCACACGCGACCCACTATAGGGGCGCGATTACCACGCACCAACACCTTCCAGCGGCCATTACCGAGATGTCTGTCAAGGCCATCAGCATAGCCAACAGGAATGGTTGCGATTATTGTCTCGCGCTCGGTGCGAGCAGAGCGTGCATAGCCTATTGATTCACCCTTTGCCAAGGTCTTAATCTGCACTATGCGCGTTGAGAGTTTCGCAACGGGGATAAGTTTGTCGTTATGCTCAAAGCCAAAGCCATACAAGCCCAAGCCCAGGCGACACATATCGAAATGTGCCTCCTTAAATCGCACTATGGCCGCCGAGTTGGCGATGTGGCGCAGAGGCTTATAATCGAGCCACTCCGTAAGCTGCTGGCTCATATAGTCGAATGCCGCAATCTGCTTTCGCGTGAAGTCATCCTCCGAGGGCATATCTGCTGACGACAGGTGCGAGAATATCGAAGCCACATGCAGCGATGTATCAAGATGGATTGCACGACCCAACATATCTATCTCATCATCCACAAATCCGAGGCGGTGCATACCCGTGTCGAGTTTGATATGGATGGGATATGCCTCACGGCGTGCATGATGCACAGCTCGTCTGAAAGCATCGAGCGAGTGAGAGCTGTAAATCTCTGGCTCAAGGTCGTGGGCAATCATCATATCGAAGCTATCCTGATCGGCATTAAGCACAACGATAGGCATTGTTATACCCTTCTTGCGGAGCATTACACCCTCATCGGCAAATGCTACAGCCAAATAGCGCACTCCCTCATGCTGAAGCATGCGTGCCACATCGACATCTCCCGTGCCATAGCTGCCCGCCTTTACCATTGCCACAATGGGATGGTGCGAGGGCAGGTGCTGACGGAAGTAGTTCAGATTCTTCTTCATTGCCGCAAGGTCAACCTCCAGCGTTGTTGTATGCGTGCGACGCTCAAGGAGGCGTGTGAGTCGCTCAAACCTGCTATCGCGGCTACCCTTAATCAATATTACAGACTTTGCCCAGCGCTCACGCTCGAAGTTCTCGATAAGCTCATCGGTATTGAGATAGAATGACGAGCCTCGGGGGAAGAGATGTGCGAATGAAGATATTGTCTCACCAACACCTATGAGGTGGTCAACGGCAGCCTTCTTCACTGCGGCAGCAACACGCTGATATAACTCCTCGCTGGGGATGCCACTCTGACGAATATCCGAGATGACAGCCACCCTGCGCCTACCCATCGACTGCACATATAGCGCATCGAGAGCAACAACCACGGAGTTGATGTCGGAGTTATAGGTGTCATCAATAATCATCGAGTCATCGACACCCTCCTTCAGTTCGAGGCGCATTGCCACATGTGCCGAAAATACAGCATCATCAACGCCATACCCCAACCTACGCATAAGTGCCGACACATGGAGTGCATCTACCGACAGAGCATCGCTCAACTCAAGCTCATCCTCCACCGATTCGGTGCTACTATCAATAAGCTCACGGTCACTATATAGTTCCTCTATACAACGTGCCAGTGAGTGATACTCACTACTATATATAATCGTGCGTGCGCGACGCGCGAGCAACAACTTCTCCTCAATCTTTGCGCGCTCCGAAGTGAAGTTTGCCGAGTGGGCATCTCCAATAGATGTCACCACAACAATATCGGGGCGTATCATAGCCTCCAGACGCTCCATCTCGCCTGGCTCCGAGATGCCAGCCTCGATAAATGCGACCTCCTCCTCGCCATCGAGCATAAGCAGCGAGAGTGCTACGCCGAGTTGCGAGTTATAGCTCTTGGGCGAGGCAAACGAACGCACCGTATCGGGCATAGAGCGCGATGCCCACTCCTTTACGATGGTCTTACCGTTTGAGCCTGTGATGGCAACTACCCTACCGCGGAACTCACGTCGATGGTGTGCCGCAAGTCGCTGCAGAGCACCTATTGCCGATGGAACAATGATAATGCCAACGCCCTCCTCCTTGATCTCAACATCGCGCTCAACGATGAAGGCTTTGACTCCGCGTGCCACCATTGCGGGGATGAAGGTGTGGCCATCATGGTGCTTGCCGTTGATAGCCACAAAGACCATATCGTCAGACGAGAAGACACCGCGCGAATCGGTAGCCACCTCCTTGACTCTGAGGTCGCAACCACGATGCTCACCACCCACGATACGAGCAATTTCAGACAATAGGTAATTCATATATTCAAGCTTTTAATCGCGTTTGAAAGTCACCACAGTGATGCCGGCGCCACCTCTGTCGGCATGGTCGTCGGCAACACTCGCCACATCACGCAGCGTGCGCAGATAGCGACGTATCTCCTCCTTGAGCGCACCCGTACCCTTACCATGAAGGATTGTAACGCCCGAGACGCCCACCATTAGGGCATCGTCCACCAAATCCTCAACGGCAGCCAACGCCTCCGAGGCACGCATGCCACGCACATCTATAGTGTCGCGGAAATTGAGCTTTCGCTGGTTGATATCCACCGATACCACCGTGCGAGCGGTTGTAGGACGTGTAGCCTCACGGTACTCCGCCGAGCTCACCACCTTCAGGCGCTCCATCTCCACCATTATCATCATCTGGCCAAATGCCACCTGCGCCTTCTTGCCCTTAATCATCTGCACAACGCCAGGGACATCCTGTCCATCAATCTTAACCTTCGTGCCCACCTCAATCTTCACGGGCTTAGGCGCCTCAACCTTCGGAGCCTGCTCTACGCCCTTTTCGCGCTCCATACGACGCTCCTCTCTACGCTCGCGACGGCGTGCCAGACGCTCCATCTCGCGCTTGATATGGTCATCATGCTTCTCGGCAGCATCATCCACAACCGTATCGGCAAAGCCCTCAAACTCCTTACGCGCAAGACGTGTAAGCTCCTTGTCGGCCTGCGACTCACGAATGGTGCGGATGGTATTCTCGATAGTGCGGTTTGCCTCCGAAATCAACGCTTCGGCCTCCTTACGCGCCTTATCCAGAATCACCTTGCGCTCATCGCGAATGCTCTGCAGGCGGTCGGTATATGTCTGCTCGAGCTGCTCCACCTTGCGGTCGGTCTGTCGGATGCGGTCACGCTTCTCTGCCCAATAGCGCTTGTCGCGGGCAATCTCGCGCAACTGCTTCTCAAGGTTGATATGGTCCTCGCCCGCCTTATCCATCGCTGTACGAACGATATCCTCCGGAAGACCAATCTTGCGTGCCACCTCAATAGCGAACGAGCTACCGGGCTTACCCATCTCGAGGCTAAAGAGTGGCTGTATATTCTTAACATCAAAGGCCATAGCACCATTTGCCACACCCTCGTTGCGTGATGCGAAGTACTTGATATTGGCATAGTGCGTTGTGATAACACCATAGGCCTTGCGCTCAACGAAGCGCTCCAAAATAGACTCCGATATAGCACCACCAATCGTAGGCTCCGTACCCGAGCCGAACTCATCAATCATGATAAGCGTATGATCCGAGGCCTCCGCCAACATCGCCTTCATGTTCACAAGGTGTGACGAGTAGGTCGAGAGGTCGTTCTCCAACGACTGCTGGTCGCCAATGTCAATCATCAACGAGTCAAACAATGGGAACTCCGAGTTCTCCAGCACGGGCACCAAGAAGCCGCACTGCACCATATACTGCAATATGCCCGTAGTCTTCAGGCAGACAGACTTACCACCTGCGTTGGGGCCCGATATAACGAGTATTCTTCGCTCCGAGTTAAGCTCCATATCGAGGGGCACGATAGCCTTACCTTGAGTCTTTAGTGTCTGTTCAAGAAGCGGATGACGCGCTTTTCGCAACACCAAACGTCCATCAGTTGAGATAATTGGCTTAACAGCACCATTATCCAATGCCCAGCGCGCCTTGGCACGCAACACATCTATCTTTGTCAGATACTCCTCAATGCGGGCAAGTCCCTCAACATCGAGACGTAACACTGCCGTAAGTTCCGTGAGGATGCGGACAATCTCTCGCGTCTGCGCATACTCCAGTTCACGCAGCTCGTTGTTTAGCTCTACAACCTCAACGGGCTCGACATAGAACGTGCGACCCGTAGCTGACTCATCATGTATGAAGCCCGCCAACTTGCGCTTATTTGCCGCAGCAACGGGAATAACGGCATGACCATCACGTATCGATATCATGGCATCCGCCTCAACGATACCCGACGCCTTGGCCCTCTGCAACACCTGCTGCAAGCGCTTTGCCACCTGTCCCTCATGCTCGCGTATAACACGACGTATCTCTGCCAATGCGGGTGATGCCGAGGAGCGCACCTCTCCCTTATCATCCACCACGCGCTCTATCTCGCGCTGCAACTCCGGGAAGAGCACCACACGCTCGGTCATACGACGCAAAGCGGGATAACTACCCTCGCGGCGTGAACGAATGAAGCCCACAATGGCACTTACACCGCGCAGCGCACGCAATAGCACAGCACACTCATCTGCCATGAGGTATGCACCATCCACGGCGACCTTGTCGATAATTGAACGCAGATCCTCCTGTTCACCAATCTCCGCACCCGACTCCATAGAGAGCACAAGACGCATCTCGTCGGCAAGCGTCAAGCGCTCCTCGACCTCACGGCGTGAGCGCGAAAAGCCCTCACGATCCATGAGTTCGCGTGCAGAGAGCATCGAGCAACGCTCTACAATCTGCTCTCGGATACGGTCGAAACCGACCCTCTGTTCAAAATTCGACGGATATATCATAGATCTTACTTATTCGCTCTCTTTGACTCGCGAGCAGCCTCCTTTGCAGCCTTCTTCGCAGCCTTGGCCTCCATCTCCTCTGCCGACTTGCCAAACACCGAGATATTCACATAGCGCATAGGGTGAGCCTTGACATCCTCCAACAAGAGTCCGAGGTTATCGCTTGCCGTAGTAAGCGAGTTGTACAACTCCGCGTCGTTGAGCAACTTACCGACACTGCCATTACCTCCCTCAACAGATGCGAGCACCGCATTGAGCGAATCGACAGTTGCCGAGAGCTGATTTACGAGGTCTGCATCAGCCAAGTCACCGCTGAAGGTCTCGAGGTTTGCAATCATAGCCTCGATACGTGCAGAGTTCTCCGTAAGCGTTGTTGTGAACGCGTGCAAATCACTGAGCGCGCCCTCGATATTATCGCTTGACGAAGCGAGCACACCATTGATTGTTGAAGTCATCGACTCGAGGTTCGCAATAAGCTGACCGATACCCTCGCCATTATCGTCGAGCAAGGTATTGAGATTGTCAACCGTAGTATTCAAGCCCTCAAGCAACTCGCCACCCTTATCCGCCAACGAGCCAATCATATCGGGACGCACGCGGCCCTCGAATGTAGCACCATCAGGCATAATCTCCTCAGAGTCACCCTGAATGATATAGATCTCCATGCCACCCATCAGGCCTGCCGAAGCTATCTCAGCCACCGAGTTTGCAGGAATCATATCAGCATACTTGGCATCAACAGAGAGCTCTACCTCCACATTGTTATCAAGAAGTGTGATGCTACGCACATTACCGACCTCTACGCCACGCATCTTGACACGTGCAGACTCCATGAGGCCTGTAACATCATCATAATAGACATGATAGACGTTGTTCGTGAGCAGAATATTCTGACCACCGAGCCATTTGATACCCCACCATGAAACCAAAATCACAATTACGGCAAATGTGCCGACCTTTAAATAACTGCTAATTTTCATATTTTTCCGTTTTAATTACATACAAAAACCGTTAATCGCTATTTTTTCACGATTGCACCATCCCTGAAATAGACGATATAGGCATCCTTGAATGTCCTTCTCGCCGCCTCCAAATCTGCCTTCGCCGCATCTCGCGTAGCATAGCTGCCATAGCAATATTTATACTTCCAGCTACCAGTACCCATCAAGAGTCGCACACGACCCTTATACTCCTTGAACTGGTAATCCATAATATCAACCTCGCATGTACTCGAGATAAGCTGAATAGCATATCCCTCATTTAATATCTCTTCAACAGGCTCTTCTGTTGCCACAGATGTATTATCCACTAACGACACATCATCACCCGATATTGCATCCAGACCCCTAAAGAAGCTGACAATAGCGTCGGCAAGCGCCGTAGCAATAGCCTTCTTACCCTTGTCGGATGTTATATATGCCAAATCCGAGGGATTGGTCATGTAGCCAATCTCCACAAGCACGCCATGTCCCTCAAGATAGTAGAGCATAGTCCATATCTTACCCGACTTAACGCCAAGGCTACCGAGTCCGCACTTCTTGATATTATCGCAACACTGCTGCGCAAACATTCTGTTGCGGGGTTCGTTATCGAGCTGACGTGTGAGCACCTTGATAAAGCCCATAGACTTTGTATCGAGGTCGTTGATATTCAACGCATCACCATCATCCGCAAAGAGGTTTGCACGACTGTTGTTCTGCTTCATCAGAGCCTCGTCGAGCGAGAGCACCCACGCCTCACAACCATTGACCTTCGTATTCTCCAGCGCATTGGCATGAATACCTATTGTAAGGTCGGCATTCTTACTATTTGCAAACTCGGCACGCATGCGGTTATCCATATTCTGATTGGCATGATACGACGAGTCGCTGTGTCGCGTCAAATAGACATCCAAATCGGGCATCTTCGTTGCTAGCTGACGACGCACCTCCTTAGATATATCAAGCACGATATCTGCCTCACGCACCTTACCCATCACCTTTCCGGGACGGGGATTACCATGACCGGGGTCAATCACCACCACTCGTTTTTGTCCTTCGTGGGCAACAATAGCCCCCTCGCCCGCGTTAGCTACAACAGGCAGGACAAGAGCAATTAGCAACGCTATTATGAGATTTCTCATAAAATATTCCGGTTTTACAAAAATTCTTACTATATTTGCGAGTTATTCGCGCGACGCAAGCGTACGCAAACACGCTGTCGGGTAAGAGTACAAAACCTCTACCCCTGTCGGTTTTGCCGACTTGCGTCGGCAAAGTTACAAAAAAATATTGAATTTTGAGGCATTTTGTATTAAAATATCTTCCATCGGTGTTACTTGCCATGGTGTTTTTGAGTTTCTGCTTTGGTCTTACGGCCGCAAGCAGAAGCAACTTCAGCACACTCTGGTCTAACGACACAACAACCCTATACTCTCCCATTCAAGATACGACAAATAAACCCGTGGAGACAAATCAAAATAGGGGCGCAGGCATACGTTTCACTGACATCGTAAAGGGTAAGGCTACAGACTCTGTGGTCTTCGACGCACGCAACAAACTTATACATAGCTACCGCAGTGGAGATGTTACATATCAGGGCATGAACCTCAAGGCGGACTACATGCGTGTTGACATGGAGACAAAGAACATATTTGCCCATGGCTATCCCGACTCAACAAACCTCAAGGAGGATGGCACACCACGCAGCACACAGCCCGAGTTCTCGGATGGTGGCTCACCATACTCAATGGATACCATCACCTACAACCTCGACACACGCAAGGCGAAGATCAAGGGTATCGCAACACAACAGGGTGACGGCTGGCTTATCGGTAGCAGCGTAAAGATGCACCCCGATGAGTCTATCCACATCGGACACGGTATGTACACAACATGTGACTGTACAGACCACCCCCACTTCTACATCGCCATGACACAGGCGAAGGTAATCCCTGGCAAGAAGGTGATTACGGGATATGCCTACCTTGTTATGGAGGATGTCCCCATCTACTTCCCCGGTATCCCCGAGGGCTTCTTCCCCGTGCAGACAGGCCCTAAGTCTGGTATCCTTATGCCAACGTATGGTGAGGATGCCAAGGGTTTCTTCATCCGTGACATAGGCTACTACTTCACCCTTGGTGAGCACATGGATCTCGCACTGCGTGGCGGTATCTATACACTCGGTTCGTGGGAGGTATCTGCCGTGTCGCAGTACGTAAAGCGCTACAAGTTCAGAGGTAACTTCAACCTTATGTACTCGGCAATCCGCACAGGCGAGAAGGGCGAGCCCGACTTCGTTCAGCAGAACAACTACAAAATTCAGTGGACACACTCGCAGGATCCCAAGGCAAACCCTGGCTCTACGTTCTCGGCATCGGTGAACCTTACGTCAAGCGGTTATAGCCGCTACTCAGCAACCACCGTGAACGACATCCTTGCAACGCAGACCAACTCATCTATCTCATACTCAAAGAACTGGGAGGGTACGCCATTCTCACTCTCACTTAACATGGCTGTATCACAGAACTCGCGCGATAAAACCATCGGTGTGACATTCCCAACTATCGCCTTCAACGTGGCGAGCTTCAACCCCTTAAAGCGCAAGGAGGCCGTGGGCAAGACACGCTGGTATGAGAAGATTAAGATGAGCTACTCGATGAAGATGACCAACTCGGTGAATGCCAAGGAGAGCGAAATCTTCACCAAGGAGACCCTCAATAAGATGAAGCACGGTATCCAGCACTCTATCCCTGTCTCTACATCGTTGTCACTCTTCAACTATATCAACGTCAGTCCGTCGTTCAACTACACCGAACGCTGGTACTTCAAGAAGGTGAGCCAGCAATGGAACGAGGAGACAAAGCAGGTGGAGACCCTCGATCCGGAGTATGGTTTCTGGCGATTGTATAACTACAACGCCTCTGTATCGGCAAACACCACCGTCTATGGTACCTACACTGCCAAGAAGCGCGAACGTAAGTTGCAGGCTGTGCGTCACACACTTACGCCCAACGTAGGTTTCAGTTTTGCCCCCGACTTCAGCCGCCAGATGTATGGTTTCTACGAGACCGTACAGACTGATAGCACGGGTAAGTTCAAGGTCTACTCACCATTTACAGACAACGCTTATGGTGTGCCAAGCAGCGGTCAGCAGTTCTCCCTTACGTTTGGTCTGTCGCAGTCGCTGGAGGCGAAGATACGCACACGCGATACGGTAAAGAAGGTGAAGCTTATCGACCAGATCTCTATCTCGGGTTCGTATAACTTCCTCGCCGACTCAATGCGTCTCTCTACGCTGCCTATTCAGTTGCGTACTACGGTTTATCAGAACATCGCCCTCAACCTGTCGCTTACGCTCGACCCATACGAGGTATCCCCACAGGGTGTGCGCTACAACAAGCTTATGTGGAGCCGCGGTAGTATCGGTCGTCTGCAGTCAGCCAACTGGAGCTTCGGCTATACGTTCCGTTCACGCGAGAATACCAACCAGGTTGCCGGCAATGATATCACCTCATTCCCTGCCGAGTATTTCAACTCATGGTCCGATCCATACGGACAACTCAACCCCGCAATGCGAAGGCAGTGGATGGCGGGACAATACTACGACTTCTCGATACCGTGGAACTTCGGCTTCAACTATAGTTTCAACTATAGTGCCCAGTTGACCAACAACGGTACTACGGGATATAAGAGGAACCTGCAACAGTCGATCAACCTCAACGCCAGCGTCAAGCTGACGCCCAAGACTATGATTACTGCTACTTCAGGTTACGACTTCACGGCACGCAAGATGTCTATGACCTCGATATCTATCACGCGCGATCTGCACTGCTGGCAGATGTCCTTCACGTGGATACCCTTCGGTAACCACAAGAGCTGGGCGTTTAATATTGGAGTTAAGGCGGCATCACTTGCTGACTTGAAGTACGATAAGAGCTACTCGCAGTACGACTATATGTATTAAACATTTTTTATAGCGTAGTCTCGAAGGAGTACTGCACTTTGAGGCTATACGGAGGAGTAAAAAATTGATATTTATGAACTTTACAGGAATTATAGTAGGCCTTGCCACGTTTTTAATAATCGGTATTTTTCATCCTATTGTCATCAAGGCTGAGTATTATCTCGGCACGAAGTGCTGGTGGATGTTCCTTGTGGCAGGCATAGTGTTTTGCGCGCTGTCGATATTGGTTGATAACCTTATTGCATCCACAATTCTTGGTGTAACAGCCTTTTCGTCGTTCTGGAGCATATTGGAGCTAATCCATCAGAAGAGACGCGTTGAGAAAGGCTGGTTCCCCGAAGGTCCCGGCCACAACAAATAGGGCAATCAGCAAAATATAATGCACAATTAACCCCGCTTAACAAAATGTTAGGCGGGGATTTACTTTGAATGAGCAGGCATATAGTCTATCTTTGCGCCACCTAATTTACTAATAAAGGTTGTAGATATACAACCATAGCAAAGCTATTTCTTGTCAGAAGTCGTGAGATGTGGTGCATCGCAAAAGAGACCTCTCGAGGATAGTACAAATAGTACAGCCTTGAGAGGTCTACTTTTAGGGATGTGCCGCAGATTGCGGCTTATCACAACAAATTTGCTAATAGATGGTTGCAGATACAACGCTCGGCAAAAATGCCACCGATGGGTAGTACTATATGATCTGACCCCAAAAGATTGGACGGATTATTAAATAGATTTATTGGTAAAGAGTTCGGTATTGCACCGGACTCTTTCCGTTTAATTTTAGTTTAATACGGTCGTTATTGTAGTAGTTGATATACTTTCGTAACTCTCGC
>JAZTYW010000042.1:0-27695 GCA_045637085.1 Alistipes sp. | reverse complement strand
AGAAAAATTTTGTTGTGGTATTTTAGCATTACTATTTTCCTGAAATCTTCGATTTTGTATGCAAATTGTATGTGATAAAATTACATAAGAACCACGATATACGCGAGTAATAATTTGATAATTAGGTAGATATTTTAGGTTATCGAATTGGCAGCTGATTTACAAAACGTAAATGAGGATTTCGAACTCAAGCAATAACGACAAAATACCCCAATTCTGCGGATTTTTTTTGTCGTTTAGTATTATTATACTAACTTTGTCGCGATATGCGCATTTATAAACGAGGTGCGCTAAACGACACAATGTTAGAGAAGTTAGCAAAACAGACAGCCATATATGGTATTAGCACGATAGTCGTCAGGTTTCTGAACTATCTGCTAACACCCTACTATACCCGTATCTTCACGCAGGGCGAATATGGCGTAATCACTGATATATACGCACTTATACCATTTGCACTGGTAATACTCTCTATGGGTATGGAGTCGAGCTACTTCCGCTTCACCACTCGTGCAGAGGAGGAGGGCAACAATGTCGAAGTGGGCAAACGCAAGGTCTTTGCCACAACCTGGGGCATCACAACCATCGCCACAACGCTCTTCTTTGCTATCATCTGGCTACTCAACATGCCTATCTCGGAGGCTATGGGCAAGGCATACGTTGCACACCCCGAGTATGTGACCATCGTAGCGGCAATAGTGATGGTTGATGTGTGGTCAATCATCCCATTTGCACGCCTGAGAGAGCAGGGTCGAGCTATGCGTTATGTACTCCTCAAGGCACTGAGCATGCTCCTCAATGTGGGTCTTGCCATCGCCTTTGGCATAGCGGGCATGTACGACACATCGTTCGGTGTAGGATGGGTGCTGATTGCCAACCTCGCAGCAAGCGTTGTAACACTTTTTGCACTGCTCCCCACAACAGGAGGTATAGTGCCACGCATAGATTTTGCTCTGTTGCGCAAGATATTCATCTACTCACTGCCACTGCTTATCAGCGGCATTGCGGGCACGGCAAATGAGTTTATCGACCGCCAGATGATCAAGTATCTAACCCATGGCGGCGAGGAGATGGCAATGGCAGACCTCGGCATCTATGGTGCGATAGTCAAGATTGCCGTCGTTATGACCCTCTTCACGCAGATGTACCGCCTTGCGGCTGAGCCATTCTTCCTCTCGAGCTTTAAGAAGGAGGATTTCAAGGAGGCAAATGCCGCCTCGATGAAGTACTTTGTGATGGCATCGATGGTCATCTTCCTCGGCATCGTGCTCTTCCGCGATCTGTTCGCCCTTATCGTGGGCCGCGACTTCCGCGAGGGCATCGACATATTACCCATTGTGCTGGCATCGAATGTGCTGGCGGGAATATGGTTCAACCTCTCGTTCTGGTATAAGCGAGAGGAGAAGACCAAGTATGCCGCATACATCACCTTCCTTGGCCTTGCCGTGACCTTGGGCCTGAGTTTTGTGCTTGTACCAAAGATGGGCTACCGCGGTGCAGCATGGGTGCGCCTTATTGCCGAGGCGGCTATGGTAGTGTGGAGCTACACGCTCTGCCGTAAGCACTACCCCATCCCCTACGACCTAAAGCGCATAGGTGAGTACTTCGCTGTGGCAATAGTGGTGTACTGCACCTCGGAGTACGCACTCGCAGGACTGAGCACAGCCGAGCATACAGGCCTCAACATAGTGCTCTTCATGGGTGCTGTGGCCTATGCCGTATGGCGTGAGAAGATTGACATCAAAGGGCTTACAAAGGCCATAATTGGAAAGTTTATACGATGAGATTTGCCGATATCATAGGACACTGCGACCTCAAGCGTCGCCTCGCAACACAAATTGATGCGGGGCGCGTGAGTCATGCACAGCTATTTACAGGGTTGGCGGGCTACGGCACGCTGCCCCTCGCGTTGGCATATGTGCAGTATCTCTTCTGCCCCAACCGCCACGATGGCGACTCATGTGGCGAGTGCCCCTCATGCCGTCAGGTGGCAGCCCTGGCACACCCCGACCTCCACTTTGTCTTTCCCGTAAACAAGCGCGAGAAAAAGAGTGGCGAGGCAATTATCAGCGATATGTTCATCGACACATGGCGCGAGACGTGGAGCGAGAAGGGGGGCATCTTCTCGGCTGACGAGTGGTACGCAAAGCTCGACCTGGGCAAGACGATGAAGGGACTCATCACAGCCAAGGAGTCGGAGGAGATAATAAAGAAACTCTCTTTCAAGAGCTACTCGGCAGATTACAAGGCGATGATTATCTGGCTACCCGAGGCAATGAACCAGGAGGCGGCAAACAAGATACTCAAAATCCTCGAGGAGCCATGGGACAAGACGCTATTCATCCTTGTATCGGAGCACCCCGAGCAACTACTTGCGACCATCACATCCCGCACACAGGAGGTATCGGTGGGTCGTATCGAGATACCCGCCCTTATGGAGGTTGCACGTGCAGCGGGCAAGGGCGAGGATGAGGCACTGAACATGGCACGCCTTGCGGGAGGCTCCGTTTTGGAGCTCCGCGAGCTGATAAATGGCGCAACGGACGAGGCTCGCTCTCAATCGTTCGAGCTATTCACACGACTTATGCGCCTTGCGTACAACGATAAGCACCTCGAGCTCTTCGAGTGGGCAGACGACATCTCGGCACTCACACGCGAGGGTCAGCGTCAATTTTTCCTGCACAGCGTACGCTTGCTTCGCGAGGCATACATGATACACGCAGGCTTAGGTTCTATAAGCTACCTCTGGGGTGAGGAGCTTAAGTTCTGTCGCAACTTTGCCCCCTACATCGGCAACCAGAACATCGAGATTTTGGTAGAGGAGATTGAGCGCGCAATGTTGCAGATACAGCAGAATGGCTCGCCACGCATAGTGTTCACACACTTTGCACTTGCGGTGTCGAAACAGATTAACAGACTATAACAATGGCTACGGAGGTAACACTACTACTCGGCTCGAACTACGAGAATGCCGCAAACATCATCGAGCGCGCCATCGCCATCATCGACAACTCGGTGGGTAGTGTCGTGCGCACATCAAAGGAGTATCGTAGCGAGGCTTATGGCTTCACGTCAGACAGGGAGTTTGTAAACCGCGCCGTGGTTGTCATGGTGGAGTGTGATGCCTACGAGGTATTGCGCCGTATAAACCTTATCGAGGCCTTGTTGGGCAGAGACCGAGATGAGGAGATGCGCATAAAGAGCGCCAAGGGTGAGGCATACGCCTCGCGTCCCATCGACATAGATATAATTTTCTATGGTTCGGCATCGTTTGCTGATGAGAGGCTCACGATACCATATCACTTTCTCGCCGAGCGTGGCTACGCCCTGCGACCCGTGGCAGAGGTAGTGCCCCATTTTGCCCACCCTGCACTTGGTGTAACGACAGTGACGATGCTCAAAAACTTAGACAGAGACTAAAAAGTTGAATATGAAATACATGATAAGAATATTTGCCGCAATGGCAGTGCTTCTGGCATTCACAGGCTGCTTCAAAGAGGAGAAGCAGGGCACGCGAATGCGCATTGCACTATACTCGCAGAACGTGGATAAGGATCCCGTGATGAAGACAACATCGGACATCGAGGGCTACGCATTCTGGGTAGAAAAGGCTTCTAAATGGGAGGTTACGACATGGGAGGATGCGCTCGACAGACGCATTACCAACACCGAGCGTACGGAAGAGGTGCTCACCACACCCGATGTGATGGCTACATACGACCCTATGGCGGAGTATCAGCTCACATTCGAGTTGTGGGGCATGAACGCCTTCCTTGTAGTTGTTGACAAAACAAACCGCATCTATGCCACACGCTACTACGAGACACCCATGAACCTTCCCGAGGTTACAGCACAGCTACACCTCTACGCATGGCGTAAGTCGGGCTCGGCAAATGGATGGACCGTAACAAACCCCTTCCCCGATGAGAAGCGCGAGCCCCTCGTGCCCACAGAAGATGAGGAGACAACAGAGAATTAAGTAACGACGAAGAATGAGACGATTGGATAATACGATAGGACGTGTTGCCTCTGCAACCGTGATGGTCTTTGCCCTAATGTTTGGGGCACTGTTGCTTACGAAGTGTGCATCGACGATGGTGCCCACGGGAGGACCCAAGGATACAATTCCCCCGGTGATTGTCTACATGAACCCCGACAACTTCACCACGAACATCGACACACTCCAGCCTCCAAAGATATATGTGGAGTTCAACGAGTATGTCCAGATAAAGGATCAGCAGAAGGAGTTATACACATCTCCAGCGATGAAGAAGAAGCCATCAGTGGTGCGTCGTGGCCGAGGCATCGTAGTGACCATTAAGGACACACTACGTCCCAATACCACCTATGCCATCAATTTTGGCTCTTCAATCCAGGACAACAACGAGTCGAACCCTCTACACTCTATGCGTTATGTATTCTCTACGGGTGATGAGATTGACTCGATGTATATGTCGGGTTATACGGCAGATGCCATGAAGGCGGACTCGGTGAGCAAATCATTCATATACTTCTTTATTGCCGACAGCGTGGAGCAACCTAAAGAGTGGGACTCAACCATGTTCAAGTATAAGCCCCAGGTCATTGCACGTGCCGAGAAGAACGGTATCTTCATTGCGCAGAACCTCAAGCCTGTAAAATATCGCATCTACGCCTTTGAGGATACGAACAGCAACATGGAGTATGAGCCCTCGGTGGATCAGATTGGCTTCCTCGACAGCACTTACAACCCTATGGAGATGCCTGGCTTCACCATCTGGTACGACTCATTGCGCCACTACCCTTCGGCAGAGCCACAGCTATACTTCCGCATGTTTATGGATCGCCGCTTCACACGTCAGACGCTAAGTGGCCAGGAGCGACTCAACCGCCACAAAGCGATGCTATATTTTGGCTCGCAGTATCCCGAGGTGACAAAACTGGAATTCGACTCTATACCGTCTGACAGGGTTATCTACGACCCTCAGAACTCTACGCGCGACACCGTAGCATTGTGGTTTGACCTCCCCGCCGAGGAACTTCCCGATACCATCAAGGGTCGCATCACCTACTTCAAGCACGACTCTATAAACAATCTTGTGGAGTCGGAGGACAAGTTGCGTCTTGCTTGGGTCTACACCGAGACTAAGGAGGAGCGCGAAGAGCGTGAAAAACTCGAGAAGGAGCGCGAGAAGGCGGCCAAGAATGGCGAAGAGTGGGTGGAGCCCGAGAAGCCAAACCCATTCAAGATAAACATTCCAGCCACACTTGAGGTGAATAAAGATAAGCACGTAGATTTCGACTTTGACTATCCACTGACGAAGTTCGACACCACGGCCATGACCTTTACCATGACTACGGATGAGAATACCGAACCACAGAGTGTCAAGTTTGACATCGTGCCCGATAGCATCAACCGTCGTAAGTTTACACTACGCACAGATTGGCAGCCAAAGGTTAAGTATGAGCTTATGATGCCTGCTGGCATGTTCGAGAACGTTGCACGCGAGAGTAACGACACCGTGAGATGTACATTCACAGGCTCCGACCCTGAGAAATATGCCATCCTAAAGGTCAAGGTTAATGGCACACATCCACGTGCCAAATATATCCTGCAAGTCACCAATGCACAAGGCAGGGTGCAGAAGGAGATTGCAAACGTTACGCCTGGCGACTACATATTCGAGTATATCACCCCTGGCGACATCATGCTTCGCGTGGTGGAGGATATGAATGGCGACGGCATGTGGAACACTGGCGACATGGTGCTTATGCGTCAGCCCGAGCGCACCGAGATATACAAGAACGAGGAGGGCGTTGAGACAATCACCACAAAGGCAAACTGGGAGTTCGACGTAGAGGTCGACATGGACAAACTCTTTGCTCCTGTAACCATGGAGTCTATAATCAAGATGCTCAACGACCGAGAGGATGAGCGTTTGAAGAAACTCGCCGAAGAGGTTGCCAAGAAACGTCAGGAGGAGGCGAACAGAAATAACCAGAACTCCAACAGCATGGGCTTCGGCGGCATGGGCGGCATGGGCGGCCTTGGTGGTCTTGGTGGTGGCTCTGGTGCAGGCGGTCGCAGCACAAGCACAAGCGGCATGGGCGGCATGGGCGGCATGGGCGGCATGAATAGCATGGGTAGCATGGGTGGCTCAGGTAGCCTACGCAGATAACGAATAAACAGGTTACAAAAAAAGATGAAACGCTATACACGAATAATTATCACGCTTGTGGCGACGCTCATGGCCCTCATGGGCACGGAGCGCGCCGCGGCGCAACACACACTAACATTTACGGGAGGTACAGGCGTATCGACAGCGCGCTTCTACCCCGCGGAGATGACCAAGTGGCTATGGGGCTCGGAGACCGCCGGCATATCGTGGCGATACTACAGCGACAAACCTCGCTTTGTCGGTGCTGTAGGTATCGACCTCGAATATCTCGAGCGAGGCTTTAAGACGGGCTACGCCTATACTGTGGAGTATGTCAACGAGAAGGAGGTGCGTCACTACAAGTTCTACACTCGAAACGTAAACAGCATAATGATGCCTATCGTATGGCAGCCCCACGTATATGCAGCTAACAACCGCCTGCGAATCTTCATCGAGGCGGCATTTGTGCTCTCGTTCAACGTATCATCCGACTATAGTTATCAGGATGACCGCTACCCCGCGGGCAAGTATGAGTGGAAGGTGCCCCGCGACAACCGCTTTGGCTATGGACTCTCGGGCGGCGCAGGCTTTGCGGTGCTTCTTGGACAGGTTGAGCTCGGACTCAAAGCGAAATATAATTTCGGTTACTCTGACATCCTGAAAAACAGAAATAAATACTACTCCAATACTACCGACGGCCGAGAAAACCCATTCTACTACACGCCACTGCGCTCACCCATGGATAACATCAACGTGATGCTGACAGTAGGCTGGCGCTTCAACAAGCGAGGTTTCGACTCGTGGTATGTTGTGCGTCCAAAGAAGGAGAAGCGTCTCGAGAGTTTCAACTTCTCGGAGCAATCGGGTAACTCAAGCTCAGGAGCAAACAACGTGAGAAGATAAAACACTGATACAAGAGATAATAATAAGTAAATATTTGATTATGGATTCTACAAGACAGCAAAAGATTGCGCGCCTCTTGCAGCGCGACATCGCAGAGATCGTTCAGAAAGAGATGGCCGATGCAACACGCGGCTCACTCGTAACAATCACCATGGTACGCGTATCTCCCGACCTTGCATACGCAAAGATATACGTCAGCGTATTCCCATTTGAGCGTAGCGAGGCGATACTTGAGGCTATCAACGAGCAGAGCTGGCTCATCCGCAAGATTCTTGGTGCACGCATCCGCAACCAGCTCAAGGTGGTACCCGAGTTGGAGTGGTTCATCGACGACTCACTTGAGTACATCGAGAATATCGACAATCTGCTCAACAAGTAATAGTAAGTCGCTATCATGCTGTGGTTTAGATTTGCACGCCGATATATGTTTTCACCGAAGTCACACTCGGTGATTAACATCATCGCGTCCGTAAGTGTGCTTGCGGTGGCAATCCCCACAGCAGCCATGATCATTCTCATGGCGATGTTCGATGGTCTTAGTTCAACGGTGGCAGAGTATAACCGTGCAGTAGATGCCGACATAGAGATTATTCCAACAAGAGGACTAACCTTTGAGGCAGACTCTCTGGATATTGAGCATATACGCAATACCGAGGGTGTTGCCGCCACAACATCCTACATCGAGCAGAGTGTGATGGCATCGGCAAATGGTCGCCGCACAACAGTGGCACTGCGCGGCGTGGACAGCACCTATACGGATGTTATAACCATCGACAAACACCTCGTGTTTGGCGATTTCAATGCCCTCAAGCGAGGCGACATGATAATGAGTAGCACGGTAGCATCATCCTTGGCTATATACAGCACCAGCACTCCGATAGAGCTATATGCCCTCAACCGCAAGCAGATATCTACGCTACTGCCCACGAGTGGAATATCGCGCTACACTACCTACCTCGGGGGTGAGGTGGCTACAAATGCCGAGAACGACGCATCACTTGCCATAGGTGATTTGCAACGTGTACAGAGGCTACTAAACTACAACAACAGACTCTCGTGTATAGCCATCAGGGTTGAGCAAGGGGCAGACATTGAGGTCGTAAAGTCTCGCCTGGAGAGCATCGTAGGCAACGACTTTGAGGTGCGCTCACGCGACAGCAAGAACGCATCTATGAACGCCATATTGCGAATAGAGAAGTTCGCAATACTACTCATAGGCATGCTTATAGCCACCGTTGCGGCATTCTCCATCGTGGGAACCGTACTGATGCTTATCACCGAGAAGCAGAGCGACATAGCGACACTTCGTGCCATGGGAGCCTCCAAACAGCTATTGGTGCGCATATTCGCGGGTGAAGGTATGCTGTTGACCATCACCGGCTGCATCATAGGCACGCTGTTGGGTGTCGGTTTTGCGCTGGGGCAGCAGCACTATGGCTGGATTAAGATACCAGGCAATATGCTTTTGGAAAGCTACCCTGTGGACATGAGTTGGACTGACGTGGCAATGGTAAACATCATAATGGTTGCAATAGGTCTGATGATATCACACCTCACCGTGCGAGCAAAACTAAGATAATATATATAATGTATGAATATAACTAAACGCATCATAACATACATCTGCTCTGCAGTGGCACTGCTATCAAGCGTAGGATGCCAGCAACAAAGCGAAATACCCGATGGCGATCTTATAAAGATCTTCCACGACGCCTACCTCGCAAATGCCTATATTAGTGAAAAGGGCATATTCGAGGACTCGCTATACCTGTACGAGCCAATCTTCGAGCGCTACGGCTACACTGTTGAGGATATGCAGAATACGCTTAAGACATTCTCGAAGCGTAAGAGTGCGCTACTAAGCGACCTCATGGCTGAGGTAAGCAAGCAACTCGAGGCAGAGTCAAGGGCCGAGAATCGTAAGATTGTGGTGCTCGACACGATAGACAATGTTGCCAAGCGACGATATACACGCACCGTATATGAAGACACCCTCATCCACGTGAAGAACCTGCGCGACACAAACAAGTTGCGCATCTCTATCAGAGACCTCACGACTGGCGAATACACCGTATCGTTTACATACTTTATCGACACGCTTGACGAGAACCGCAACTCTCGTCTGGAGTTATACGCACTTGCCGGAGATACCCTCGAAACAATGCGACACACCATGATGCTCAGCCGCTATCGCGAGGCTAAATACAACCGCAAGGTGAACGTCGATTCCACTCACACGGAGATATACATAAACATGTTCTACCACCCTAACAATGAGGAACCTGCACTGCCCGACATCAAGATCACAGACTTTAAGGTGGTACGCGTATTACCCACAGAGGTATCAGTAGATAGCCTCTACAAAAAACAGCTTAACATACACCTCCTCAACTACGACCTGATGATGAGTTTCCCCGCTGACACCATCAAAGTAGAGGAGACTCCTGTCATAGAGCAGGCAGACACAACCGCCACTAAAGATGAGAAGGATAGCATCACACTACGCACTCGTTAATGGCTCACTCGAAAGAGGCGTCGTCGTCGAGGTGGATGACCAAGGTATAATCACCAATATCTCTCGCCACGACAACATAGACAACATTGCAAGCGTAGAGTTCTTCCCTGGAATTCTTATCCCAGGCATAATAAACGCACACTGCCACCTTGAGCTGTCGTATCTGCGCGGCGCGATAGCCGAGGCTACAGGATTTGCAGGTTTTGCACGCGAAATCGGACGTGTGAGGGGTAATTACACCGACGAAGAGCGCCTGCACGCAGCATCGGTTGCCGATAGCGAGATGTGGCATGAAGGCGTGGAGGCCGTAGTGGACATTGCCAATGACGCGCTAATTATGCCAATCAAAGAGCGCTCAAAAATTGAGTACCACACCCTCTTTGAAGCATTCGGACTGACGACAAAGAGCGCTGATGCTCAATACGCTATGGCATCACAATATGTAAATACTGGTGTCACGCCCCACTCTACATACTCTCTTCAGAACGGCATATTCTGCGACATAGCAGAGAGGGGAACAGAGCCACTATCCATCCATTTTTTGGAGTCTGACGACGAGACAGCACTATACAACAATAGCGGCTCACTATGGGACTGGTACGAAAGAATGGGATGGAGTTGCGACTTTCTACACTATGGGTCTCCTACAAAGCGTATTGCAGAGAGTGTACCCTCGCACAGAAGCACACTACTTATACATGGCTGCAAGGCAACAAACGAGGATGTCAACGTGCTTGCCAACCACTTCAAGAGACCAGTTACATGGGTGCTGTGCCCCGAGTCGAACCGCTATATTTCGGGATTGACACCTCCCGCTAACATGCTCCGTGAGATGGGGGCTACAATAGCAATCGGCACAGACTCATTAGCCTCAGCACGCCACATATCCATTATTCGAAATATGCTACTTTTGGACAATATTCCTCTCGTCGATTTGCTGACATACGCCACAATTAATGGTGCAAAAGCCCTCGGCATTGCGGACAGAAAGGGCAGCATAGAGATTGGCAAACAGCCCGGATTAGCCGTCATATCAGGGGTGGATTTCCAAAATATGCAACTGACCAAAGATAGCATATCAACCCGAATCATATAGGGAAGAAAGCGACATCCGATATAATCCATTTTTTCAACTATACATGAACACGACAAGCAACTATAATCGTTAGTTGCTTGTTCTATTTTATTCCATTTCGCCAATAGCTATTATTACAGACAATGCATGGTACACGAAGATTTATGTAATAAAAAGTGTATCACGGCTGCAAAGTAGGCATTTCTCACCCCCTATGCAGACTAAGATTGATCATTTGGTAGTATTATCTGTCATTTTTTGCATTTATAACAAAAAAATGACTACCTTTGTGCTTAAATAAGCAACGCTTGCAAACGAGGTTAATAGATTAAAAAATCAGGAGAAATTATCAAATGTTAAATAGCATACTAATCGCATTTTTCACATCCATTATTGCGGTGATTTGGATACACCCAATAATTGTAAAAATCGCACACCAAAAAAACATAGTTGACAATCCTAACGCACGTAAGTTGCAATCTATGCCAGTGCCCGTATTGGGTGGCGCAGCTGTATTTTTCGGCATCATCATTGGTCTCGCTTTTACAAGTGGTGAACTATCGTCCGCACCTCTCATGCCAATAATCGCTGCGATGACGATTATGCTGTACACTGGAATAATGGATGACATTATCGACCTCACCGCGCGCACTCGCTTTCTTTTCGAGATTGGCGTTATCGCCCTTTTAATCTTCACCCAGGGCATGCTCATCGATGACTTCCATGGCCTGTGGGGCATCCATGAGATTTCAATGGCAGCAGCCATACCCCTCACGATATTCGCTGCGGTTGGTATCATCAACTCGGTCAATCTTATAGATGGAGTCAATGGCTTGTCATCAGGGTATTGTATACTTGCCAGCATCATATTTGGCATATTCTTCTACATGACCAATAATACGCCCATGGTAATCCTTGCGGCGGTATCAGTTGGTTCGCTCCTACCCTTCTTCTTTCACAACGTCTTTGGCAAGACATCAAAGATGTTTATAGGCGATGGAGGAGCGCTGGTAATGGGTTTGATTATGTCAATCTTCGTAATCAATACCTTGTCTTCAGACATCAGCATAATTGGTGGAGTATACAACCCCTCGGGACTCATTCCTTTTACGCTTGCGGCAATGGTTATTCCCGTGGCTGATACACTGCGTGTGATGTCATCACGCATAATACGCGGAACCTCACCATTCCATCCCGACAAGACACATCTGCACCACATGTTTATCAGTCTTGGATTCTCGCATGCGGGCACAACGTTAATGATACTGCTACTCAACACCATAGTTATTGTTGCACAACTTATAGCATGGCGTCTGGATTGCCCTGCGGAGATACAGTTATATCTCGTCATCGGCATGGGCGTTATCATGTCATGGGGATTGTACCATGGTGTAAATGCCATGCACGACAATAGCATCGGCAAAAAGCTCCTAAGAAAGATTGGCCGCGCAACACACATGGAGCGCAAGGGGGTATTTCTTGTATTGCAGCGCATTGTAGACAAAATATAATGACACCATGAAACGAATACTCGTCACAGGAGCAGCAGGATTTATCGGGTCACATCTCGTACTACGCTTATTCAAAGAGCTCAACGATGCTACAATTGTGGGTCTTGACAACATGAACATCTACTACGATGTTCGCATCAAGGAGTACCGCTTGAAACAAATCGAGGATGCTGTTGCAGGAAACAGGAATAATTGGATCTTTGTCAAGGGTGATATCGCAGATAAACACCTTGTTGATTCACTATTTGCAGAGCACAACTTCGACATCGTCGTAAACCTTGCAGCACAAGCAGGCGTCCGCTACTCAATAACCAATCCTGAGGCATATATAGAGAGTAACATTATCGGCTTCTTCAACATCCTTGAGGCATGCCGACACAGCTACGACAACGACAATAGCGGAGTGACGCATCTTGTTTATGCCTCATCAAGTTCGGTATATGGAAGCAACAAGAGCGTTCCATACTCTACGGATGATAAGGTAGACAACCCTGTGTCGCTATACGCTGCAACAAAGAAGTCGAACGAGCTGATGGCTCATTCATACTCTAAACTCTATAATATTCCATCAACCGGTCTTCGCTTCTTCACCGTATATGGTCCTGCGGGCAGACCCGACATGGCATACTTTGGGTTTACCAACATGCTACGTAAGGGTGATACCATCAAAATCTTCAACTATGGCAACTGCATGCGCGACTTTACGTTTGTAGACGACATTGTCGAGGGTCTCTATCGCGTGATGTGTAAAGCCCCAGCACGCAAGCGTGGCGAAGATGGTCTTCCAGAACCACCGTACGCCGTGTACAACATTGGCAACTCCGAGCCAGAAAACCTGCTCAACTTTGTTGATATTCTCCAGCAAGAACTTATACGCGCAGGCATTCTTCCCGCAGACTATGACTTTGAGGCACACAAAGAGCTTGTGGCCATGCAGCCAGGCGATGTGCCATCAACATATGCTGACACTTCTGCCCTTGAGCGCGATTTCGGCTTTAAGCCCCGAACGCCACTGCGTGAGGGTCTCCGCCGATTTGCAGAGTGGTATAAGGAGTTCTACGGATAACTCAAATTATGAATTAACAAAAACAAATTATAAGAGCATGAAGATTGCTGTTGCAGGAACAGGCTATGTGGGGTTGAGCATTGCTACCCTACTCGCACAGCATAACGAGGTAGTGGCGGTGGATGTAATCCCCGAGAAGGTGAACCTCATCAACAATAAAAAGTCTCCTATTCAAGATGACTACATAGAGAGGTATCTCGCTGAGAAACCACTCAACCTACGCGCCACATTGGATGGTCGCGAGGCTTATCGTGATGCCGAGATGGTAATCATTGCAGCACCTACGAACTACGATCCAGAAAAAAACTACTTCGACACACACCACATCGAGGATGTTATCGACATGGTGCTGGAGGTAAACCCTGAGGTAGTGATGGTCATCAAGTCGACAATCCCCGTGGGCTACTGCCGCAGCCTATACACAAAATATGCTGATAAGGGCGTTAAGCGCTTCAACCTCATCTTCGCACCAGAATTCTTGCGCGAGAGCAAGGCTCTTGAGGATAACCTATATCCTTCGCGCATTATCGTAGGTTACCCCAAGCATATTGATGACTTCGACCAAGAGAACAAGGCCATCGCTGCTGTGGCAGACATGGAGAAGATTGAGGCTGCAGCACACCGCTTTGCTGAGTTGCTGCAAGAGGGTGCCATAAAGCAAGATATACCCGTGCTCTACATGGGCATGAAGGAGGCAGAGGCAGTAAAACTCTTTGCCAACACATACCTTGCACTGCGTGTGAGCTACTTCAACGAACTCGATACATACGCCGAGATGAAGGGTCTCGACTCACAAGCAATTATTGAGGGCGTGGGCCTCGATCCTCGCATTGGCACACACTATAACAACCCCTCGTTTGGCTATGGCGGCTACTGCCTGCCTAAGGATACTAAGCAGTTGCTCGCGAACTATGAGGACGTGCCACAAAACATGATGACCGCGATTGTCGAGAGCAATCGCACGCGCAAGGACTATATCGCTGACCAGGTGTTGCGCAAGGCGGGCTACTACACTGGCTCGAGCATGTGGGATGCCACGAAGGAGCGCGAGGTGACAATAGGCGTATATCGCCTCACCATGAAGTCTAACTCGGATAACTTCCGCCAGAGCTCGATACAGGGCGTCATGAAACGCATCAAGGCCAAGGGGGCAAAGGTTATCATATACGAGCCCACCTTGGAGGATGGGGCGATGTTCTTCGGCTCGGAGGTTGTGAACAACCTTGCTCGCTTCAAGCAGCAGAGCGACGCTATCATAGCCAACCGCTACGACAACTGCCTCGACGACGTTGAGGAGAAAGTCTACACCCGCGACCTATTCAGAAGAGACTAAATGAGCAAAAAATAAATGGGAGAATCTAAGACAACAATACTATTTAGAGGCATGTCCATCCAAACCGCCGTGACTATATCAATGGGCGGTTTGGAGATATTGTATTTCTCTATTATCTCACGTTTGTTATCGAAGGTTGATTTTGGATATTTTGCTGCAATTATGGGTGTAATGTCAATATGTATGAGTTTGTCAGAGGCCGGACTGGGCTCTGCTGTTATACAAAAGAAAGATGCTTCGAAACAGCATATTTCTTCAGCATTTACACTTAGCATCATATTAGGACTTATTTGCGCGACAGCTCTTTTCCTGGCTTCACCCTGGATAGCCGATTTAATAGCAGACGATACCCTTGTCATTCCACTTCGACTAATGTCATCTACTATTTTTTTACATAGTATTATAAGTGTTGGAAATGCTATTCTGTATAGAAATCTCAATTTTAAACGAATTGGATTCAACTCAATTATAGCATATATTACCAGTTCATGCATAGCAATAGCTATGGCTGCAAATGGATTTGGTCTTTACGCTGTTATATCTGCGTATATCATAAATTCTATTTTACTGGCAATTCTTGTATATGGTTTTAGCGTAAAGATACCATCATTAGGCATAGACAAAAAAGAATCAAAGGGAATAATATCTTTTGGCGGATGGCTTACAGCTGGTGTTGTTCTTAACAACATTGGAAATCAGTTAGACAAACTAGTTCTATCGAAGTGGCTATCCGTTGAAGCCCTTGGTTCATATAATCGTCCAGCAGGATTCGTATCCTCCATAAATACAAAGATTCACAGCATCTTCGATACTGTCCTATTCCCTATGTTATCGGACATTCAAGATGACACGAAGAAGGTTACTAATGTTTTTTATCGCGCAGTATCACTATTAAATTCGTTTTCTGTAATTTTTGCTGCTATATTTTTCTTTAATGCGGAATTAATTGTAACAATATTCTTTGGAGCATCGTGGTTTGACATCGTCCCTATAATGCAAATTGGGTCTATTGGTGTTATTTTTAGTATTGACCATCGATTGGTTGATTGCTTTTTCAGAAGTCTCAACTATGTTAAGACGGGCACTCAACTACGCTTGATAGGAGTTGGTCTTACACTTACATCTCTATATATCGGGGTTCAATATGGCATTATTGGTGTTGCGTGGGGTATACTTATTGCAAATTTAATATTAGTACTGATCAAGATGATAACACTTGCCGTCAAAGTAAAAGCCAATATCGGCAGCATGTTTACCACATGGCTCCTGGCATGGAAATCGGCAATCATTCCAATCATAGTAGGAGGTATTTACATGGTCCTACCTCACACTATTATATCTAACATAGTGTTTGCATTAATATTCGGAATCACCATTGCGATTGAATTTGTATTTTTTCCTCAATTGGTCGGTCACGAGTATCAATTATCTGTATACCCATACGTAGAAAAGATTAAAAACAAGATATTTAATAGAAAATAGCTATTAATTTTATTATAGCACATTAAAATGAAAGATAGACATATATCGCTAGAGGAGCGCAAACAAATACAGTTAGAGATGTTGATTGAAATCGATGAGTTTTGTCGAGCACGCAACATCAAATATATGCTAGCATTCGGTACACTTTTAGGAGCAATTCGTCACAAGGGATATATTCCATGGGATGATGATGTTGATATAAGTATGCCATTAAATGACATGATTCGATTTAAAAATGAGTTTAAATCAGAAAATCTAAAATATAGTGACATAGATACAGAAACGTACTATGAATGGACTTTTTCTCGTATCACACACAAGCATACGTATAATAAAACTGGACTTATTTGTAAATCTTACGGAGTAAATATTGACTTATACCCCACCATTGAGGTTAGCTCTTCAGATGCAGATAATAAGCACATAATAAGCAAATTGATGACGCCATACAAATGGTATTGTCGTTTTATTAAGTTTCGAAGACGCATCATCCGAATACTACCACTAACCACAATATTGGGATTTCGCAAAGTGGTGAGTCGCTATCGCGATTTAAATCACGGGTTATTGCACTGCAAAGATGGAGGATCTTTTCATTGTGATGCTGGACCACTAGAACAGTTTCAGCTACACACATTCGACTTTAACCCATTTGAAGACACTATTGAAGTAGACTTTGAAGGACACAAGTTTATAGCTCCAGCTAAGTATCATGAATACTTGACAAAACGTTATGGCGATTATATGAAACTACCACCAGAAGACGAACGCCATCCATACCATGGAGGAAAATATTTCTGGAAGAATTAAAGACTAAAAGAGAGTAATATTAATCATGTTTGAATCACTTTTGGCCAAAATAAATGCGATCATCAAAAATCCGCGAAGATTACTTATACACCTTCTTCACAAGGTTGGAATAATCTTCTCAGATGCGACCTATTTGAAACTATATTACAGGGTACAAATGGGACGTGGACTTGATCTCACTAATCCACAAACTTATAACGAAAAGCTTCAGTGGTTAAAGCTTAATTACCGTAAGCCTGAATTTACTAAAATAGTTGACAAGGTATATTTTAAGGAGCATATTATAAACACTATTGGAGCACAATACATCATTCCGACTCTTGGCGTTTGGGATTATTTCGAAGACATTGATTTTGAACAACTTCCTAATCAATTTGTTTTGAAATGCTCACACGATAGCGGAGGATTGGTCATCTGTCGTGACAAGGGAACATTTAACTACCATAAGGCTAAACGAAAGATCAATAGACATCTCAAGAATAATCATTTTAATATTGGTAGGGAGTGGCCATATAAAGATATAAAACCGCGTATTATTGCAGAGCAATACATGGCAAATAAGAACTTTGACCCAGATATCGACATAAATGGATTAAAGTCAATAGATGCCGAAACACTACAAAATAAATTCGGATTATTAGACTATAAGTTCATGTGTTTCAATGGTGAAGTAAAGGCTCTGTTTCTCGACATTGGTGTTACGTCAAAGAGTGATGGACATGCGGAAAATTACTACAGAAGTATTTATAATGCCAATTGGGAGGTTATGGATTTCAAAGAAACAAGAGAGCACTTTCCCATTCCAATTGAGAAACCTCACTTTTTTGATGACATGGTTAAGATTGCTCAAAAGCTCTCTGCTAATTATCCACACATACGAGTCGACCTTTACTACATCAATGGTCAGATATACGCTGGTGAGTTAACATTCTTTCACGGTAGTGGTCTCGACAACTGCTTCATCCCTAATGAATGGGATTATAAATTCGGAGAATGGATTAAATTACCTGATTAAATATGACAGATATAGATCTAACCTTACTAAATCAAGAGGAGGCCACATGGGGACAATACCTCATCAATTTCATATTGATGAATATTATCTTCTTGATGGCATACATTAATCGAAAGAAGAGCTATCCAGTGCAAGCAACATGGATAGCAACCCTTATATTCTGTCTTGTAGCATATTGGGATACCGATTTCTTTACATTCCGAAACACGTTTTACACATCGCTCAACGATTTTAGAGATGTACTCTACACCTATTTAGGAAACATATCATTTAACTCTTATACTATATTTCGCTTGATTATATGGGGTACTGCCCTCCATCTTTTCAAGAAGACAGTCGATAGGTTCGAGATATCCCGAAATATAGCCATCTACATTTTTACGATATTCTTCCTGCTGACCTTCTCATACGCCCGTGTATCATTGGGCATGGCGATGTTCTTCTACGGTTTAAGTTTCATCATTAAACCCAACCGAGATAATAGATTTTGGAGTATTGTATTTGGACTGACGCTGATAGGATGTTCATACTTTGGTCATCGTAGTCTTCTTGCTATTATCATGCTCACCCCTCTTGCCTTTATAAAACTCAACAAAAAAGTATTTTTCGCAATTGTAATAGTGGGTGTATTGACTAGCGACCTTGCAGCTAACCTACTCTCCAATCTTGTCACCGGAACAGTTCAATTAAGTAATGAACTTGGAGTTGTGGGCGAGGCAGCAGAACAATACGCAAACATTGAAATAGTACTTGAGTACAATTGGAAGTTTGCACTTATGCGTTATCTGCGCTTTTTCTCGTTTTATATAGCCATAGCCTATGTGGTGTGGAAGATTGCCTTTTCCGCAGATTCACGTCTCATATCTAACGAGATAAAACGCTTAGCGACCATTAGCTTTGGCATCCTTGTATTTGCTATCAGTTTCTTGGTCTTGCCGAGCTGGGGAGCAGATACAATTGGCTATAGATACCTATTTATGCTAGGCATTCCTATATGTATAATCCTTTCATACTTTGCAACAAATGGGTTATCGAAACCACGTACGATATTCATAATATTAATACTTGCCCTTATGTATTCTGAGGGCTTTATATTAGGCAAGTTGCTAAGCTTATAAAGATATTAAAAACAATGATATAATACTCATGAAAGGAATATTTAAATACCTAACATTTAGACGATTAATAAGAATATTCTGGATGTGGCTTGCAAACACCCTACCGATGCAGGGACATCACAGATATCGATTTGTTAAGCATGGCGGCGTCAACATAAAGGGTCCCTGCTATATATACAAGAATGTATATTTCGATTCTGTAGCTCCACACTTAATCACAATAGGGGAAAATGCAACTATAACTCAAGGTACGACCATATTGACCCATTACATAGACCCTGAGAAAAAAGGACGAACTTTTAGAACAGGGGAAGTTCATATTGAGGAAGATGCATTTATCGGCTGCAACACAATAATATGCAACGCTGTGACCATCGGCAAGGGGAGCATCGTAGGTGCAGGAAGTGTCGTTACCAAAGATATACCTCCGTATCAAGTATGGGGTGGTGTACCGGCCAAATACATTAAAGATAGAACTCTTTAGAGACTCACGCCATGAATATCGCAATACTTATTCCATCATTGAGACAGGGTGGCGCAGAGAAGCAGGCTGCACTGCTGGCATCTGTACTTGTTAAGCATCATAGCGTCGACCTCTATCTTCTATATGGAGACAACGCCATTGCACCTCAAAACAAAGAGGTCATAGATAACTCGAACGTCAGACTCCATCTGCTCAATGGCAACATCATTTCAAAGACATGCCAACTATCGAAGGAGTTTAAAGCCAGGAAGATAGATGTACTATTCAACTATCTGACTAGCTGTGATGTTATTGGAGCTATAGCAGCCCGCATGGCAGGCGTCAAAAGAGTATATAGCGGCATTCGCAATACTCGACTCGAGTGGCACAAGATGATAGCCGACAGGTTTATACACAACCACATTGCTACGGGCACGATATACAATTGTTATTCGGGAGCAGAGTATTTCACATCAAAGGGATTCCGCAAAAGCAAGAACATTGTTATCCCCAACGGCTTTATGGAGATAGCGCAGCCCATTGTGCGCGAGGATAAACCCATAAAACATATCGTCACAACTGGCAGATTTGTACCCCAGAAGGACTACCTCACGATGATCAAAACACTGGCCAAGTTAAAGGCTATGCGACACGATTTTGTGATGGACATTATTGGCTATGGCGTCGAGGAGGCAAACATCCGAGAATGGATTAGAGAGTACGATGTAGAGGATATCACCAACATCTACATCAAGCCCGACAACGTTCAGGATATTGTTAGGGATGCTGACATCTACCTGTCCACAAGTCTTTTTGAGGGTACCAGCAACAGCATCATGGAGGCCCTTAACTGGAGCATGCCTGTTGTAGCTACTGATGTTGGAGACAACAGTTACATGATTACTAATGGAGTAAACGGCATGCTACACTCAATAGGTGATGCCGAGGGTATGGCGCACTCTATCGCATATCTTCTAGACAATTTAGATGTGCGCAATAAGTATGGCATTATGAGTCACAGGATTCTACAAGATCGCTATTCTTTAGAAACATTTGAGAAGAGTTACCTTAACCTGTTAGATAAATAAGAAAATTAAAATTTATCGCTATGAAGATTGCATTTATAGGAGGTCGCAATATACACAAATTGGGAGGCATTGAGACATACATGTTCAATTTATGCTCAAAGCTCAAAGAGATAGGGCATGAGCCTATTGTATATTGCGAAAGCGACAGTAACTATGAGGAGGTGGTTAATGGATTCAAAGTTGTCCATTGGAAATCTCCTAAAAGTGTCTATATATGCAAGATACTATTAGGTTTAAAATCAACACTCCATGCTTTATTTAAAGAAAAAGATGTATCTATCTTCCACTACAATGCGTGGCCACCATCTCTATGGTGTTGGATTCCCAGAATATTTGGAAGAAAAGCCATCTATATGGGTCATGGTTTAGAATGGAAACGCACAAAATATAGTCCTAAGCAACAAAAAATAATGTTGTTTATGGAGCGTGTTGTCGCGTCAATGAATAATCATCTCATAATGGTTAGTCAAGAGCAGACCAAATGGTTTAAATCCGAGTATAAAAAGGAGAGCATAACTATTCCAACTGCTGTAAATCTTCCAACAGAGTTCACCGACACTGATATTCTCGAGCAATACGGCCTCGAAAAAGGTGGATACTACCTCTATCTTGGACGCTTAGTCCAGGATAAGAATCCAGATTACCTTATAAAGTCCTACTTAAAGGCTGATGTAAAGGGCACCAAGTTAGTAATAGCGGGTGCCAATGATGCAGATCCTAAATATGTCAATTATCTACATAATTTGGCAAACAATGATCCACGAATAATCTTCACTGGAGCAGTCTATGGGTTGGATAAAGAGACCATACTAAAACAGTGCAAGGTGTTCTGCATTCCCTCCACGATTGAAGGTCTTGCTATCACCCTATTAGAGGCTATGAGCTATGCAAAGCCAGTCATTGCATCCAATATTGAAGCTAACAAAGAGGGTTTGGGTGATAATGGTATTTGGGTAAAGGCTGAGGATGTAGATTCTCTATGCAACGCTATTCTATACTGTGAGAAAAATGTAGATAAATTAAGGCATGAAGCTGATAAGAACCGAAAACGTATTGAAGATTTTTTCACTTGGAATCGCATTTGCAACATGTATAGCACCTACATTAAATCAATATAGCACAGTGTGCTGGATAAAGTACTATATACGCATTCAAAGCTGAACGATATACAACATATTTACTATCCCTATAAAACAGCAATGAAGTTATTCGTAGAGCTAATACAAATAGCCCTAAACAATAGGGCAGATTTATCGCAGACACCTACCGATAATCAGTGGCAGACGATCTTTGCATTGGCAAAGAAACAGGCGCTACTGGGCATCACCTATGCTGCGGTAGAGCAACTGCCTGCTACGCAACGCCCACCAAGAATGCTGCTACTGCAATGGGGAGTGATTGCTGAGAGAATCAAGGAGCGTAACGAGGAGTTGAACAGTAAGATTCCCACCATCTCTCAACGCTTCCATAATGATGGTTTCCGCAACCTGATACTCAAGGGACAGGCCGTGGCAAGATACTACGAACAGCTCAATCTACATCAACTTAGAACACCTGGCGATGTAGATATGTGGTTTGATGGGCGTCGTGAAGATGTCATTTCATATGTTCGTCAGGTATCACCCGAATGTCATGCTGTATACCACCATATCGACTATCCACAAATTGATGGCGTGCACATAGAGATTCACTTTACCCCATCATGGATGAATAGCTATTTCACGAATAAACGACTTCAACAGTTCTTCGACGAGAGTAAAGAGTCTCTGTTTTCACAGTGTACAATGGGGGCTGAGAGTACTATTCCAATGACAAGCCTTGCCTTTGATCGTATATATATCCTTGTGCACATCTATCGTCACCTCTTCCACGAGGGCATGGGTCTACGACAAATCATGGACTACTATTTTGTTCTTACCCAGGGGTTTACAGAGGCAGAACGCGCGGCTACTGTTAAGCAGCTACGTTCACTGAAGATGTATCGCTTTACGGGTGCTATCATGTGGATATTACAAAATATCTTTGGCATGGACAGCAAATACCTGCTTGTTCCACCAATCGAAAAGGAGGGACGCTTCCTGCTCCAGGAGATAATGATCTCCGGAAATCTTGGTCTCCATGATCAACGTCTATCGCGCAAGTCCACCGATTCTGACTTAGCATACGGACTACGCAAGGTGAAACGTAATTTCAGATTCATACGCAGCTATCCCTCTGAAGTTCTATGGAGCCCACTATTTAAGGTGTGGCACTACCTATGGAGAAGACGCATTAACCGATTAACCTCCACTACAATAGCATGTACAGGCAAGTAGTTACTCACAACAGGCGGGCAGCGATAGTGTTTCTCATTGACTGCTCGCTGTCAATGATGCAACAAACACGCGTAGGCACACTAACATGCTCAAAAATGGAGATGGCGGAGTTAATGTGCAATCTGATGATTGACGAGTTGGTCATCCGTGCCGAGCGACATGGCTCCGTGCGCAACTACTTCGACATCGCGGCACTTGGCTACTCCAACGATGGCGTAGTGTCTCTATTGCCAGGCAACACAGATGGGTTCATGCCTGTCGACAGGCTTATAGAGATGATGCCAATGCCAAAGACCATACTCAACCATACGGTGATAGAGGGCAAAGACGTTGAGATTCCTATCACCTACCACACATGGATTTCGCCAAAGGCTGGAGGTAGTTCGCCCATGCTCGAAGCACTTGCACACACCTATATGATTGTTGATAGATGGTGTCACAATCTCGATAACCGCGACAGCTTTCCGCCAATCGTTATCCACATCACCGATGGTGCGGGTAACGATAGCAATAGCGCGGCTCTCATAGACATGGCCGAGCGCCTGATGTCTACACACACCAACGACGGTAACACACTACTATTCAGCGTACATCTATCATCTGACACAGATGGCAAGGAGGTCATATTTCCCAATAACCGAAGATTTACGACAGACAACCGCGACATCATACTACTCTTTAAGATGTCGAGCGTGATTTCCAAGTCTCTGGAGAGCAGCATCGCCTATCTTCTTAACCTCAATCGTCGAGGCCCCTATCGCGGCATAATGTCCAATTGCTCGCCCTGCGACCTCATTTCGCTCCTCAATACTGGCACCGAAAGTGCCAATAGCATCAAACACATGTAGCGTATGGATATATGTACAATCATGCAGTTCAGACATGCGATAACAAATGCTGACTACTGCTTGCGACGATATGCAGCACTGCGCTACGACCACGAGACACTCCGCCTTACTAAGTATTTCGCAGAGTGTAAAGCCGACTACTTTGGCAAGAGTGTGATGACATACGCGCCCATAACTCCACAGGCTATGGAGCTGGCTCGTCGTGCTATCACCATTCTGCCGTCGAAGAGTCGTCATATAGGTCAGTTGAGAATATTTCCCGAGGAGATGCTATGTACGGGTATGAAGGTCCATCGTTGCAGTCTCGTTGTCGAGCATATTCCCGAGGGCACACTCCTCTCCGAGGCTATGTACACACATAGTCGCAGCCACCTTATGCAGGGTCTCGAACAACTACGCCAGCATATAGATGAGTGCAATATCAGCATTAACCATCTGCACCCCGACAACATTATCGTTGATGGCAAACACGAATGGCATGTCATTCGTCCCTACTACGCCACCGCAGATAGAGGCAACGACACCGAGGCATTTGAGAAACTCAAGGAGCTAATCGAACGCTACGCCCTTGCCGATATTGACACGACGACAAATCTTACGTGTGAGGAGTTTGCATCATACAGTTGCAACAACGTCGCAACAGATAGCATGATATACGATGCCAGTGAGGGTCTTCGCCGCTTTACCACGACAGATGGCACGGGATTTATGGATGAACAAGATAACGTAATAATCGAGGCCACATTCCATAGCGCAACCGATTTTCTGGAGGACCGCGCCATCGTAACGCTCCATAGCAACAAGATGGGCATTATAGACCGCAAGGGTAACTATATCATCGAGCCACTCTACGACACCATCGACTTCGATGTCGATGATGGCACGTCAATAGTTACTCTCGGCTACAAAAGTGCTAAGTTCGACTACTTCGGCACTCAACTTACGCCCTGGAGGTAAGAATAGGCTAACGGAGTTTGTGCGACTGGAAGTGGGGTGTTACCACACGCACAAAGAATAGCAACGCCACTACTACCAACATCGTACCAAGCATATAGCAGTGCTCGTAACCACCCTCGGCAAGCATGCCGCCAAAGAGCATACCGCAGCCGATGCCCACATCCCATCCTGTGAGGTACGTAGCATTTGCCGTTGCACGACGCGAGTTAGGTGCGAGGTTGATGAATAGCGTATTGTATGCTGGGAACATCGTGCCGTAGCCATAACCGAATAGAAAGGCAGTAAGGAAGTAGAGCACATATCCCGCCGCGATGCTCCACCCCGCAACCACCGAGAGCAACGCCTCACCCATAGCACCGAAGAATGCTATGCATATACCAAGGCGTATCGTCTCGGTTACAAAACCCCTATCCACACGCTTACCTGAGTGCAGACGCGAAGCTATCAGTCCCGCAGCCATCACCGTAAAGAAGAGTCCTGCATTCTGCGTTATGCCCACCTCACCGGCATATAGAGCCATATAGCTTGTCGTCATACCATAGGGCATAGCCAGGAGGAAGAATGCAAAGCAGGCGCGGATACCCTCCTTAAGGAAGAAGCGATCTGCCGATAGCTTAAACTCCGTCTTCTCCAACACCTTGCGCGGAGCACGTACAATTGATGCAAGTATCAAGCCTATTGCACCGGTAATCAACGATGTAAGGAAAAGCAGCGTATAGTTTCCCAACGATATCACAAAGAGACCTGCCATCGGGCCAAATGCCATCGCGAGGTTGTTGGTGACACCGTAGTATCCAAGGCCTTCGCCACGCCTCGACGAGGGCATAACATCGATTACAAGCGTATTGCCCGCTGTCGTTAGCATTCCGAAGCTAAAACCATGAAATATACGCAGTAGGATAAATAGCGCGAGAGTCTGTGTGATGAAGAAGTAACCCGTAAACGAGGCTACAAATATTGCATAAGCGGCAACATACACACTCTTACGAGGCAGGGTATCGGCAACGAAGCCCGCTATCGGGCGCACCGAGAGCACCGCTACGACATAGCACGAGAGCACCACGCCCACCAGGGTCTGACTTATGCCAAAGGTATCCTTGAGGTATAACGGCAGCGTTGGCACAAGAATGAAGAATGAGAACGACATAAGAAATGCCGACAGACATACCAATATGTAATTGCGCGTGAAGAGTCTCTCTTTGATTTCGTTAGCCATTAGTGTATATATTTATTAATGGGATCTAATAGCCGTGTATAGCACACTTATTATGCTAATGACATACAAAATTAGCAAAATTTTCTCCAAACAACAAACTATTGATAAGTAATGCAGAGCTTGTATGTGCGCAAATGACATTTTGAAGCACGCCTAATGAGAAAATAGACCTCTTATTCACTCCTATATAGCAAAAAAATATGGGTACTATTGAGTACCCACACCAACCGGTATATTAAATAGCCTCAGCCACGCCACCAGCTCCCTGAACAATCTCGATGGTATCGTGAAGCATAAAGCTCTGCGCCGATATTTTCGCCTTACGCTCATGACCCGTTGTGTTTGGCTCAACATAGATACAGATGCCCGAATCCCACTTTGCCAAGGCTCGCGTTGGCACCTCGTATTCATTAATAACCTTGACAACCTTAATCCAACCCTCCTGGGGTGTAAGGTCGCCATTCTCGTCGTCAACCTCCCAGCGGTCAGAATAGTTGAAGATGACCTCTACATTATCCACGCCCGTAGATGTAACGGGGATAATCACCTCGCCACCCTCGGCGCCAACTGTCATCGACTCCTCGAAGAACTCCACAAATGGTTTATCCTCAATCTTACCGGGTACAAATGTATTCTCACAACTTACGCCCAAAACTGCAATTGCAGCAACTGCAACAAAAAATAACTTTTTCATAACTTATAGTTTTACAACTGTTCAACTTTAATCACATGATACTTATAGCCAGAGTACAACTCTACCCAAAGTGTGCGAGGTTTACCATTAGTATTAGGCTGGGCGATAATCCGCAACTCTTTACTACAATCCGACTCCGCGCGTAACCACTCATACTCGCAGTAGCCACCCTCGCCGTCATTTCCTATAAACATGCCTTCACCCGCAGTTTCATAGTCGATGATAGATATATGAAAGAATTTCTTAGCATCTTCAACAGAGATAGTCTCTACGCCACCCTCCTTTGAAAATGTTACTGACTCTGGATAACCCATGTTAACCTCCTCAAACGGCCCACAAGAGAGCAACATAATAGGCAGCACTATAGCAAATAATAACTTTTTCATAGCGTTTTGGTTTTAAGAATATTTAAGTTATTAATCGGGTAAGCAGCCCTACTCTAACATATGTTTCACAGCATCAACCTCACAGCTCCACACCTTACCGTCGCCAAAGTCAAGCGCGATTATGGCTCTGTCTGCAGTAAGCTCGGCATTGAGCGAGGCAAATGTATGCTCGCCGAGATTAATCGTGCCCACCACATCCTCGGCAGCAAGCGTCAAAGTGCCATCTACCATATCGCCCACGAGTTCCTTGAGTATGATAAACTGGGGCTCGATCTGAATATCTGTACCTTCAGGACCCAATGTCAACCAGTAGTTACCATCATCCTGTTTGTGCAACTCGACATGAGTAAATAATGTAGTCTGCTCCTCACCCACCTGCTGCATAAGGTCACCGCTATAATAGGCAGCCTCGGGGAATTTCTGCACCTCATAGACCTGATTAAGATTGGGCTCACATGCCATAGTGATAACTGCTACAAACGAGAGCAATAAGAATTTAATGTACTTCATATTAATTTGGTTTTGATTGTTAATTGATCGTTACTTGTGCCTTTCGCTACTGCAAAGTTATGGCACAAAACGCCCCAAAACCAAATTTTTAAGCCTCGAATTTTTCCGCGGCGGGGGGATAACTCATTGATTATCAGTACTATGAAAAACCCATTTTTGCAAATTTTTCATCTCGCTGATTATCAAGCAGTTACAAGGATGATAAAACAGTATTTAGGAAAACAGTGTAAAACACTGATATTCTGCGTATTAT
>JAZTYW010000041.1:0-20147 GCA_045637085.1 Alistipes sp. | reverse complement strand
ATCCTGAGCCAGGATCAAACTCTCCATTGTAAAAATAAATTGTTTATCGTTAGCTCAAATCTCAAAGGTATTGTTTGAAATTATCTCATAGGATAGATTAAACTTTAGCTGCTCAATTTCTTCAAAGAACTATATTCTATTGCTAGAACTTCCTGTTTTGTGCCTCTCGCTTTTTTAAAGCGGAAAAGCGGTGCAAAGATAAATCATATTTTTGAATCTACCAAATTTTTTTGGAACTTTTTTTTCAAAAATATCTCAAGAACCTTCGCTGCTACTCGCCAACTTTAGAGGCTAAAGCGGGTGCAAAGATATGGCATGTTTTTTGATTTTCCAAATAATTCTCAAACTTTTTTTAATAAAAAATCATATTTAACTAATAGCTTGTTCCAAATAATGTGGACAACATACTGAAATCTAATAGTTTAATACAATATCACATTTTATCTATTGAGTACACAGAATATAAACAACATGCCACCTACCACCTAAACATATCATATAGAATAAATTTACCATCACTATTAGTAGAACTCATCTAGCCTCTATACCTATATATATAATAATGATATTTGTAAATAGTGCGCCCCCCTAAAAAAACAAGGAATACCATTTTCGATTACACTTCAGAATAGCAATTATCAGATATTACTTGGTGTAACTTGCAAGATGACGATCACTGACAAAGTGTCTTCATTAACATTTCTTAACACTCACCTTAACATTGTTTAACTTAAAAAATGCAAAAATGTAGATAATATATTGGACCTTTGTAGAAGAAACAGAAAATTGTACATTCTATGAAACGGTTACTACTCTTCTCTATTATTACGGCGATAGGCACTCTAAATACATCCGCCCAGATGGTCGTATATGGCCATGTATGTGCTTCAAACACAAATGAGAGCATAGCAGATGCCAACATCATGTTACAAGACGTGGAAGGTCGAACACTCTATGACTACTGCATAAGCGACAGCGACGGCAACTACTCACTGGAGTATAGCGGCGAAGAGGAAGTTTTAAGAGTTGTAGTTACTGGCTTTAATATAAAACCGCAGTCGAGGGAGATTGAGGTAGGCGCACAGCGTGTTGACTTTGAAGTAGAGTACTCCGACCTTGAGATAAAGGAGGTAGTGGTGCGCGCTGCATCCGTGGAGCGCAACTCCGACACCATTACATACAATGTCGCCACATTTATCAACGCCTCGGATCGCAGCATAGGCGATGTGTTGCGCAAGATGCCGGGCCTCACGGTTGGCGAGGCGGGCGAGATAAAGTATAATGGCAAGTCTATCAGCAAGCTCTACATCGAGGGCTTGGATATGCTCAACGGCAGATATGGCATCGCCACAAACAACATTCAAGCAAAGGATATTGCGCGCGTGGAGCTGCTCGAGAACCACGAGCCTATTAAGGCGCTCAAGGGCATCACCATACGCGACCAGGCGGCACTCAACTTGCGCCTCAAGGAGAGCAGCAAAGGTACATGGAACGGCACTGCGGAGTTGGGTGGCGGCTACAAGCCATGGATGTGGAGCGGGGAGTTGAGCGCTATGTACTTCAGCAAGAGGTTTCAAACCATAAGCATATACAAGACGAACAACATGGGCAACGATGTGTCGCGCGAGTTCATATCGCACTACGGCGCCTTCGGTGGCATTGCCACGATGCTCGGAGTGCATAAGCCCACACCGCCCAACATAACACAAAGCAGATACCTTGACAATAACATCCATGCCGTATCGGTAAATGCAATCACGAAACTCAACGAGGATATGGAGCTGAGCATCAACACCAACTATATCCATGATATGCAGCATGCGCGAGGAGGAGGCGTTACGACATACTATGTTCCCAATAGCGAGCCACTAACCATCACCGAGGTAACATCCGCAACCCACCTTGTAGACAGGTGTGACCTTATGCTAAATCTGCACTCCAACACCGAAGCGCGGTACCTCGAAGAGGTGCTATCGTTTGGTGGGGCGTGGAATAGGGATAGTGGCCATGTGGATAGCAACGGCGAGATGGTGTCGCAATACTTCAAGCTGCCTCAAATCTCCCTTAGCAACAACTTCTACAATGTCCGCCGTTGGGATAGGTGGGTCGTACACTTTATGTCGGACATAGACTTCGACACCCAACCCGCGCAGCTCGAGATACGCCCAATGCTGTACGACAGCGTTTTAGCTAATAGCGGGGAGCGCCCAAACGCCGTGCAGACACTCTACGGCAAGCGACTTATCGCCAACAACTCTCTGCAAACGGGGTATAAGCTAAAGCACTTACAGCTGTCGCTATCGGCACAACTCAATGCCGATGTCGAAAACATGGAGTCGTCACTCAACGCAGTTAGCGACAATGGGGACATCTCCGCCACCACAGCCGAACTTCAAAACAACACACTATACTCGCGCCTCGATTTTGTCGTTACCCCATCCGTGCAATATGCGCTGGGTAGTAAGTTTGTGGTGCAAGCCGACCTCTCGCTTGACCTTATGTGGTTGTATATGGCTGATAGGATAAGGTTCACCACGCCATCGAACAAGCTGAAGCTACTATATCTCCCTACTCTAAGCATTAGCAGTAGTCCTACGCCCAACCTAAAACTCACGGCGCGAGCATCATACTGGGAGCACTACGGCAATATCAATGACTACTATGCGGGATATATCATGACCGACTACCGCGTTATACAGCGCAAGGCGGGCGCGATGAGCAATCTTCGTAGCCAGACTTACGGCGTGCAACTATCATACGGCAACGCCATAGATGCTATATTCTCTGGCGTCGAGACCAACTACTCTATAAACCACTCCAACCTGATGTATAACACGAGCTTCACGGGCGCACTCAGCGAGATTGAGGCTATCGAGAGGCCCAGTCGCAGCGACTCGTACAACATCAAAGCCAACATTAGCAAACGCTTTAATGCCATAGCGACCACCGCGACCCTATCGGGAGAGTATATGCGCTCGTGGTCCGAGATTCTGCGAGAGAGCACCCTTGTACCCTCAACATATCAGCTCATCACCGCAAAACTAAACCTAAACACGCGCATCACAAAGGCGATAAGGGTGGACTACTCGTCACAATATAACCGCAGCATATCGGTGATAGGCGACGGGACACACTCGGCTATCGACCTACTGAAACAGAGCGCAAATATAGACTTCATCATTGCCGAGAGGGTTATATGTCGTGTGGGAGCCGAACACTTCCTAAATAGCGCAATTAATGGCAAGAGCCGCAACACCATATTTGTAGATGCAAGCGTGAGAGTAAAACACAAGCGCATGGAGTATGCCATCGAGGCGCACAACATACTCAACAACACCTCGTTCGCAAATGCTTCGAATAGCAATAGCATGAGCCACATATACACCCACTCATTGCGCCCCGCATCCGTAGTTTTCAGAGTTAAATTTAGCCTAAAATAGACCTCTATGAAAAGATTTATACTTTTAGTTCTATCACTCTCAGTCATTATCCCAGCGCTTGCACAGAGGGCACACATCATCCTCTACTGTGACGAAGGCTCGGGGATGGCATATGTTCAGGGCTTCGAGTGCGACGACAAGTGCGAATTTGTACTCAAGGATAGTTGCCGCGTGGAGCGTGGGCGCAACACCCTCAACTTCGACATGAGGGAGGACACCTTTGTAAACCTGCTCATCCTGACGGACAAAGATAGGCACTTAGAGCAGGTCGTGATAGGTCCAGGCGACACATTAGCGCTACACATCGGCGACCGCATAGAGACGCGAGAGGATAGACGCAGATTTAGAGAGCAGTATGCAAAGTTTTATAATATAAAGGATAGCATATTACGACACTACAACGCCCTCAACGACAGGCTATATAGCGAGCGCAGTAGGAGCAAAAGGTATAGGCAACTTCAAGATAGTATCGCAGCTGTGGAGAACTTCTACTACAACGAGTTTCCCTATCTCATATTTGCCGACACGACCATGACACAAAGCGCATATATCGTTCACAGCGCCATTGCCATAAGGTCGTTAGCGCGTGCCACACCCCGAGAGTTAGACTCGCTACGCACGACATACGCCGAGCGACTTCCGCATGCCAAGTGCTTGACCGCCGTGGGAGAAAAGATTACAGAGCGCTCGGCGAGAGATTCTCAAAGATTTCAGCAACTACTAAACTCAAAATAGCTATGAGAAGATTACTTACAACCATTATTGCTGTGACAGCTATATTTACAGCAACGGCACAGCACCATTCACTGCAGGAGGCTCGACTCTTTGCCTACAGCAGGACCGACCAACTGATTATAGGCACATGCGACATACACGCAGACTACGATGTGGTGGATACATCGAGGATTGCGGTAGACTACAAAGTATCCTATCGCCATGGTCCCGATTTACACCTCGAAGTGAGATACAAACTGCTCTGCGGCGCGAAGGCTACGCTCTTCTATAGCGTTGCACAAAACTATGCCAACATGGCACGCTACAAAGATGGATGGAGCGAGGAGGAGCTGGAGGAGTACTACGCAGCGGGCGACTGCACCATCGTCATACCCACAGAGATATACACGACAAAGGAGGAGGCTCGCATACGCCACAACATACCCTTTGCCGATGATGTCATCTACGAGTACACGCTTCCCGCTGCCGACATAGAGTGGCAACTTACGGAGGAGACCTGCGAGATACAGGGCTACACATGCACCAAGGCGTGCGCACGGTTTGAGGGTCGCAACTGGGAGGTGTGGTTTACGCTCGAAGTGCCCATATCGGAAGGGCCATGGCTACTGCGCGGCCTGCCAGGCTTGATACTCCGTGCCGAGGATAGCGATGGCGACTTTTGTTTCGAGATGGAGGGCATAGCCAAACACAGCGAAGAGATAAGGCTCTACAGGTGGAGCACGAAGCGGATTACAAAGAAGCAGTGGCTGAAGTACGAAAGGAACGCGCTGGAAAATCCATACTCTCAATTTAGCCAAGGCGGCCAGGTGAAGTTCTTCAACTCCAACGGCATGAAAGAGCTCAAAGATGAGTGGACAATACCCTACTATCCTATATATAAATAGGACTACTAATTTATTGTTAGAAGTGGAGCGACACACAAGAAGCGATTTGTCGTCAGAGTGGTGTGGTAGTGTTATATCGCAAAAGAAGAACCCCACGGGATAGTACTTGCGTACAGCCCGTGGGGTCTTACTTTTAGCGATGTGACGCTAACGCGCCACTATCACGGCAAATCTTACTTGTTCTCAAGCTGAGCCTTCAACTCTGCCAAACCTGCGATGTCACCAAGAGTAGTCTTCTCTACCTGAGCGTTGATCTTCTTAACGCTGTTCTTGGTAGCATCAGCTGCAGCACGACGCTCTGCCTTCTCAGCAGCATCAGCAGCACGCTTTGCCTCCTCGAAGAGACGGCTGTGTGAAAGAGTGATGCGCTTAGTAGCCTTAGAGAACTCGAGTACCTTGAACTCTGCAGTCTCACCAGCCTTCAAAGTTGTGCCATCCTCCTTAACAGCGTGACGTGCTGGGCAGAAGCCCTCGATGTTCTCGCCGAGTGATACAACAACACCCTTGTCGTTAGCCTCAGTTACAGTACCCTCGTGAACGCTGTCAACGCCGAACTGGCTCTCGAAGCCGTTCCAAGGATTCTCCTCAAGCTGCTTGTGACCGAGTGAGAGACGACGGTTGTCCTTGTTGATCTCAAGAACTACAACCTCGAGCTCTGCGCCTACCTGAGTGAACTCTGATGGGTGCTTAACCTTCTTAGTCCAAGAGAGGTCTGAGATGTGTACAAGACCCTCGATACCATCCTCGATCTCTACGAATACGCCGAAGTTAGAGAAGTTGCGAACACGTGCAGTGCACTTTGTACCTGCAGGGTACTTGTTCTCGATCTCAGCCCATGGATCGGGAGTAAGCTGCTTGATACCCAAAGACATCTTACGCTCCTCGCGGTCGAGAGTAAGAAGAACTGCCTCGATCTCGTCGCCTACCTTCAAGAACTCCTGTGCTGAACGCAAAGGCTGGCTCCATGACATCTCTGAAACGTGGATAAGACCCTCAACACCGGGAGCTACCTCAACGAATGCGCCGTAGTCAGTAACAACTACAACCTTACCTGAGATCTTGTCACCTACCTTGAGCTCTGAGCTGAGAGCCTCCCAAGGATGTGCAGTGAGCTGCTTGAGACCCAAAGCGATACGCTTCTTAGCCTCATCGAAGTCGAGGATAACAACCTGAAGCTTCTGGTCGAGAGCTACGACCTCCTCAGGGTGATTTACGCGACCCCATGAGAGGTCAGTGATGTGGATAAGACCGTCAACGCCACCGAGGTCGATGAACACACCGTAAGAAGTGATGTTCTTAACTGTACCCTCGAGGATCTGACCCTTCTCGAGCTTAGACATGATAACCTGCTTCTGAGCCTCGAGCTCTGCCTCGATAAGAGCCTTGTGAGAAACAACAACGTTGCGGAACTCCTGGTTGATCTTAACAACCTTGAACTCCATAGTCTTGTCTACGTATACATCGTAGTCGCGGATAGGCTTAACGTCGATCTGTGAACCTGGCAAGAATGCCACAATACCAAATACATCAACGATCATACCACCCTTAGTGCGGCACTTAACGTAACCCTTGATAATCTCGTCGTTGTTGAGAGCCTCGTTAACACGGTCCCAGCTCTTAAGCTGACGAGCCTTCTTGTGAGAGAGAGCCAACTGGCCACCCTTATCCTCAACCGACTCAACGTAAACCTCAACCTTCTCGCCTACAGTCAAGTCGGGGTTGTAACGGAACTCTGTGGCTGCGATAAGGCCCTCAGACTTGTAACCGATGTTAACAGTAACCTCGCGCTTGTTGATCTCGGTAACAGTACCCTCAACAACCTCGCCAACAGCTACGTTAGACATAGTCTTGCCATAAGCCTCCTCGATAGTCTCCTTCGACTGGTCGTATACGCCAAGGTCATTCTCGAACGCATTCCAATCGAAATTCTCGTTCGCTACAATTTTGTTCTGCTCCATAATGGAAAAAATGTTTTGCGATGCAATCGCTCGTTAAAAGTTAATAAATAATTCTGCACCTAATTTAATACGCGTGCGTACTAAAAGGCCCGCAAAGGTAAGCAATTTTTCTGAAATGCAAACTTCACGACCCACATTTTTCACAAAAACAGCATTTTACCCCCACCTCGGCACAATAATAGCCGAATAAATGCGTATCTTTGGAGCCGAAATTTTGATTTTAAACTAAAACACAAGTTACTACTATGAAGATTATGAAATACTTGCTTGGCGCAGTTATGGCGTTGGCGGTTGTTGGTTGTGAGCCATTTGAGGAGAATCAGAAGGAGTACCCCAAGCTTGAGAGCCTCACCAATACCATATGGTTTAGCTACGACGAAACTAACAAAATATTCTACGACATCACCTATGGCGAGGATGACCGCGGCGATATGAAGGGTTATGCCGACCAGGAGCGCAAGGAGCTCGTTGTGGACCGCCCCTTTAGCTACACATTTTCCCCTGCCACCGAGGATATAAATGCCATCGTGAGGATTGACTTCGAGGATGGCCAGCACTATGGCGGCGCACTGATGCCCAAGGGATATATCCAGGTCAATTACATTGACGTCTACTTCATCCAGCTATACGAGGTTTACGAGAACGGCGAGGTTATCAAGGATGCCGAGGGCAACTTCACATCGATTATACAGATGTGGAGAGAGTAGAGCAACAATTAGCAATTAGCAATGCGTTTATAATAAACAATTTGCACATACTAACGAAAACAGCCCGACCATTGTGGTCGGGCTGAATTACTATAACGTCTAAAACATAAAACCTTTATTATATCAAAAAGCCTAACTTATAATTTTACTCCATGCTCTTGGGCATATCGATAATCACCTTCAGTTATAGCATATACTATCTGAATATATCCATCTCTTTTTTTAACTACATTGCATTTCTCCTCATCCAAAGTTATATGGGGCATATCTTCTTGCACACCGCTCTTCACAAGGTATATGGCATACTCATCGTTGAATACCACCTTTAACTTTTTGGGGAGATAATACTTTACATCATCCAACTTTGTTATTTGAGACGCGTTCACCTCTACCCAAGAGAGAATCTTCTCCGAGTCATTCGTGGCAATAAGCGTTGGCGAACCATTGACAGTGTTCCACTGCTCATTGTAGTCTACCTCATCTATAAAAAGTGCACACGACACCTCGTTATCTATAACGAAACTCACTTGGTTATAATACTGCGTGTCATACTCACAAGAGATAAGCCCTATCAAGGACATAGACACAATCAAACTAAAAAAACGTCTCATAGGCTTTTAGAAACTGATTAGAATTTTACAAACAAATAGTATGACGATGCATATTTTTCGTAGTTCGACGAAGATACGAAATTTTATTGAAACAACCAACTCTTTTCCTCATATTTTCCACCCGAAACAGAGAATGTATATCTCGCAAAATTGGATTTGTCGTCAGAAGGCTGCAGATACAACGCTCGGCGAATTTCGAGGCGATGGGCTGTACATTACCGTACTGCCCATTGCGGAGATAATTCGTTAGCGAAAGTAGATGCGCTGTTATCTCGGCAAAGAACGACAAAGTAGCCTTGTTAGACGACTTTCTCTTTCGCTTAGTTCACCTTCACCCTATACATTATCTCCTCGCCAGTGTCTAGCGAAAGGGTTACCTTAAGATAACGCTCTCGCTCATCACCCGGTGGCGTCGTGCAGATAAGACTGAAGTCTGTGCGAATAAACCACATATCATCCTCCTGAAGTTCAGAGACTCGCTTGCGTTCGGTACGCCAACGCCTCATACCTCCGAAATCTTCATCAAAACCGCTCTCCACAAAATATTTATAGGTAGCGTACTCCACTTCGAAAATGTCGTTTAGCGAGGACGTTGCAGAATAGTCTTCACTCCACGCTGGAGTAGATTTTATGCTGATAGCATTTATGGACTCTACAAATGCATCATCATCCGGAGAAACCGACTCGTAAGTCCAAGTTTGGTCATCACCATACTTCTCCTTCATCATTTGATATATATCATCATTCTTCCACCATACCTTAGCAGCTGTAGTCTCTAAGTCATCCGCTATTGTATAGAATCGGACTGTTATAGAGGACTCATCATTTTGAGCCTCTATTTCAATGTATTTATTTATGTAGTGATATTGAGATATAAAACCTGGACATGGTTCATCTGGCGAAGGCCATTCTGGAATCGGACGTATAAAACATCCCGATAAAAGCAAAATAACAGGCAGTAAAATGAGTCTTAAGAGCTTCATGGTTAATTGTGTGTTTATAGTTTGTTGTATGATATCTTGCTGACGGACTGGACGTCGCTATCGTCTACGCAAAGTTAGAAAATTACTTTCAATTTCCACCATTTTATACTATAAATCAGAGCACGTAAAACTCGATACAGAGCACAAAACCACACCTTTTTACCACACAGACGACAAAATGACTACTTTTATATATTATTATACTAACTATATTCACATACCGAGTAAATACTTTTTTTGAGACATTTGGGGACCGAAGAGACCACAGAGACCGAAGAGAAGTCACTATCAACCATTGTCTGCGACCTCTGTTGTTGCTATCGGCAGTTGTCCGCGACCTCGCTTTGGTCTCTTGGTCTCTTGGTCTCTTCGGTCTCTTTTGTTGCTTTGTTGCAAAACATAGGAAAAAGCAACAAGCAACAACACTATTGATTAATAATTCTGCTTACCGAGGAGCGATTCTCATACCCTAGTTCGTCGGCTATCTGCTGGAGGGTCATGCCCGACGTGGCAATCTCCTCGCAGTCGACCATAGACAACGTTGATAGTGTATTGCCACTGAGGAGATTCTTGTGATAGCGGCGCAGTAGCGCCGCTATCACAAGAAAGAATTTGTCGTCAAAAGGCTGTAGATACAACGCTCGGCAAAAATGCCGTCGATGGGTAGTACTTAAGAGTACGTCCCATTGACGGCATCTTTTGTTAGAGGCAGTAGATGTCTGCCTTATCACGACAAATTTCTACTTTTTTGATTTCGGAGCCAAAATCATATTCATCTTCTTGCCATCGAGCTTTGGCATAAGCTCCACGCGTGCAAGCTCCTCGAGGTCGTTTGCAAAGCGCAAAAGCAAAATCTCACCCTGCTCCTTGAAGACGATAGAGCGGCCACGGAAGAATACGTATGCCTTAACCTTTGCGCCCTCCTTCAAGAAGTTCTCGGCGTGCTTGAGCTTGAAGTTATAGTCGTGGTCATCGGTCTGTGGACCAAAACGAATCTCCTTGACTACAACCTTAACCTGCTTAGCCTTGATCTCCTTAGCCTTCTTCTTCTGCTGGTAGAGGAACTTCTGGTAATCGGCAATACGACATACTGGAGGATCTGCCTTAGGCGAGATCTCGATAAGGTCGAGCTCCATCTCGTCGGCCAACTTGATAGCCTCCTTAATAGGAAGCACAAGGTTAGGCTCTACGTTCTCACCTACAACGCGCACAGTTGGGGCTGTGATCTCGTCGTTGATGCGGTTTGGATTCTCCTGCTGCGGACGACGACCACGCTGGTCGCGCTGCTGCTGCTGATTGTTGTTCTGGGTATTCCCCTGCGCCTGTGGGCGTGGGCGGAATGGTAATTGTCCTGCCAAATTAGTTAATTGTTAGTTATACTTAAATCTGTCTTATCTTACTTCACCTTGTTAGCCTCAATCTCCTGGGCAACAAGCTCCTTCATGAAGGTTGCGAACTCAGCAATGGTCATCTGACCCTTGTCGCCCTCACCCTGCGCACGCACAGATACCTTACGCTCCTCGGCCTCCTTCTCACCTACGATCAAGAGGTAAGGGATACGCTTAAGCTCGTTATCGCGGATCTTGCGGCCAATCTTTTCGTTACGGTCATCAACCTGAGTGCGGACATCGCAGTTGTTAAGCTCGCGAGCCACCTCATTAGCGTAGTCGTTATACTTCTCCGAGATAGGCAATACAACAACCTGATCAGGTGTGAGCCACAATGGGAACTTACCGCCTGTGTGCTCCAACAACACAGCCACGAAACGCTCCATAGAGCCGAATGGCGCACGGTGGATCATGATAGGACGGTGGAGCTTATCGTCTGAGCCCTTATAAGTAAGGTCGAAACGCTCAGGCAAGTTGTAGTCAACCTGGATAGTACCGAGCTGCCAGCTACGACCCAAAGCATCCTTAACCATGAAATCGAGCTTAGGACCATAGAACGCTGCCTCACCAAGCTCTACAGTGGTGTTGAGACCCTTCTCCTTACATGCCTGGATGATAGCACCCTCAGCCTTTGCCCAGTTCTCATCCGAACCGATATACTTCTCCGTATTGTTAGGATCGCGCAACGAGATCTGTGCTGTATAGTTGTCGAACTTCAATGTGCGGAAGATGTACAATACGATGTCGATAACCTTCTCGAACTCCTCCAACAACTGGTCGGGGCGCACGAAGAGGTGAGCATCGTCCTGAGTAAATGAGCGTACACGTGTCAAACCGTGCAACTCACCAGACTGCTCATAACGATATACTGTACCGAACTCTGCCAAGCGAACAGGGAGATCCTTATATGAGCGAGGCTTAGAGCGGTAGATCTCACAGTGGTGAGGACAGTTCATAGGCTTCAAGAGGTACTCCTCACCCTCGAATGGAGTGTGGATAGGCTGGAACGAGTCCTTACCATACTTTGCATAGTGACCAGATGTCACATACAAATCCTTGTTACCGATATGAGGAGTGATAACCTGCTGGTAGCCATACTCCTTCTGAATCTGGCGCAAGAAGCGCTCCAAGCGGTCGCGCAACTCTGCACCCTTGGGCAACCACATAGGAAGACCCTGACCTACGCGCTGTGAGAACATGAACAACTCGAGGTCCTTACCGAGCTTACGGTGGTCACGCTTCTTAGCCTCCTCCAACAATGCGAGGTGCTCGTCGAGCATCGACTTCTTGGGGAACGATACACCATAGATACGAGTAAGCATCTTGTTCTTCTCGTTACCACGCCAGTATGCACCAGCGATAGATGTAAGCTTAATAGCCTTGATATAACCCGTGTTAGGGATATGTGGACCACGACATAGGTCTGTGAAGGCACCGTTAGTGTAGAACGAGATGGTACCATCCTCAAGGTCGGTGATAAGTTCAACCTTGTACTGGTCACCCTTCTCTGTGAAGGTCTTGAGTGCGTCAGCCTTTGAGACCTCAGTACGAACAAGAGCCTCCTTGTTGCGTGAGAGCTCCACCATCTTTGCCTCGATCTTCTCGAGGTCAGCCTCCGTAATCGCTACGGGCGAGTCTACGTCGTAGTAGAAACCGTTGTGAATAGCGGGACCGATACCGAACTTAATGCCGGGATACAAAGCCTCCAACGCCTCAGCCAAGAGGTGTGAAGATGTGTGCCAGAAGGCGTGCTTACCCTCTGCGTCGTCCCACTTGAAGAATTTAATCGAACAGTCGCTGTCGATAGGGCGCATCATATCTACAGTTGCGCCGTTTACCTCGGCTGCGAGTGAGTCAGCAGCTAAACGAGGGCTGATGCTCTCTGCTACCTGAAAGGCAGTAGTCCCTTTGGCAAACTCTCTTACCGAGCCATCGGGAAAGGTTACTTTAACCATGATAATAATTGTTTTTAATTGTTTATGTTTTGAGTGCCTTCGTAGCTCCACAATAACGAGACGGATTACTACTCAGCTGCACTCCCTGTTTACTCTTTATCTAACTTTGGACCTTTAAAGATGTAGATTAAGGCTACTATGCCAAGGATAAGATTACCTGCCCACATGCACCAGTCATGGTCACTCTGAGGTTTCCATCCAAGATAACAATTTGTTACGGCAACACCCATGAGAACATATCCTATGAGCGCCTTAACGGCTTTGATTAATTTGCTGTCCATAGTTTAATTTACTTATTTTCGTCCTCTTTTGCACCAATCTGCTTTGCTAGCTCTGCAATGCGTCCTATCGACCTTATGGCAATGAGAAGGCCCACACTCCACAATATCCAATGCGCCGCATCCTGGGGTCTCCACAACCTCATTAGCAATGTCACCGACAAGCCAAGTACTACTGCCGAGAGAATCACTCCCATCCAATTTTTAAGCTGCGTTTTATTCATAGCTCCAAAGGATAGTAATATTAGTCGTTATGCTCCTGCTCGGGGAGATCCTTAATCGAAATATCTCTACCCTTCTCGCGCTCGAAGTGCTGCAATGGGTTTGCGTTCCACTCTGCCCACTCTCTGCGACGCTGCACGATGTCAATAGCATCGTAAATAGCGTTACGCATAGACTGCTCATCCGCTACGCCCTTACCAGCGATGTCGTAGGCTACGCCATGGTCGGGCGACGTGCGCACCTCCGAGAGTGACGCTGTGAAGTTTACACCGTTGGGCGTAAGTGTCTTAAATGGTGCAAGACCCTGGTCGTGGTACATAGCCAAAATTGCATCATAGTTTTTGAACTGACCCGATGCGAAGAAACCATCTGCCGCGAAGGGACCAAATGCCAACACTCCAGCCTCGTATGCCTCAACGATTGCGGGCTTGATAATCTCCTCTTCCTCCTTACCGAGCAGGCCACCATCACCAGCGTGAGGGTTGAGAGCCAGCACTGCAACCTTAGGTCGCACGACACCAAAGTCCTGACGCATAGAGTCGTTCATCTGGTTTATGCGCTCCACGATAAGCTCCTTCGAGAGTGACTCTGCGACCTTCGCTACGGGGACATGAATAGTAACCAAGCCCACACGCATAAGCTCCGAGGTCATAATCATCAAGGGCTCGCCATCAAGCTCCTTGGCAAAGAACTCTGTATGTCCCGTAAACGAGAATGTCTCGCTCTGAATCATCTCCTTGTCGATTGGTGCTGTTACAATAGCATCAATATCACCCGACTTCAGATCCTCAATAGCCTTTGTGAGCGCATCAGCCGCAGCCTTACCACCCACCTTTGAGGGCTTGCCTGGCGTAATAGAGAGCTCCTTTGCGCCACACTCCACGAGGTTTATCTTGCCATGCTCGGCATTCTCGGCATCTGCCACAACCACGAACTTCACAGGCTCGAGGTCACCGAGACGCTTCTGGTAGTATGCCGCAGCAGTGGTAGAACCATATACCACGGGGGTGAACAACTCTGTAATACGATTATCTGAAAATATCTTGAGTATTATCTCCCAGCCTACACCATTTGTGTCGCCTTGAGTAACACCTATTTTAAGTCTTTTGCTCATAATTTCATCCGTTTCAAATTACAAATATACAAAAACATGCGCAAAATACAAGAGGTTATCATGTTATTTTTACCAAAAGACAATATTTGTTGGCATTATCGCGGAAAAAATATAACTTTGTGGACTATTAGATAAAAGTGAATATGTTAAACATCGACACCATACTATCCATTCGCACAGATGCGGAGTTTGAGGCATGCACACTGGAGTTATTCCGATATCAGAGCCAGCACTGCGAGCCATATCGCCGCTATGTAGAGCTACTCGGCATCGCCCCCGCGGAGGTGCAGAGCATCGAGGAGATACCCTTTATGCCGATACGCCTCTTCAAGTCAACCGATGTATATTGCGGCACGGAGGCCCCCGAAATCATCTTCACATCGAGCAATACGGGCTCTACCGTGGCATCTCGCCACATGATGGCATCGCTGGAGGCATACCGCAAGACCTTCACCGCGGCGTTCAAGGAGTTCTATGGCGAGCCAGCAAAGTGGAGCATCTACGGACTACTGCCCAACTACCTCGAGCGCGAGGGTTCGTCGTTGGTATATATGGTCGATACGCTTATCAAAGAGTGCGGCTCGGGAGGTTTTTATCTCAATGATTATGAACGCCTCATCGCTGACATTGAGGCTGACCCCAAACCAAAAATTCTGCTTGGCGTGAGCTACGCCCTGTGGGATGTTGCAGAGCAGTACGCACCCAAACTCTCCAACACCATCATCATGGAGACTGGCGGCATGAAGGGTCGCCGCAAGGAGCTGTCGAAGAGCGAGTTGCACGCCATACTCACCGCAGGCTTTGGCGTGGAACACATACACTCCGAATATGGCATGGCAGAGCTTACATCGCAGGCATACTCCTCGGGCGAGGGCATCTTCCGCGCGCCAAAGTGGATGCGCGTCATGGTGCGCGACGTGAACGACCCCTTCGACCACACCCCCACACGCGGCGGCATCGACATTATCGACCTCGCCAACCTCTCGTCGTGCGCCTTTATCCAGACAGAGGATATGGGACGCCTATACGATGACGGTAGTTTCATGATTGAGGGACGCATTGCGGGCAGCGACATTCGCGGCTGTAACCTTTTAGTACACAACATGTAATGAAATATAATGCCGAGATACTACGACACCTGCACGAGGAGCTATACGATGTTCTTCGCGAGGTGGTGCGCGTGTGCGACATCGCAGGCATACCCTATTTTATTCAGGGTGGCACGGCCATAGGTGCACACTTCTTTGAGGATATAGTGCCATGGGATGACGACGTTGACCTCGGCATGACGCGCGAGAACTATGAGCGCTTCCTCCGTGAGGCACCCGCACTCCTCGGCGAGGGCTATGTGCTTCAGGAGTTTACAACAGAGCTCGACACCCCCTTCTACTTCGCCAAGGTGCGCAAGCGTGGCACTCGCTTCGTGGAGCGCGAGTGGGTGGGCATGCCCATTGAGGAGGGTATCTACATCGACATCTTCCCCTATGACCTTGTGCCCGACGACGAGGCACTACGCCGCAAGCAGCGCGCCAAGGTGGGATTCTGGGTAAACTGCTTTATGGCAAAGAGCGTATGGCTATGGAGGTGGTTCGGCAGAGCGAATAACGGTGTTGTGTTGCCTAAAAGCTGGTTATCGTGTGCCGCCATACGCCTTATCACTGCGACACACAGCAAAGAACAGATATACAACAGATTAAAGCGAGAGCTTACACGCTACAACGGCACGAATGCGAAGTACTACAACATCGTACGCATGCCCAAGGATATGATTGCCGTGGAGGCGATTAACAACCCCGAGCGCCGCAAATTGGGCGCTATGGAGGTATGGGCACCGAGCGACTTGGAGACCTACCTGCGCAGCCACTATGGCGACATACAGAAGTGGTTGCCCGAGGATAAGCGCCTCAACCACGCACCCGAAATCCTAAATTTTGGCCGCAAGGTGCAGACCGAGGAATCAGCACGCATATCGGTTGTGATGCCGCTATACAACAAAGAGGCGGAGGTGGAGCGCGCACTACGCTCGGTAGTGGAACAGAGCCTTGCACCAAGCGAGATTATCGTTGTGGATGACGGCTCTACGGATGGGTCGCGCGCAATTGTTGAGCGCATCATTGCCGAGCACCCCGAGGTGGACATACGCCTTATCACACAGCCTAATAGCGGTGTCAGCGCAGCACGCAACCGCGGTATTGCGGAGGCCAAGGGCGACTACATAGCGCTGCTCGATGCCGATGATATGTGGCTCACGGGCTACATCGCCGAGATGTGCCGACTTATGGAGTACTACCCCGAGGCTGATGCCTACTCTACGGCCTTCGACATCGTGAACGGCACACAGCGCGTCGTTGCACCCACACCTACGACCGAGGGCTATATCAACATCGCAGAGGAGGCACTCTTACGCCGCTACCCCATTATCCCCTCAACCGCCACCCTACGTCGCGATGCGGTGCTGCGCGCGGGAGGTTTCCCCGAGGGTATGCGCATAGGCGAGGACCAGTGGCTGTGGGTGAGGATGGTACAGCAGGGTGCGAAATTCTGCTTCTCTCCCATGTCGCTCGTGCGCTACTCACGCACCGCAAGCAACCGTTCGGCATCTATCTACCGTGCGGAGCAGAGCGCACACTCAATCGAGGAGCTATACAACCCCGAGGGCAACACCACACTCAATGAGTATATCGCGCGCATAGCCATCGGCAAGGCCATCACGCAGAGCGTACGCGGAGGCACGGAGGATGCCCGCCACGCTGCGGAACACTTCTCTTATACCACACGCTCGCGCCGCCAGCTGCGCCGCCTACGCCTCCTCAACACGCTGCCCACATGGCTTCGTGGCATTGTGGATGGCGCTTATGGAGCCTTGGCGTGGATTTTATCACGCCGCGGCATGTAACACTAAATAAACAAATTACCCATATTACACACTTTAACTATTAATCAATTCAACGCTTTTCCAACATGAAAAAAATTTACTTTATTCTTGTAGCCGCAGTCATGTTTATTGCAGCGGACGCTAAGGCTCAGTTTGGTGTGGGCGTAGGTTACAACCTTCTTAACACGACGACAACCATTGCCGACGAGTCGGAAGATGACTCACTCAATGGCTTTTATATTGAGGCTACATACGGCTTTAACCTCCTCAATGGCAACTGGGGCACTCTTGGCATCGAGCCAGGTCTTCGCTACACCTTTGGCGGAGAGACAGAGCATGAGGAGATATTTGGCATCAAGACACGCGCGAGCCTCACCGAGCACTACCTCGACATCCCCGTGCATGTTAAGTATGGCTACGAAGTTCTCCCCTCGAAGCTCAGCGTACACGCCTTTGCGGGCCCCGTGTTCTCTGTAGGTCTCGCCTCAACCCTCAAGGCAACTGCTGGCGACACTACCGTAAAGACCAACAACTACAAGGAGAGCGACTATGGCCGCTTCGACCTTAAGATTGGCGTTGGTGCGGGCGTAACCATTGCCGAGAGGGTTAATGTAAAGGTGGGCTATAACTTTGGCATGCTCAACCGCTACACTGGCGAGCAGGTCAAGGACTTCAAATACAAGACTCACACCAGCATCTTCTATGTCGGCGCCGGTTTCAACTTCTAAGAAGATAAACTGCAATATAATACAATCTACAATAAGAGAGGGTGTCCACAAAACTTGTTGGACACCCTCATTTTGTTTTGTATTGAAGTTCTCTCTACAATCGCAACAGTTGCACCCGCCATAGGGTTGGTAATACTATTTAATACTAGTATATGTGAAAATATCATTGTGTATGAATACATAGTTGCAGATTGCTATCTTTAGAATAAACGCTGATAACACGTACTAATCTTGAAATACACGCTCTTCGGCAAGTTCGCGCAGTATCTTCAAATCCTCATTTTGTCTTGAAGGCTGAGTGTTCATAAAGTTAAAAACAGTCTCAGAGTTGAAGGTTCCATACTCATAGATGTACTCATCTAGTAGTTTATTAACCTTTCTAACATATTTTGCCTTAAACTCACTAGAATACTCATTATCCATTATGGTCTTAACATAGGATAGATATTCATATTTTAAGCTTTGATACTCCTGTTCAGTCTTTTTATCAATGTACTCGAAATATTCATCAATCTCGTGTTGCTTGTCACGCTCTTTTATATGATTGTTAATAGCAAATGAGGATCCAAATGCAACTATGATAACCACAACTATGAGCGTTATAAGCGTTGTTCTTTTTATGGTCATAGGATGTTACTTTTTGTTTAAAATACTAAGAATCAAACCAGCGATTATAGATGTACAACCAAATAATGCCAATATCAGACTCTTAATCATAATGGCTGTAGAGCGTGCGGCAGAGATAATATAATTGTAGGCATCGCCGCCGACATAGCCTATCTCATCAAAATGAAATTCATCCTTATACGTTTCTAAGTCAGCATTATATTTTATTACTGACATAACGATTAGTACGGCACCAAGTATGTAAAATAACCACTGTAGAATAGCATTTAGATCAATATCTTCTTCCCTACTATCTTTAGCAATAGTATCCTCTAATGATTTCTTTTGCATTTCACACTGCTCGCTTGTAATAATTTCGTTATTTTCTTTCATAGTAATTAAAATTTTATCGTTGTTTTTTATCAAATGCACGACTATAAATATATTTATAATCTTTACCATCATCAATTATAAGTGCCCTTTCCACATTGTATACAGAGTCTATTACAAAGCCAACAGCTGCATCAAATACATCATTGTCTCTATTTCTTAACTTGAAGAAACCTACCTTGAGGTACGTTTTAGCCTCAACACCCAACTCCTTTGCAAGTCGATCGTTTGATAATACCCAATTAAACATGTTTCTGTTAATGCCTTCAGCTACTCCTAGAAAATGTCCCCCTACTAACGCCATTCTTTCCTCATCGGTTAGCAAATCAGATGGTATATCCTTTGAATCCTTCAAGGTAACTGTGTATAGTCTGCTATACTCTGCAGACTCTATCTCAAACTCAGACAAGTGTGTAGACATGTGTGCCTCAATGTTCTTCTCAACAACATCGCGTGGTGAGCAAGCACAAAATAGAGATAATGTACATAATAACAGTAATTTCCTCATAATTAAATGTTTTTTACCGTAACATCTCCTATGCGGTATGTTATATATACAAACAGAAAGTGTGGAGATGGTTTCTGTTTATCTCTAAGAAGGCTCTGACAAAACCCAGACTAAAATAAACGATACAATGCCCCACACCTGAATAGTATGGGGATAGGTACGCAAAATGCATACAGCCACATAGCTATACAAGAAATGAGTGCTATTCGTTTGTCCTATAGTCAATGAAAACTGTCAGATTTTCTTAGAAAGACTAGCGAAAACACTTTCAATATGTCTGCTATTTATACAATAGCACTACAAAATTAAAAATAATTTTCGAAACGAACAACACTCCCATGGGACATTGCAATGTATTAAAGATATTATTTATGGCGCACAACAAGTGTGTAAACTCTCAATTTAGGCTATTTTCAGCCTTTAGTTAGCTTCTTGTTTTAGAGAGATTTGGGATTTTAAGAAGATTAGCGATATGGTAAGATGGTATCCCTAAATTCATTAAATTCGCTAATTTGCAACCTATTGGTTCGCTATAATTTTTTATCAGATGTCGGTTGTAGGTTTTGCAAAAGAAGACTGCAGATACAACACTCGGCAAAAATCCCGACGATGGGTAGTACTTGAGTGAAGTGACCCCAAAAGTTTAGACAAAAAACTTTTGGGGTTTCTTTATGCGCAAAAAACACGATTACGCAGCATTGCTCAAATATATGAGAATGCTTGACAATGGCTACTCTATTCATTACATTCACAAAAAATTCGGCA
>JAZTYW010000040.1:0-84016 GCA_045637085.1 Alistipes sp. | reverse complement strand
AGATTAAAAATATTAAGGAAGTGACGCGTATTGAGAATTAGTGACTTATGATTTATGAATTAGGAATTAGGGAAGTAATTTTTAATTCTCAACTCTCAATTCTCAATTCATCCATCTGCGTGTATGTAAACGCATCAAGTGCTTGTTTCATATCCATCAGTTCTTGACGGATTTGTTTTAAACGACTGACAACCTCGAAGTTCTTGTCTGTTTTCTCTTTGTTCACAGCCAAGCGACTTTTTGCGCCCTTCAAAGTCATACCTTTTTCCTTGACTAGATGGTAGATTAGTTTCAGCAAGTCAATATCCTTTTGGGTATATTGTCTCACCCCTCTACCCGCCTTTCGAGGAGCCAGTTGTTCAAACTCCTTTTCCCAATAGCGCAAGGTCGATTCGTTTACGCCCGGCCCCAACATGGCCGCTACTTCGTGTATGCTATAGTATAACTTCATTGTCCTAATCCATCATTTTACCGTGATTTTCCGCCATCTGAATCATGCGGTCATAATCTTCGGCACTCAAGTCTTTGAAATAAAAGTTCACCGGATTCACTACGCGTCCATCCTTGTGCACTTCGTAATGCAAGTGCGGTCCCGAACTTTTTCCGGTATTTCCCACTCCACCAATCACCTCGCCACGCACCACTCGTTTTCCGCGTTGTGTACGAAATTCCTTTAAGTGAGCATACAACGTTTGGTAGCCAAAACCATGATCTATCACAATGGTATTGCCATATCCCGTTTGCCAACCCATTTTCACCACCACGCCATCGCCCGTAGCATAGATATCCGTTCCCGTTGGTGCCGAGAAGTCCATACCTTCATGGAAGCGAGTAGTGCCATAGATAGGGTCTATACGTGTACCATATCCCGAAGCCATACGTTTCAAGTCTTTATTGGCCACCGGTTGTATAGCAGGTATGCACTTCAGCATCTCGTCTTGGTTGCGACACATCTCTACCACCTGGTCGAACGATGTAGATTGCAGATACAATTGTTTATCCAGCACATCCAGCTTTCGGGTTGTTTCTATCACCATCTCGGCATTGGCCATATCCTTTAGGTCGTCATAGCGATTGGTTCCTAAGTAGCCCGAATTACGAATTTCAGCCGATACCGGTTCACCTTGAAACACCACACGGTACAGATTATCATCACGTTCGCCTATATCTTGCAGCACCTCCATAGATTGGTCCAATCTGGCCGATAGCAATTTATATTGTGCCAACAAGCGTGCATTTTCTTGACGGAGCTCTTTTTCAGACGGATAGCCAAAAAGGATTAAGGCAAGCAAAAAGCATACCAACCCGACAAAAAGCAACCAAAAACCACGACGCAAAACAATCCTTATCCGTTGACGCACAGTGGGATAAACACGGTCGTAACGGTGAGTTTTTGTATTATATACATAATAAACTTTGCGCATTCTTATAAATATTTCGTGTTTTGATGGGACAAAAATAATAAAAACCCACTATCTTTGTACCGTTTTTTGAATTATTTAGTAAAAAGCTATGTTAACAGCGAATGAAATTAGAGACTCTTTCAAGAGTTTTTTCGAGAGCAAAGGACATCAAATCGTGCCTTCAGCACCAATGGTTATCAAGGATGACCCTACTTTGATGTTTACCAATGCAGGCATGAATCAGTTTAAAGACATTATCTTGGGTAATCAACCCATTAAATATGCGCGTGTTGCCGACTCGCAAAAGTGTTTGCGTGTAAGCGGTAAGCATAACGACTTGGAAGAGGTAGGTCATGATACTTACCACCACACCATGTTCGAGATGCTCGGTAACTGGTCGTATGGCGATTACTTCAAGAAGGAGGCTATCGAGTGGGCATGGGAGTTGCTTACTGAGGTCTACAAACTCGACAAGAGCCGCATGTATGCTACCGTATTTGAGGGTAGTGAGGAGGATGGCGTAGCCTTCGACCAGGAGGCATACGACTACTGGAAGCAGTTCTTGCCCGAGGACCACATCATCCGTGGTAACAAGAAGGATAACTTCTGGGAGATGGGCGAGACAGGTCCTTGTGGCCCTTGTAGCGAGATTCACTTCGACTTGCGCGACGACGAGGAGGTAGCTAAGATTCCTGGTCGCGAAATGGTGAACATGAGCCACCCTCAGGTTATCGAGATCTGGAACCTCGTGTTCATGCAGTTCAACCGCAAGGCTAACGGTTCGTTGGAGCCACTGCCTGCTAAGAACGTAGATACAGGTATGGGCTTCGAGCGTCTCTGTATGATTTTGCAGGGCAAGAAGTCTAACTACGATACTGACGTATTCCAGCCAACCATCGCTCGCATTGCGGCACTCTCGGGTAAGGAGTATGGTAAGGATGAGAAGTGTGACGTGGCTATGCGCGTTATCGCTGACCACTTGCGTGCTATCTCGTTCTCTATCGCTGATGGTCAGTTGCCCGCAAACGCTAAGGCTGGCTACGTTATCCGTCGTATCTTGCGTCGTGCGGTACGTTATGGTTACACATACCTCGGCTTCAATGAGCCATTCATCTGCAAGTTGGTAGATGGCTTGGTTAAGCAGATGGGTCACCAGTTCCCCGAGCTCGTTGCTCAGCAGACACTCATCGAGCGTGTAATCGAGGAGGAGGAGGCATCATTCCTCCGCACCTTGGCTACTGGTATCAACCTCTTGGAGGGTGTGATTAAGAAGAGCGCTAATGGCAAGATTTCGGGTAAGGATGCCTTCGTGTTGTATGACACATACGGCTTCCCTATCGACCTTACTGAGCTTATCGCTAAGGAGCAGGGCGTAGAGGTGGATATCGAGGAGTTCGAGAAGGAACTTCAGGTGCAGAAGGAGCGTTCACGCAACGCTGCACAGCAGGATATCGACGACTGGCAGGAGATTATGCCTATTGCAGAGAGCACATTCGTGGGTTACGATACGTTGGAGTCTGACATCCGCATCGCTCGCTACCGTCGTGTGAAGTCGAAGAATGCGACCACATATCAGCTCGTATTCGACCACACACCTTTCTATGGTAACTCTGGTGGTCAGATTGGTGACATTGGTTACATCGAGAGCGCAAACGAGAAGATTGAGATTGTAGCAACAGAGAAGGAGAATGGTCTTATCATCCACATCGCTAAGCAGTTGCCCGAGAATCCTGCGGCATCGTTCCGTGCTGTTGTAAATGCTGATGCACGCACCAAGGCTGCTAACAACCACACTGCAACCCACCTCGTGGACTACGCATTGCGCACCGTTCTCGGCTCACACGTTGAGCAGAAGGGCTCTATGGTAAGTCCTATGGGCTTGCGCTTCGACTTCTCTCACTTCCAGAAGGTGACTGCTGAGGAGTTGCGTGAGGTTGAGCGTCTTGTGAACAAGCTCATCCGCGCTAACTACCCATTGGTGGAGAACCGCGAGGCTACAATGGCTGAGGCAGAGGCTGCGGGTGCTATCATGCTCTTTGGTGAGAAGTATGGCGACAAGGTGCGCATCGTGAACTTCGGTCCTTCGACTGAGCTTTGTGGTGGTACACACGCTTCGGCTACTGGTAACCTCGGTCTGTTCAAGATTACAAGCGAGAGCGCTATCTCGGCAGGTGTACGCCGTATCGAGGCTACTACAGGTGAGGGCGCCGAGGCCCTTATCTATGGTGCTCAGGATATGATTTCATCAATCGAGCAGATTGTGCGCAATCCTAAGGTTGTTCAGGCTATCGAGAAGATGATTGAGTCGAACGATGCACTCACTCGCGAGATTGAGGAGATGCGTAAGGAGAAGGTTGCAGCTATCGCTGACGGCTTGGCAGAGAATACTCCTTTGCGTAACGGCGTTAAGCTCATCTCTCACACTGCGAAGTACCCATCTGAGGTGATGAAGGATTTGGCATTTGCTTTGCGTCAGCGCGTAGCGGAGAAGTTGGTGATGGTTGTTGGTAACCTCTCTGATGGCAAGCCTACGCTCAACATCATGCTCTCGGACAACGTGGTTGCTATGGGTGTTGATGCCGGTGCTACAGTGCGCGAGGCTGCGAAGTTGATGAATGGTGGCGGCGGTGGTCAGAAGCACTATGCTACTGCGGGTGGTAAGAACCCTGATGGCTTGCAGGCAGCAGTGGATAAGGCTGTTGAGATTATCATGGAGAAGGTAAAGTAACGAATAAAATAACAGGATATAACATTATGAGCAATAAAGTATTGTTGATGATTTTGGATGGTTGGGGTAATGGTGACCACACAAAGTCGGATGTCATCTACTCGACAAACCCAGAGTACATCAACGCAATGACTGCGCAGTACCCACATGCTGAGCTTAAGACCGACGGCGAGAATGTCGGTCTGCCCGAGGGTCAGATGGGTAACTCGGAGGTTGGTCACCTTAATATCGGTGCTGGTCGTGTAGTGTATCAGGACTTGGTGAAGATTAACCGCGCATGCCGTGACAACTCTATCCTCGAGAATAAGGAGGTAGTCAAGGCCTTTGAGTATGCTAAGGCTAACGGCGTGAACGTACACTTCATGGGCTTGGTGTCGGATGGTGGCGTGCACTCGTCACTCGACCACCTCTTTAAGTTGTGTGATATCTCTAAGCACTATGGCATTGAGAATACCTATGTACACTGCTTTATGGATGGTCGTGATACCGACCCTCGCAGTGGTAAGGGCTTTATCGAGGCTTTGGAGAAGCACATGGCTCAGTCTACAGGTAAGATTGCATCTATCATTGGCCGCTACTACGCTATGGACCGCGACAAGCGTTGGGAGCGTGTTAAGATGGCTTACGACCAGCTTGTGAATGGCGTGGGCGAGAAGTCTTCAAATATGGTGGAGGCTATGCAGAAGTCGTATGATAATGGTGTAACCGATGAGTTTGTGTTGCCTATCGTGAATGTGGATGCTGAGGGCAACGCCATCGGCACAATCAAGCCTAACGACGTTGTTATCTTCTTCAACTACCGCAACGACCGCGCTAAGGAGCTTACTATCGTGCTCACACAGCAGGATATGCCCGAGGAGGGTATGCGCAAAATGCCTTTGTACTACTGCTGCATGACTCCATATGATGCTAAGTTCCAGGGTTTGCACATCCTCTTCGATAAGGAGAATGTTGCAAATACCATCGGTGAGTATGTCGCAGCGCAGGGCTTGAAGCAGTTGCGCATTGCCGAGACAGAGAAGTATGCACACGTTACATTCTTCCTTAACGGTGGCCGTGAGGAGGAGTTCGCTAACGAGGATCGCATCCTTGTTGCATCGCCCAAGGTTGCTACCTACGATCTCCAGCCCGAGATGTCGGCATACGAGGTTAAGGATAAGCTTGTGGAGGCTCTTGGCGAGCAGAAGTACGACTTCATCTGCCTCAACTTCGCTAATGGCGACATGGTGGGTCACACAGGTGTGTATGAGGCTATCGAGAAGGCTGTAAAGGCTGTGGATGAGTGTGTTAAGGATGTTGTGGAGGCTGCCAAGGCTAATGGCTACGAGGTCGTTCAGATTGCTGACCACGGTAATGCCGACAACGCTTTGAATGCTGATGGCACACCCAACCCTGCTCACTCACTCAACCCTGTGCCCATCGTTGTGGTATCGGAGCGCGTAGCGAGCGTTAAGGATGGCATCCTTGCCGACGTAGCGCCTACGGTTCTCGACCTCATGGGTCTTGCAAAGCCCGCGGAGATGACTGGTGAGTCGTTGGTTGAGTACAAATAGTTTGCATATAGCATATAGATGGGGCATTGGCTTGTGTGGCTAATGCCCCTTTTTGTTGCTCCTATAATATGTTTTTCTTTTTTTCATTTTCCCTATAAAAAAGAAAAAAAGAAAAAGATGCTATCTGTTCAGTAGGGCGTGTACAAACGAAACACTCCTACACCCCAACTCCTCGGCTCGCTGCATATCACACCTACTTATACCTATATAAAAAATAAAGATGACTAAAATTTTGACTTTGTGAATAGTTTTTGTTACTTTTGCAAGCTAAACATGATAAGATGGAAAAGGATACACAAAATATACTTGAAAACCTTGAAACCAGCGAATATAAGTATGGTTTCGTAACTGACATCGAGACCGATACCATAGGTAAAGGCCTCAACGAAGATGTCATTCGCCTGATATCCCAGAAGAAGGGCGAGCCCGAGTGGATGTTGGAGCGCCGACTTAAGGCATACAGACACTGGTTAACGCTCGAGCACCCCACGTGGGCACACCTCGACATCCCCGAAATAGACTTCCAGGATGTAATCTACTACGCCGCACCAAAGCCCAAGAAGCAGCTCAACTCCATGGATGAGGTGGACCCCGAGCTCAAGCGCACGTTCGACAAACTCGGTATTCCGCTCGAGGAGCAGATGGCATTGGCAGGTGTCGCCGTGGATGCTGTTATGGACTCTGTGTCCGTTAAGACCACCTTCCGCGATACGTTGGCCGAGAAGGGCATCATCTTCTGCTCAATCTCGGAGGCTATCAAGGAGCACCCCGAGCTTATTAAGAAGTATCTGGGATCGGTAGTGCCCTACACGGATAACTTCTACGCGGCACTCAACGCTGCTGTCTTCTCGGATGGCTCGTTCTGCTATATCCCCAAGGGTGTGCGCTGCCCTATGGAGCTATCTACCTACTTCCGCATCAATGCCGAGGGTACGGGTCAGTTCGAGCGCACGCTTATCGTGGCGGATGAGGGCTCGTATGTAAGTTACTTGGAGGGTTGCACAGCGCCCCGCCGCGATGAGAATCAGTTGCACGCTGCCGTGGTGGAGATTGTCGTGGAGAGGGATGCCGATGTTAAATACTCTACCGTACAGAACTGGTATCCAGGCGATAAGGATGGCAAGGGCGGTATCTACAACTTCGTTACCAAGCGCGGCATCTGCCGTGAGGGTGCTCACTTGTCGTGGACTCAGGTGGAGACTGGCTCGGCTATCACGTGGAAGTATCCCAGCTGCGTTTTGGCGGGCGATAACTCGTCGGGTGAGTTCTACTCTGTGGCAATGACCAACAACTATCAGCAGGCAGATACGGGCACTAAGATGATTCACATCGGCAAGAACACACGTTCGCGCATCGTGTCGAAGGGTATCTCGGCAGGTAGATCGCAGAATGCCTACCGTGGTCTTGTGCGCGTGGCTAAGGGTGCAGATAATGCGCGTAACTACTCGCAGTGTGACTCGCTGCTCATTGGCGACAAGTGTGGTGCACACACCTTCCCCGTCATCGACTCGTACAACCCAACGGCGGTATTGGAGCACGAGGCTACGACATCGAAGATTTCGGAGGAGCAGCTCTTCTACTGCAACCAGCGCGGCTTGTCTACCGAAGATGCTGTGGGTCTCATCGTGAATGGCTACGCACGCGAGGTATTGGCAAAGTTGCCCATGGAGTTCGCTGTGGAGGCTCAGAAGCTCTTGGCTATCAGTCTCGAGGGTAGCGTGGGATAGCACATTAATGAGCAATTAGCAATGAGCAATTAGTAATTAGTAATGGGAATGAGGGTATTGAATTCCTTAAATTCTTTAAACTCACTAAAGTCCCTAATTAATAAGCAATAATAAAGAACTACATATATGTTAAAAGTTGAAAATCTGCACGCCAAGGTTGGCGATAAGGAGATTTTGAAGGGTATAAACCTCGAGGTTAAGGCTGGCGAGGTACACGCTATCATGGGCCCTAACGGCTCGGGTAAATCTACGCTTGCTTCGGTGCTCGCGGGTAACGAGAAGTTTACTGTAACCGAGGGTAAGGTGGAGTTTGAGGGTGAGAACCTCCTCGACCTTCCAATCGAGGAGCGCTCACGCAAGGGTCTCTTCTTGGGCTTCCAGTACCCCGTGGAGATACCAGGAGTTTCGATGGCAAACTTCATGAAGATTGCCGTAAATGAGCAGCGCAAATATCGTGGTCTTGAGCCACTTACTGCGGCTGAGTACCTCAAGATGATGAAGGAGAAGAGTGCCATCGTGGAGCTCGACTCTAAGCTTACTTCGCGTGCCGTAAACGAGGGTTTCTCGGGTGGTGAGAAGAAGAAGAATGAGATCTTCCAGATGGCTATGCTTGATCCCAAGCTCGCAATCCTCGACGAGACAGACTCAGGTCTCGACATCGACGCCTTGCGCATCGTGGCTACGGGTGTGACACGCCTCAAGCGCGAGGATAACGCTACGGTGGTCATCACACACTACCAGCGCCTGTTGGACTACATCGTGCCCGACTACGTTCACGTGCTCTACAAGGGTCGCATCATCTATACTGGCGACAAGACTCTTGCGCTAAAGTTGGAGAAGGAGGGTTACGACTGGCTCATTAACGACTATAAGGAGGAGTAGCCATGACCGAGCGTATTATTCAGGCATTCGTCGCTGAGCCCATCCCCGCGGGTTGCTGTACCGAGTCGGGTCGCTGGGTGTTGCGTGCCGATGCCGATAGAGATATAACCATTGCCGAGGGTGCTACGGTGGAGTTGCTCCTCGTGGATGGCGATAAGGCCTCGAACATCGATATAGATGTCCGCCGAGGTGCTGTGCTTCGCATTGTGGAGGTCGTTGCAGAGCGCTCTGCTATGCAGTTAAGCATTGCTGTAGGTAAGGCTGCAGAGTGCGTTGTAACACAAGTTATTGTTTCGCCTTCGGATGTGCGTGTTGCTGCAAGCCTCGTGGAGGAGGGCGCATCATTCAAGCATAACGGCTGCTTCATCCTTGTTGGTGAGGAGCAGGGTAGCGTTACGGTAGATGTAAACCATATGGCTGCGGTGTGTACGTCGCATACATCGGTTAAGGGTGTGGCGGCAGATAAGGCACATGGTAGCTTCTCGGGTCTTGTATATGTAGCCCCTGGAGCGCAGCATACCGACTCTGTGCAGTCGAGCCGCAATGTAACCATTGGCGAGGCACGCATCGAGACACTTCCACAGTTGGAAATCTATGCCGACGATGTTAAGTGTAGCCATGGTGCTACGGTAGGCCAGATGGATAGCGATGCCATCCTGTACATGCGTCAGCGTGGTCTCAGCACTGCACAGGCAAAGCGCCTTCAGATTGAGGGCTTCGTGCAGGATGTCGCTATGCACTCTGCTATTGAAAACCTTGCCGAAGAGCTTATGACGCTCATTAACGCAAAACTTAATAGTTTGTAAACTATGTCTTTCGACATCAATAAGATACGCGCAGACTTTCCCATCCTCTCGCGCACCGTCAACAATCGCCCCTTGGTCTATTTTGACTCGGGAGCTACGGCACAGAAGCCCACGGCGGTAATCGAGAAGGTCAATGAGCTTATGCGCCACTACAACGCCAACATCCACCGCGGTGTGCACCACCTCTCGGGTCGTATGACCGATATGTATGAGGAGGCACGTGAGCGTGTTCGCAGGTTTATTGGCGCGGAGCACCGCGAGGAGGTGGTCTTTACATCGGGTGCTACGGCGAGTATTAACCTCGTTGCCTACGCTTGGAGCGAGCGCTTCCTGAGGGCGGGTGACAACATCGTCGTCAGCGAGATGGAGCACCACTCCAACATCGTGCCCTGGCAGCTGGCGGCTATGCGCCATGGTGCCGAGTTGCGCATGCTGCCCTTCAACGAGCAGGGTGAACTCTGCATGGAGCAGTTGGATAGCCTCATCGATGAGCGCACGCGCCTTGTTGCTGTTACTGAGGCATCTAACACACTCGGTACTTGCCCCAACCTCGACCCTATCATTGCTAAGGCACACGCTGTGGGCGCTGTTGTCATGGTGGATGGCTGTCAGGGCATTGTGCATGGTGGCGGCAGGGTAGCTGAGCGTGGCTACGACTTCTATGCCTTGTCGGGTCACAAGCTATATGCCCCCACGGGTATCGGCGTTTTGTATGGCCGCAAGGAGCTTTTGGAGGCAATGCCACCATTTATGGGTGGTGGCGATATGGTCGACAAGGTGACTTTCGCTAAGACAACATACGCACCCCTACCTCTCAAGTACGAGGCTGGCACCTCTAACTTTATCGGTGCTGTGGCTCTTGGTACGGCTATCGACTATGTGGATAGCATCGGCATGGCAGCCATCGAGGAGCACGAGCAGATGCTTCTGCGTGCAGCAACCGAGCGCTTGGAGCAGATTGAGGGCTTGCGCATCTACGGCAAAGCAGCGCATAAGTGCCCCTTGGTGTCGTTCACGGTGGAGGGTACACACCCCTACGATGTGGGTATGATTCTCGACAAACTCGGCATTGCTATACGCACGGGTCACCACTGCGCAGAGCCCGTTATGACACACTATGGCGTTACGGGTATGTGTCGCGCCTCTATCGGTATGTACAACACCATGGAGGAGGTTGAAGCACTTACCAAGGGTGTTGAACGCGCCGTTATGATGCTTCGCTAACGGGATTTGCGATGCCGGTAGGGTGTTATGTTGGGCTTGTCGGTAGAGTGTCATGCTGAGCTTGTCGAAGCATCTACTCGCTGTGTTTTGTCATCCTGAGCGAAGCGAAGGATCTACGGGATAGTACAGCAATCGAACGCCAGCACACACTGAGAGATTCTTCACTATGTTCAGAATGACATAGTATAGTATCAATATTACTAATTACTAATTACTGATTACTAATTTTTACAGATGTTTATCGTTTTGGAGGGACTTGACGGAGCTGGCAAGTCAACACAGATAACCAAACTCAAGGATATGTTTAATCAGCGTGGCGTGGCTACTGAGTATCTGCACTTTCCGCGCTTCGATGCCCCTGTCTATGGCGACCTCATCGCACGCTTTCTGCGTGGCGACTTGGGCACTGTGGAGGGCGTAAACCCCTACCTTGTAGCGCTGTTATATGCTGGTGACAGGGCAGACGCTGCCAAGACCATCAACGGCTGGCTCGCAGAGGGTAAGGTGGTGATCGTTGACCGATATGTCTACTCTAATATAGGTTATCAGTGTGCTAAGCTCCCCGCGGGCAAGGAGCGTGACACACTCCGTGAGTGGATTCTGCGTACCGAGTTCGAGGAGTTTGCCATACCCCGTCCCGATGTGTCGTTGTTCCTCGATGTTCCCTTCTCGTTCACCAAGCGTAAGCTGTCGGAGACCCGTGAGGGTGATGACCGTTCCTACTTGCAGGGCGGTAAGGATATTCACGAGGCATCGCTTGACCTTCAGCGCCGTGTGCGTGAGGTCTACTTGGAGGCCGCTGCCTGCTCCGACGACATAAAGGTTGTTGACTGCTCAACTGCTGAGGGTGCTATGGCATCACCCGAGGAGATTTACGAGCGCATCATGCGCCATGTGGTACCTATAATTGCCGAGTAGCGTGAACATCGACCTCAAACATATATCACTGGTTGCTCTACGCTGGTTGCTCGGAGGAGTCTTTATCTTCTCGGGTCTGGTCAAGTGTGTCGATCCTGTGGGCACCTCCATCTTCGTTGAAAAGTATCTTGCCACCTACTCACTGGAGACGATTCTATATATCGTACTACCCATTGCTGTGCTTCTTGCAACGCTGGAGGTTATGCTTGGTATATTGCTTATTATTGGCGTGTTGCGTAAGTATGTTACGCTCTCTGCCACCATCTTACTACTCCTCTTTACTATCATTACTTTGCTAAGTGCCACCGTACTATCTATTGGTGATTGTGGTTGCTTTGGTGATGCCGTTAAACTCACTCCATGGCAGACTTTTGCCAAGAATGTAGTACTGCTCACCGTGGCCCTCTTGCTGCTGCGCAACACCGAGGACAGACCTCATGCATGGAGTAGGGTTGTTGCCGTGGTTGTTACTGCCGTGGCACTCCCGCTTGCTATCAACCTCTATTCACTGCGCTACTTGCCGCTTGTCGATTTTCTCCCCTATAAGGTTGGTGTCGACCTTCGTGCTGCCGTTGCCAGCGAGCGAGAGTCGGATGATGTAAAGAGTATTCTTATATTCAGAAATAGTGCTACGGGTGAAACTATTGAGTTTCCCGCAGATGATATGGCATGTTGGGCAAATCCCGATATTGAGTATGTTGATGCCCGCACTGTGACCACTCGAAATAGTGAGGGTGAGTTCGCCGATTTCGCCGTCTATAACAACGATGGCGTGGATCTGTCACTCGAACTGTTGAGCAGAGGTGGGCGTGTGGCATGGCTATGTGTCAATGATACTGAGGCTCTCAGTGGTACGCGCCTGCAATATGTCGAGCGTCTCTTTGAGGCCTATCCCGAGCATGCAATAGTCGTCCTTACTGCTGCGGACAGAGCCTTTGCATCACGCCGTCTTGGTCGTGAGGTACACAATGTTGATGCTATGACCCTACGCTCCATGATGCGTGCCGATGTAGGCGTTGTAGTCATCAATGATGGTGTCATAGAGTATAAAGCCGACATCAGAGATATCTAATGGCAAGGTAATTGCCCCGCATAGCAGCAAACTCATGTTGCTATGCGATACAGACTCCTAACATTATTACTCCTCTTTGTGGTGGCGTGTCACGGTGGTGGTGCGCGACCCAATCGTGCTGTGCAACCCGTCAAGTGCGTCGTTGCCAAGCCTCTTAATGCTGTTACGCGCGACTTTGCTGCCCTCTCCATAGCCGACGATGCTGTGAACCTCGCCTTCAAACTATCGGGGCGTGTGGTAGACCTGCCCATTGCCAAAGGTATGAACGTCAGCGAGGGTATGCTCCTTGCTCGCCTCGACTCCCGTGATGAGGAGTTGCAACTCTCTGCTGCCAAGGCGACATACGACGAGGCTCTCTCTCGCCTCAAACGTGCCGAGCGACTTCTTGCACATAATGCTATCTCGGAGCAGGAGGTCGAATCGCTGCAAAACATCGTTGCCCAAGCAACGGTGGCGTATGAGAATGCCGAGCAAATGCTCAAGGAGACCCGCATTACGGCACCTTTTAGTGGTGTTGTGGAGTATGTCGCTGTCGATACCTATCAACGGGTAGCCTCGGGAGAGACCATCCTTCGTCTTGTAAAGCCCGAGAGTAACAGCGTGGGCTTCACTGCCCCCGAGAGTCTTATCTCCGAACTCTCGCTCCCTACCACACGCTTCCAGGTATTGTTCGATGCCTACCCCGACACCTACTTCAATGCCGCTATAAAGAGCTATGCCCGCACATCGAGCGATGCTCTGGGCTTCCCCGTCTCTCTGCGCCTCACGGATGTCGATCGCGCACGCTATACTATCTCTCCGGGCATGACCTGCATAGCCATAGTTTCGGTTGCGGAGAGTGACAGACAAGCTGTTACTCTGCCGCTAACGGCAATCTACGCCCCCGTGGGTAGTTATGATAGTGTGTGGATTGTCGATGATAACGAGCGTGTAGAGCGTCGCAGAGTGACCCTTGGTGGACTGAGTGGAAGCAGTGATGTGGTGGTTATGGATGGTGTCAAAGCGGGCGAGCGTGTCGTTGTCGCTGGAGTCTATAAGCTCACTGAGGGTGAGAGTGTCAGAGTTGTTGCTGATTAAAAAAGAGTAGAACTATGTCACTAAATATCACTCGTTTGTCACTGCGCAACCCTTCGGTTGTTGGCTTCTTCCTTGCTGTTGCGCTTTTGGGTGGCATCTATGCCTTTGTGCACCTTGGAAAGCGCGAGGACTCCACATTCAAGATTAAGAGCGCCGTAGTCACATGTCACTACCCAGGTGCTACGCCCGAGGAGGTAGAACAGTTGGTCGCAGTGCCTATGGAGCGCAAATTCCGCACCCTCACATCCGTCGATAAGATAACCTCCGAGGCTCACTTTGGCTATCTACGCATGATTGTGGAGTTGCAGCCCGATACGAAGGCAAAGGTGATACCCCAACTATGGGACGAGTTGCGTCGCAAGGTCGATGATGTGCGCACGGAGTTGCCTGAGGGTGTCACCACGATAGATGTTGCCGATGATTTCGGCGATGTCTATGGCCTCTATTACGCCCTTAAGTCGGATGGTGGCTACACTATGGAGGAGTTGCGTGATTATGCTCGGCGTATAGAGACCCGACTATATGCTGTGGATGGCGTGGATAAGGTGTTGCTCGCAGGTGAACAGCCCTTGGAGGTGAGCATCGTAATAAGTCCCTCCACGCTCTCAGCCTTTGACCTTCGTCCCGAGGCTATCTCACAAGCTATATCGAGTCAGAATGAGGTCGTGGGACTTGGTGTGAGGCGCGCTGGTGAGATGATTATAGAGCTCTCCGAGGGAACTACCTACTCCTCTATTTTCGATATAGAAAATCAGTTGCTAATGGCCGATGATGGCAAGCAGTATCGCTTGGGTGATGTCGCTGAGGTGCGTCGTGTCTATCGTGAACCAGCATCATACGTCGTGAAGGTTGATGGCGCAGATGCCGTTGCTATTGCCGTTGCTACGAACCCTAATCTCGATATTGTAGCCGTTGGTGATAGGGTTGATAGCATCCTTGATGGTGTGCGGAGTGAGCTTCCCGCAGGCCTTGAACTTGTAACAATATATCCCGAGAATGAGATTGCCCGCAAGGCTAACTACGACTTTCTGGCTAACCTCGCCGAGTCGGTAGCCATTGTCATACTGCTTGTTATGTTCGTCATGGGCTGGCGCTCGGGTATTATCGTGGGCTCGTCACTGCTCTTTGCTATTGGTGCAACGCTTGTCGCTATGCTTGTTGTTGGTGAGGGGCTGAACCGCACGTCGCTTGCAGGCTTTATCATCGCCATGGGCATGCTTGTGGATAATGCCATTGTGGTCGTTGATAACACACGTACCCTCTCTGCGCATGGTGTTCCGCTATACAATGCCGCCATCACGGGTGCTTCGCGTCCCGCCTTTGGTCTGCTTGCTGCCACGCTGATAGCGATATTCTCGTTCCTGCCACTCGAACTTGCTCCCTCCTCTGTCGCTGAGATTATACGTCCTCTGTTTGTTGTTATCGCACTCTCGCTACTGGCAAGCTGGGTGCTCGCGCTTACGCAGGTCCCCGTTATGAGCATGAACCTGCTCCGTGGTGTTAAAGATAGTAGCGCGCGAAGTCATCTTGGGTGGTTTCGTGGTACGGTGGAACTTATGCTACGCTTCAGGTGGTCTGCGTTGTGCGGTGTGTTACTGCTCTTTGCGCTGTCGTTGTGGGCAATGGGGCGCATGCCGCAGAACTTTTTTCCGCAGCTCTCAAAACCATACTTCAGGGCAGATGTTATCCTCCCCGATGGCTTCGATATAACAGCCACCTCTGCACGTCTCGATAGCCTCAGTAGTTGGCTCTTGCGTCAGCCTGAGGTCAAGCGCGTGTCTACCACGGCAGGTGGTACTCCTCCGCGTTACTACCTTGCAAGCGGCAGCTATGCGGGTCGCTCCAACTATGGCAATGTGCTTGTTGAGTTGTACGACGCTGATGCTACGGCTGATGTCGAGGAGCGCTTCGATGAGTGGGTGGCTGACAATATCCCTGATGTGTGGCTGCGCTCGTCGCTATTCAGGCTCTCGCCTGTTCCAGATGCCACGATTGAGATTGGTTTTGTGGGTGAGAACATCGACACTCTCAGTCGTCTTACACGCGATGCGATGGCAATCTTCGACGGTAATATCTCTGCGCGTAACGTGCGTAATAACTGGGGTAACAGAGTTGCTCAGTGGCAACCTCGCTACTCGCAGATCAAGGCGCAGCGTCTCGGTGTTGGACGTAGTGCCATGATAGCATCACTGGAGATATCCACCTCGGGACTCCCCATAGCCACATACCGCGAGGGTGATGTGTCGATGCCCATACTCCTGCGCTCGGAGCCTATTGCCGATAATGCACTTGCAGCACTCTCCACCATGCCCCTATTTTCGCGCTCGGGGCGTAGCTACTCCATAGAGCAGGCATCCTCGGGTTTCGACTTTGGCTTTGTGCCCTCGGTTATCCGTCGAGTGGATGGTGAGAGGGTGATGAAGGCGCAGTGTGACCCTATGCGCGGTGTCAATGCCATAGCCCTGCTTGCGGAACTTAGCAAGGAGGTGAAGGAGAGAATTAATATCCCTGATGGCTATCGCATGGAGCTGTTCGGCGAAGAGGAGAGTAGAGAGGAGTCCAACGATGCACTCTTTAGTCAGTTGCCCACGGCACTGCTACTCATATTCATTACGCTGCTCCTGCTCTTCGGCAATATGCGCGACCCTATCGTTGTGCTTGTCACCGTACCCCTCATCTTCATAGGCGTGGTGCTGGGATTGGGTGTCACGGGCAAGATGTTCGACTTCTTCTCGCTGCTTGGTCTGCTTGGCCTTGTCGGCATGAACATCAAGAATGCTGTTATCCTTGTGGCTCGCATTAGGGAGTTGCGCGAGGATGGTTACGAGCCTCATAGGGCGGTTATCGAGGCTGCTACGGACCGCTTTATACCCGTCATTGCGGCCTCTATGACCACGATACTCGGTATGGTGCCACTGCTTGCTGACTCGATGTTCGGAAGTATGGCGGCAACAATCATGGGTGGTCTCTTTGTGGCAATGCTTATGGTGTTGGTCGTGCTGCCAGTAGTATATTCACTATTCTATCGCATAAAACTATGATACGCAGAGTACTGATATGTGTTATATTAACCATTGCTCCATGTGTAGCTCGTGCTCAGATTACGCTCGCCGACTACATAGAAAGTGTGCTTACTTATAGCCATGAACTCGAAGATAAGAACCTCGCCATGCAGGGGGCGAGAGAGAAAGAGTTGGCGGCAAAGAGGGATTATCTCCCCATGTTTGACCTCGCTCGTGAGATGAATATCGACATGCGTAATCCCGCTATTGGTCGTCGCTGGAGTTGGCTTACGCGGCTTGATGTCTCGCAGCCCGTATTTCGTGGTGGCGCAGTGCGTGCTGCGGCAAAGAGGGCGGAACTGGCTTACGATATTGCGGAACTCGACCATGAAACTACGCAGTTGTTTGTGCGCTATACAGCTGAGGTTGCATACTGGTCGCTTTCGCGTGCCGAGGGATACCTCGATGCCATGGAGAACTATGTGAGCATCGTTGGCTCGTTGCGCAGTGTTGTTGCGGAGCGTTATGGCGAGGGTTACATCTCGAAGAGTGACCTTCTGCAAGTTGAGTCGCGCCTGAGTGATGCAGAGTATCAACTCTCGGCGGCGCAGCAGAGACGCGATATAGCACTGCATAACTTCAATACGCTTGTCGGTGCGGAGCCAATGACCTCGGTGACGCTTGCAGAGTCGATATTCGTAGATGCCGATATGCCTATGCGTGAGAGTGTTGCCGATATTTTAGGTCGTCACCCCGATTACAAAGCCTCTAATTTGGCTGTAGATGATGCCTTTTGGGGTATTCGTGCGGCACGTGCAAAGTTTTTACCACAGATAGAGGTCGGTGTCTATGGATTTTTACAACCGTCAACACCTCATGTCAAGGGTGGAGGTATGCACCTTGATGGCGGGGCGTTGATGTCATTCTCTACGCCCATATATCACTTTGGCCAGCGTAAGCATGTGGTCTCTGCGGCACGTAGCGACTATCTGCGAAGGGTGAATGCTGTGGAGGGAGTTGCCGATCGCATAACGCTCGACGAGAGTGACACGTGGACGAACCTCTGCGCCACACGCAATAGGGTGCAGGCAATAGAGCAAAACCTTGAAATAGCATCAGAGAACCTCGCTATAAGCACCTACTCCTATCACGAAGGTCTCGCTACGGTGCTGGATGTCTTGCAGGCGCAGTTGAGTTGGTTGCAGATATATACCAACGCCATCGAAGCGCGCTATGACTATGCCATTGCTATTGCCGCATACCGATATGTTGCATGCAAGTAGTGGATAATGTGCCGAAAAAGAACAAATAGCCCTATCTCTTGTTTGCTATTTGAATATTTTTTTATATCTTTGTGCGTTATATGTGCGTCGCGCGCGTACGTGTATTGTGATATATGCCCGCAGAGGGTGTTACCGCTACGAAAATAACAAACAGTAAGATATGGATGTTTTATCAAAAGTAATTAAGCTATTCTTCGGCTCAAAGGCCGATAAGGACCGTAAGGAGATCGTCCCTTACGTTGAGAAGATTAAGGCTATCTATCCCTCAATCCAGCAGCTCTCTAACGATGAGTTGCGTGCTCGCTCACAGGCGTTGAGCAAGTCTATCACTGACTTTATCGCAGAGGATGAGGCCTCAATAGTAAAGAATAAGGAGTTGCTCGAGAGTCCCTCAACAACCCTCAAGGAGAAGGAGCGCCTCTCAAGCGAAATCGAGATGCTCACAAAGCGCATCGACGAGAACATCGAGAAGCGCCTCGAGGAGATACTCCCCGATGCCTTCGCCATCATGAAGGATACGGCACGCCGCTTTGCCGAGAACGACGAGGTGGTGGTAACAGCCAACGACTTCGACCGTAACCTTGCTGCCGAGCGTCAGGACTTGGTGCGCATCGAGGGTGACAAGGCGATTTACAGCAGCCAGTGGACTGCCGGTGGTAACGTCATCAAGTGGGATATGGTGCACTACGATGTGCAGTTGTTTGGTGGCGTAGTATTGCATAAGGGTCGCATCGCCGAGATGGCTACGGGTGAGGGTAAGACCCTCGTGGCAACACTCCCCGTATTCCTTAACGCCTTGGCGCATAAGGGTGTGCACGTGGTTACAGTGAACGACTACCTCGCACGTCGTGATGCCGAGTGGATGGGTCCTATGTATCAGTTCCATGGTCTCTCGGTGGCTTGCATCGACAATACACGCCCCAACTCTGCGGAGCGTCGCAAGGCATACATGGCCGACATCACCTTCGGTACTAACAACGAGTTCGGCTTCGACTACTTGCGTGACAACATGGCAAACGCACCCAAGGATCTCGTGCAGCGCAAGCACCACTTCGCAATTGTCGATGAGGTGGACTCTGTGCTTATCGACGATGCACGTACTCCGTTGATTATCTCTGGTCCCGTGCCTAAGAGTGGCGACCAGCTCTTTGCCGAGTATCAGCCCGCAGCAAAGTATATCTACGACTTGCAGAGCAAGATGTCGTCGGCAGATGTTGCCGAGGCTAAGCGTCTCTACAACGAGGGTAACCACGAGGAGGCCGGTAAGCTCTTGTTGCGTGCCCACAAGGCGATGCCAAAGTATAAGGCACTTATCAAGTTCCTCTCGGAGCCAGGCGTGAAGGTGCTCTTGCAGAAGACCGAGAACTTCTACATGCAGGACAACGAGAAGCGTATGCCTGAGATTACTGACGACAACTTCGTGGTACACGACGAGAAGATGAACTCGCTCATCCTCACTGATAAGGGACATGAGGTTGCATCAAAGCGCTTTGGCGAGGAGGGCTTCTTCGTGTTGCCCGACATCGGTGCTCGCGTGGCGGAGATTGACCACTCGCAGCTCTCGGCTGAGGAGCGTGCTAAGGAGAAGGATGCTCTCATCTCGGACTACGCAATCAAGGCTGAGCGTGTGCACACTATGAACCAGTTGCTCAAGGCATACTTCATGTTCGAGAAGGAGGTTGAGTATGTGCTCATCGACAACAAGGTTAAGATTGTTGACGAGCAGACAGGTCGTATCATGGAGGGCCGTCGCTACTCGGACGGTTTGCACCAGGCTATCGAGGCTAAGGAGAATGTTAAGGTGGAGGATGCTACGCAGACATTCGCGACAATCACCTTGCAGAACTACTTCCGTATGTATCATAAGCTCGCAGGTATGACAGGTACCGCCGAGACCGAGGCTTCGGAGTTCTGGAGCATCTACAAGCTCGATGTGGTGGTTATCCCTACAAACAAGAAGGTTATTCGCGATGACCGCGACGACCTTGTATATAAGACCGAGCGCGAGAAGTATAACGCCGTTATCGCAGAGATTGAGCGTCTCGTATCGGAGGGCCGCCCAGTATTGGTGGGTACTACATCGGTGGAGATTTCGGAGTTGTTGAGCCGTATGCTCAAGCTCCGTGGCATCAAGCACAACGTGTTGAACGCTAAGCAGCACGCCCTCGAGGCTCAGATTGTTGCTGAGGCAGGTCATAGCGGTCAGGTGACCATCGCCACAAACATGGCGGGTCGTGGTACCGATATCAAACTCTCGCAGGAGGTTAAGGAGCGTGGTGGTCTTGCCATCATCGGTACTGAGCGTCACGAGAGCCGTCGTGTAGATCGTCAGTTGCGTGGTCGTGCAGGTCGTCAGGGTGACCCCGGTTCATCACAGTTCTTCGTATCTCTCGAGGATAAGCTCATGCGCCTTTTCGGCTCGGACCGTATCGCCTCTATGATGGACAAGATGGGTCTTAAGGAGGGTGAAGTAATCCAGGCAGGCATGATGTCGAAGGCTATCGAGCGTGCTCAGAAGAAGGTCGAGGAGAATAACTTCGGTGTGCGTAAGCGTCTGTTGGAGTATGACGATGTTATGAACTCACAGCGTGAGGTTATCTACACACGTCGTCGCCATGCGCTCTATGGCGAGAGCCTCGATATCGATATGAACAACTTGCGTTATGACTATGCTCAGAAGTTCGTCGAGAACAACGAGGGCAGCACATACGAGGACTTCAAGTTCGAGCTTATGCGCGAGGTGGCCCTCGATCTCTCTATCAGCGAGGAGCAGTACAACAAGATGAAGCCACGCGACCTCGTGGAGACAATCGTTGCCGACCTCACTGCATACTACGAGCGTAAGGCTAAGATGATTGCCGACACCGTACGCCCAACAATGGAGCGCATCTACGCCGAGCGTGCCGACCACATGGATATGCGCATAGCATTCCCTATCACCGATGGTCGCTTGCGCTTCTCTGTACCCGTGGAGTTGGGCAAGTGCAAGGAGACCGATGGCCTCGAGATATATCGTATGTTCGCCAAGGTGGCTCTCTTTACCACTATCGACGACGCATGGCGTGAGCACCTACGCGAGATGGATGACTTGCGTCAGAGTGTGCAGAATGCTACATATGAGCAGAAGGATCCATTGCTCATCTACAAGCTTGAGTCGTTCCAGCTCTTCTCGAAGATGTTGGAGGAGATCAACCGCGATGTCTTGGCACTCATCAACAAGTCGGGTATCGCTGTGCGCGAGGCAGAGTCCAACTCTGTGCAGGAGGCGCGCGAGCAGAAGGCTAAGATTGATGTGAACAAGCTTCAGGCATCACGCATGGCAGCAGCTGCTGCGGCAGGTCAGGGTGACAAATCGACAACTGCACCTATCAAGGTTGATAAGAGCGTTGGTCGTAACGACCCATGTCCTTGTGGCTCGGGCAAGAAGTATAAGCATTGCCACGGCAAATTGTAATTTGTTGTGATAGCAGCGCATCTACTGCCGCTAATAAATTATCTCAGCAATGGGCAGTACGCCTAAGTACAGTCCATTGCTAACTAACTTAATTGAAAACTAACTATGGGATATAAGGAGCAGAAACAGCGCGAGTTCGACAAGCGATACTTGCAGATGGCGCGTGTATGGGCGGAAAACTCATACTGTGTGCGCCGTAAGGTGGGTGCATTGCTCGTGAAGGATAAGATGATTATCTCGGATGGCTACAACGGTACGCCCGCAGGCTTCGAGAACATCTGCGAGGATGATATGGGCACCACAAAGCCATACGTCCTCCATGCCGAGGCAAACGCCATCACCAAGGTGGCAAAGAGTGCCAACAACTGCGATGGCTCAACACTCTACGTCACTGCATCGCCCTGCATCGAGTGCGCAAAACTAATCATTCAGGCAGGTATTCGCCGCGTTGTCTATGCCGACCCATATCGCAACGATGACGGCATCAAACTGCTCGAACGCGTAGGCATCGAGTGCATACAGATTGATGGCGTGTAGCAATACACCCAATAATGAAAAAGACTACCATGGTTACCTGTGGTAGTCTTTTTTTGTTGTCGTTATGTGTGGCTATGCCTGAAATACCTCGTTCGAGAGTCGCCAGCCGAGCAACATATCCTTGATTGCCATGCGGCGTTTGCCAGCCATCTGCATCTCCTCGATATAGACCCAGCCATCTGCCGCGGCTACGGCGAGGTGGGTGCGGCCATCGGTCTTGAGTGTGCCGGGAGTTGCGCTGTGGTTGCATAGCTCAATGCGGGTGGTGAATATCTTTGCCGAGCCACACTCCGCACCATCTTTATATATAGGTGTCCACGCGGCAGGGTAGGGTGAGAGTCCACGCACGAGGTTGTGGATATCCTCCGCATTGCGCGACCAGTCGATTCGGCCATCCTCCTTGAAAATCTTGGGCGCAGGCTTGAGTGTTGCCTCGTCGATGTGCATCTGCTCGATGGTTGTGTAGTTGCCCTCAGCGAGTTTATCCACGGTGCGAGTCACAAGGTGCGAGCCTATCTCCATCAGGCGGTCGTAGAGCGTACCGATGTTATCCTCAGGGAGTATTGCTGTTGTCTCCTGCTCGATGATTGCGCCCTTGTCAATCTCGTGGTTGAGCAAGAAGGTGGTGACACCAGTCTCCTTCTCACCATTTATGATTGCCCAGTTTATGGGTGCTGCGCCACGATACTGGGGTAGTAGCGAGGCGTGGAGGTTGAAGGTGCCGAGGCGTGGCATTGCCCACACCACCTCGGGCAACATGCGGAAGGCGATGACGATGCCAAGGTCGGGGTTTAGTGCTTTAAGTGCCTCAAGAAAGGCCTCGTCGCGCAACTTCTCGGGCTGGAGAATGGGTAGTCCCAACTCGCGTGCCGTAACCTTAACATCGCTCTCATGTACCTTTTGTCCGCGACCTGCGGGCTTGTCGGGTGTTGTGACAACGCCAACAATGTTGTAGCCCTCCTCGACCAGTCGTTTGAGCGAGGTAGAGGCGAACTCGGGCGTACCCATAAATACTATTCTTAGGCTCTTTGCATCCATATTTGTTGTAATGTTATTACTTGTTTTTACTCTTTTTGAAGCGCTTGAAAAACTTTGAAATGCGTCGTGCAAGCATGCGTATGCGCACATCATACCAGTCTGTGTCGAGCAGCGACGAGTCGTTCGTGGCCTTGCTCGTAAGGTATATCGCCACGAGCATGAATATCGGTATGGGCAGCCACATACCGTAGAGAGCATCCCACGTACCCTCCTTTGACATCTTCTCGCCCCAGATGCTGATGACGTAGTAGATGACAAAGAAGATGACCGAGATTACGGCGGGCAGACCCAAGCCACCCTTACGGATGATGGCTCCCAGCGGCGCACCAATCAAGAAGAAGATGATGACCGTAATGGGCAGTGTTAGCTTGCGGTGCCACTCATTGAGCGAGAGGTAGAACTGCGTAAGCGGAATCTTTGACGATTGCTCATCGTAGGTGTAGGAGCCCTGCGATGAACGGGCACTGCTATAAGCCGTCTGGTACATCTTGGCACGCTCACGTATTGTGAGGTTGGGAATTGAGTCGTAGACGTTTATAGGCTTGAACTGACTGCGGTCAATGTGCAGACTGTCATCGGGGAAGATGGTCGTGTCGCGTGCGAATACCTGTCGCTTTACCAGTGGCGTGAGGCTCTTCATGTTGTAGTGCTCAATCTGCTTTTGCAGCGAGTCCATCAGCACCTCAAGCCCCTCCATATCGCGTGTTCGTGACTCGGTGAACTGACGCGACATATCGCCACTTGGGCGACCCACCTTGTCGATGGGGAATGTACCATCCTGACGCTCGAACTCGTGGATGCGTATGCTGTTCTTGTCGTACCACTGTCCACTGCGCGCATGCTCGTATGTTCGTCCGTTGTGCAGCGTGACGTAGAGGAATGTCTTATCCTCGGACATGCGTATGTATCCCGACTCGGCTACGGTTGTTGTCATGTCGCCGTTAGTGCTGCGGGTATCGAAGATAAGCACACTGTCGAGACGCTGTGTCTTCTCATCGCGGTGGTCCACGCGTATGCTCATGTCGGGTAGACCGTTGAAGAACATGCCGTCCTGGAACTGAAGCTCCTGACGCTGCTCACGGATGTCGAACATAATCTCGTACATACGTTCGTTGGCGGCAGGCACAATGCTGTTGGTGAGGTAGAAGCTCATCACCGAAATGATGCCCACGATGATGACCAGAGGACGCAGAATACGCATGATGGGCATGCCCGATGACTTCATGGCGAGCAACTCATAGTTCTCACCGAGGTTTCCGAGTGCCATGATTGACGACAACAGGAGTGCCAGTGGCAGACCCAGGGGAATCATGTTTGCCGTAGCACACACGACTAGTTCGGCGATGGTGAAGAAGTCGAGACCCTTACCCGTCAGCTCGTCGATGTATCGCCACACGAAGTTCATCATGAGGATGAACAATACGATGAAGAATGTCGCGGCAAGAGGACCCATGTAAGCCTTGATTACGAGGCGATAGACACGCACCATGAGCATCGAGATGATGACCAGTGCGATGGCTATCCACAAGGGTATGGTTATCGCAGCCCACGACCAGTCCAGTACGTCGAGGAGTTTTGCTGTTGCGAGTTGTGTGAACCATCCCAACAGGGGCAGTGCCAGGAGTGAGAGTATGGTACTTTTACTATTCTTCATAACAAACAATTCTAAGTTCGGCTTACAGCCCTGCGCACTCTGCGACGATAGGTGTCACAGAGTTTCACGCATAGCAACGCCATAGAGAGTAGGAATATTATGCAACTACCCGTGGGTATTCCTCCGCCCGAGGGTAGCTCTATTTCGTAGCTCATCACAAAGCCCGCGACGTTGCATACCAGTGCGGTTGCGACTGCAAGTATGGTGATAAGACGATAGTCCTTTGTAAGTGTGTTTGCGACAACCGTGGGTATTGTCACGAGTGACATCAGCAACACGATGCCCATAACCTTTATCGAGAGCACGATGGTTACTGCCACGATTACCGACATCAGGTACGATATGGCAGTTACGGGTATGCCCTGACTGCGAGCATAGTCCTCGTCGAAGGTCATGTACATCACTCTGCGTCCCCAGAGTATTGCTCCGGCAATGACCACTACCATCAGTGCGGCGAGCCACTTTATGTCTGCACTATCTACCAGCGAGATGCTACCAAAGAGGTAGCTTGGCAGTTCGACCGCATAGCCCGGAGTCAGCGACATGAACAGCGCACCAATGGCCATTCCCACAGACCATATTATGCCTATTGCCGAGTCTTCGCGTATGCCGCCACGACGCGATGCGAACTCTACACCTACGGATGCTACGGATGCAAAGAGCAGTGCTCCGATGATGGGGTTTATGCCCGCATATATCGCAACACCCAGACCGCCGAACGAGGCGTGTGTGATGCCGCCACTGAGGAATACCATGCGTCGAGCCACGACATAACTTCCCACAATGCCACAAGTGATGGCAGAGAGTATGCACGCCACGAAAGCATCGGCAAGGTGCCCGTATGTCATAATATCCTCAAATATGGTTATCATACTATATCCGTTAATAAATCTCGCAAAAATAATTTTTTTTCGCGTAACAACGAAATCTTTTTCACTTTATCTTAACTTTTTGTAACTTCGCCCTTTGAAAAACCCCATTTTGGGGGAGTACAATGAAATTGTAAACCGTGAAATTATGCAAGATAAGAGGGTAAGTTTTCACACTTTGGGTTGTAAACTCAACTTTTCGGAGTCGTCAACCTTGGCGCGTGAGTTTGAGCGCGGAGGATACCGCCGAGTAGAGCCGTCGGAGCCTACCGATGTGGCAGTTATCAACAGTTGTTCGGTGACGGAGCATGCCGACAAGAAGTGCCGCAACATCATCCGCAAAATCCACCGTCGTAACCCCAATGCCATCATCGCCGTTACGGGCTGCTATGCACAGCTTAAACCCGAGGCTATTGCAGAGATTGATGGTGTTGATATTGTGTTGAGCAACAACGATAAGGGTGATTTATATAAACGTGTTGTTGAACTAAAGGAGAGGGGCAAGGCGGAGGTATATAGTTGCTCTGTCGAGAACCTCACGCGCTTCTTTGCAGCCTACTCTTCGGGTGACCGCACACGCTCGTTCCTCAAGGTGCAGGATGGTTGCGACTACAAGTGTGCATATTGCACCATTCACTATGCTCGCGGTTCGAGCCGAAATATTCCCATTGCCGACATCGTTGCCGAGGCTTGTGAGATTGCCGTAGCGGGTCAGAAGGAGATTGTCATCACGGGTATCAATACGGGTGATTTCGGACGCACTACGGGTGAGAGTTTTATCGATTTGCTGCGTGCGTTGGATAGCGTAGATGGCATCGAGCGTTATCGCATTTCGAGCATCGAGCCAAATCTCATAACTGACGAGATTATAGAGTTTTGTGCTCAGTCACCTAAATTCATGCCTCACTTCCATATTCCATTGCAGAGTGGCTCTACACATATCCTCGGACTCATGCGTCGTCGTTACACTGCCGAGCGTTATCGTGAGCGCATTGCCAAGATTAGGGAACTCATGCCCGATTCGTTCCTCGGTGTCGATGTCATCGTCGGTTTCCCTGGCGAGGGTGAGGAGGAGTTTATGGAGACCTATCGCCTGCTCGAGGAGGTGGGTGCGTCGTTCCTCCACATCTTCCCATTCTCGGAGCGCCCAGGCACACCCGCTGTCACCATGCCCAACAAGGTGCAGTCACGCATCTCTACGGAGCGTGTATCGCGCCTCGAGGAGCTATCGTCGAGACTAAATCATGCCTTTGCCGAGAGATTTCTCTCTACGGAGCGTGATGTGTTGTTCGAGAGTACCAATCATGACGGTTTAATGTATGGATACACAGATAATTATCTGCGTGTATCTGCACCATTCGATGAGATGCGTGTGAACAACATTTGCCGTGTGCGTCTCGACAGCATCGACGCAAATGGTGATATTAGCGCGACATTGCTCCCTTAAATTTGGAATATTAACACAAAAGTGTTACTTTTGTCGGGTTAATACAAACAATAGCAAAACGTGGCAAAATTTCTCAACACTATATTCAGCATCAAGACCGTGACCCGTCGCATCAGGACTGCGTTCATGTGTCTGTTGTTATTGCTCTTCTTCTCGGGTGCTATGTCGCTCTTCGAGCTTGAGCGTGTCAGTCAGGATACCGAGGCTATCCTCTTGGCCAGCAGAGACAATGTTGACCTTGCGGGCGATATGCTCACTGCGCTCAACGAGCAGAACGACATAATGATTATGCTCGCTGTGTCAAGCGGCAAGTTCGGAGACATCCAGCGCTACAATGCTCCATGCGAGGAGTCTATGCAGTTGCTTTCGCGTTCGGTCGTGGCTGCACAGCAGCGAATGAAGGGCACTGAGACCCCCATGGCGGCAGATACGTTGGTTATGTGTGCCAACCGCATCAATGAGCTTACATCGTCATATCTCAGTGGCGATGTGCATCGCTCGATAGCCCTGGCGCTGGCTGATAGCACACAGGTTGCTCCAACAACGCATGAGTGGTATGTCAATCAGTATAAGCCCGAGTATGAGATTACTGCGGAGCATATCACACGTTACATGACTGGCGTGCACAACTCGCTAGGTCCCGAGGTGAACAACCTTAGCCACACGGCGCGTCGTGCTGTGACACCTGTATTCATCTCACTCATCGTGATGGTTGTCATCGTCATCATGTTCTACTTCTTCATGGACCACTATCTGGTGCGCCCTATCTTGCGCATCAACCGCAGTCTCGGTGACTATCTGACTTACAAGAAGCCGTTTGACTCGGAGATAGGTTGCCGTGATGAGATAGCTATGCTGAGAGATCGCATCGCGCAGTTGATAGCCAAGTTCACGAAGTAGTCACACAGAAAAAGGGAACGGGGATAGAGTTATGCGAATACATGTCGTAATACGCTACATAGGCATGGTGCTGCAGTTCATTGCGGCATTCATGCTCTTGTCTGCTGTTGTGTCGTTCCTCAACGACCACGACTCGGCATTCTATCCGTTGCTGTTGTCATCGTTCCTCACAGCTCTGTTGGGACTCTTTCCACTGATTTTCGCCGAGAAGGCCGAGGATATCAAGATAAAAGAGGGATATGCTATCGTCGTGGGCTCGTGGCTATTGGCGTGTGTCGTAGGTATGTTCCCCTACTCGATTTGGGGTGGTGAGTTTATAGGTGTTAATGCTTGGTTTGAGAGCGTCTCTGGTTTTACGACCACAGGTGCATCTATTCTCAACGACATCGAGTTCCTGCCTCGCGGCATGCTCTTCTGGCGCTCTGCCTCGGCATGGATTGGTGGTATCGGCGTAGTTATGTTCGCCCTGGTCATCCTCCCCTCTATGGGTCGCAGCCGACACATGCTCTCAAATGTGGAGCTATCGACCATCGCCAAGGACAACTTCCACTATCGCTCGAAGGTCATCATCCGCATCCTTGCTATGGTCTATGTGGGTCTTACGGTGTGCACTACCATTGCGCTCAAATTCGCTGGTATGACATGGTTCGATGCTGTTACACAGGCTATGTCGGCGTGTGCAACATGTGGTTTCAGCACCAAAAACCTCTCTATCGGCTTCTGGGATAGTGCACTTATTGAGTCGATACTTATCGTGGCAATGACACTTTCGGCAATCCACTTCGGTATATTGTATGCTACACTCACAGGTCGTCGAAACAATATTTTCCGTTCGGAGGTCGTTCGTACGTTCATAGGCATGATGGCAATATTTGCCGTTGTTATGTCGTTCAGCCTCTTTGCCGAGGGCATCTATGGTTCGTGGGGTGAGTCATTGCGCCACTCAGTATTCCAGGTTGTCAGCGTAACTACCACGTCGGGCTTTGCTACGGCGGATACAAACACATGGACGCCGTTGGCTATCATGCTGCTTATTATCCTCTCTGTTGTGTGTGGTTGCGCAGGCTCAACATCGGGAGGTATGAGAGTGGATCGCATGCTTATTGCATTGAAGATTATCCGTAATCGTATCAGGGTGCAGTTGCATCCAAATGCGGTTATGCGCATCAAGATGGATGGTGCTGTGCAGGATGAGGGCGTGTTGAACCTTGTTATGACGTTCATCGTGGCGTATATCATGACAGCGTTGCTCGGTACTATTGTCTATACGATGTTTGGACTCGACATCATCACCTCAATCACGGCCTCTATCTCGTGTATAAGCAACGTTGGCCCAGGTTTCGGAGAGGTTGGCTCGATGTCAAACTATGCCGACCTGCCCGCAGTGTTGAAGCTCAACTCTACGCTGTTGATGCTTATTGGTCGATTGGAAATTTTTGGATTTGTACAGCTGCTCTTCATCCGCACATGGAGATAGGCTCAACAATAAAACTTTATTGATTAGATGAAAAAGGTTATAACCATAGCGGCGCTCTTCGTTGCGACTACCATGTCGGTGGTTGCGATAGAGCAGTTGCATAACCCTATTGATGACTTACGTAACAATCCTGAGTATGTGGCACTGCAACACAAGGACAAGGAGTTGGAGATGCAGGAGGATTCGGTGTTGTTGATTATATCACACACTCGCGAGCAGTTCCGCATCTATGCCGATAGCCTTACTGCCAACGATATGCGACCCACAGCCGAGGAGCTTGCAACTATCTCGGACCGCATCCTTGAACTTGAACAGCAGGTGTTCGATATACGCACCATGCGAGGTGACGTTATCGCCCGTATCAACGAGATGGATCAGGCATGGGTGTTACAGCAGATGAATGCTCCCGTGGAGGATGAGGTGGTTGCAGACACAACAATGACAGATGTTGTGAAACCTAAGTTCCGAAACCTTGTTGAGAACCACTGCCTAAGGGATATGCTTGCTACGGCGGATTACGAGGAGTTGCTTGTGGCACAGCGTGAGGATAGAGAGATGGATGCCCTTGTTGTCAAGTTCCGCACTCTGTTCAAGGCTATGAGTGACACTGCCGAGGGCTATCGTGTGGCTGATAACGAGAAGGATGCCGAGGTGTTGTTTACTAAGTTCTATGAGCTTAAGACCGAGGCTGAAGAGCTTACTGCGGAGATTGAGCGACGCTGGAATCATATCCTCGACACCAAGTACTATGCTTACGGCTATATCCTTGAGAGCACCTACAATTACGATCTTCTGGATTCGTCATCTGCGGAGTTTACCGATATGCGTCGTGAGTGTTCGCGCGAGGCCGGCAACTATGCGTCGGATGCTATTATGCACTATGCGCTTGGTCGTCCTACGTTGCGAAAATTCGAGCACGACTTCGCTCGCACTATGGAACTCGAGGAGGCTGCCGACTCTATCGCACTACTTCAGCGTGAGGCTCCCGAGATTGACTATATGCTTATGCCCGTAGGCATCGAGCGTCGTCTCTTTATTGACTACCAGCCAATCACTATTGGTCGTACAAACTTCTATAAGGAGTCTAACCCCATACCTGCGCTCAAGGTTTATGAGCGAGGCACAATATACCGCATCTTGCTGGGTGAGTTCCGCAACAAGCAGCCAATGACACTATTCAAGGGTGTGCAGCCTCTCTATATCACTCGTAACGACGATGGCAACTACGTATATTATGCTGGTGGCTTTGCAACACGCAGCGAGGCTGACGATGCACTTCTCTTCCTCAAGGAGAAGGGCTTCAAGGCTCCAGAGATATGCCGTTGGCAGAATGGTGTGATGGAGAATATCACACAGATGGAGAGTGATGGCGATGTTGCAATTCCTGTTATGGGCAAGCGCTATATGATTAAGATTGTGTCGGATGCTCTCTCGGATGATGTGCGCCAGGTGATTGATGCGGAGGCTTCACGCAAGAGCCTATCTAAGGATGCTGATGGTTTTGTTTTGGGTATGTTCGACAACTATGACGAGGCAGAACTCCTCGTGTCGTTGATATCGGACAAGACTACGGATGTTGTAGAGGTAATTGAGATTGAATTAAACGAATAAAAAAGTATATAAAGTAGAGTATGAAAAAATTACTATTTCATATTTGTGTGTTTGTAGCACTTGCGGCTACGGTTGTCGTAACATCATGCAGCCAAAAGGAGACGAACTCTGTTGTCGTACCCTCGAAGAGTATCCTCGTGTCGATGCCTGGTGAGAGTGGTACAACAACCTTTGATAGCCGAAATATCACATCGCTCGACCCCGTAACCGTACCTAAGGGCTGGACTGTTGATGATATCAATATGTACGCATCTACCATCACCGTTACGGCACCATCATCGTTCGACGATGAGGAGGTTGAGAGTGGTACGCTATCACTCAAGGGTTACACACCAACGGGAAAGACCAAGAACGTTGACATCTACGTCGCTATCGTTCCCAATGAGGTGGATTACAGCGATGCTCCAGCAAACTGCTACGTTGCCTGCGAGCCAAAGACACGCTACAAATTTGACCCTACACGTGGCGGAAATGGCTCGGTAGAGCTTGCTACATCGGAGATTAAGTTGTTGTGGCAGACATCAAGCAACCTTGTGCAGTATCTCGATATGCGTGATGGCTATGCTATGTTCTACATTGCACCTGACAAGGATGACGATAACAAGGAACTCGACACGGTTGTCCCTGGTAATGCCGTTATTGGCGCATATAACGAGGCTGGTGAACTTATCTGGAGTTGGCACATCTGGGTTACAAACAATGACCCTATGGCTGCTGAGAATACCTTTACGCTTGGTGGCGAGGTCATGATGAACCACAACCTCGGCGCTGACACCAACAATGAGGGTAAGACGGATGGTAAAACCATCTTTAATTCATACGGTGTGCTCTATCAGTGGGGTCGCAAGGATCCACTCCCTGGTCCCAACGATTGGAACTTCAGCCTTAACTACGATGATGTGATTTACAACTCTGACAACTACTCTACACCTTTGAAGTATGAGGAGTCGAGCAAGGGTGGCAGCATCGAGTGGACTACTATGAACCCATTGAGTGTCGTCATTGGTAATCCCGATAACGCATTCGACTGGTTAAGCAGCGGCCATGATGATGCGTTGTGGAGTGCTAAGTCAAAGAGTAACTATGATCCATGTCCTCGTGGTTGGCGTGTGCCCGATAGCAAGGTGTTTGAGTCGTTGACCATCGCTGCAAACGACGATGCTATGCCATGGGAGGATGCTCAGAAGATGTATGGCTGGTGGCTTGAGGATACAACCAATGGCAATACACACTTCTTTTCTGCGGCGGGTCGTCGCAACTACCTTGATGGTCGTCTCGACAATATGAATGTCAACGAAGAACTCCCTGTGCCCTGGTCGGGTTACTATTGGAGTGCTACGACAGATGGTGATAGTGCCAAGGCGTTGTACTTCAACCTTAACACTAACACCCGCACATGGAACGGAATAGATACAAATCGCTCTATGCAGCGTGCTAATGCTCTGCCTATCCGATGTGTCAAGGAGTAGCGGGCAAGTCGGTAAATTAAATATGGGGCTATCCTTCGTGGATAGTCCCATATTTGTTATCGAGGGTTTGGCTATATGCCGAATATGTTACCCGTGTATTGCACGCTGTTGTAGAATGGCGAGGAGATGGTGAGTGTTGCACCTCCATATCGGGCATATATCTCAAGTGTGAAGGTGTAGGTCGTTGCCGAAAACATTGTGCTCTGGAAGGTGATATGCCAGCCTTCGGGTGTCTGCTCTACGGTATATCCCTGTACGCTTGAAAGCACATAGTTGAATACTACAAAATAGTAGGGTGGAGTATAGCCCTTCAAAAATGGCATGCACACATCCACTGTCTGATCCCACACGATAATCTCGTAGTTGGGGTTCTGCAAGTTGCGCATTATGCCGGCTGGTAGCTGCTGCATAGTCTCGGGCACGAAACGATAGTTGTGTGACCTGACCAGCGAATCGACATAGTGTTCATATTGGGCCATGCGCTCTGCACGCCGTTGCTGACGAGCCTCGTGTTGTGCGTTGTGCGCCTGACTCTTACCTGATAGTGAGTCGCTCTGTGCCTCGACAATGACAAATCCTGTTACAAGAAGCAGAATCATAGAGGCAAAAAAGAATAGTGTTCGTTTCATAAGGCTTAAAGATTTGTGTAAGCCCTATAAAACAAACACTATACCAATGACGATATGTGAGAGCCTATCGCTTGACGAAACGATCTACAACAGCGGCACAAGCAGCATCACCAGTGATGTTGAGTGTTGTACGAACCATATCGAAGATTCTGTCGAGTGCGTAGAACAATGGAAGACCCTCCAAAGGAATTCCCGCTGCTACAAGGACCGCGGCTGCAAGGAGCGTAGGACCAGGAACACCCGCCTGACCGATTGCACCAAGTGCGCAGACTACGGTGATAGATACATATTCCGACATACCGAGGTCGATGCCATAGAACTGTGCGAAGAATGTTGCAAGAAGTGCATAGTAGATCGCGTTACCCGACATGTTGATTGTTGCACCCAATGGGAGAACAAAGCCTGATGTCTGCTTCGATATACCCATCTTGTCGCACGCCTCCATGTTTACAGGGAGTGTGGCGAGTGATGATGCCGTTGAGAATGATACAATCTGAGGCTTGATCATCTCGCGGAAGTAGGTTTTGAGAGGTACACGCGAGAATAACACGACGGTCAATGGGAAGAGACCAAGTCCGATGATGATTACGGCGATAAGGTCGATCCACAACACATTTGCCACCTGCATAAGGATGTCGAAGCCGAATGTGCCGGTTGCATCAGCGATAAGGCCAAACACACCAAATGGAGCAACGTACATCACCTTGCCGATGCACCAGATGAGTGCTTCGAGGATATAGTTAAGACCGTTAACAACCTTTGTGCGACGCTCAGCAGCGAGGGTAGAGATGCCAAAGCCAAGGAAAAGACCGAAGATGATAATCTGGAGTATGTTACCCTCAGCAAGTGCTGCGATAGGGTTTGCGGGAATCATGCCGATGACAGTCTCCCAGAATCCTGCTGCCGCTGGGGCTGCGCTCTCTGCCACAGCCTCGCCAGCCTCGGCAATAGCGGCGATGCCTGCCGCCTCGATATTTACGCCAGGCTCGAAGATTGCACCGAGAAGAAGTGCTACCACAATTGAGATAACGGTTGTAACCATCATATAGCCGATGCTCAAACCACCGATAAGACCCGCTGACTTTGTCTCGCCAAGGGCTGCTGCTCCGCTTATGATTGAGACAAGCACAAGGGGTACTACCAGCATTTTGATAAGCTGAATAAATAGGTCGCCCAATGGCTTAAACATTGAGGCTTCGGGGCCCATGAAGATGCCCACAACGATACCGATTATCATAGCGATGATAATCCATACACCAAGGTTCTTGAGTAACTTTTTCATTTAATTGTAGTATATATTTTGTGCAAAGGTACTATTTTAGACTCGACTTGCAAGTTTGTAACCAAAAATTGTTATTGATGAAGGGGTTGTATCGTTATTTTTTCTTAAATTTGTAGAAAAATAGAACTATGGAGCAAAAGAAGATTGTTGTTTTTACGGGTGCTGGAGTGAGCGCCGACAGCGGTATCGCAACATTCCGCGACGCTGATGGCTTATGGGCAAACTATCGCATCGAGGAGGTGTGCACGCCCGAGGCATTAAAGCGTAACCGCGCGAAGGTTATCGAGTTCTACAATTTGCGTCGCCGAGAGTCGCTCACCAAGAGACCTAACGAGGGTCATTATGCCATCGCAGCTATGCAGGAGTGGGCTGATGTATGTGTCATCACTCAAAATGTGGACAACCTACACGAGCAGGCTGGCTCGAAGCGTGTGCTTCACCTGCATGGCGAACTTATGAAGTTGCGCTCGGAGAGCAATCCCGACCTTATCTACGACATAAACGATGGCTGGGAGCAGAGCCTCGATGCACGTGGTGAGGATGGGGCGTTGTTGCGTCCTCATATAGTCTTCTTTGGAGAGTCGGTGCCAATGTTTGAACCTGCGTGCAAAATTGTGGAGCAGGCGGATATTCTAATCGTTGTAGGTACGTCGCTGGCGGTATATCCCGCAGCTTCGCTTGTCTACTATGTGCGTGATCGTAAGGTTCCAATCTATCTTGTTGATCCAGGTACTCCCGATACAGCTATGATACGTAACCCGCTTACGCATATAAAGGAGAGAGGTGCTATTGGCGTGCCACAACTTGTTGAGATGTTGAAGAATGAGCTTGCGAAGTAGGGTGGCGGAACGTGCCGTGAAACTCAGAGAGTACTGCCACCGTGAAGGCTATAATACGAAGGTGGCGCTCTTTGTTGATATGTCTCGTCACTCGGGGAGACGTAGGTTCGTGGCGTGGGATATGGAGCAAAACGCACCGATATTCACATCTCCTGTGAGTCACGGCAGCGGAGCAATGGAGTCGCACGTTCGCTCTGCGTATGCTCGCTTTTCAAATGAGGATGGCTCGCACCTGTCGTCGTTGGGGTATGCGCTTGTGGCGGAGAGGTATGTTGGCCGCTATGGCGTCGCCTACCGCCTCGATGGACTTAGCGCAACAAACTCTAACCTGCGCTCGCGATGTGTCGTGTTGCACGGCTGGGAGCATACAACTTCATTGCCGATATGGCCTCTATCCACAGTAGGTAGTTTTGGTTGTCCTGTGCTCTCTCGAAAAATGATGCGTAAGGTAGATGAGTTACTCCAGCTGCATGACCGCGTGGTGATTGATATATTTAAATAGTAAAGGCTGTCCTCGCTCTGAAGACAGCCTTTGTTGTATGTGCCATATATATTATATATTATAGTAGGCGGTTTGTGCGCTCGTCGGGGAACACAACCTTTGGCTGGAAGGTCTTTGCCTCCTCGAAATCCATGAAGCCGTAGCCCATGATGATGACGATGTCGCCAACAGCAGTCTTGCGCGCCGCTGCACCATTGAGACAGATGCAACCACTACCACGCTCACCCTTGATAACGTATGTCTCGATACGCTCGCCGTTGTTGTTATTCACAATCTGCACCTTCTCGCCCTCGATGAGACCTGCTGCATCCATGAGGTCCTCGTCAATGGTGATGCTACCTACATAGTTGAGATTCGACTCGGTGACACGCACACGGTGAATCTTCGATTTCATTCTCTCAATAAACATAGTTTGGGTCGGTTAGCTCGTTTACTTAATGCGGATGTTGTCGATAAGACGAATATTGCCCGCCTGAACTGCGCAGCAGCCCTGAATACGCTCAGAGTCGCTCCACTTCTCAACACGCTGCATTGTGCGTGCATCAACAGCCTCAAAATAGATGGTCTTCAACAGAGGGTTTTCATCTATTGTTGATACTACCCATTTTGTAAGCTCCTCCGGACTCATAGCCTCCATCTTTGATGCGCACTGGCTGATTGTAGCGTAGATGTGTGGTGCAGCAGCACGGTGTTCAGGTGTGAGGAGTTCGTTGCGTGATGAGAGCGCAAGACCATCCTCGCCACGAACAATGGCACACTCCACAATCTCAACGTCGATAGACAACTGCTCAACCATAGCCTTGATAACGGCAATCTGCTGGAAATCCTTCTCGCCGAAATATGCACGCGCGGGGTTGACAAGCGCAAAGAGTCGGCTTACAACCTGTGCCACGCCATTGAAGTGACCGGGACGTGTTGCACCCTCCATGACCTTGTCGACCATGCCGAAGTCGAACTGACGAGTGTCGGGCTCGGGATAGATAACCTCTACCGTGGGCATGAATACGATGTCAGCGCCTGCTGCCTCGAGAATTGCGCAATCAGCCTCAGGAGTGCGTGGATAATTTTTGAGGTCGTTCTTATCGTTAAACTGTGTTGGATTTACAAATACACTGACAACGACGGTGTCGTTCTCGCGGCGTGCACGCTCAACAAGTGAACGGTGACCCGCATGAAGTGCACCCATTGTGGGCACAAAGCCTACGCCCTCACGCTTGAGGGGGGCTAAAGCTGCATTAAGTTCAGCTACGGTGTTTACTACTTTCATACTCATTTTATAAATGATGGGGCAAAGTTACAAACTAAAATGAAGATAGCAAATAAACATTACAAAAAATAGATGTGCGCCCTCTAAAAATACCATATTAATATATGTAGAGGTGTAGTTTGAGTGGTTTTGGTGCGCTTTGGAGTCGCTTTTTTAAAGAAAACGTGCACAAAACAGCGAGAAAGTGAAAAATTAGTGTTTTTATTTTTGTAAATCATAAAAATTGACTATCTTTGTGTGACTATAAATGTGTCCTGTGTGTATTTATGGCGCATAAGTAGCATACATATAATCGGATAAAAGGATTTTTAGTACCAAATAAAAACTTTTCAAACACTTAAAGACTTATGAAACACAATTTCAACGCAGGTCCATGCGTACTTCCAAAGCAGGCTGTAGAGGCTGCTATCGAGGCTATCCGCGACTTCGACAACACTGGTATCGGTATCCTTGAGATTTCTCACCGTACTCCCGGCTGGGAGCGCGTAATGGCTGAGGTTGAGCAGCTTTGGCGCGACCTTCTCAACATTCCCGATGACTACGCTGTATTCTTCGTGGGTGGTGGTGCTTCAACTCAGTTCTTCCAGGTTCCAGCTAACCTTCTCAAGACTAAGGCTGCTTACTTGCAGACTGGTGTTTGGGCTAAGAAGGCAGCTAAGGAGGCTAAGTTCTATGGCGATGTAGAGATCGTTGCTTCTTCTGAGGACAAGACTTACAGCTACATTCCTAAGAACTACACTATCCCTACTGATGTAGATTACTTCCACATCACTACTAACAACACTATCTACGGTACTGAGATCCACGAGGATATCGACTGTCCCGTAACTTTGGTTGCTGATATGTCATCAGACATCATGTCACGTCCAGTTGACATCAAGAAGTACGGTATGATCTATGGTGGTGCTCAGAAGAACGTAGGTCCTGCTGGTGTTACTTTCGTTATCATCCGCAAGGATCTCCTCGGTTCATCAGAGCGTAAGCTTCAGTCAATGGTTGACTACGCTACTCACTACCCAGAGGAGGCTCGCAACCACTCTATGTACAACACTCCTCCTGTATTCCCTATCTACGTTATGTATCAGACCTTGAAGTGGGTTAAGGAGATCGGTGGTGTAGAGGTTATGTACAAGATGAACAAGGAGAAGGCTGAGTTGCTCTACAACGAGATCGACCGCAACTCTATGTTCGTAGGTACAGCTGCTAAGGAGGACCGCTCTTTGATGAACGTTTGCTTCGTTATGGCTCCTGGTAAGGAGGAGTTCGAGAAGGAGTTCATGGAGTTCGCTAAGGAGAAGGGTATGGTAGGTATCAAGGGTCACCGTTCAGTAGGTGGTTTCCGCGCTTCTATCTACAACGCTTGTCCTAAGGAGTCTGTAGAGGCTTTGGTAGCTTGCATGAAGGAGTTCGAGGAGCTTCACAAGTAATCCACAGTAATCAATTAAAAATCATTGAGGTAGCCACCTGATAATTGGGTGGCTGCCTTGATAACTTAAAATCATTAAAGAATTATAGACCTATTATGAAGGTACTTATTGCAACCGAGAAGCCCTTTGCAAAGACTGCAGTTGAGGGTATTGAGGCAATCTTGAAGGAGGCTAACTACGAGGTAGTACGTCTTGAGAAGTATACAGACAAGGCTGAGCTTTTGGCAGCTGTTGCTGATGTTGACGCTCTTATCATCCGCAGCGACAAGGTTACTGCTGAGGTTATCGAGGCTGCTAAGCAGCTTAAGATCGTTGTTCGTGCAGGTGCAGGTTTCGATAACGTTGACCTCGCTGCTGCAACTGCTCACAATGTAGTTGTTATGAACACTCCTGGCCAGAACTCTAACGCTGTTGCTGAGTTGGCTCTCGGTATGATGGTTTACATGGCTCGTAACCAGTTCAACCCAGGTACAGGTTGTGAGCTCCAGGGCAAGACTCTCGCTATCCACGCTTACGGTAACGTAGGTCGCTTGGTAGGTTTGAAGGGTAAGGCTCTCGGTATGAACGTTGTAGCATACGATCCTTTCATCACTGACGACGCAGTATTCGAGCGTGACGGTGTTAAGAAGATGAACTCAGTTGCTGAGCTCTATGCTGCTGCTGACTACCTCTCACTCCACATTCCTGCAACTGCTGAGACTAAGGGTTCTATCGGTTATGACCTCGCTATGTCTATGCCTAAGGGCGCTACTATCGTGAACACCGCTCGTAAGGAGGTGATCAACGAGGAGGGTCTTATGAAGGCTATGGAGGAGCGTGAGGACCTCAAGTACGTTACTGACATCGCTCCCGATGCTAAGGACGTATATGCTGAGAAGTTCGGCAAGCGCTACTTCGGTACTCCTAAGAAGCAGGGTGCTGAGACTGCTGAGGCTAACGTAAACGCTGGTCTTGCTGCTGCACGTCAGATCGTTGACTTCTTCGTTAACGGTAACGTTCGCTTCCAGGTAAATAAGTAGTCTGATTGAGGTTTTGATGCCTCTCGTGGCTGAAAATTGTTGACTTGCTTCGTGTAAAGTGCGCATTTTCAATCTTCGAGCAGTCGCCAAACTATCTCAATTATACCACTTGTTATATTGTAATAGGGTGTCAAGTCTTTTGGCACCCTTCCAAAGAAAATAAACCAAGCTAAAACTTTTACAAATATGGTAAGAATTAAGCCCTTTAAGGGTATCCGTCCTCCAAAGGAGTTGGCATCAGAGGTTGCATCACGTCCTTACGACGTTCTTAACTCTGTAGAGGCTAAGGCTGAGGCTGGTGAGCGCTCTTTGCTCCACATTATTAAGCCCGAGATCGACTTCGATCCTATCGCTGATGAGCACTCTCAGGAGGCTTACGAGAAGGCTATGGAGAACTTCCGTCTCTGGAAGGAGAAGGGTTGGTTGGCACAGGATGACGAGGAGTACTACTACATCTACGCTCAGACTATGAACGGCCGTACTCAGTATGGTATCGCTATGTGCTGCCACTATGAGGACTACCTCTCAGGCGCTATCAAGAAGCACGAGCTTACTCGCGTTGACAAGGAGGAGGATCGTATGATCCACGTTCGCAACCAGAAGGCTAACATCGAGCCAGTATTCTTCGCATACCCCGATCAGGCAGAGATCGACGAGATCATCTCTAAGTGGGTTAAGGAGCACGAGGCTGACTACGACTTCGTTGCTGAGGATGGCTTCGGTCACCACATGTGGGTTATCCGTTGCAAGGAGACTAACGATCGCATCACTGAGCTCTTCGCTGGTATTCCTGCGTTGTATGTTGCTGATGGTCACCACCGTACTGCTGCTGCTGCACGTGTAGGTCAGGAGTGCGCATCGAAGAATCCTAACCACACAGGCGACGAGGAGTACTGCTTCTTCTTGGCAGTTACATTCCCTGCATCGCACCTCCGCATCATCGACTACAACCGCGTAGTTAAGGATCTCAACGGCCTTTCAAAGGAGGAGTTCTTGGCTGCTGTTGGCGAGTCATTCGTTGTTGAGAAGAAGGGTGCAGAGATCTACACTCCTAACGCATTGCACAACTTCGCAATGTACATCGACGGCGAGTGGTACTCTATGACTGCTAAGGAGGGTACTTACGACGACAACGATCCTATCGGCGTTCTCGACGTATCAGTTCTCTCTAACCTCGTTTTGGACAAGGTTCTCGGCATCGCTGACCTCCGCACATCTAAACGTATCGACTTCGTAGGCGGTATCCGTGGTTTGGGCGAGTTGCAGAAGCGTGTTGACAGCGGCGAGATGAAGGTTGCTTTTGCGTTGTACCCAGTATCAATGCAGCAGCTCTTCGACATCGCTGACACTGGCAACATCATGCCTCCTAAGACAACATGGTTTGAGCCTAAGTTGCGTTCGGGTGTTGTTATTCACTCATTCGAGGAGTAATAATTTCTTGTGATAGTGGCGATACTTCGCCACCTCAATCATTGGGTTGAATGGAATGTACGACAAGTACTATCCATCCAACCCAATTTCTTTATCGGTGGTAAATTATCACCACTCTGACAAGAAATTGGTCGTGGGGCGAGGTAATAAAAGTAAACTATCGTGGGCTGTACTTTCGAGTACTATCCCACGATATTTTATTTATACCATAGAACACAGAGACCAAAAGGAACAAAAGCGAAGTCTGTATCAGCGGTTGTCTGCTACCAATAATACTATCAGCAGTCATTGTCCGAGACCTCTCTTTCGTCTCACTTGTCTCTTGGGTCTCTTCTCGTCTTAAAAAAAATGTATTTACTCTGTATATTGATACATATATATATCAGTGATATTATTATATCTGTTATATATACTACACTGATAACTCATGGAAGCGAGATACGCTACACCAATACTTCACTGATAACCCATGGAAGCGCGAAAAGGTTGTTGCTTTGTTGCAAGATATAGGTAAAAGCAACAAGCAACACCCCTCTACCTGAGTCCAAGAGGCGGTGTGCGGGGTTGCCGCGTAGGGTGCTCGATGCCACGATGACCGAAAACACCGTCATTCCGAGGAGCGAAGCGACGTGGGAATCTCATTAACTAATTAGTAATGAGTAATTAGTAATTAGCAATTAGTAATGGCGTTTACAATGTTGACACTGTACGCAGTCATTCTGAACACTCACTATGTCATTCTGAACGAAGTGAAGAATCTCTCGGAGAGTGCTGACGTTCGACTGCTGTGCTATCCCGTAGATGCTTCGCTTTCGCTCAGCATGACATACAGTGCGAATGAGATTGCCACGTCGGGCAAAGCCCTCCTCGCAATGACGCACACACATAAGCACACATAACAACGTCATTCCGAGGAGCAAAGCGACGTGGGAATCTCATTAACTAATTAGCAATTAGTAATTAGTAATTGGAAGATGCTATCAACCATTGTCCGCGACCCCTCCCTTATGTCTCATGCCCCCTCCAAAAAAAATATTTCTAATTACTAATTTCTCATTACTAATTATTTTTGTTATCTTTGTAGATTGAAATAATGGTATCAAAAAAAGGATAACTATGATAAAGTCAATGACGGGCTTCGGCAAGGGCGAGGCCATGGTGGACGACAAAAAGATACGCGTGGAACTACGCTCACTAAACTCCAAGCAACTCGACCTATCTATCAAGTTGCCAGGCAGATATCGCGCCGCAGAGGCCGAGATGCGCAGCATTATAACACGCGAGTTGCAGCGTGGTAAGGTCGATTGTTTCGTATCGTTCGAGGCTGCCACAGCCGAGACCTCGGCACATATCAACCGCGAGGCATTCAAGGCATACGTCAATGAGTTGCGCGAGGTGTGCGTGGAGAATGGCGTTACGACAGACTCATTCCTTAACGCCGTGCTTCGCATGCCCGATGTCATCACAAGCGAGGAGCGCGAGGTGTCGGAGGCTGAACTTGCCGCAATCATCGAGGCAACGAAGGCTGCATGTGCCGAGTTGAACAACTTCCGCGTGCAGGAGGGTGCTATCCTCATCGCCGACCTCTTGGGTCGCATCGACCTCATTGAGCAGTATCGCCACGAGGTGGAGCAGTTTGAGGGTGCGCGTGTGGAGACCATCAAGAACCGCATTCGCGAGAACATCGAGAAGTTGCAACTTGAGGTTGACAACAACCGCCTCGAGCAGGAGATGATTTTCTACATCGAGAAGCTCGACATCACCGAGGAGAAGGTGCGTCTTGATAATCACTGTAACTACTTCCGCGAGGTGGCAGCCGAGGAGGAGGCACCAGGTCGCAAGTTGGGCTTCATCGCTCAGGAACTTGGCCGCGAGATTAACACCATGGGCTCGAAGTCGAACGAGGCAAACATGCAGCGCTTGGTGGTTAAGATGAAGGATGAGTTGGAGAAGATTAAGGAGCAGGTACTCAATATTTTATAAATCATACAAATATGGGTAAGTTAGTTATATTTTCAGCCCCCAGTGGCTCGGGCAAGACGACTATAGTACGCGAGTTATTGAAGCGTTTTCCACAATTCGAGTTCTCAATCTCGGCCACGTCGCGCCTTCCACGCGGCAAGGAGCAGCATGGTGTGGACTACTACTTCCTCACTAACGAGGAGTTCCGTGCGCGCGTTGAGCGTGATGAGTTCGTTGAGTGGGAGGAGGTCTATGCGGGCACATGCTATGGCACGCTTAAGAGCGAGATGGAGCGCATATGGTCGAAGGGCAATGTTATTGTCTTCGATGTCGATGTTATTGGTGGCATTAATCTGAAGCACCTCTTTGGCGACGATGCTTGCTCGGTGTTTATCATGCCCCCATCGGTGGAGGAGTTGGAGCGCCGCTTACGTGGTCGTGGCACCGATAGCGAGGAGGTAATCCTCAAGCGCATTGGCAAGGCGGAGTTTGAACTCTCGAAGGCTCCCGAGTTCGACCATGTTGTAGTCAACGATGTTTTGGATGTCGCTGTGAATGAGACGGCGGCGATTATTGAAAATTTCTTAAAGTAAAGATATATATGAAAAAGCGTATGTTATTGTATTTCGGTTCGTTTGACCCGATACATAACGGACATATAGCACTTGCAGAGTATGCTATCGAAAAGGATTTGGCAGACCAGGTGGCGCTCGTTATTTCTCCACAAAACCCCTTCAAGGCCGATGTGTTGCAGACCCCAGAGTATGCACGCTACGAGATGGTGGAGATGGCATGCAAGGAGTCGCGATACCCTGAGCGCATTGTGCCATCTGTCATCGAGTTTGTCTTGGAAAAACCCTCATACACAATCAATACACTCGATTACCTCAAGGAAAATCATGGCGCCGACATGGAGTTCGCCATTATCACAGGCAGTGACATCTGGGAGCGCTTTGACGAGTGGAAGGAGTATGAGCGCATCTTGAACGAGTATAAGATTTATGTCTACCCACGCAAGGGTTATGCTGTGGAGAAGTTCGCCGATAGGGTAACCATCCTTGAGGATGCACCATTTGTGGAGTTTTCATCTACCGAGGTGCGCGGCAAGGCAGAGCGTAGCGAGGATATATCGGCTATGGTGAGCCCCTCGGTGTCGGACTACATCGTCAAGAATCAGTTGTGGACACCCGCAGGTCGCATCGTGCGCCTTACGTCGATGATTGAGGGTGGTGACGAGCGTGATATTCTATACATTGAGCGCGGAAAGTGCTATTTTCAGCATAACGAGTGGGGTAAGGCCATTAACGACTTCAATAAAGCAAAGGCTATAAACCCTAACAACGAGGAGGCTCAGCAGTTGCACGATATGGTCTACGAGATACTCTCATTCCGCTACAAGGACATCTACAACCCTTAATAGATAACGCCATGATAGAGATTGATGATAAGATAGTTAGCCTCGATATTCTCAGGGAGACATTCTGCTGTGACTTGTCCAAGTGTAAGGGCATCTGCTGTGTCGAGGGTGACTCGGGTGCTCCACTCGACATCGACGAGGTGGACATCCTTGAAGAGGAGTGGGAGAACTACGCCCCCTATATGACCGAAGAGGGCCGTGCAGCAATCGAGGAGCAGGGCTTTATGGTTGTGGATGCAGATGGCGACTATACTACACCCTTGGTGGATAATGCCGCATGTGCTTACGCCTTCGAAGAGAACGGTATCACCTTCTGCGCTATTGAGCGAGCATACCGCGAGGGTAAGTGTTCGTTTATCAAGCCAGTGTCGTGCCACTTGTATCCAATTCGTGTCGCTCGTTTCCGCAATGGCAGCGCGGGTTTGAACTACCACCGCTGGGCTGTATGCGGCTCTGCGCGTGAGTGTGGTAAGAGACTCGGCATGCCTGTGTATAAGGGCTTGAAGGAGCCTATTATTAGAGCCTTTGGTGAGGATTTCTATCACCAGTTGGAACTCGCAGAAGATATGGTAAAAGAGACAAAATAGTCTATATAAAATAGTTTAGATGAATTCTATTAAATTATACATATTAAGCGCTTTATTGTTTATCACATCGAGTGCTTTTGCTCAGCAGGCCGACAGTGTTAGTGTAGCCACAGACTCGTTGCGCAATGTAGCCAAGGAGCAGCCCGAGCCCGTAAAGCCTGTGCGTACACTCGGCAAGGTCGCCGTTATCGACACGCTTGCTACGGGTAATAGCGCGTTGAGCATTGTGTTGTTTAACGATAACACTTGGCGCTACATCCTCGCTGAGGACTACAAGAATGACCCCGAGGTGTTCAACGACCACTGGAACACTACGGCTACGAATGCCTATGCCGATGTAAAGTTGGACTCACTCCCAGAATCTACCGTTATTCGCCTTGTTGATTCGCTGGAGAGTTACCACTATCCATATATCGGCCGCATCACTTCGCGCTATGGCCCACGCCGTGGACGTGCCCATCAGGGTATTGATATGGGACTCAAAGTCGGAGACCCAATTTATGCTACGTTCGATGGCAAGGTGCGCATGTCAAAAGCCGCAGGTGATTACGGCAATTTGGTGATTATCAGACACAACAACGGCCTTGAGACATACTATGCACACCTCTCGCAGCGCGATGTAGAGGTTGGTGACTGGGTTGTCGCTGGTCAGCAGATTGGTCTTGGTGGCAGCACTGGCCGCAGCACGGGTCCCCACCTTCACTACGAGGTGAGATACCGCGGACAATCGTTTGACCCAGAGCGTATTATCGACTTTAGTAATGGAAATCTTCGCAGAGACGAGTTATTGCTTCGTCGTCGCCACTTCAGCATATATGCGAAGTATGAGCAGGACTTTGGTGACGAAGAGGAGGTAGCAAAGCAGGAGGAGGCCGAGCGTAAGGCTGCTGCCGCCGTGCAGTATCACACCATACGTTCAGGCGATACACTCGGTGCCATTGCCCGCAAGTACGGAACATCTGTATCTCGCATCTGCCAGCTCAATGGCATTAAGTCAACAACTATTCTTAGCATCGGCAGACGACTCAGAGTGCGTTAATGATAAGACGTTTGTTCATCATTCTAACAATGATTATGGCTCATGTTGTCGCTATGGCGCATGAGCCTGCAATCATTCCTACACCCCGTGACATAGCAGTGACGGGCGGCTATTTCCGTATCTCCACTCAAAGCACGACACATACACCCCACAAAGCGCTAAACCCAATATGCGATTATGTTGCAACAGAAATTGGTTTAGTTAAATCGGCTAATAGAGGTGATATTGAACTCGTTATTGACAGCACACTTGCTCGCGAGGAGTACAGGTTATCTGTCACGCCTTCGGGAATTTGTGTACGTGGAGGCGACTATGCGGGTGTATTCAATGGCGTGACAACATTCATGCAGTTGCTACCCCCTGAGGTCTATAATGGAGGATTGACGAGCGAAGTCGATGTTGCATGTTGCGAGATAAGTGACAAGCCAGGCTTTGAGCATCGAGGTTTCATGCTCGATGTATGTCGAACATGGATGGATAAGGAGGCGGTTATGTCGTTTATCGATCTTTTGGCATATCACAAGTTTAACACTCTGCGTCTGCATCTTACGGATGATGAGGCGTGGCGCATTGAGATTAAATCGCACCCTGAGCTTGCGAGAATAGGTGGCTATCGTGGTGGTTTTAGCCCTATATGGCCGCGTTATGGTAAGTGGAATGAGTGCTGGGGCGGCTACTATACTCAGGATGATATGCGCGAGATTATCGAGTATGCTGCAAAGCGTAATATCGAGGTCGTACCTGAGATAGACCTACCTGGCCATAGTCTGTGTATAGCCACCATTCACCCCGAGATATTGTGCGACTACACACCCCGCACATCATCCTCATTTGGTTATGACACTCGTTCGGCATTCTGTGCATCTCGCGAGGAGAACTATGAGTTGCTTGCCGACATTTTGGGTGAGATATGCGAGTTATTCCCCTCTGAGTATATCCATATCGGAGGCGACGAGGTTGAGATGTCGCAGTGGAAACGATGCCCAAGTTGTCAGGCACTAATGCGTGATAAACAGATGACTAACACTTCGGAGTTGCAGCAATACTTCATGTCTCGTTTGATAGACATTCTCGCTGAGCATGGCAAGAAACCGGCGGTATGGAACGAGGCTATTGATGGCGGTAAGTTGTCGTCCGACACCCGAGTATATGGCTGGGAGAGCGTTAAGAAGTGCCAAAATGCAGCGACGAACTACAAGACCGTTGTCATGCCGGGTCAATACTTCTACTTCGACATGAAGCAGTCGGCACGCGAGCCAGGTCATGATTGGGCTGCGATATTTGACTGGACAAAGGTCTATAACTTCTCACTGGCGTCGCAAAATTTTACTTTAGCTCAACAGAGTAATGTTGTTGGTTTTGAGGGCTCTTTCTTTAGCGAAGCATACGCATCACGCAATCCAGAACGCCCAGACTATCTGCATTATCAAACCTTTCCACGCATCGTCGCTCTTGCCGAGGTATCATGGGCATCGAGTGACGAACGTGACGAGAATGAGTTCTACAAACGCATGATAAAGCACTACGCTCGCCTTGATGCAATGGGTGTGGCATACCGACTCGCGCCGCCTATTGTAACCTACAAAGATGGGGTGCTGACGGCCAAAGTAGATGACAACAGCTGCATCTACTATCGACTTGAGTCAATCGGTGTTGAGATGCTCTATACCAAGCCGATAGCCACTGACACACCAGCACAATATATCTTTGTTTCGCGCAGGGGAAGAGCGCACTCTCCCGAGGCTGCTGTGGCTGAACATTTCAAGACTATCATGCCAGCCTTCAATATAACGTCATCTATGACCGATCGCGAGCAGTTCTCATTCGACAAGGCTGAGGGTTATGGTCGTCTTGCCCGCACAACACGCGCAGGCGATGTGGGCGATTGGGTGATGTTTACCTTTGAACAACCCGTTTCGTGTCGCAGGATGAAGGTTGCTACGGGTAATTTCCAGTTGCCACGCTTTATCTTCGAGAATGGCTATGTGGAGGTGAGCTACGACGGCAAGAGCTTTGAGCGCGTTGGTGAATTGGAGTGCGGAATGTTCTTTATAGAGTACCCCGATAGGGCTATTAAGGCTGTGCGCATAACTTGCACTTCGCAAGGCAATGGTGCGGAGTGGGTATCCATTCAGCCACCGACAATATGGCCAAAACTATAAAATGATATAGCCGCCAATTTAGTTTAATTGACGGCTGTATTTGTATTAAAGTTGAGATGATTACATGTTTGCAATCTTGACGACCTCACTGATCTTCTCCTGAGGAATATCACCTGTGATAACAATAAATCCAGAGGGACTTTCATTCTCAACAACGATGACTATGTGGGTGTAGATATCGCCCTCACTCTTTGTGTAGATAGTAAATGTTGCACCATCCTCGTTGGCTGATATCAACTCATCGACTTTAGACTTCTTGACTGCCTTCTTTGCATCCTTAACGATGCCACTTGAAACGTCAGCGTTCTCACTAAGAAGAATCTGAATCTCATCTACAAAGTCAAAGTCAGCATTGCCTCCTGCAAACATCGCAATCATCTGTTTATTGACGGTCATCGCAGTTACACCCTCTACGCCATTGTACTTCTCGCCGAGCTTTGCAAACTGTGGAAGTTGTGCCATTGCCATTACAGGCAACATTATCATTGCTAATAAAATAAGTCGTTTCATATAAATTAAATTTTAGTTGTTATACCATATTCATTAAAGAACTCATATTGCCCAGTTCGAGGTTCTTGCCGTTGATGTGCATAAGCACACACTCGCCATCGCTGGATGCCATGATATAGATATCTACCACGCTGCCGTTTTCCACTGTGTGTTGATATATCATTACAGCTTTATCTCCACTGTTTACCGACATTATGACCTCAAATGCACTTAATACCTCCTTCGCCTGGGTAATGAATGTTGGTATCAATGCTCTGTTCTCTACTGCAATTACTTGCATGTATTCGGCATCGATGTTTACCTCCATAGACCTGAGCATGGCGTTTGATATGTTGATAGTTGTGCACTTCTCCTTGGTTGAATAATCATTGAATAGTGACTCAAAGGTTGGTGTCTGAGCCATTGCCGAAAGTGGCAATAGTATGGCTAATAATATAATAAGTCGTTTCATATCGAGTAGTTTTTAGTTAGAACCAAATACCCACACCTGCACTCAATCGCTTACCCTTGGGACCTGTGCCCTCGCGGAAGAGATCGACGAATGAATAGTTGACATATCCATATAGTCGCTTCCAGCCGATGCGTGCTGTTGCGCCAACCTGAATGGGATTAACAGTTACCCTCTCCTGAACAGTTGTTCTGGGGAACTTATATCTTGTACTTGTCGCCATCAAGATATCGAGGTTTACGCCAGCCGCCACAAAGAAGTTGTGCTTGATATTCCAGTCGAGCATCATAGGAATGTGAAAGTATGAAGTGCTAAACTTCGACTTCTTAATATTGCCCTCCAATGGCACGGGACGCATCATGCCGTCAATATACTTAAAGGTGTTGTTGCTGTTGAAGGCATAATCCTCAAGCGTAAAGCCGTATGCCATAGAGAATACGAGTGAACGACTTGGGTTGAGTGGAACATTGAGCGTACCTACATTAAATGAGTAGTTAATGCTCTTGGTGCTACTGAACATCAGCGCATTGGCCTCTTCTGGCGTGTACATGGAGTAGTCAGTCTGAACAAAGGTGTTCGCGCCAATCTCGAACCACGCGATATGGTTGAATGATGGCGAGTCGAGACCCATAAAACCGAAGTATGCACGCTGTGGCTTCTTGGTGGTTTGCTTGTCAATATGCTCAATCTTGCCATTGCCTATCTCAAAGCGAGAGCCATTGAGCATGATGCTCAGGTTGCCATTATTTGACGAGATGGCACTATTACCTTCGCTGTCGAGATACATAACGTTATCTTGTTTTTCGGTTGTTGTCTCCTGTGCCTGGGCCACTCCCGACACAAGCAATGCAAGTGCAATTATTGTAAATAGTCGTTTCATAGTGTTCCAATTTAGTTTAGTTGTTAGTACCTATTTTACTATTGTATAGTGTGTTAATCGATTAACCTCCGCCATTGCAAGTTTCATATCCTCCGATACACTACCAAGTATGCGGCTCGCCTCAGCATAAGCCACCTGGTCGTTCTCAACCTTTACTCCATTCATGTAGCACACATAGCAAGGCTCTGTTTCTGGTTGGTTTTTGCTCGTTGGCGTAAGGAGTAGTGTTGCGCCAAACATAATGCATACTACTGCTGCCGCAGTTGCAATCCAACGTCTGTTGATAGTTAACCACTTGTGGGGTTTGTACTCAACCTTTGGAGCAGCCTGCTCAGAGGGGATCGCCTTGCCAATCTCGTTGAATGACGACAACATCATTCTAACTGCAATATACTCATCTGGCAGATTCTCTTCTCGGTCAAGAAGGCGTGCAAGTTCCTGCTCCTCATCTAATGAGGTGATGCCATCAAAGTATTTGTCTGCCAATATTTTAATTCTATCTAACTCCATAGTTTATCATCTTAGTAAGTTGCTCACGAATACTCTTTCTTGCCCTTGAGAGGTTCACTCTAACGCTTGCCTCGTCGCTCTCGAGGATGTTTGCAATCTCCTCTAACTCATACCCCTCGACATCTCGCATGTGTATTGTTAGGCGTTGTCGCTCGGGGAGTTGTTGTATCAAATATCTGGTAAGCTCCGCAATATCTTTTGTATTGCTGTCGCTGTCGCCGTTATCTCCCGCTATTCGTTCATCAAGAGCAAAACTTTGGGATCGCAGCCTTGTTCGTTGATGGTCGATGGCAAGGTTGTGCGCCATGCGGCAGACATAGGCGCGAGGATAACTGCTCGATAATATCGTGTCGCGTGACCTCCACACCCTCTCGAAGACCTCCTGCACAATATCCTCTGCCTCGACATCATCCGTGATAATGCTTCGCGCAAGGCGATATACCGTAGCCCGCAGCCCCGTGGTAAACTCTATATATTCCTTCTCACTTTTCAATGTTGATGCTCTTTTTTTCTGTTCGCTTCTGACTATATAACGAACAACGGCGACAATTGTAACATCGTCACCGTGTTTTTTTTGAATTTTATTTATTCATGGTGGCTACTTCTTGTTGAAATTTCGTACCATCATCATGAGTGACAGAGGGATATGGCAATATCCACCAGGATTTTTATCAAGATAGTCTTGGTGATACTCCTCAGCGGGGTAGAAGTTCTGCAATGCACCGAACTCTACAGCCAAAGGCTCTCCAACGGTACGTTCCACCTCATTGTACACTGCGCCAATAGTCTCAACATCCTCTTCGGAATTGTAGTATATGCCCGTGCGGTAGCGGGTGCCACAATCCTCACCCTGACGATTGAGCGAGGTGGGGTCTATTGACTTAAAAAAGAGCTCTACAAGGGTGCGAAGTGAAATGATGTCAGCATCATATTCAATCTTTACACACTCTGCGTAGCCCGTAGTATCGGTGTACACCTCCTGGTATGTAGGGTTGTCGGTATTGCCATTAGCATATCCAACGGTTGTTGATATAACACCATCTATCTGTTTGAAATAGTGTTCCGTGCCCCAAAAACATCCACCTGCAAAATATATCTCTTTCATAGCTTTAATATTCTAAAGTGTTCATCACCTCTTGAAGTCTGTTTAGGAAACCTGTAGATATTGGTCCGTCCATCTGCGTGTGGTGAAACTGAAATGACAAGGATAGGGTAGTCCTGAACAGACGCTTGTGATATTTACTCCACACAACGAATGGATTGTTCCAAAATCCAGCATAGACATTCACCACCGAGTCAAGTTCGCACTTTGTGAGTGCCGAACTGCCAATAACCATGTAGTCGTCACCCAGAACAACGTCGTCTGCACTATGTTGCGCTTGCTGGGTAATGCGCAGGTAATCAGCCTCAAAGGTATGGATATCCTCCGAGAATGGAATGTCGCAAGTGTTGATGCCACCATTTGAGGTCATCACGATGGTGTTTATGGCGATATTATCAAATTCCATCAACTTGTCACCTACGGGCAACATGTAAAACTCCTTAAATGACGATGCCGCCTTGACCACAGCGTAACACATTAGCATATTGAGTTTTACGCCTTTTCGCTTGGATATTCGCATGAGGTGCGTTATGTCGAATGTCTTGGTCATCGTAACCATGGGCATTGCAGCCTTCATCCACAAATCAAAAGCCTTTGCTCGCGATGTTGTTTTAGGATCTATCTCTCTCATATATACAGACTAATTAAATCATTTCTACTTATTAATCAAGTGGCGTATTGCTGCTATCGGGTCGTAAATCAGCATGCGTGGACCCGCCCAGCGCATAACATCTCTAATCTTTTGACGCATATCGGGACGATAGCAGTGTATGGGGCATCTTTTACATGCAGGCTTACTGTCCCCAAACTTACATCCATCGAGTCTTTTATGGGCGTATGCTTCAAGCTCACGATACTCCTCCGATGGATTTTCCATATTCAATCTATGCTTGCAGTAGAGCCTTATCATGTGGCTGACCACTCTTTTCTCACTCTTTATACTTGCCATTTGTAAACCTTAATTATATTGCAAACTTACGAAATAAAATCCAATATGGCAAATATCCCAACTTATGTATATAAGTATATGAAAAATGTGATAAACTTGAGAAAAATATTATATCTTTGCAATGGCTATTGTGCAAGATGGATGGTGGGACAGACAAACAAAAAAAGGCACCGCATGAGAATGAGATGCCATGTTGTGACTCCGAAAGGATTCGAACCTTCATCGTAAGAACCGGAATCTTAAATTCTATCCATTGAACTACGGAGCCGTGGTGCAAAGATATTAATTATTTTTGAAAATTGATAATATAAATTGGTCAATTAGCCGTGTGCACCTTGTCCTGTTGATGTAAACAAGCGTTGAAGCATGACAAATAAATATAATAACTGGGAGAGACTGAAGCAGGTACTGGAATACTCAAAGTTGAGCGCAAATGCTTTTGCCGTAAAGATTGGTATGGTTCGCTCGGAGAACATATACCATATTAAACGTGGCAACTTTGGTATATCCAATGACCTCGTTGATCGTATTGTGGCCGTATATCCCATGATTAACCCTACATGGTTATTGTCCGGTATTGGCGACATGCTGCTCAATGCAAAGGGTGGGCACAGCTCCATACCCTTCTACGAGGGGGACATCGAGGAGGTGTTGAAGTCGGACAATATAACAAATATCAAGTCGTTAGGACGCTACCAATTGCCATATCATAGCGATTGTGAGATTGCGGTTCGCTCCCTAACAAGAGCCATGACTCTACCTGGCAATGCCGCCACGGATCTATTTCTCAAACTTGTGAAAGTGGAGGAGATGATACAGGGCAATGAGTATGTCTTATCACTCGAAAATAGGGTGTTATGGCGTAAAATACGCAATGTCAAGGAGAATCCCAATCAGTGGAGGCTTGTGGCTGTTGATAGAGAAGAATTTCCGGATGTGATAATCGACAAGTCCGAGATACGCTCCGTGTGGCGTGTAGTGGCTCGATTGGCAATATTAGTAAGCTAAATCAATGTTTTAAATAAGCGATAAAAACTATTAATTATGAATATTTTATCAATAATCTGGGATTGGGACCCATCACTTATCACCATTGGTGATTTTAATATTCGTTGGTATGGTCTTATGTGGGCTATTGCCATCTTGCTTGCGGAGCGCATCTGCAACTATACCTTCAAGCGTGAGGGACTACCCCCACAGACCGTAGAGTCGGGATTTATATGGATTGTACTGGGAACATTCATCGGTGCGCGTGTCGGTCATTGTCTGTTCTACGAGCCAGAGACCTATCTCTTTGCTCCATGGAAGATTATCACAGGTATCCGTGACGGAGGTATGGCAAGTCATGGCGCAACCATAGGTATCTTCCTGGGTATTTGGTTCTTTACCAAGCGCAACCACCTGCCTCTTATATGGGGTTTCGATCGCATTGCCATTGTTGCGCCTTTAAGTGGTGCTGTAATTCGTTTGGGCAATCTGTTTAATTCTGAGATTGTTGGCTTGCCAACAGATATGCCTTGGGGAGTTAAGTTTCCTCGCTGCTTTGACGACAGATTTATTGCATCAATTGCCGACATCCCTGCGCGTCATCCTGCGCAGATATATGAGGCATTGTGCTACATTATAACCTTCGCCCTTATCTTTTGGTTGTATTACAAGAGGGATCTTGGTCGTCGTCGTCCAGGTCTTCTGTTTGGCGTCGCTATGATTGGCATCTTCCTCACACGTTTCTTTATTGAGTTTTGCAAGGAGCGTCAGGTGGCATTCGAGGAGGGTCTTCCACTCGATATGGGTCAGATGTTGAGTATTCCATTTATTATTCTTGGCGTCTACATGATTATCCGTGCGTATAAGCGTCCCGAGGTGACAGACGTAAATGCCGTAGTTGCACATGCAAACAGAGAGTATACCAAGGAGTTAAAGCGTAAGGGTACGAAGAAATAATGGTAGACGAAGTTAATAAGATTATTTATAACAGGCTCATCACAGAGCAAGAGGTCACCCTTCCTGGCGTTGGCTCACTCTCACTGGTGCGTCATGCTGCGTCGATGTCATCAAAAGAGGTTATTGCACCTCGGCTGACCATTGAGTTCTCATCGCACGCTGAGGGATGCTCAGTTGTAGATGCAATAGCTGTTATTGGAGACGTCGATACCGCTACGGCAGAGGATATCTACTCTCGATGGCTCGAGAAGGTGCGCAGTGGCTCAACACTCACTATCGAGGGTGTGGGTATATTGCGTAATAAGAGCTTTGAGACAGACAAAGAGCTTCTTGCGTTACTTAACGGCGCGAGTGCCACCCATGTCAATATTGTGCGAAAGAGAAAGAGTCGTGCGATGTTGTGGGTAGGGCTTGTTCTGAGCATTATTGCCTTAATCGTGTCCATTGCAGCAATATTCAATATTGATATTTCTGCAATGTTTGACAAGTCTGCAAATGCTGCAACTGAACAGGTAGAAACAACTTCATTAGACGTTGTTAAAGAGCATGTTATTGAACGTATTTCCTCAGATGAACCAAAAACAGATATTGAGAGTGATATCATCTCTCAGGAGGAGTTGATTACAGAGGATATTGTTGGTGATACAACCATTGCCGATAGCTGGACGATGCGCGACGATATCCACCACTGGGTTGTTGCGGGCAGTTACTCAACAATGAGTAATGCAGAGAGTGCGGCAGAGACAATCACAACGAAATATCAAGACATTGATTGCAAGATTATCACCCTTGGCAAAATGTATGCTGTTGCCATATATGGTAGCAGTGACCGTGATGATTGTGTGCAGTATATGCGCAAGTACCACAAAAATTTTGGCGAGGCGTGGATATTCACACCTAAAGAGTATAGATAGACATGACAATAGTCCGATTACTCACATCTATAATCGATACGCTCTATATCAAACCATTAGAGCGTATCATTTCGCGTGATACTTTCGGATATTGTTTGTGTGGCGCAGCAAATATGGCTCTCGATACGGTGTGGTACTTCCTGATATATCACTATCTTGTTTTGGAGCGTAACGTAGATCTCGGCATTGTGATCATATCTCCACACATCGCAGCGCTGATTGTGGTTTTTCCAATAACCTTTTTTACGGGCTTTCTGCTTAATCGCTATGTTGCCTTTCGTGCCACTGCACAACGCTCTGGTAAGCAACTTTTCCGTTATGCACTCTCGGTTGTTGGATCGATATTGTTGAACTACATCTTGATGAAACTATTTGTTGATGCGTGCCACTTTTGGCCAACAATCTCAAAGATGATGACTACGGTCATTGTGGCTATATACAGCTTCCTTGCAGCACGCTACTTTAGCTTTACCAATAAAGCATAATGTTTTGGTTCATAATTTGATATTAATAATCAACTAAAGTTATATTTCTATGGAGCATCTTTGGTTACTTTTAGCAATTTCAACAGTCGTATCTGCTGTGGGATGGATCTATTTTGTATATTTCTTCAGCATTGGTTATGGTCTATCTATTACATCTCTTGCTGTAGCGACGGCAATAGTTTTCCGCGAAAACTTGACCATTCCTTCAGCAATTCTCCTCGGAGTTCTATTTGTATATGGCATACGCCTTGCGATGTATCTACTTATTCGCGAACGCAGGTCTGCGTCGTACAAGAAGATACTCTATCAGCCTGAGATATCGCAGCGCAAGCCATTCTTCGTGATGCTTATGATATGGATATCGTGTGCTTTGCTCTATGTTGGTCAGATTAGCCCCATCACATTCTATCTCGCAAACCTTGCAGAGGGTGCTGCGGTCAATGAGTGGTGGATGTGGATTGGTGCTGTGGTAGCAGCCGTGGGCGTTGTGATTGAAATGGTGGCAGATGCCCAGAAGAGTGCAGCCAAAAAGCGTAACCCCAACCGCTTTGTTAGTCACGGCTTGTACCGCATTGTGCGATGCCCCAACTATTTCGGTGAAGTACTGATGTGGACTGGTAGTTTCATTGTTTGCTTTGGTGCTTGTTGCACAGTGTGGCAGTGGGTTGTTGCTGCATTGGGATATGTTGGCATTGTCTATGTGATGTTCAGTGGTGCGCGTCGCCTTGAGGTGCGACAGATAGAGGTCTATGGTAACGACCCCGAGTTCCAGGCATACATCAAGCGTACACCAATTATACTGCCGTTTGTTCCGCTATATAGCGTTGCAAAATACAAATGGTTGCAAGCATAAATAGATGCCGTCGAACATTCGACGGCATCTATTCTATAGAGTATTACATCATCTAATCTCAACTATTCATTTAACTCCAACCAGCGCATCTCCTTTTCGTCAATCAGCGACACAAGCTCCTCGATACGTTTCGATATCTCGGTGATGCGATCATAGGGTAGTGTGCCTGATGAGAGCTCTGCCTCCAGTTCTGCGCGCTCTGCGCCATGTGTTGCGAGGTCAGCCTCAATCTGCTCCAACTCACGCTGCTCCTTATACGAAAGCTTACGCTTCGAGGTGTCATGCGTGCGTTGCTGCTGTGGCTTCGTGGGTGTCGTAACACGTTGTTTAGCACGCTCCTCATCCTCCTTCTCCTTCATGTATTCGCGATACTCGCTATACTTTCCCACGAAATCCTTTATGCGCCCCTCGCCCTCGAATACAAAGATATGATCGACGCTCTTATCAAGGAAGTAGCGGTCATGCGATACGATTAGGAGACATCCCTTAAACTCTTGCAGATACTCCTCCAAGACGTTCAAGGTCATGATATCGAGGTCGTTAGTAGGCTCATCGAGGATAAGCATATTTGGGTTGCGCATAAGCACCGTCAGCAAGTAGAGACGTCGCTGCTCGCCGCCACTCAATATGTCAACACGCTTATTGAACGTATCATGCGGAAATAGAAAACGATTGAGGTATGTAGTTGCGGAGATAGCATGTCCATCGGATGTCTTAACCTCCTCTGCGATATCCTGCACACACTCCAGCACCGTTTGTCCGGGCTTGAACGTGATGCCGCGTTGTGAGTAGTATCCAATGCGAAGCGTCTCGCCATGCTCAATAACACCAGAGTCTGGCGTTATGACATTTGCCATAAGGTTAAGGAAGGTGGTTTTACCTATGCCATTGCGACCTACGATGCCTATGCGCTCGCCACGCGTGAACTTATACGAGAACTTATCGAGCATCTTGCGACCCTCAAAAGAGAGATCTACATCCATGCAGTCGATAATCTTACGCCCAAGACGCGATGTGGCGACATCAATCTCCACATTCGATGTCGCAAGACTCACAGAGGCTCTCTCTTTAAGGTCGTAGAAGGCATTTATGCGATAGCGCGCCTTTCCTGTACGAGCCTGTGGCGTACTGCGGATCCACTCGAGCTCGCGACGCATAAGGTTACGCGACTTATCAATCTCGGCCTGCATATTTGTGTATCGCTCCTCACGCTTCTCGAGATATTCGGTGTAGTTACCACGATAGGTATAGAGTCCTCCACGATCAATCTCCATAATGGTATTACACACACGGTCAAGGAAGTAGCGATCATGCGTAACCATGAGCAGCGTGCAGCGTGAACGCTGAAGATAACCCTCCAGGTACTCTATAATATCTATATCGAGGTGGTTGGTAGGCTCATCCATGATAAGGAAGTCGGCATTCTGGAGCATCATACACGCCAATGCTACACGCTTGGCCTCACCACCCGACAGTTCGCTCATAGGCTGGTTAATTCGCGTGAGATGAAGTGATGTAAGTACTTGACGTATATTCTGTTCGATTGACCAACCATCCGTAGCATCCATAGCGGCAATTGCCTGCTCAAGACGCTTTGCATCACCACTCTCAACCGCCTTTTCATACTCCACCAAAGCAGGCGAAAGGTTACTCATGCGAGAGTACACCTCCTCAAATATCGTATTATTAGGATTAAACTCCGTGTTCTGGTCGAGAAAAGCCACGCGAATATCACGCATAAACTTAACATCACCGCCACGGTCAGAGTGCTCAATACCCGCCAAAATTTTCAGTAGCGATGATTTGCCAGTTCCGTTAGGTGCGACAAGTGCAATCTTATCACCCTCATTGATATTGAAGCTGATATTGCTGAAAAGCACTCTGTCGCCATATGACTTTGAGATGTTTTCTACTTGTAGATAACTTGCCATTTGTTAGGTAGTTATATTAGATTATTTATTGTTAATTCAAGGTCAAAAGCCTCACGCTCACCACTGTCATATCGCACAATGCCGACACGCTTAAAGCCGAGTTTACGAAGGAGTGACAACATACGCACATTCCCCTTGTGTGTATCAATACGAAAGGCGTGAATATCATGCTTTTGCGCATGTTTACATGCAAATGACATCAACTCGATAGCCACTCCGCAACGTCGAGCATCACCCGAAACACATAGACGATGCACAACAACATAACGGTTAGGGGTATTCCACTCACTATCTGTAATTTGCTCGTAGGCCTCTTCGCCTGTAAGCACTACGGCCTCATAGCCTACAACTGCGCCATCCTCCGCGCATGCGACATAACCCAAGCCGCGAGATATATCGTCACATATAACCTCCGATGTGGGGTAGCCATTCTGCCACTGATCGATACCAAGCTCCTTCAATGCCTGCTGGGCGCTGCGGACGATGCTCATTATCGCCATTACATCGTCTCTATTTGCTAAACGGATCAACATCTCTTACGTGAAATTTCAGCTATCTTGCGATAGACAATAAAGAAGTTAAAGAGAATAATTGCGAGAGTAAGCACTGCTCCAGCTGTGATGGCAGACACTGGCGAAGCATCGAGTTCAACACCAAACATACCTCCGAGATAACCCATATATTCACCTTGCGCATACATAACAGTGACGGCACTTATGGCAAATATACTTATGTTGAGTATAACAGTCACAAGTACGTAAGGCATAGCGATATATAGTGGTTTATATCCTATAAGCACAAGGTTCTCCAATTTATCTACGTTCTTCTGCAACAACAAGTAGATACTCAATGTTAAGATAATCATCGATAACAGACTGAAAATAGCACCTATACAGATGATAATCGCCATGCATACTTGAAGTAAGAAAAGAGCCTTACTACTCTCCGAAGGCTTATCCTCTGCCACATAGCCGTGACTCGCCATGTACTCCACAACCTGAGGGTCGCTTGGGTTCTGAACCTCGAGAATCAGGCGAGTTGTATCTTCCGATACGTCCGCAGAGTAGTGCGAGTTAGCCCACTCCATAAACGACATGGGAACGAGGATCGTGTTCAGTCGATCCGAGAATCCAACTACATATCCCGTATAGTTATCCGTGTAGCCATTTCCCTTGATACGAATATCAATCTCTACACGTTTAATCATCTCCTCGGTGATATTGGGCAAACCCTGTGTTTGGCTAAAACCAAAGTTATACAGATTGAGATAGTTTCGAGGCAGAATGATTGGAATAACGTCATTACCTAGACTATAGCGCCAGCTATCTGTGTCTACATCGATGAACTCATCAGCAACCGACTCAAAAAACATCATCGTCGACATCTTTTGGCCCATGAACTCAATTCCCGCATCAACCCTAAACTTAGACGAGGCAAAGGCACCAAGGTTTTCGACGAACTCCTCTGCTCGCAGCTCCTCAATCTCTGCTGCTGTAATCTTTGGGGTCTCGCCACCCACACGCTCAACGGGACGCGAGATTATCATGTAGTCGTTGCCAATAAGCGACTTCTCGCCCGTAAGCATTGGACTAAGGTCACTATAGAGCTGAACACCAGCAAGTATCACCGCCATACCTATGAGGTTGGCAACGAAGAATACCACGAGTTCAAATATGCTGATATGCTTACGCAAAAGTCTCCAAATAAGTCTCATAAGCGCAAGATTTTATCGTAATTCATATTCATGTGCTTACCAATGGAAGTCGCAACGACACCAAAGCCCGATGATGTTGCCTCGCGCATGATTATATCTCGCATAATGTCGCTGTTATTTTCATCAAGATGCGAGATAGGTTCATCCAACAACAAAAAGTCGCAGGGCTGACAAAGAGCACGTATTAGAGCCACACGCTGCTGCTGACCATACGACATCTTGTCGATGCGAGCGTGCTGCTTATCCGCAATACCCAGCTCCTCGAACCACGCATCAATCTGCTTCGTGTTACGATGACTTGTAATGCGGTTCTTAATCTCGATATTTTCCAGTGCAGTCAACTCACCAAAGAGCCTTAAATCCTGAAACAATATGCTTATGTTTTTCTGTCGGATATTACACCAATGGTTGATGTCGTAACGACTAATATCTTCATTATCAAACGATATAACTCCACGATAGTCGCCACGCTGACCATACAAATAGCTACACAGCGACGACTTACCCGTGCCAGATGCAGCCTCCACCAAATAGGTCTTACCACGCTCAAATATCGCATCGGTATTCCAAATATCCGAGACGATATCGTTGCGTTTTGCGAATATCTCGGGTACAACGCCGTTTAATCTAATCTCTTTCACCTCTTTAAATCTTACTATCTCAACACATTCTGAATAGTCTCACCCACTACGATTGGAGCAAATGCTCTTACAACCTGCTCGAGTGCGTTTGTCTGCTTGTCATCAAATACCAATGCAAACTCAACAGAGTTAGGGGTGTTTACATTGACATATATGTGGCTGCATGAATCAATCAACTCATCCACATATGGTGCATACTGCTTCTCAACACCACGCATTGCATTGCGATAGAGGGTTGACACATAGTTATTGTCCATTATATTATCAACGTCGACAAGCATATACGCATAGCTATCCTTCACATCAGCCGCCCAACGCGCCATAGACGCGGGAGTGTCACTCTTCGCATAATCCATATTTACAGTAACAAAGAGCCTATCTTCGTGTTGACCAACGCTTAAGTTAAAGCCTCCCAACTTAGTGCTATATACGTTGTTATCCCTCTTTTTGAGTATGCCTTCGCCAAACATTGCTACGTTTGATATAATGTAGTTGTCACTCACATCCATTGTAAGCAAAGCCTCGACACTTTTTACACCGTAATGGTTGCCCGAAACATCGTTTAGAGCAAGTGCAACATCTCCATCAATTGACTTAATGGCGTCACACAAAATTCCAACATAGATATTATACTCGTTGTGGCTTATGCCAAACATATCGGCAATATCCGTAGTAAGCACACCCTCAAGCATCTTTGACACCACCTGACCATTTACACCCAAGTCCATAACTGCCAACACATCATCGCCGACATAATCAAGATAGCTATTATTCACCTTGCGGTCAAACTCAAACTCAGAGTCAAGACCATCGACAGACATTTCCAATGCCAATTTGCCCGCCTCAAACGAGATGCCCATAACCGCCATGGCATCCTCAGACAACATGTTGTAAATATTTGTAATCTTATCGATGTTACTCTGCGATGTAGCCAAGCAATCCTCCAGCCAAATACGCTCCCACTCGTTCGTACACACTGCAAGTTCTGCCGCATAATCGTCAATGATACTCTGCTCGTTATCGCGCACAACTTCGAGTGTTGGTTTAAGTCTAACACTGCACGCAACATCATATTTAGTATATGCCGATAGGTCGGCATTGCCTCTGTTGAGAGCATCATTCATTACCACATCGTCCACATCATCTCCCATAACGCAAATAAAGCGATTGGCGTCGTAGCACATCTTAAATCCATCAATCTCCACGCTGCGCATATCACCCTCGCGCACGATGCCAAGCTCAGCATCATAGGGCTCAATCATAAACTCAACAAAACTATCGAGCTTATCAACATCAGCGACATCTGCCACAATGGTCATATTGTCAATTCCATCCGAATTTGGATTGCCATAGCCATATATTGGCTGCTTGGTATTCAAACCGCTATTATCGAGGTTAGCCATTAACTCTGCGATGTAATCCGCGCTACCAGGCTTGCCCGCCTCACCAGTAATAGCAGTTGCAATAAGAGCCCTGTTAGACTCTGTAAACACCTCGTTTATAGCACTCTTTGTCACTAATTTATCAATATCAACGTAGAGTACAATTGGGTCTGTAAGTTCAACCAACTTCTCCTGCTCTGCCTGTTTTGCTGACTTGCCACCATAATACAATGCTGCAACAACACCACCAATCAGAAGTGCGATGGCAATAAATAGTACTATAACTAAGTTTCTCTTTTTCATAATATCACATTTTTAATTCTCCTACGACAGTAGGCTGTTTATATCACACAAAGATAAGGATATTTTTCCTAAAATAAAAATCTGTAAGCAATAGAGGCGTAGAGTTATTGATATTCTAAAAAAAATAGCGTATTTTTGTGCGATTAAAGAGAGATTAAGTAGTAAACGAATATAATCAAAGATATGGAGAATTTTAAGCCTACGAAGTACACGATGACATGCGTGGCAACAGGTCGTGAGTTCGACGACACTGGTTGGATTTTGGATGATGCAGAGTATAAATCGCCCTCGTTGGTGCGTGCAAAATACTCAAAGAACCAGTTGGAACTTAAGCCAGAGAGCTATGGCATCTACAAATTTTGCGACTGGCTCCCCGCAAAGCGCATCCTTAATGGCTCATCAGCACCCGTAACATACAAGAGTGAGGACCTCGCCAAACATCTCGGCTTGGAGAATTTGTGGATCACGCTCAATGGCTACTATCCAGCAAAGGGTGCACGCATGACCACATGCTCATTCAAGGAGACTGAGGCATATAGTGTATGTGCTCGTATCGATGAGAATGAGGATCGTGTATTGGTCGTTGCATCTGCCGGCAACACTGCACGTGCCTTTGCCAAGGTGTGCTCAGACAATAACATCAAACTGCTGCTTGCCGTACCACACGACAATCTTAACGCATTGTGGTTCAGCGAGCCACTAAACGACTGTGTTAAGCTTATCGCGTGTGACAAGGGTGGTGACTACTTCGATGCTATCAACCTATCAAACATCGCGCTAAAATCATCGAAGTTCTATGCCGAGGGTGGTGCAAAGAATATCGCACGCCGCGATGGTATGGGTACCACTGTACTCTCTGCCGTAACGACCATCGGCCGTATTCCCGATTACTACTTCCAGGCTGTGGGCAGTGGCACTGGCGCTATTGCCGCATGGGAGGCTAACATGCGACTTATTGAGGATGGTCGCTATGGTTCTAACCTTATGAAACTCATGGTATCGCAGAATGCCCCATTCGTGCCAATGTACGATGCATGGCGTCATGAGTCTCGCGAGTTGCTACCATACGATGCTAAAAAGGCTCGTCGTGATGCGGAGCTTATCGATGCGAAGGTACTCTCTAACCGTCGTCCTCCATATAGCGTTACAGGTGGTCTTTATGATGCACTCAAGGCTACCGATGGCAACATCCTTGTAGCAACAAATGCGCAGTCAAAGCGCGCATGCAAGTTATTCAAGGAGCTTGAGGGTATTGACATCCATCCTGCCGCTGGCGTAGCACTCGCATCGCTTATCAAGATGGTTGATGCGGGCGAGATTGCCAAGGATGCATGCATCATGCTCAACATTACCGGCGCAGGCGAGGAGGCAGCAAAGCGTGGCCGCGAGATGTGGCACTTGAAGCCCAGCAAGGTATTCTCACTCATGCCCGATGTTGATGAGGTTGTTACATTTGTAGAGTCTTTATTCTAAAATAGTTAAGCTATGTTATATCCAATAAAGTTTAAGCCCCGCATCAAGGAGCGCATCTGGGGTGGTCAGGCGATACTCAAGAAGAAGGGTAGTGCAGCGTCACGCCTTGCAAAGGATAAGCTATATGGTGAGAGTTGGGATCTGTCATCCGTTAAGGGTGATGTGTCGATAGTTGCAAACGGCATGCTCAAGGGCAATGATCTTAATGAGATTATCGAGGTCTACATGGGTGAGCTTATTGGCGAGGAGAATTTCGAGCGCTATGGCGAGGAGTTCCCATTGTTGGTAAAATATCTCGACTGCAACGACAAACTTTCGGTACAGGTGCATCCTAATGACGAGCTTGCTATGGAGCGTCACGACAGCTTTGGCAAGACCGAGGCATGGTATGTTGTAGACTGCAAACCAGGTGCTGCGATATATTTAGGTTTTAAAGACCTTACAATCACACGCGAAGAGTATATTGCTGCTGTTGCAGAGTCGCGCTTGGAGTCACTTCTCAACAAGGTCGAGGTGCACCCTGGCGATGTATTCTTCATTCCCGCGGGTACTGTTCATGCGCTTGGCGCAGGCATCGAGGTTGTCGAGGTACAGCAGACATCTGATGTAACCTACCGCATCTACGACTGGGATAGAGTAGATGCTGAGGGCAAGGGGCGTGAGTTGCACACAGCACTTGCTGTTGATGCTATTGACTTTGAGGCAGACGCAGACCTTCTACACCGCAAATATGATCTTGCGCTGGGGGGCGAGGCCAAGGTTATTGAGTCGCCATACTTCACAATGGTGATGCACGATGTGGCTGAGGGTAAGGAGCTTGACCGTTCTATGCTCGACTCGTTCATTATCTACATAGCCATCAAGGGCGATATGACCATCGTTGCTGATGGTGTGTCGGAGAGCCTAAAGGAGGGTGAAGTTGTGCTTATCCCTGCCGAGATGTGCGATATCAGCATCGAGGGCACGGGTCGCGTGATGGAGGTATATATTGGAAAATAAACAGGGTAGTATGGTACCACAGATAGCAATCATATCAGAGAATACGTTGGAGGCTATGACACTTCGTAGCCTAATATCGGACATTGCACCTGGTATTGATGTTGTCTGCTACCATAGTGCCGAGGAGTATAACGAAGCAACACCTACTATTGCACACTTATTTGTGTCGGCTAAGGTGCTCTTTGCCAATATGGAGATGTTCCGCCCGCTGTTGAGACGCACGATTGTTATCACTGAGGGCGACAACACCCCCTTTGCACAGTCGGGCATACGCACCATCGACGCTACGGCTTCGGAGTCGGCTATAGTACGCCAGATTCTGCATATCCATCAGGCGGGACACCCAACAGGACATCACCACAAGATGCAGCATGAATGTAGGGTAGCACACGACACTACTTCAGAGGCGTCGCTCCTATCACAGCGAGAGAAGGAGGTGTTGGCACTGCTTGTGAAGGGTAACATTAACAAAGAGATTGCCGACAAACTGAACATCTCGCTTACGACGGTTATCTTCCACCGCAACAACATCTCCGAGAAGCTCAAAACCCGCTCATTGGGTCGTTTGACCATCTATGCTGTTCTAAACAACATAATCTCGTTATCAGAAATTTAGCAATACTTATCTATAACATAAATTGAGGGGCTGTCCAAAAGGATAACCCCTCAATTTATTTAACTTGGCATATTATATTTAGTAGATACCACCAGCCTCTTTGCGACGATCCTGCATTGTGTAATCACCACTATAAGTCACAATATACAAATTCTCCTCATCCGTAAACTTAATCTCCAACTTTACGAGGTCATCTGTAACTGTGAGGACACCCTCCTGATATGGATGCTCAGCAACCTCCATACCGGTGCTATCATACTCCTTGTAGATGCTGAATGACTCCAAGAATGTTCCGGCCATACCGTCATTATTGATGTTGAATGTGTAAACACCATTTGGCACGCGGATGTTGTTGTAATCAGCTGGACGCTCCTCAGAGTAAATGTCAAGGAAGAACTTGTAGCCCTCGTTAGCAAATGCGCCAGTGGCATCATAGTCGGTCTCCGAGAATACAAGGTAGTAGTTATAGTTGTATCCAGCATAGTCGCCATAGTAGTGACCAAGGAGATATGGAGCCTCAATCTTCTTCTCCTCGGGGCGCACCTTGCCTGCCTGTGTGAGTGTTAAATCGACATTATAGCCATTGTAGCTAACGGTGATAACGCCATTACGCTCATCGTAGGTAGGGTTAGCATCAACCTTGTATCCAATCTTCCCCATAGTGCTAAAATCGAATGAATTAATCCAATCCACATTAGCTGTTGCTTCAATTGTTGCACCTACCACGGGGTTGAGTAGCTCGTAGGTTATCATTCCCATTACATTGCCACTGCCCACAGAGATGTCTATCTTAGATGTGATTTTGATTGTTGCTGCTGCATCAGAGTCATCGCCAGGTAGTTCACACGCTGTAAATAGGGTAGCGATGATGCCACACAAAAAGAGAATCTTTTTCATACTGTTTATCTGTTTTTAGTTATTATCGTTGCGCAAAGATAACTAAAAAATGTATATTTGCATAAAATTTGAGTTATGTACCAACTTTTAATCTCCGTATTATATTCAATAGCAGCCTTGCAGTCGCCTGATGATTTCGATGAGATGATGCGTAAGTACAATCTTGTTGACATCACTACACTCGATAGCTCCATTTGCGTAGACCTTAAGTACTCATCTACAGATAATTTCATGGGTGTGGATATGTATGGCAATCTCGATAAGGCATACCTCGAACGAGACTTCGCAAATAGGGTAGTCAAGGCACAACGGATTCTTCAGGAGCGACACCCCGAATATACTCTTCTAATCTACGATGCTGCACGTCCGATAAGCGTGCAACGTGCTATGCGCAAGAGTGTTGAAGGCACCGAGTTCGAGCGATTTGTTGCTGATGGCACACGTGGCGGCAGACACAACTATGGTGTTGCCGTAGATCTGACAATAGCAACTCTTGATGGCATACCTTTGGACATGGGTGCAGGATTTGACGACTTCACCGTAGCTGCATCCGTAAAGGGCACGCCAGACAATGCCGACCCCAGAACACGCACGCTCGACATTTACCACAACTATGTCAATGCCATGGCAGAACGAGGTGTTATTAGCCACGAGGCGGCTCACAATCGCATGCTGCTCATTGAGGTTATGCACGCGGCAGGGCTATACCCATATCGCAATGAGTGGTGGCACTTCGAGGATATTATGTCAATATCTGCTACAAGAGAGCAATATAAACTCCTTGATTTTTAAAGTACTACGACGATAAATTCCTTTACGATATAGTAGAAGATATAGGCACCGATTATGAGCTTTACGCCCGTACCAGCAAAAAAAGCGAGCATAGAGCCCATACCGACCTTCATTGCCTGTGATATATCCTTCTTGCCGCCCATCATCTCGCCGAGTAGCGCACCCACAAATGGGCCAAGGATGATGCCTATAAAGCCGAAGAAGATGCCCACGATGGCACCTATGGTTGCACCCGTGATACCATATTTTGTGCCGCCAAACATCTTGCTGAAGTAGCCAGGCAAGAGGTAATCCAGCAGAATGGCAAGCACAGAGAAGACTCCACATACCACGAGTTGCAACATTGTTATTGAGGAACTTGTGGTAAAAAATACACATAGCAGACCTATGTACGACAGGATTGTTCCTGGCAACACGGGAATAATTACACCCAGGAGTCCAATGAAGCCCATTATGAGGGCTATTATAGATAGCGTTAAATCCATATTCATGTTAAATAGTATTTGCAGTAGCAAAAATAGGTAAACTTTTGCGTAGTGCAATGCATTTTGCCAAAATAAGTTTGCTATGCCTATTTGCCTATATATAATATGGTATCATTAATCGCATTTTCTCAGTTACACACCGCACCTTAGTATTTGGCGTAATATTTACATTATGTTAAATAAGTAAGGATGAGAGATTAGTGGTGCTGACATCCGAGCTTATGTAAATATGAAAATGGTCTACTGCTTAGCGCATAAGTAATTGAATAAATAGCTGCTCATCTACAAAACTCACATTATAGCTACTGAAAATTGTCGGTATCATAGTACACATGTAAAATACACGAAAACATTAGGAGTCTCAGCGCATATGTGACTACGCACCAAATTACATAATTCATTGTCAAATAATCTATATTTCGAATATCTCTAACTACCCTATTATATATAAGGTAAAGGAGGTTGTCGCGGTTATAATCGCAGCAATTTAATGATAAACGATAAATATTTTACGAAATAATTTGTATTTTCTGAAATAGTTACTACCTTTGCATAACGATAAACGATAAATAATTAATGAAATAATACTATAACCATTTAAATCGTTATGTTATGAAAATCACAAAATCCACACAGCGACGTGTCGTTGCAATCTTTGTTTTAGTGTGCTTGTTGTTCCTACCCGATTTGGTACTTTCTGTCGTGCGAGTTGTTTTCGACGAAGATTGGCGTTCGACTAATAACATTACGTTGGTCGGCACAATGAATGTTAGTCGTCCGAGTTATATGCTCGACGAGGGCAAGCAGAGTTTCTATGCTCCTACCGTTATCCGCGAGGCTACTGCAGACGAGCCTGCGATAGTTGTTGAGCCATCTCAATATATAATCTACGCTACCGAGGGCGACTTCAAAGTAGACTCTACGATGGCTGATGTGCGCATGGCTCTGCTCTACGTTTTGATGATCGCAACTATCACTCTTATCGGTTTGATCTTGGCGGTTGTCTATCAAGCGATTCGCGGCTTCCGCACAGGCGAATTTTTTACTCGTGCATCGGTCGTTATGCTCCGCGTGATGGCTGTGGCCTACTGCCTCCGTAGCTTGATTATGTCGAATATTGGAGCATTGGAGAGTAGTGTTGCGAGCGAATTTTGTGGTGCGCTACGACCTGACGGCTTGGGTGGCGCATACGTGTTGAATACTGAGTCGATAGTTGTGCCATTGGTATTACTTATCGTTGCAGAGTTGATGAATATTGCTCGTATGTTGAACGAGGAGGAGTGTGCAACCCTATAAAAGAGTATAGTTATGATCGTTACCAATTTAGATGTTATGCTCGCACGACGCAAAATGTCGTTGCAGGAACTCTCAGAGCGCATAGATATTTCGGTTGTAAATCTCTCGAAACTCAAAACTGGCAAGGTGCGTGCTATACGATTTTCCACGCTCGATGCTATTTGTCGAGTGCTCGAATGTCAAGCTGGTGATATTCTTGAATTTCGCCCCGACCAGCCCGAGCCAGAGGAGTAAACGACAAGAGAACCACTGACACAACATAGGCTATTCCTGTATAATCCAGAGGAATAGCCTATTTTTATTGTCGATGTCAAACATAGATACAAAAGAGGCTGACTTCAAGCCCTTACGCGCTATTAGTCAGCCTCTTAAAGTGAGTATTTTAGTTTAGTTATACTCAGACTCGCCCTCAGCCTCATCAATCCAGGGCACGGTCTTCATATCCTCGGTGGTCAACTCCGCAACCTGCTCATCGGTGAGCAAAGCAGCCTCGCCATTAGCGAACTCAATATCAGAGAAGCTGCTGATGGTCAACTGATACGAAGCATAGTCATCAGCATTACCCTTATAGTCCGATCTCTGGGCATAGATGCCATAGATTGCTGTGATAGTTGCCTTTTCGCCATCCTTACATACGTTACGACGAGCAAAGCGCGAGTAACCACTAGTACGCAAAGCATATACACCATTCTCAGAGCATACCGTAGCGGCAGTATTATACGTAAAGAGCACTGAACCATAAAGGCTCTTACCTGTAATCTCCTCCTTGAATGCCCAGTGGTACCAACCCTTAGACACTGTAGGACGAGGATCGGTGTACAACCAGCTTGGATAGATATTCTCGAACGAACCACTCTTCAAACCTGGGTTAGTCTCGCCATTCTGATTCTTGACACCTGCATAGTGGCATGTAAGATCCTCAAAGCGAATCAAGCGGCCAAACATCTGCTCACGGCTCTTGTTGTTAGGGAATACCTCTTTGTAGTTCTCGGGGGTAACAGTGATAATATCAACAGAATGTGGATCGCTCTTCCACTCCTCGTAGGTACCAACAACAAGCGTAGAGGGCTCACCTGCAAAGACATGGCGGTCGATGATCTCCTGAAGCTCAAGGTTTGAGTTTGCATAAAATTTATGTTCACCCGCCTTGTTGTACGACTCCGAAGGGGCACCACCCAACGAGAGCATCATACGATAGTTACCCAAGTAGAGGTCTGTAAGGCGAACATATACCCATGAACCATACTTGTAACGCACACCTACATTGTTGTTCAACTTAAGTTCGATACCCGCAGTATGATCCTGGATGTGCAACGACTTATAGATGTTACCCTCCTCGTCGTTAGAGATAACCTTACCCTTAATATATACATCGCGGCTTGCGAAGATATCCTCGCCGATAAGCTTGTATTTTGTGTTGCTCCAGCTGCTGTTAACACCTGTGTTGCTGATCTCACCAAATGCCTCCTTCAACTCCTTAATAGTAATGAGTTCAGCATCGGGGAACATAGCCTCGAATGAGTTATCAGTAAATACGGGACGAGAATCTACCGTCTCGAACTTCTCGTAGCAGCCAACAGTCATAACTGCTACAGCAACCAATGCAAATAATCTGTTTAGTTTCATAATATTCATCAGTTTAGCAGTTAAAATCTAAAGTAAACATTCAAGTAGTAGTTAAAGCCATTCATATAGAAATACTTCGAGTCGAAGCGGCTATATGTTGTAGGCTTCTTAACGATCTCCATCTCTCCATCATTATTGGGGAAGATAAAGGGATCGGAGAGCTTATTCAGACGCATCTGCTCATAACCACCCGTGCGGATAGTCTGGTTATTCAAGATGTTGTTCACCTGAAGGCTGAAGCCAAGGGTGTACTTATACTTGATGCGGAAGTTCTTGCCGATGCTTGCGCTCAAAGTGTAGGAGTTACCCAACTCCTCCTGTGCGCGAATACCATCAATCACATCAACAACATAAGCCTTTTGGCGACCTGTCTCAAGGTTGTTCCAGTCGTAGATACGCTTGATCTCATTCTCGAGGTACTCGGTACGATACATTGGGTTCATCGAGAGATACAAGCGGTCGTAGTAGTTGAAATCCAACGATGCATACCAGTTGTTAGGACCGCGGAAGTTGAGACCTACGTTGATAGCCGTCTGAGGCGTGCTCTCCACCTTCATACCCTTCCAGTTTACGCGGCTATGAACGATATCTGTTGCCGAGTTGTCGATCATCTGTGTGAACTCTGGGTTAGAGGTATAAATGTAATCACCAAGGCTCACAGCACCCTGCAATGAAAGACCCCATGCAATAGGCACGCTCAAGCCCAACTCAACACCCATATAGCGCTTGTCGATGCCCGACATTGCAAAGTTGGTGAACGAACCTTGAGTATCGTCGTAGAACGAGATGACCTTCGACTGATCCATCATCTGTGTGTAGTATGCCGAGAGGCGTGCACGCACCCAAGGTGTGTTAAGGTTGTAGGTAACATCTGCACCGTAGATCTTCTCTGCATCGATACCGGGCGTAATCTGGTTACGAGTACGCGCTGACACGAATGCATTATTAAACATAGGAGCATTCTGCATTGCAGTAGCGTTGAGCTCCAACGAATGAGCACCCGAGAATCGGTATGCGAGGTTTACCTTTGCCTTGTAGGTGAGGGTATTAACCTTGTCCGAATTGCCGAAAGATGTCATACCACGGTTATCTCCCGCATCAGCATTGAGGAACAAACCCTTCTCCCATAGACCCTGACGCCACAGGCTCGAGTAGCCGACCTCGCCACCAATATTTGCGTTAAAGCCACCTGCTGCAACCTCGTATACTGCCCAAAGCTGACCCTGACGAACGTGTGCATAGTAGTCGTAGTTGTACTTGTCGCCCTCCTTGACTGCCTGCGCCTTGCCGTGCTCGCGATAGTATGCCATGTTATTCTGATATGATACGGCATTGCTACCGAAGTCACGCTCTGCAAACTTATCCACATCCAACCAGTAGTCGCCACCAAGCAAGTCCTTGACTGTTGAGTAGTACTCCGTGCGGTTTACTCTTGCACGCACACCCGCGGTAATCTTAGAGCCTCCGCGGAAGATGTGGTTGAGCTGTGCAGCAAAGTTGTAGTCGAGCTGGTCGGTATGACGCTCCTCAATCATCGCTACTGAGCGGTGTCCCTCTCCATAGATCGAGTTCTGCTCACCCATCTTGTTATCCTGAATAAGACCATCGAAGTCGATATAGCCATCCCAGTTCTGCATAAACTCTCTATACTTCATCTTGTCGGTTTCGAGGTCTGTATCCGTAAATGGAAGTGTCATGTCGTTTGCCTCAGCAAAATTATTGAGTCTCATACGACGCTCCAGACGATCACCATAGTATGATGGCAATACGCGATAGTAGTCTGGACGTGGATCCTCGCCCTTATACCATGTGAGAGCCGAGTAGCCATTAAAGCCGAAACGCAATGATGTAGCCACAGCAAGCGATGTACGCTCCGCAATCTGCCAGTTATAGTTAAGCATAGCGATAGGCTCATGCATACGGCGCACGCGCGCATTACGCTCCTTACCATTCTGCATACCTACGTTAGGATTGTAGTAGTTATCACCCCAAAGGTCGTATGCCTCCTGTGTTGAAGCCTGCTGTGCACCACGCTGTGTGGGAGCACCGAGGATTGTTGCCGAGAGTCGGTGGTTAGAGTTGAACACCTTCTCTGCTGAGAAGAAGTAACCATAGGCGTTGTAGTACACACCATCAACATAGCCATTGCCACCCTGACGAGTAGAGAGAGTAAAGCCGTAAGACCAGCCATTGTCAAGCTGACCAGATGCGTAGCTAACCATTGCACGGAAGCGATATAGCTGCGTAGCATTAACCACGCTTGCGCGGAAACCCTTGCGAAGCTGTGAGGCGCGAGCATTGATGTTGGTAGTACCAGCAACACCACCCAAGCCATTTTCCGACATATTCAAGCCAGATGTTGACTCCTGGTTGCGCGTAGCATCGTTAAGGCCGCTCCACAATGACCATGGACCATAGCTTGTGAGCGCATCGTTGAAACGTATGCCATTGAGATATACGTCCTGATACTGCGAGTCGTAACCGCGCACATTGAAACGCATCTCCGAGAAGCGATACGAAGCGATGTTATTGAAGATATCCTTAGATGCCGAGAGTGTCGAGGGCATAGACTGTGAGTCGCCTGCGCTCTCTACATCGGTATCAAGCTCCGCAAATGCCGAAGCATCCACAACATTCATAGCAGATGGAATCATATAGACGTTCTGCATATCGTGCACAAGCTCCTTGACACGTACCATGAGTTCAAGATCCTCGAAATCGGCAGCCGAGAGCGTAAGCAGATACTCTCCAGGTGCAAGACCCTCAATGATGAACTCACCACTGCTGTTGGTTGTGGTGTTGATGGCAACACCGTCGATGGCAATCGCTACCCCACTGATGGGTTCACGATTGTCTCGCGACACGACCACACCCCTCATGCCACCCATTTGGGCGTATGCACTAAGGCCAAGAAGGGTGCATAGAATTGTTAATAGAAATTTCCTCATAATTATATGTTTGATATTTTACTTTCCAATGTAGATATACACGGGGAAATGGTCGCTAAAGCCGTTCTGGAAGTTGTTGGTAACGAACGTGCGCAAAGGATAGCCTTTGTACTGACCCTCCTGCTGAAGCATATAGGGGCGCGTAAAGATATTACCATAGAACTTCTTGCCCTTGATAAGACGAAGTTCACCCTCCTTGGCATTCACAAGGTTCTCTGTAACACAGATGTGGTCAAACAAGTTCCACACATCCTGGTATGCAAGTGTACCGAGACCTGCGCGAAGCATCTGGTTGAAGGGGTTGAAGAAGTCACCCGCTACGAGCTCCTTCACCTTGCCCTTTGCACCCATAACCTTGCCGATGCTGGCATCTGTTGCGTCATCGTTGAAGTCGCCCATTACAACAACCTTTGTTGCAGGGTTCTGGGCAATTAACTTATCCTTAATCTCCTTAATCTGCTTTGCGCAAGCGTCGCGCTTGAACTGCGAAGCCTCCTTGTCGCCGAGGCGCGATGGCCAGTGCGACACAAGGAAGTAGAATGGCTCACCCTCGATGGTGCCCCACATAACTACAAGGTCACGGGTACGGAAATTAGGCAACTCATCAACCACGAGCTTGATGTTGTCCGAGCCCTCGAGTTTGAAGACATCCGCACGATAGAGGAATGCACAATCTACACCACGCGCATCGGGCGAGTCAAAGTGACAGATGCGGTAGTTTGCACCATTGAGTTTGGGCTGCGATACGAGATCCTCAAGCACCGAACGGTTCTCAATCTCCGAAACACCGATTACGATTGGGTAATCCTTCTGGATAGCCGCAATATCAAAGAGCACGCGCTCCATGTTAGTGAGTTTCTTCTGATACTTAATCTCGTTCCACTGCTTGACACCATCAGGAAGGAACTCCTCGTCGTGTGTCTCAGGGTCATCGTAGATGTCGAAGAGATTTTCGAGATTGTAGAACACTACTGCGTATGGCTTATCCTGCGCCACACCCGCTGTTATGGCAAACAGCGTTACAAATAGCATTAAAAGAGTCTTTTTCATATCTATAATTTATTTAATTATTTGCTCTATCATGGTCAAAACCACACACAGTTAGTTGATACCCCACTCCGATGGCACTGCGACACTCTTTACCTGCGCCTCGATGTCGTCATTAATCATCGGGAAGAATGTGAAGCCCGTACGCTTCTCCAACTCTTCAACCGAGATGCAGTCTGCCGAAGTGATTGATGTGTCATTACCAGTATTGGCATGCTCCATCCATATTGCTATGGCACGCAACTGATTAGCATCGCCAACCTCATCAATACGTTTACCTGTATTACCTTTCTTCGTGCGAAGCAATGCCTTGAAATAGTGCGTAGGCGTAGGGCAGGTATTACCCGAGTAGTCCGTTGTCTGTCCATTGATTGATGAGTGATGCTCACCTTCGAAATATGCACCTGTAACAACGTAGAGTGTATCGCTACACACCATGTTACGCACACGTCCCTCCAATACACCCCACTTATTTTGGTTGAAGTTAGACTGCTGAGGGGTCATATTGGTCGCATAGAATGTCTGATCCATCATCTCCTGCGAGCACTTACGGTCTGCGGCAGGCAACTGATGACCTCTGTCATAACGACCAGTATAGGAGCGATACAAGTTGGCCTGCAACTCACTGTCAACAGAAGGGTCGTAACAAAATTCGCTATAATCGCGGTCGCCACTACCCGTCATGTGTGAGCTGTGAAGAGGATATGCCACCCACAATGATGCACGCACATTTGGATCGAAACAGTAGGTGTAGTTTCGGGCATCGTTCTTCAAACCGAGCTTACCATAGTGGCTGTTGTAGATATAGCCCTTGTTGTTGTCACACACTGGCAACTCTGCCCACTGGCGGCTTAATGCGATGCTATTGTCGTAGCTATGCTGTGTGAAGGAGAGCACAAACGAGCCTCCATCCGCGAAATTAACAATTACGTTTGCCGTGCGCGACTCGCCCGATGAGTTTTTGTCGAAGTAGATGTAGATAACCTTGTCGATGTTCTCCATAACACCGTCAATTGTACTGCAACGATTGGAGAAGTAAGCCCAGTCATCCTCAGACTCAATAGCGATAGAGTACGAAGTACCCTGTTGTGCTCTTAGCACCACAGCGCAGTTCTTGCTCTCGCCCTTAATCTCTGTAGTCTGAATATAAGCATTACTCTTTACTCGCTCGACGCTGTTATCGTCACAACATACCATGCCCAGTGACACCGCCACAACACACATCATCGCAACCACCATTCTCGCAACTATCTGCATAACTTTCTATTATGAGTCCTCTTTTTTTGTTTGTTAATTTTAAATTTCCCCTTCGCCACCTCGGGTGGGACTACCCCACCCGAGCATAAGCGAAAGAGTTTTAGATTACTGAAGTGTAACGCCAGCCAAAATCACACGTGTTGCACCTGAAACAGTGCTGAGTGTAATAGTAGATGATGCGTTAAGACCAGTGAGGTTTACAGTGTAGTAGTCGCTTGACTCATCAAAAGTGATGGTGTAAGGAGGATTACCCGTAGCACCATCATTAGATTTGAGCTCGAGAGTAGTAACCTCTGTACCATCTACCGAAATAGTAAGCTTACCCGACTTACCCTTCCATGCAACACCATAGAATGAGAGAGTCTTGTCACCTGATACGCCCACAGCATCAGTTGTGAGTGAACCAACAACTGAACTTGTACCGAGCTTAATTACCTTGCATGACTGACCATTGATTGTTGCATTCTGGTCATCGTAATATGCCTTATTTGCCGAATTGATAGCGCTGGTAAAGAGTGAGTCTGATGTATAGTCGCCATCACCAGGAGTAGGCTCTGGCTCGGGAGTAGGCTCCTCGCCACCAGACTCACCGAAGCGAGCACCTGTCAAGCCTGCGTAGTCAGAGTTCTGCGCAAAGATAATCTGCATGTTGCCATTATTGATTGACGAGATACCCTTGATAGTACCCGCGCCCTGTGCAACAGTTGAAGTGCCATAAGTAGCATACTTTGATGAGAACACTACGAAGTTGTTGCCGTTTGCATCCTCTACCTTGATAGAGGTGTGAGCACCGCCCATAACCCATGTCTTAGAGAGGTCTGCATCTGCAACCTGAACACCCTCCAAAGCGATATACTGACCCTCGTACTTGTTAGCGAGGAAGTCAGCCATAGTAACGGTCTTAGGAGTTACTGCGTTGCCAGTAGAAACTACGGTAATCTTATCCAAACCAAGGCCACTTACCTGAACTGCGCCATTGTATGCTCCAAGTGTAGCACCAGTAAGATCGATCTGAACCTTTGTACCGAAAGCGAACTCGTGGTTGGCAGCAAGGTAGAACTGCAAAGCACCAGTTGAGTCCTGAACATACATACCCTTCTTTGAAGTGAGGTTGTTCAACTCGTAGTTAGATACTACGACAGCCTCGATTGTACCGTTGATTGTAGCACCCTCGCCCAATGCCAATACTGAAGCGATAGTGATTGTGTCACCAGGAGTTGGCTCGGGCTCTGGTTCAGGAGTAGGTTCCTCGCCACCCTCACCTGGAGCGAGTGCCTCGTCAGTGAGCTTAACACCACATACGATAGCACGTGCTGAAGGCATTGTAGCATCTGCAGTAGTGAGTGCGAAGTTTGCATCAGTCGAGAACTCAATCTTTGAAGATGCAGTCAAGCCCTCAAGCTTGAATGAGTAATGATCAGTGTTTGCGAAAGCGAGTGCAGTATATGGAGGATTACCTGTAACGCCATCGTGTGAAGCGAGCTTTACTGACTGTGTAGCACCACCGTCAACACGGAAGTACAAGGTAACGTCGCCACCCTTCCAGCCCTGAGCATAGAAGTTGAGATACTTATCGCCCTCTACGCCTACAGCACCTGAAGTGAACTTACCAGCCTGCTTTGACTTACCCAACTTAAAGCCTGTTACAGCCTCTCCACCAATAGTCGTAGCACCAAGAGTGTACACTGCATTTGTAGAGTCATCAGCGGCGCATACGAAGATAGAGTCTGACTCATACTCGCCATTTGCAGGAACGTTAGGCTGATCGGGATCCTCGCCACCCTCGTTACCGCCACCAGGATTCTCTGTGCCAGCTGCGAGGTCGATAGTCTGACCGCCCTCACCAACGTTCAAAGTAACGTCATCGAGGCGATATGCGCTCTCGGCAGTTGCAGAGAACTTGATATAGAGCTTAGCGGGAACCTCCTTCAAAGTGAAGTTTGCTGTTGCTACATTCCAGCGACCCTCGGCAGTACCAGCGAATGTGTACTCAACATTTGACCACTTCTCGCCGTCAGCAGAGAGTGATACGATGAACTCCGATGGAGTGAACAAGCTACCCAACGACTGTGAGTACTTCTCTGTACCGAAGGTCAAAACGAGATCCTTCTGTGATGACTCCAAAGCGAGATCCATGATAGTGAAGTGGTTCTCAACCTTGCCAAAGAAGATGTTGTTAACACCTGAACCAGCGTAGTCAGAGTATGAACCATCAGAGTTAGAGTTGTTACGCACAGTCGTGTTGTGACCGTCGTATGATACGTTTGCAGCAGCAGGACCTACCGCATTCTTCATCTCGGGGAAGTCGGTTACATAAGGCCAGTAGTTACCATCCTTCTGTGCAGCCTGACCATCGAAGTTCTCGAAGTAGAGAGCATCGGTTGTAGGAGGCTCGGGAACAACAACCTCGATGTTGTCGAGGTCGATAGTCTGACCACCATTACCAACGAAGAACTTAACATCGTCGAGACGATATACCGAAGCAACCTTAGCCTCGAACTTGATGTAGAGCTTCTCTGTGCCAGCAGCCAAAGTGAAGTTTACAGTAGCCACATTCCAACGACCAGGCTCAGTGCCCGCGAATGTGTACTCAAGTGGAGCCCACTCAGTGCCGTTTTTCGAGATAGATACGATGAACTCCTCGGGCTTGAATGTGCTGTCGCCACCCTGAGTGAACTTCTCCGAGCCGAAGGTCATCTTGTAGTTCAACTGTGCAGCATCCAAAGCGATGTCGTTAACCTGGAAGTAAGCGCCACCACCGAAGAAGATGTTGTTTGAACCCGAACCAGCATAGTCAGAGTAAGAGCTGTTAGATGTAGAGTTAGCACGAACAGACACGCCGCTACCAGAATAAGTTACATTCTCAGCCGCAGGACCCTCAGGGTTAGCGAACTCGGGGAACTGATCGATGTAGGGCCATGATTTGTTCTCGCTATTGCCATACTCCTTAGTCGCCTCCTTGCCATCGAAGTTGTCGCTATAGAGCAACTCCTCCTCTACTGGAGCATCGTTTGAAGCAGACTGCACGACCTTAATCTTCTTAGTCTCCCAGTTGCCATAGGTCTTGTGCAGAGCGATAACCTTGACGATTGTCTCACGCACAACATCTGTGTCGTTCATAGCAACTGCTACGGTGATCTTTGCATCACCAGTACCATTTGCTGGAGTTACTGTAACCCAGTCAGCATCCACATCCACCTTCCAATCAGAGTTGGCAGTGATGTCAACAGTCTGGCTACCCTCCTCCATAGAGAAGTTCATTGATGTTGTAGACACCTCCACCGTAGGATCAGCCACAACATCGTCGCCTACAACCTCGCAAGATACAAAACCAAGGACAGAACCCATGGTCATTATCACGGCGAAGAGAGACTTGAAAAGTTTGTTTGCCATAATGTTTTGTGTTAATTAGTTAAAAAAATATTAAAAAGTTATAAATCATACGCCTCTTATCATATCTCGTAGAGATATGGTACTTGGTGCGCAAAGATAGCATATCTTTTTCAATTAATAAAATTTATAACGATATTTCTCGTCTGTAGAATTGAATAACTAAATGTGTTGTGATATTGTATTATTCAGCAAAAATCGCTATATTTGCGTTTGAAAACTAAGATTTATTTATGGCTGTAGATAGAAACATGCGTAATATTGAGAGCGACAAGGAGTTCGAGAGCCGCATACGTCCGCAACAACTGCAAAACTTTGCTGGTCAGGACAAAACGGTCGCTAACCTCAAGATATTCATTAAGGCTGCACTCATGCGTGGCGACTCACTCGACCACGTCTTACTGCACGGCCCTCCAGGATTGGGTAAGACCACCCTTGCCAACATCATCGCCAACGAGATGGGCGCACAACTAAAAGTGACATCAGGTCCCGTGCTCGATAAGCCGGGCGACCTTGCGGGCTTGCTTACCAACCTGAACCCTGGCGACGTGCTCTTTATCGACGAGATACACCGCCTTAGCCCCATCGTCGAGGAGTATCTCTACTCTGCGATGGAGGACTACAAAATCGACATCGTACTGGATAAGGGTCCCGCGGCACGCTCGATACAGATTGAGTTGGCCCCATTCACTCTTGTGGGTGCAACGACTCGCAGTGGATTGCTCACCGCCCCACTGCGTGCGCGCTTTGGCATCACCTGCCACCTCGAATACTACGATGCACCCGTATTGTCGGGCATCGTGAAGCGTTCAGCAACCATCCTCGAAATATCTATTGACGACGATGCTGCACTGGAGATTGCCCTACGTTCGCGTGGCACACCTCGTATTGCCAATGCCCTATTGCGCCGCGTGCGCGACTTCGCTATGGTTGTGGGCGAGGGACATATTGACGTTGACATCACTCGCACAGCACTTGCGGCACTCAACATCGACTCGCGCGGACTTGACCAGATGGACAACAAAATTCTCTCTACGATTATCGAAAAGTTCAATGGTGGTCCTGTGGGTTTGAACACTGTAGCTACTGCCGTGAGCGAGGAGGCTGGCACCGTGGAGGAGGTCTACGAGCCATTCCTTATTAAGGAGGGTTTCCTCAAGCGCACACCCCGTGGTCGTGAGGCAACGGAGTTGGCATACAAGCACCTCGGCTACACATACAACGCCACCGAGGAACAATCTCTGTTTTAATTATATAGAACACATTACCTCAATTATAAGTTTATAATAGAGAGTGAATAAAAAGTGTATTTTGTCGTTACGCTTGCCCTCAAAATGCTCATTTACGCTCAGTAAACTCCGCTTTTTCGGGCTTCGCAAGCCTAAAACTACATCTTTTTATTCACTCTCTTAGGTTGTGGGGGCTGGCTAAGTTACTTTTTAGCCAGCCCCTTTTGTATCATGGGAGCACGTCACGTCATTGCGAGGCTGATGCCATACTCCGTCATTGCGAGGCTTGAACAAGCCGTGGCAATCTTCTCCCGTCATCGTCATTGCGAGAGTGATGCCGTACTCCTTCATTGCGAGGAGGGCTTTGCCCGACGTGGCAATCTCCTCGTAGCCCTCTGTCATGCTGAGCGAAAGCGAAGCATCCCCTCAAAGCCGACCATAGACAACGGTGATAATGTATTGTCATTGAGGAGATTCTTCACTTCGTTCAGAATGACATAGTGAGTGTTCAGAATAACTGCGTATAGTGTCAACATTGTAAACGCCATTACTAATTGCTAATTACTAATTACTCATTACTAATTAGTTAATGAGATTCCCACGTCGCTTCGCTCCTCGGAATGACGTTGTTTTCGATCATCGTGGCATCGAGTACCCTACGCGGCAACCCGCACACCGCCTCTTGGGTTAGTGTTGTTCGTTCGTTCTTTTTTATAGGGAAAACGAACGAACAAGCGAACTACTCTTGTTTTAGCAGAGTGTGTATGGAGGATATGCTCTTATACCCCAACAATAAAAAATAATAGCGGACACCGAAATGTCCGCTATTACTATATAGTGCTATGCACCCTATCATCAACTAGAGAGCTGATGAGATAAGGAATGTTGCAGCAACGCCCAAGATAGCGTATAGCTCGGGGAACGCAGCAAGGATAAGTGTCTTACCGAATACGTCGTTACCGTTACCGATAGCAGCGATACCGTTAGCACAAACCTTTGCCTGGAACAAAGCTGAAGACAATGTTACGATAGCCATCAAGAGACCAGCACCGAAGATACCAATACCTGCCAACATAGACATACCGTCAACGATAAGGCCGCTGACCATGAAGTAACCTACGAAGCCGTAAAGACCCTGTGAACCAGGAAGAGCCGAAAGGATCATGTAGCTACCGAAAGCACCGCTGTTCTTCTTCAATGCGCCTACTGAAGCCATACCGCAACGAGCAGTTGCAACTGCAGAAGCCAAACCAGATACGCCGACCATAAGGGCAACGCCCAAATAAGCCAAAATTAATGCTGAATTCATAATTGTTAAATGTTTTTAAGTTGTTAATTATTATTTGTTTATTTATTCATCTTACGAATAGGCTCGAACGAACGCTGTCCCATCTCAAAGCCCGCATTCTTGTAAAACTCGACAAAGGTCAAACGCATAGGGTGTACGAATGACGAGATTGCCGACATAAAGAGGTTGATACCGTGACCGATAAGCAGGATGATTGATGCTGCAACAATCTGCAATGCTACGACATACCATGCCGAGCCATCAACACCCTCCGAGAGTCCCGAAAGACCCATGGCGAGAGAGTTGAATACCTGTGCCAATACACCACCCGACAAACCGATAGCAAACAATCGGATGTAGCTCAACACATCACTCAACAAACCAGTGATGTTGTTATAGGTATCCCACAAACCAGCACCAATGTTGATAAGTGGATTACGCTTAACATTATTGAGCAAGAGCATCAACACAGCACCAAGACCAAGGGCACCATAGAATATAGGTGACGATAGGTCGAAGCCTGGAATTGCCAAGCCAAACATTGGAAGACCAGCAGCCAAAGAGCCTGAGAGCAGGATGATAAACCAGCCCAAAAGACCAAAGGTGGAGGTGAAACCAAAGAGTTTAGCCTTCATCCAGATGTTGATAGCCATACCCACCAGAATCTGGAATACACCGAGTGCCAACGAGATAGAGAAGAAGTCCTCCTGGAAGTTGAGCAACGAATCCTGATGAATAGGTAGGTAATCCGAGATTGTCAAGCCAAAGAAGGAGTTGGCATAGAAACCAAACGCCACAGTAGCCGACGAACACACAATCGATAGCCATGCTGCCTGACGCATTGCCGCGCCGCCCTTCTTCAAGAGAGCCAAGCCCACCATGAGAAGAATCAAGCCGTAGCCCGCATCACACAAGCAGATGGCAAAGAAGAGCATGTAGAATGGACCAAAGATTGCAGTAAGGTCCAAAGTACCGTACTTAGGCAACGAGTACATCGAGCCGATAAGCTCGAACAAGCGTGCGAATTTACCATTCTTAAGCTTTACGGGAGCGTCGTCGTCGATAGTAGCGTCGCGACGGTCGAATACAAGGTATGGGTACTCCTTCAACATCGCATCAACCTTATCAGCAGTATCGGCCTCAGCCCAACCCTCCAAGAGGATAAGCGAGCCATCAGCCTCACGCTGTGCTGTAGCACCAACCTTCAAGCCCTGCAACTGCTCCTTTAGTCTGCCGCACTCAGCAGCAATGTGAGCAGTAGAGAGTGCTGCGCGTGAGAATATCTCATTGAGACCCTCATCACGAGCTACGAGCTCATTAGCCTTGTCAAGTAGTGCTGTGCTATCCATATCGGGAAGGCGCACCTCCTGACCATCAACCATATACTGCACTTCGTCGGTCGTAACCACAGCAAAGTAAACACCCGCCTGTGTGCGAGATATCTCTGCAACAGTAACGCCCTCCGCAACCTCAGCCACAAAGCGGTCATAGGCAGCTGTCTGCGCCGTGAACAAGCGAACAGTAACACCGCGGCTTGCAAGACGCTCAAAGTCACTTGCCGAGAAGCTACCCCATGGAGCAACATCATCCGCGAGCTTACGCAAGCGTGCAACATCCTGCTGCAACTGCTGACGCTCCTCGCGTGCCAAAGTGTAACACTCGAAAGCCTCCTCGCCGTTGGTGTATGGCATAGCGTTGGCATTGAACTCCTCTCCATCCTTGAATGATGAGAGGAACTCTATGGCCTTGTTGCGAGCCTCGATATCCAACAACACCGCACGGTCACCCTCCGAGGGCTCCCAGCCAGTGGTGGTGATATCCACCAAACCAAGCTCACGAAGTGTCTCGACAAAGCGCTCCTGCTCACCAGCATAGAGCACGATGTCATAGCGAATCATCTTACTGATCATGCGTTAGGCTCCTCCATAGCCTCGGCTTGCGCCTGACGAGTTTTCACAATCTTCTGTGCCGACTTACTGAGGTTCTCCTCGTCCTCCATAAATCGCTTAATCTTACGTATGGCATCCTCATAACCAGGTATCTGTACCTTTTCGTAGAGGTTTACCTTCTGAGTGGTTTTGCGTCGCGCATAGTCCAAAAGTTCCATCTTGCGGTTGTAAACCTCGAACTCGATACCGAGTCGAGACATCTGCTTCAGAACCTTGATACCCTCGGCATACCAGACGGGGGCTGAGAAGAGGTCATAGGGCTTCTCCTCGTAGACAATATCATTTAATATAGGTATGCGCACGCCCGCAATCTTCTGTGTTGTGAGTTCAACATCGACGATGCGGATTAGGTCACAATCAAACTCTCCCCAAAGCTGCACCATATAGTCGTAGGCGGCAATAAGCTCGTCCAACTCCTTACGGAAGGCTAATGCGGAGTCCTTCGCACGCTTAACCTCCGAACG
>JAZTYW010000039.1:0-62288 GCA_045637085.1 Alistipes sp. | reverse complement strand
TCGCAAATTATCCTTATCTTTGCACCTCGGTTGGGTATAACTCAGTCGGTATGGTCTGATGGGTGAGTGGCTTAGCCAGTGGTCTGCAAAACCATTTACAGCGGTTCGAATCCGCTTCAGACCTCCCTTGAACGCTGTCATCTTTGGCAGCGTTTTTTTGTTTTAACTATGTGTGGCGCGTGGCGTAGGTCTTACGACCTTATGGTGTATGTTTGATTACTTATGATGTGCAAGCACCATAAGTAACAAACATACACCACAGCATAGCTGTTACGCCCCGCTTGATAATATGCAGCGCCTTGCTCACCTTGAGAAACAGGGTTGCGGGGATAGAATTGTGTTTAATGCTCGACCAAGGTCTGCGCTTAGATGTATCCCCGCGAGTTCGTGCTTCGCACTTCACTTCGAATCCGCTTCAGACCTCCCTTGAACGCTGTCATTTTTGGCAGCGTTTTTTTTGTTTTAGTTATGTGTGGCGCGTGGCGTTTGTAGTAGGCGTTTGACGCATCGTAGTGTCCTTATATATAAATGTCCCTCCCTACAAGTACGTAGAGAGGGACATTTAAGTATTTGCCATCAATGTAGTTGGCGCAGGCATTAGATCTATCGTCGTCGGAGCTACCACTCGACATTGTCATCAAAGTTAGGGTGCTCGAAGCCTTCTGTATCGCAGTCGCCCGTTGCGACATCCTCCCAGTCGACCCAGTTGCCGCTGCCGCGATTACGAAATCTGTCTGTATCGAAGACGCTGCGGTCCCAATCCTGTGTGCTGTCCTCGTTATGGCTGCTGTCGCCAAATAGTGAGTCAAAGAGTCCCATAATTCGATGTTTTATGTGTGATAGAATTATCTTTCGAGCAATTACTTAATTAGTCGCTGTAGTTGCGAGGTATGACTCAATGTATGCGAGTGCTATGGTGTGTTTCTCTACGCAACGCATGTGTCCACCCTCTTTGCCGCGTGCAAGATTGTGTTTCAAGTCGTTCATTTTTACATGTATAGCTGTCATGTTTCCTGACTTGCAGATGCGTTCGATATACTCCATGTATGGCGTGTTCTTGTCGTGGGTAAGCAGCTTTAATGCCTCGATAACAGCATCAGAAAATCCCTCCCTAATGAGGTCATCAAAGTCGTAGGGTGTATCCTCAACCACATCATGCAGGAAGCCTACTATGCGTTCCGTGTCGTTGCTGCCCATCATGCCCACGGCGAGTGGATGGAGGATGGTAGGGTTACCATCCAGGTCGTAGTCCGCGGCGTGGGCCTTAGATGCAATGTCAATAGCCTTGTCTATGTCGGAACGTGAGTCGTATTCCTCGTTTTTCACTGCACGGGGCAGATATAGAACCTTGTTGCGACCAACATAGTCTCTCCACATCAATTCCAGATGCTCGGCATCCTCCATGTTGAGCTGTTCTCCCGAGTGTCCGCCTCGCCAATCCAGATTGGGAAGTTCACGCTCGAGCTCCTCGGTGGTGATGATGTCGGCGCGCTCGGGATGGAACACTGCCTCGAATTCCATGGCCATGTAGAAGACTTTGCGTCCTTTGCCCGACCAGTCCTCGCTCTGGTATGGCTCGCTGGTGAAGCGTCCCGCGGCGAACACACCCGTGTTACCCTCGCCTACGCGCACCATAAAGAAGCGATCGCCTGCGTGTGCCTTTTTCCATTCGTGTACGCTCCAGTCGAAGTCATCTGGCCAGTAGCCATCTGACCACTCTGCGATGTCGTTGTCGAGACGTTGCATGGTGTATGACGAAATAGCGGGATTCCATCTAAGCAGAAATGTGTTGTGCTGTGACTCCTGCTTTTTGTTGATTGATAGAGTGATGTCGAGTTTCATGGTTGTATCTTTTTATGGTTTAGACGTTATCTCTTTTTGTTTGTGCAAATTTATGGGCGCATATTGACAACTTGTGTCAATGGTTGTTGTATATACAAAAAAATGGGCCGTCTAACTATCACAGCGACGGCCCCCACACAATGGACACAAACAATTATTAACTTTTTACACCATAAAATTTTTCTCTCCGTGCTACCCCGATGAACCTTTATCTGTGGCTTCTTTGTGGGGTGATAATCCGGCTCACTATCTGTCGATTTCTGCGGGATTATCGTTGCAGCTATAACCTATTATTAACTTATTTTTAGTTATTTCTATTTGTTTCTGGTGCAAATATAAGGCAATAAAATCAATATTCCAAACAAAAAATACTTATAGCATCATAAGCGAAAACTATATAAAGGGGAATATATGCATTGACAATTTCAATAGCATATATTCCCCTTTATGTGGTCTATAACTCTAATGTCTAACAATCAGAGATTTATCCCCGTTACTAATCCGTGCGGATGCCGAGTGATAAAGTGAAGATGTATAAGGATATAATCAAAATATTTTTGACTAATTTCTATACTTTTTTTCTACCGCCTCGTCGTTATCCTCAGGAATAGTCGTCATTTGAAGTCTCGACTCGCTATCTTCGGGTACCTCGCCAATCATCTGTGCAGCCTCCTCCTCGACATAGAATGATGAGAGTTTGACGTGGCTCTTATCCTCCTTAACGCCGAGTTTTATGAGCTTATTTGCCGAGGTGATGATGCTCTGACCTCCGTTTGCTGTCGACTTTTTGACATCGTTTACGGCCTCACTGGTCTTACGCAGGCACTTCTCCACCTCGTTGAAGCGCTCCGCGAATATCTGTGTGCGCTTGACAATCTCCTCTGCGGCATCCACAATCTTCTTCTGATTGCCCAGCTGGCGGCTCTGTGTCCACATAAGCTCCAGAATGCGTAGGTTCATGTACATGGTCTGTGGTCCGAGGATGAGCACACCCTTGTCGTATGCATATCTCCACAATGCACTGTCGTTCATCAATGCAAGGTTGAGTGCACCCTCATTGTGCATATACATAATCACGAAGTTCAGTTTCGAGTAGCCTGTTTCGAGGTACTTTGTGTAGTCCTTCTTGGCGAGCAGATCCACCTGACGGCGCACGGCTGCAATGTGATCGGCACAGTACTGCGACTTACTCTTGGCATCCTCGCCACTCTCCTCGCCCGCATCGGCATTTATATATGCCTCATAGGCTTTGAGGTTGACCTTCGAGTCCACTATGACATCGCGGTTGTTGGGAAAGTGAAGCACGAAGTCGGGGATAAGGCCCTTCTCCTCGTCATCTTTGATGCTTGAACCATACTTATCTTTGAGCGATTGCTGTGTCGAGTACTGCTCTCCATCTTTCAGGCAGAGGTCCTCGAGCAACTGACGCAACTTGAGCTCACCGAAGTTACCCTGTACCTTTACCTCTCCCACCAGGGCGCGTGTAAGTCGCTCGGCGGTCTCTCCGAGGTCGCGGCTGTTCTTCATGTTTGCCTGAATGGTTGCGTCGAGGCGCGTCATTGTGGCGTTATGCTCGCTGCTTGACTTATCCAGGGCCTCGCGCATCTGTTTCAGATTGTCATTGAGTGGATCTACAATCTTTGATACCTGCTCGATATTACGCTTGTTGAGTTCATCCTCACGCGCCTTGAGTACAGTCTCGGAGGTTGTGCGCATCTGCTCGCTTATGAGCTCCAGCTGCTTGTCCAGCTGTGCCTTGTTTGTGGCCTTGAACTCCTCCATCTGTCGCTGCTGCTCTTCGCGTAGGTGTGTCACCTGCTTCTCGTATGACTCCTTGAGCATTGCTGACTGTCGCTTATGCTCTTCGCAGATGTGGGTTATCTGTTTCTCGTACGACTCCTTGAGTGTTGCAGTCTGTCGTTCGTGCTCATCACGCTGATGTGCAATCTGCCTGTCGTATGACTCTTGTATCGATGCAGTCTGCTTCTCAAGTGTCTCCTTTGCCTCGCTCTTGATTGTTGTGAGCTGCTCCTCGAGGTTTACGCGCTTTGTGTGTTCGATATCGCGCTCCGAGCGTAGCGTGGTGGCCTCCGTGCGTAGTGCCTCGAGGCGCTCTTCACTCTTAGCAAGCTGCGTCTTGCTCTCGGCTAACTGAGACTCAAGCTCCTGACTCTTTGCCGTATCTGCGTTTGTGGGTCGGCTGCGACGGCCTACTAAGTAACTTGCCGCCGACATAATAACGACGACGGCAAGTGCTATAATATAATATGTATTCATATCTTTTTGAGGTTTGGGTGAACCCAATATGGGATCAATGCAGACTACTCTGCGAGGGTGCGCTTACGCAACTTCACGACATTCTCCACATGGTGTGTATGTGGGAACATATCTACGGGCTGCACAGCAAGAATCTCGTACATCTCGTCGAGGAGTGCCAGGTCGCGTGCCTGTGTTGAGGGGTTGCAGCTTACATATACCATGCGCTCGGGTGCTGCACGCTTGATGACATCGAGTACGCGCTCGTCAACGCCTGCACGTGGTGGGTCGAGGATGATGACATCGGGACGGCCATTGCGTGCGATAAACTCATCGTTCATAACATCCTTCATGTCGCCAGCGTAGAACACCGTGTTCTCGATACCATTGATTTGTGAGTTGATCTTTGCATCCTCGATAGCCTCGGGGACATACTCCACGCCGACAACCTTCGCAGCGCGGCGTGCGCAGAAGTTGGCGATGGTGCCTGTGCCTGTGTAGAGGTCGTAGAGGACATCCGTAGGCTGCAAATCGGCGAAGTCGCGCGTTACTTTGTAGAGTTCGTATGCCTGCTCAGAGTTTGTCTGGTAGAATGACTTGGGACCCACCTTGAATTTGAGACCCTCCATCTCCTCGATGATGTGGTCCTTGCCCGCAAAGCATATAGGCTCGCGGTCGCCAAGTGAGTCGTTCCACTTCTCGTTAATCATGTAGATGAGCGATGTAATCTTGGGGAACTCAGTCTTGAGGTGCGACATAAGGGCATTGATGCGCTCGGTGTCGTTCTCGTTGAATACCACGATAACCATAATCTCGCCTGTCGAAGCGGTGCGGATGACCATCGTACGCATTAGTCCCTCGTGTGCGCGGGCATTGTGGAACGAGTAGCCATTCTCGATGCAGAAGGCCTTTGTCGCAAGACGAATACGATTAGAGATATCTACCTGAAGGTGACAACGGTCAATATCTAAGACCTTGTCGAAGCAGCCGGGGATGTGGAAACCCACGGCGGGAGTAGATGCTATGTCGCCAGCCTCGGCAATTTCCTCGTAGGTGAGCCAGCGCTTGTCGGCGAAGGTGAACTCGAGCTTGTTGCGATACTCGCGTGTACGCTCCGAGCCGAGACATGGACGCACCTCGGGAATATCGAGGTGGCCGATGCGCACAAGCTGGTCTACGACCTGCTGTGTCTTCTGCTTAAGCTGCTCCTCGTAGGGCAGGCTCTGCCACTTACAGCCACCACACACGCCAAAGTGTTCGCAGAAGGGCTCTACGCGCAATGGCGACTTCTCCACGAAGCGCACGATAGTACCCTCCATATAGCGGCGGTGGTGCTTGCGTATCTGAACATCCACAACGTCGCCAGGTACAGCCATAGCGACGAATACAACCTGATTGTCCATCTTGCCCATAGCCTTACCCTCGGCAGCAAGTGTGGTAATATGCAGACCCTCAATAAGAGGGTAGTCCTTTCTTCTCTTTCCCATAGTTATCTGTTTGTGCGGTCACTAAAAGGCCTTTGTTCTGTTCTCCTCGGCATCCTTCTCCAGGACATCGTCACCCTCCCACTCGAAATAGGTGAAGTCGTCGCAGTTTTTGAGGCTGAAGCGTGTGTAGGTGATGGGTAATCCCATAGCCACGAACTTGGTCTCGTAGGCAGTCTTTACCGAGAGCACCTCATCGGCATAGCCCGAACCATAGATGTCGTCGTTCTGCACCTCGGCATCAAGACCCAGACGCTCGATGACGGCGGCGGTGTAGGCATACAAGTGCTTGGAATCGGTTTTAAGGTTGATAACACCATCCTCGGTGAGCATCTTCTTGTAGTCGGCAAGGAAGAGTGGTGATGTGAGACGCTTCTTTGCGCGGCGGCTCTTGAGCTGTGGATCGGGGAAGGTGATCCATATCTCCGCAATCTCGCCCTCGGCAAAGAACGAACGGATGAACTCAATGCGTGTGCGCACAAAGCCCACGTTCTCCATGCCGCGCTCCGTAGCGGTCTTGGCACCTCGCCACATGCGCGCACCCTTGATGTCGATGCCGATGTAGTTCTTGTCGGGGTTACGCTCCGCAAGTGCCACGGTGTACTCGCCACGACCACAACCCAACTCAAGGATGATGGGGTTGTCGTTGTGGAAGAAATCCTTGTGCCAGTTACCCTTTAGAGGGTGGTCCTTGTGGAAGATATCGTCGAACTCGGGCTGCACCATGCACTTGAAGGTGAGGTTCTCTGCAAACTTTCTTAATTTATCTTTTCCCATAGGATAGTCTGTTTTTACGTGTGATTAATTGGCCTCTTCTTCGCTAACGATGATGCCGATGGAGCTTATTCCCTCAACAGCGGTGTCGGGAATAATGCGGAACTGGTACTCACCCTTGCGACTAAATACCACGTTGCGTCGATAGAGGAATGTCTGCTCCTCGGGGCGTACCTCCCTGATGCGTGGTATGTGGAGCGTGAAGGGCTCTTTGACAACCATCGAGTCGGGCGATATGGTTAGGATGTGCAGCGCCACAGAGTCTGCCACATACCCCGAGCCGTAGCGTACGACGATGGAGAGGTCGCGCTTTGCAAGTGAGTCTCCATTGTCGTAGGTGAACTCCTCGGTTGTGGACCAGACCTGCGACTCCATATCGTGCATCTCGATGCTATGCGGCTTCTCGTTGCACGACACCATGATTGTAGCGATAGCCACAAGAGTAGTAAATATCAATCTGTGCATCTGCTACTCCTTGTTGCTGTTGTTATTGTTACCTCCCTCGCCATTGTTTTGACGACGCTCGCCACCATGACGACGGCCACCTCTATGGTTGCGTCCATGACGCTCGCCACGCTCACGACGCTCACCGCGCTCGTTGTTTGGTGCCTCCGCACCCTCATTCTGTGGCGCTACGCTCTCTCGCTTTTCGCCACCTTCACTCTTCTCACGGGGTTCCTTGTTCTCGCGTGGTTCTTTATTCTCACGAGGCTCTCTCTTTTCGCGTGGCTCACGACCTTCGCGGTTCTCGCGACGGTTGCCACGACCTCGGCGGTGCTCATTGCGGGGTGTCTCGCCACCCTCTTTTACCTCGCTCTTTGGTTCTGCATCACCCTTTGGTTCTGCCTCCGCCTTCGCGGGCTCGGCTGGTGCTTCACTCTTAGCCACATCCTTAGCGCTCTCCTTCGCCTCGGGCTTGTTGTCGCGACCGCCACGACGCTTATTGCGCTTGTTGCGCTTGCTCTTATTGTCGAAACGTGTGATGCTATCCTCCTCGCTGCGATATGTTGGCTCCTCAACGACTGCCTCGCCACCCTCACCAATAAGTGTCTCGGCCTTCTCGCCAGCACGGTTGAGAGCGATGATCTCTCTAACGCGACTGATAGGAAGCGTAGTGAGATTAGCCATAGTGCCCTTGCTTGTTGAGAATGACATAGTGCCTGCCAATGGGTCAATCTTAACAAGGAACCACTCTCCATCGAGGGTCTGCAATGGCTCACGCAAGCGGGGAATAGTGCGGCGTGCATCGGCATACACGTCATACTCATACATGAGACAGCACTTCAACTTCGAACACTGGCCAGCCAGCTTCTGTGGGTTGAGTGATATCTCCTGCATGCGTGCGGCATTTGTCGTTACGCTTGAAAAGCTCGAAATCCACGATGCGCAGCATAGCTCTCTGCCACATGCGCCGATACCGCCAATGCGACCAGCCTCCTGACGTGCACCAATCTGCTTCATCTCGATGCGGATGTGGAAACGCTCGGCAAAGACCTTGATAAGCTCGCGGAAATCGACACGCTCGTCGGCAATGTAGTAGAATATCGCCTTGAGCTTATCGCCCTGATACTCCACATCGCCAATCTTCATGTTGAGACCCATGTCGGCGGCAATCTGGCGTGAGGCGATCATAGTCTCGTGCTCCAATGCGATAGCCTCCTGCCAACGCTCGATGTCGTAGGGACGTGCCTTGCGGTATATCTTCTTGAACTCGCCATTGTGGGGGTTGAAGCCCACGCGGCGCATCTGCTTTGCCACCATGTCGCCAGTAAGCGATACGATGCCTATGTCGTGACCTGGCTGAGCCTCAACGGCGACGATGTCACCGCGCTTAAGCTCAAGATTGTTGACATTCTGGTAGTATGAGCGACGTGTGTTCTTAAAGCGTACCTCAAAGATGTCAGAAGGGATATTATTGGGATACTCCTCGAGCCAGTCGGTTTCGTGGAGTTTGTAGCATCCCTCTGATGCGTGTGCTGTAATCTCTTCGCCACAGTCGCAGAATGTGCAACCACGACCAATATCTGGAATATGTCTTTTGTTACAACTCATTATCTCGCTGTTATATATACAAATCGGGGTAAAGATACAAAAAAAAGAGTAAACATAAAAGCGTTATGCTAAAAGTTTACCAAATGTATCTGCGCGCTCCTAAAACCATAGCGATGCCGACAGTGACACAAGGCGTGGATAGGCGTATGTCATGCGGTTGGCAAAGGGTGCAATATCGGTGCGGTTGCCTACCTTGTGCCGTGATATGCGATTCTCCTCGTAGCTGCTATATATCACGCTGTTACCTAATATGTTACGTGCCGAAAGTTGAATGTTTAGAGTCGTGCTGTTTTGTAGTTTTATTCGCTTTGAAAGAGTGATGTCCAAGGTTGTGGCATCAGGCAGGCGTTGCTGCGATTTTAGAATATCGACCTCCTCCTTGGATGGTGCATACGACATTATGCGCTCGGTGCGGCGTATGTAGGAGGGTGTTGCATATCTCATGCCCCAATAGTTTACAGATGCGCGAGCCATCCAGCCGTTGTATCTGAAGGCTATGTCGCCATATGCTGTTAGCTCGGGTGCACCGAGATTGTGACCTTTCATGTTTGAAATAGTGCTGTAAATTTGTGTGTTGTCGCTGTCGGAGTATGTTGTTACCGTAGGGTTGTTGCTATAGCGGTAGTATCCAGCCGAGACAGCAAAATTCGAAGTGAAATATTGTGACCATTTAACATACGCATGAGCCTCCACGCCGATGTTCAGGCGGGCAATGTCACTCACGACAGCATCTGCATACTCTCCAGCCAGGTCGTCGTAATAGTGCACAACATCTGTCTCGCCAGCGATGTGCGAGAGGTATAGTTGTGCGTTTAGGCGCAGTCGTGGCGCGGTGTAGGAGTATGACATCTCTCCTGCTACTGCAGAAGCCAGGGTAGGGTTGTCTATAGTACGGTTGTTGTATTCTGTTTGCAGAAACAGGTCGTCGGGGCGAGGGCTCTCGCCGCGAAGTATGAGAGCGATGCCCATATCGTGTTTACCAGCGTTGTAGTAGCACTTGGCAGCAAGAAGCGACGGGGTGAGGTTGATGCTCCTCGAGTGACCATACGATGCATTGCCAGCAAAGAGTTCCTTCTCGAAGTTGCCATGTCGTTGTGTGTGCTCCAGCGCCATGTTGGCAGCCACCTCAAAATCAGCGTCCCACAGTTGCCAGCGTGCCGACGCGTATAACATCGCATTCAGACGCGTAAGGCTGTAGTCGTAGCCATAGCGTCCGCCCTCAGTAACTCTGTTATTAGGGTTCTGAAGGTTGTTATCAGTGAGGTGTGAGTATGTGGCATCATCCTCCAGATAGTAGTCCTTATCGATGATGTGGCTTGCACCCAGAAGGTCGTCTAAGACTCTGTATTTATGCTCAGAATTGCCCCTCAGTTCGATGCCGTAGTCTACCGTTGCACCATTAAGACGTGTGTTAAATCCTGCGTTTATTGCAAGATGTGCAGTGTTGCTGTGGCGTGATGCAACGGCATAGCGTGCATGGCCATCCTGCTGAATGGAGTTGGTGTGGTAGAGTCTCTCCCAGTCTATCTGGGTATATCGCAAGTCGTTAGTGAGCCACGCCTTCTCGACTATGTGTCGGTCACTATCCAGAGTATGGTATGAGGGCATATATTTGTAGTTGTCAGGCGCTGGAGTGGGCGCATTAAACCATGTAAGCGCAGAGTTGCCTCGCAGTTCGTAGTAGAGGTTAGCGGAGAGTGTTAGTCGAGTCATTGCTGTGACCCTATGGTGCCAGAGCGCTACTGCCTCGGGGCGCAGCATTGTTGCTACGCGTGAGTTGCGGACATCTCCATTTTGTATTCCCCACGTGGGGTTGTAGAGGTTGTTTGACGTGAGTGTGTATGCCTCTTGCGTAGATGCTCCTCTTAGTCCACGCTCCGAGTAGGGGAGTGTGACGGCAATGTGAATGTCGTCGTTACGTCCCGAATAGGATGCTCCGAACGATATATCAAGGGCGTTTGTAAATACACCCTCCACATATAGGTCGCGGCCTGTGCGTCCGCGGGCATTGGTCAAGAGTGTCCAGCCCTCTTTGAGCATAACACCCTTGGTGGGTAGAGAGTAGATGCCTCGATAGTTAGCCCCTACGAGGTAGTTGCGGCCCGAGATGTCCATACGAACAGAGTGACCATCGTAGAGAGTTAATTCCTTACCTGTGATAATTCTCGTGCCCTCCGCCAAGCCTCCTAATAATAATGTGCTACTACCTTGCTCTGTTGAACTTCTAAAACCCAACGCCTTGAGTGATCGCGCTGTGGCGTAGTCGATGCCCATATTTCCGAATTGATTGCGCATCTCTGAGTAGTCATAACCTCGGTATTTGTTAGTGGCGTAGTTGAGTGCGTAGCGGCTGTTGGGCGTATATGCAATAGCGGATATTTCGCTATCGTCACTCTCTTTGAGTCCACCCCAAAGTGATATGTCATCCTCTTCCTCCCTGTAGAACTTGAAATCGCGATAGTTCAACTCCTCCGTAGTCTCAACATCCTGAGCCAACAGAGCAAAGCATGATGTTGCTATGCAAACTATCGTTGCGAAAATATATCGTAGAGTTCTATTCATTGATGGGGGTAGTAGTTTGTAGCTATACTACAAATATACGCAAATTTTATGATATTCAGGCTACATTTAAATACAAAAAAGAGAGACTGTCCGTTCAGACAGTCTCTCTTGGTATGTTAAGATGAGTAGAGTGTTACTCTACGCTCATTGCAGCGTAAGCGATACTCAACGCATCAGCCTTACGAAGCTCCTGCTTTACAGCTGTAAGCTTACCAACTGTTGCCTCCTTATCAACACGCAAGTTAACAACGATATCCTTAGGACCTACGCCCTTAGTAGCTGTTGTTGCGCTGATGAAGTTACGAATATCCTCCACCTCCTGAGTCTTGTCGTTGAGCTGAATCTTCAACGCATCCTCACCTTTAGCGGCGTTCATGGGTTTACCCATCCAAATATTTACAAGATTCTTCTTGTCGAGCTCAGTAATCTCGTTAGCCTGTGGCATCTGAACCTTAACCAACGGATCTACCTCACGCATTGTAGTTGCTGCCATGAAGAAGAAGAGCAACATGAACACGATATCGGGAAGTGATGAGGTCGACATAGCGGGCACTTCACGCTTGCCCTTTTTTGCCATTACTGCCATAATTACTTCTTTGTTTGATCGTTAGGTTCTGCCTCAGATATCTTCATAGGAACAGCCTTACGGATGTTCGCTGCCTCGATGTCGCCCAACTCGTCGTAACCTACACCATATACCAAACGAGAGATATCGTCGCGGTAGAGGTTGAAGGCGTGAGTAAGCTCATCCTGCACCTGAAGGTAAATTCTATACTTTGACTCGTTATCTGCCTTAAGAGATACAAGACCCTCGCTGATGTCATAGGTTGTACCCTCGATCTCAGTAGCCTTCTTGTTAGACTTGTCCTGATCTACGAGGAAGTGGTACACCTCACGTGAAAGACGTGAGTGGCCTGCCGAACGCTTGAGGTCGTTAGCACGATACTCCTCTGTGCCAACCATGATACCGCCATTACGCGATACGTTTACCTTCAATACGTTACGCTCGTTAACATCAACATCGTTCTGTTGCTCTTGAGGGTCAATCCAGGGTGGAAGCGTACGCTTCATACCTGTGTCGACATCCATCGTAGTGGTCACCAAGAAGAATATCAACAGCAAGAATGAAATATCCGCCATTGAGCTAGAGTTAATCTCTCCAGCCTTTTTCTTCGCTCTAGCCATACACTACTTTTTAAAGAAACCGATAATTACTGACAAAACTGCTGAAAGAATAGCACCACCTGCCACGATGTAGCAAACGATAAGAGTAACATCACCAATCATGTAGTCCTTAGCACCGAATACCTGACGTGTTGTAGGATCTGTACCAAGACCAAGGTCATAACCAGCTGCGTCCTTCAAAGTGTTACCCTCAGCCCAGCCGTGACCTGCAGCTACATAGTAAGCGATTGCGCCAATACCACCAACGATAACAGCTGCTACAACCAACTTAACAAGAGCCTTCTTCCAGTTCTGTGCGAAGCTGATGAAGAGGTCTGTACATGCGCTGATAAGAGCGATAATGATGATGATAGCAAAGAGAATGTACATCCAGTACATTGTGTTGCTTACAGACTTTGCCAAAGCTACAGCGCTCTCGCCGTCAGCCTTTGCTGCCTCGTTAGCAACCTTTGAAGCTGCGATGTTGTCCTCCATGATAGCTACGTTGTCGCGGTAGATCTTGAGAGTGTCGGCAGTTGCCTTGTAGTCAGCTACTACAGCGTTTGCTGCCTCGAGCTGCTTCTTCTGCTTAGCATTAAGGCTCTTAAGCTCACCGAGCTGAGCGATCTCCTGCTCTGCAGCTGCCTTAGCCTCTGCCTTAGCCTCTACCTTAGCCTCGTATGCGGGGATGTGTACATTAATAGTCTCCTCGAGCTTTGTCTGCTCCTCTGCAATGCCCTCCTCGGTGAGCATGTCCTCGCCGATCTGAGTAGCAATTACATCGCCGAGCATCTCGATACCCTCAGTAGCTGTTGGTGCATTCTGAACAAGGAGAGTGCTGCTGGTGATCTTTGAAGACTCTGGAGCCTTCATGCCATCCAATACAGTCATACCCACTGTGAACGCTGAGCCAACAACGAGGAGGATGATGACGATATACTTGAAAATTTTCATAATAAAATGCTTCTTAAAAATAGTTGTCTTAATTATCGCTTGTTGTATGTAGAGAGCATATCAATCAACTGGATTGAGCTATCCTCCATCTTAACAACCTGAGCCTCGATCTGAGCAAGGATGTAGTTGAAGAAGACCTGAAGAACAACAGCAGCGATAAGACCGAGCATTGTAGTCAAAAGAGCCACCTTGATACCACCTGCAACGACTGCTGGAGAGATAGTAGCCTGTGCCTGGATATCATCGAAAGCCTGGATCATACCAACAACGGTACCCATGAAACCGAGTGATGGAGCAAGTGCGATGCACAATGAGATCCATGAAAGACCGCTCTCCATGTTACCCTGCTGAACTGAACCGTAAGATACAACAGCCTTCTCAACAGACTCGATACCCTGATCGTAGCGCATAAGACCCTGGTAGAAGATTGAAGCTACAGGACCGCGTGTATTACGGCAGTACTCCTTAGCAGCCTCAACGCCCTCATTGTTAAGGAGCTCCTCAACGCGAGCGATGAACTTCTTAGTGTTGATCTTTGACAAAGCAAGGTAGAGAATACGCTCAACTGCGATAGCCATACCGAGAATCAAGCAAACCAATGGCAAGAGCATCTAGCCCCAACCACCCTCGAGGAACTTCTTCAAAAGAGCGAAGTGCATAGGCTCACCCTGCAACTCTACCTCCTCTGCCTCAGCCTCCTCAGCTGGTGCGTCTACAACCTGCTCAACGGTAGCCTGCTGTGCAGCCTCCTCGTTTGCCTCCTGTGCGTAAGCAGCGCCAAATGAGAGAGTAGCAGCTGCCAAAACCAAAAATAATTTTTTCATAGTGTTTTGATAGTTAAAATTTGTAATTTTTAGTAGTTGTTTTCTCTATATTTTTGTTTGTTAGCAATATTTCGTTGCCTAAATATTTTGCTGTGAGTCGTGCTTTTCTGGCATATATATGATGCTAATATCACGAGAAATCGTGTGTTAATCAAAATATTACGCCAACAAAGAGGGCGAAATTTATCTGTTGCACCCCTCTTTTTTTGCACTTATCACTGCGAAATATACGGATAATTTTCCGAAATTCCAACCGACTTACAAAGTAAATTCACCTCTTAGGGGACGTCGCATCAAATTTAGCGTTTCCGAAAGTGGCAAATTTTTGCCTAAAACATACATTAGTTTTGTCACCGCAGCCTCGATTGTCATGTCGTGTCCCGATACCACGCCAGCCTCTTGAAGAGCCAATCCAGTCTCGTAGAGGTGCATCTGCACAGCGCCATCTTTGCACTGCGATACGTTGACAACAACGACACCCTTTGCGATAGCCTCCTTTACAATATCCACGAACCAGTCTGATGTTGGGGCGTTACCTGCACCGTAAGTCTCGAGCACAACGCCACGCACGCCGCTGTCGATGATCATCGCACGGAGTGTGGCGGGACGTATGCCTGGGAAGAGTTTAACGACAATCACATCGTTCGAGAGTGACTCGCTGATGCGGAACTCATCCGAGAAGTCGGGAGCATAGGGTGCTATGTACTGTGTGTTGTACTGAATGTTGACACCAACGTCGGCAAGGGCATGGTAGTTGAACGACGCAAAGGCGTTGAGAGCCTCGGCGCTATGCTTCGTTGTGCGGTTGCCGCGCATAAGTTTATTCTGGAAGTAGAGAGCTACCTCTGGCACGATTGGATTGCCGTCCTCGTTGCGTGCACCCGCAATTTCTATTGCTGTGATGAGGTTCTCGCGACCGTCGGTACGGAGGATGCCGATAGGAATCTGGCTACCTGTGAAGATTACGGGCTTAGCAAGATTCTCCAGCATGAAACTCAATGCGGCAGCAGAATAGGACATAGTGTCGGTGCCGTGAAGCACCACAAAACCGTCGTATTTAGAGTAGTTGTCGCGGATTAGACGCGCCATATCGACCCAGTTATCCACCGATACGTTAGATGAGTCGATGGGAGGTTTTATGGTTATAACCTCGAGGTCAACCTTAAGGCGTTTTAACGAGGGGAACTCCTCATAAATTCCGCTAAAGTCGAATGGTACGAGTGCTCCAGTGGCCTCGTCTGTCTTCATACCGATTGTTCCACCGGTATATATTATCAATATCGAAGATCTCTTCATAACTGAAGGTGTGGGCTTTTATGCACCACATATCTTTACAAAGGTAGACAAAATTTGCTATACACAAGCGACTTTTCGCATTTTTTTTCGTTTTTATGCGAAAATAATTCTCATTCGGTCTCCTTTTGTCCCACCTACTTAGAGCGAAAACAGATGTTTTGCAGTGGCAGTTGTGAGGTTATCGACATGCTCAAAAGTGGTGTTGTGCAGCTCAGCAACCTTGCGGCATACATGCTCCACATAGGCAGACTCATTGCGCTTGCCACGATGGGGTACGGGGGTGAGGTAGGGGCAGTCGGTCTCCAATAGTAGCAACTCTACGGGTAGTTGTGCCACCTCCTTGTCGAGGCCCGCATTCTTGAATGTCACAACGCCACCAACGCCGAAGTATATATCGCCCATCTTGGCAAACTTCAGGGCACGCTCCGCAGAGTCGGCATAGGCATGGAGCACGCCCCTGAGTCCGCGACCGCGGTATGTGGCCAGGGCATCCTCCATCTCGTCGTATGCCGAGCGTGTGTGGATGACAACGGGTTTATTGTATTGCAATGCCAGTTCAATCTGTGCGTGGAGCGCCTCGCGCTGCTGACGGTAGTAGTCCTGACTCCAATAGAGGTCGAGACCTATCTCGCCCACGCCACATAGAGCCATGGGGGGCTCACGAAGCAGTCGCTCCACGGCATCAAGCTCCTCGCGCCAGTGTGGGTTGTCGTTCACTGAGGTGGGATGCAAGCCTGCCATGGCGTGACAGTAGTCGGGGTGTGCCGCCGCAAGTTCAAGCATGCGAGGGCGACTCTCGGAGTCGATATCGGGGAGGATGAGTAGCTCCACGCCTGCCGCTTTGGCACGCTCCAGGGCCTCGTTGCGGTCGGTGTCAAACTCCTCGGCATATATGTGTGAATGGGTGTCAATCATACCTAATGTAGTTATTGTGATGTGTGTAGGTCTATATGCGTTCGTAGCGCTTGCCCGGCAGACAGCGGATATACCCCTTTAGCTCCATATCCATGAGTACCATCGCCAACTCGCCCATGGTGAGTCCTGTTGCGGCGGTTAGTTCAGCCCAGTTGAGTGATGTCGCGCTATTTAGGGCATCGTATATTAGTCGTTCCGAAGGTGTCAGGCCATCGAGGTTATCTCCGTTGTCGCACTCCTCAGCCGCAGGTTGTGAGGTGCTCCAGCCGAGCTCCTCGATAATATCGTTGGCTGTGAGTATCATACGAGCCTTGCCTGTGCGGATAAGGTTGTTTGAGCCAAAGGAGCTGGAGTCGGTAATGCGACCAGGTATCGCCATGACGGTTCTGTTGTAGCTGTCTGCAATCTCTGCCGTGGCGAGTGAGCCTCCCGAGGCGGGTGATTCAACGATAATTGTACCCATACTCAGGGCTGCAATGATGCGATTGCGTGCAATGAAGAGCTGTCCGTTCTGTTTCGACTGACTGTGTAGTTCCGATATGATGGCTCCGCCGTTGCGCAGTATCTCCTCGGCGAGGTTGCGGTTGGGCGCTGGGCTGACGTTGGGCAGGGTGTCGGCAATAACAGCAATTGTAGTTGCACCATGCGATAGCGCGGCACGATGACAGGCGCTGTCAATTCCGTATGCCAGGCCACTCACAATGCAGAGGTCGTCAATCTGCTTGGCGAGGTCGCCAATGAGTTTATCTGTGACATGTAGTCCCGAGGGTGATGCCTCGCGCGTGCCAACCATCGAGAGTGTGCGCTTATGCAGGGCGTTGATGTTTCCCTTTGCGAAGATTACGTGTGGACGGTCGGATGTCTCGCGCAGAAGTTCGGGATAGTCGTCATCGGTTGCCGCTATGGCGCAGATGTTGTGCTTCTGGCAATATCTTATCTCCTGTTCGGCCTTGCGCATACCCTCGCCCGCAACGATGCGCTCGGCAACATCCTTGCGCAGTCCGGCATCATTTATAAGTGTATGCAGCGAAGCTCCATATATAGCCTCGGCACTGCCGAAGTGGTCTATAAGGTGTACGACACCACGACTGCCAAGTCCGCGTATAAAGAGTAGTGCAAGATCTTCGATTACCATAGTAGATGTTATTTTTTTGTAAAGATAGGCAAAAATATCGTATGGCAACCATATATCACCTAAAAATTACTTGCCGAGAGGGCTGATGTGTTTGGTTACGGCAAGCGTGGCAATAGAGACGAGACAGTCGGGAACTGCGGCGGTGAGGGTGCGTAGGAAGGTGGTTAGCGTAGCGCCCGAGGTCAATACATCGTCAACCACAAGAATGTGTTTGCCATGCAGCCTGTTGGGGTGTACGATGCTGAATAGTTCATCGACATTCTCCCAGCGGTCGCGGGCACCACGACGAGCCTGCGAGGGGTTATTACGCACACGGCGCGAGGAGTGCGTATCAACTCGCACGCCCATAGCTGCCGCCATGCCCTCGGCGAGATATGTGGATTGGTTGTATCCGCGCTTGAGGAGCTTTATTGGGTGGAGTGGGATGGGGATGATGACATCAATATCGTCGTACAGGCCCGATGCCTTAAGCTCCGAGCCATACCAGTATCCCATGTTGTATGCCAGCTTCCACATGCCGCTATATTTGAAGCGGTGGATAAGGGTGCGCCATAGGCTGTCGCCAGCATAGAATATGAAGGATGAGCCCTGCACGATGGGTGCCACGCCATCGAATCGCTCTTTGACGGGGTTGTTCTCCTCAGACCAATAGTTCGTGAGTGGGATGTCGAAACGGCAGCGCATACAGACTCCATGCATAGCATCGTCGACATGTTCGCCGCACGCCATGCACTCCTGAGGAAAGAGCAATGAGCGTATCGCTCGGTATGCACTAAAGAGCATCGACATCTACGGCTATCTTTACGGTCTTGTATCGGGTATCTGTCTCAACTGTTTTTATCGCCTCGCCGAGCAGTGTGCGTGCACGTTGCATCGATGCACCCACTTCTATCTTGAGGATTATCTCCGCGCGGTGCTCACCGCGTAGCATCTCCAGCGCCGCAGATACGGGGCCCATAACACGCTCGCCAAACTTCTTGCGCATAACCTCCGCGAGAGCGTGCGAAGCGTGGCGCAACAGGTTGTAATCCTCGTGGCGCAACAAAATGCGTATAAGGTGTGAGTATGGCGGGTAGCCAAATGCCTTGCGCTCGGCAAGTTCGCTGTTGGCCATGCCATGATAGTCGCCCGTAGCCACGAAGCGTATTACGGGGTGTGTGGGTTGTGAGGTCTGTATGACTACGCGACCACGGTCATTGCGCCTGCCTGCACGACCTGCCACCTGCATCATCAGCTGGAAGGCACGCTCCGAGGCGCGAAAGTCGGGCATGGTGAGCAGGTTGTCGGCATTAAGGATGCCGACGGTGGTAACTCCTCCAAAATCAAAACCCTTGGTGAGTATCTGTGTGCCTACGAGGATGTCTGCCTCGCCACTCTCGAAGCGGTGAACGATGCTCTTGAAGGCGCGCTCCGAGGTTGAGGTGTCACCATCGAGTCGCTCGATGCGTGCCTCGGGAATGAGGCGAGCGATCTCCTCGGCAACCTTCTCGGTGCCAAAGCCCATAAGTGCCATATCCTGCACCTCGCAGTTGGGACACATCTTGGGAGCCGGCATATTGTAACCACAGTAGTGGCACTCCATGCGGTCGGTGGCCTTGTGGCGTGTCAGAGTGACGTTGCAGCGAGGACAGCGTGGTGAGTAGCCGCAGGTGCGACACTGTATGTAGGGCGCGTAGCCACGACGGTTTTGGAAGAGTATGCTCTGTTCGTGTGCCTCCAATGAGCGGCGCACGTGATATAGCAGATCCAGGTTGAAGTGAGTCTTGCGCTCGTTGCGCTTCACGGCGCGTATGGTATCCGAGACTATGATTTCGGGCAATACAGCCTCGCCCCAGCGCTCGGTAAGCTCGACGTATGCATACTTGCCAGTAGTGGTATTGTAGAGGCTCTCGAGCGAGGGTGTGGCGCTTCCCAGAACAACCCTCGCGTCGTAGATACGACCCATCACAACGGCCATATCTCGAGCATTATAGCGTGGCGACAGGTCGGTCTGCTTGTAGTTGGCATCGTGCTCCTCGTCCACGACGATAAGACCTGGGCGCTTCATCGGCAGAAATATAGACGAGCGTACACCCACTATAAGTTCACCTCCCGTTGACGAGGCGAGACGCAGAAAGGTCTCACCACGGCGTAGTGCCGTGAGGCGTGAGTGGTATGTCGTTGTACGACCCTCGAAGATACGCTCCAGACGCTCGACAAGCTGTGAGGTGATGACAATCTCGGGTACAAGCACCAGAACATCGCGTCCCTCGGCGAGGGTGCGTGCTACGAGGTGTATGTATATCTCTGTCTTGCCCGAGCCGGTAACACCATGCAGTAAAGCTACCTTGCCATTGGTGTGTGCAGCCTCGATGGCTTGCAGCGCGTGGGTCTGTGCCTCGGAGAGTGTGGGCAGGAGGAAGTCGTTGAGGTGCTGCACAGCTTCTATGGGTGCTTCGCACACCTCGATAAGACTTTTGCGCTTCAGCTCAGCAATATGTGCCGTCTCGGCATCCACCAGGCGGCGTGGCACAAAACCATCCTTGCTCTTGCGCTCCGCAGCGATGGCTGCTATCCTGTCCATGGTCGCTGTGCGGCGGGGTGCGCGACGCGAGTGCTTCTCGACGTATGCCGCAAGTCTCTCCTCCGTGCGCAGTTCCTCTGCCAAGGCGATAAATGTCTCGGTGGGGGGCTCTATGCTTCGTTCGTTGAGTTCTGCAAGCGATGTAGCCGAAGGCTTCGCTAATGCGGGCAAGGCTATGCGCATAACCTCTCCGACAGTGCACATATAATACTCCGCTATCCACTCCCAAAGGCGTTGCGCTTCGGGTGTGAGTAGCGGCGTAGAGTATAGCCTCTTGAGTATAGGCTTTATGCGAGGGTAGTCGGGCCTATCGGTGGTGATACTCCACACGATGCCCGTATAATAACGACTGCTGCCAAACTGTACGACTACGGCGTCTCCTATGCCCACACCCAATGTTTCATCCACCGAGAAGGTGTACATTGGCTGTGCCAGCGGGAGAACTACCTGTGCGTAAAGCATGGCAGCAGTGTTTTTAATGTGTTGTACTATAACACTCTATTAGAGCTTGTTCAAAGCGTCGAAGCCCTGACCATATACGCCCATTACAGAGCCAACGGTAATAAATGCGCTGGGATCCTCCTCGCGAACGTACTTCAAAATCATTGATGTGTCGCGCTTACGGCAAACAACCATGACAGCCTTTGAAGATACCTTAGAGTATGAACCCATAGCATCGATAAGTGTAGCACCACGATTAGCCTTGGTCATAATCATGTTAGCCATGCTCTCGTAGTCCTTACAGAAGATCATAATCTGGTTAGACTGCTGGTTGCCAGACTGTACCAAATCTACGGTGTAGCCGATAACTGCAATCATCATGAAACCATAGATCATACGTGCAAAGGCATCAGGCGAAAGTGGCATGATAGAGACTGCATGGATAAGACCCGAAGCAGTATCGTAGTCAGCAGGCACCATGTTTACGGTAGTAGTAAGGAAGAGTGAACCAACAAGGATGCCGAAGTCGGTCATGATCAATACCTTACCATAGCTTACAGTGCGGAACTTATTGATAATCATCGCAACGATATCGGTACCACCTGTAGAGCCACCCTGCATGAATGACACTGCGATACCAACACCGCAAGATGCAGCACCCATAGCAACCAAAAGGATACGCCATGAGTCAACGCCCATAACCATCTTAACCATAGTGTCGGCAGGCATCAGGCTTACGAGGTTGAACATCACAGACATCATCAAGATACAGTACAAGGTCTTGATACCGAACTTCCAACCTACGATCATAACGCCGAGGATAAGAAGGATGCAGTTGATTACGAAAATCAAGTTACCGATGGTAACGAAGCTTGAGATAAACTCAGAGCCGGGGAATACGCTTGAGAGAACGGCATTAATAAGTGTAGCCAAACCTGCAGCACCACCACCCATACCACCAGCGGGAAGTACGCACATCTGCCAACCAAAGGCGTAGCAGAACATACCAAAGGTCATCAAGAGATACTCCTTGATACCTACCATAAGGTCACGAGATGAAATTTTCATAACGTTAAAGGGGTTAGTTATTATCCTATTTTTTGAAATATTTTTGTACAAATACGGGGCAAATGTACAAACTTTCGCCCAAATTGTGCAATTTTTGGCATCTATTTTAATGTGTAGCTCGCAAATAGCCCCTATTTGACCATTTGCGAGCCCAATATTTTAGTACCAAACGCTCTTCTCTGCGCCCATGTGGAACTTGAGCGTGCCACCAGCGATGATCTCCTCGTGGGTGATGTAGTGGCGGTCGAGAGCCTTGCCGTTGAGCTCTACGCTCTGTACGTAGCGATTCTCCTCGCTGTAACCCACGCGCTCAACACGGAAGATGCCACCCTCGACATCAACCTCAGCAGCGTCAACCATAGGCACGCCGAGTACATACTGCTTTGAAGCAGGCTCCACGGGGTAGAAGCCGAGTGTTGTCATGATGTACCATGCCGACATCTGACCTACATCCTCGTTGCCCGAGAGACCATCCACCTCGGTAGAGTACATTGTATCCATGACCTCGTACAAGCGGTCAGCAGCCTTCCATGGCTCACCCAACATCGTGTAGAAGTAGATGATATGGTGGCTTGGCTCGTTGCCGTGAACATACTGACCGATAAGACCCGAGATATCGGGAGTTACGTCCTCACCCTCCATCTTGCTGTCGGTGGTGAAGAGCTCGTCGAGGCGGGCAATAGTAGTCTCGCGGCCACCCATGTGCTGCTCCAAGAGTTCGAGGTCGTGGGGCACAAGCCAGAGGTACTGCCATGCGTTACCCTCGCAATACTCGTTGGCAATGCGCGATGCGTTATATGGATTAAAGTCCTCGCGCCACTCGCCCTTAGATGACTTGCCGCGGATGAAGCCTGTCTCGGTGTCGTAGTAGTTTGTCCACGAGTGGCTGCGTGTTGCGAGGTACTCGGCCTCCTCCTTGCCGAGTTTCTCGGCTACGGTAGCGGCAGCAGCATCAGCGATAGCGAACTCCATGTCGTGGGCGATAGACTCACCCTGAAGGTCGTTCGGCATGTAGCCATACTCCTTGCGGTACTTACCACCACGCATGTTGTGCATTGCTGAGCCATAGATAGCCTCCCATGCACGCTCTGCGTCGATGCCCTCAATATCCTTGGCTACGGCATCCGATACGGCGATGATACCTGGCGAGCCAACCATACAGCCGTTGTCCCAACCCCACAAGTGCCAGATAGGCAGGAAGCCCTGCTCCTCGTAGATGTTAATCATGGTGTTGGTAACATCGTCCATCATCTCGGAGTGGGTGATGGTCATAAGTGGTAACTTTGTGCGGTAAGTGTCCCACAATGAGAATGTTGTATATGTGTCGTGACCTGGGTCAGCGTGTACAACATTGTCGGCACCACGATATGTGCGATCTACGTCAGAGAACAACGATGGAGCAACATACATGTGATACATGCCTGTATAGAATATCTCCTCCTGCTCCTCTGTTGCGCCATAGATGCGAATCTTTGAAATCTCCTTGTTCCACTTTGCGTATGCCTCCTTGCGTACAGTGTCGAAGTCGGCATTGGCAACCTCGGCGTTGAAGTTGAGCTCGGCACCCTCGGGGCTTGTTGATGAGAGGGCTACCTTAACGCCAATCTGCTCGCCAGCGGTAGTATCGAAGTGTATGAGGTAGTAGAAGCCATGCTCACCGATGGTCTCAAACTCGGTGAAGGGCTTTGAGAACTCGATGACGAAATAGACCTTCTGGTTGTTTGACCAGCCCCAGCTGTGGCGGCGACCCACAACGCGGGTGTCGCTAACGGCCTCAGCGTAGAGGTCCTCGGGACGGTCGAAGCAGCCACCGTGCACAAGGTCGAGGATGATGGCGGCATCCTCACCCTCGGGGAAGGTGTAGCGGTGAAGTGCACCACGCTCCGTTGCGGTCATCTCAGCAAGAATATTGTAGCGTGTGAGGGGCACAGAGTAGTAGCCAGGCTCTACGACCTCCTGTGTGCGGTCAGCCTCGCTCCAGAAGCCTGTAGTGTAGTCGCCAAGACGGCCACGACCATACTCCACCTCACCCATAACGGGCATAAGCGTAACATCGAACAAGTCGCCGCAGCCCGTACCTGAGAGGTGGGTGTGCGAGAAGCCGATAACGCTATTCTCGGAGTCGTGGTAGCCCGAGCACCAGTCCCACTCCTGGGTGATGCTTGTAGGACCTACCTGTGTCATGCCGAAGGGAACATTCGCGCCCACGAATACGTGACCATGGCCACCAGAGCCAATCTTTGGGTTCACCTTTGCCGCGTAGTCCACGGTTTGAGGTGTCTCCGTTGCGCAACCTACGAGGGTCGCAAGCGCCAAAAGCGCGGTGAGTAGTTTTGTTGTTTTCATGCTATTTGAGTTTTAGTTTCAATTCCTTTGCCTTTACGAGGTCGGCGTGCGATATGCGGTAGCCCGAGCACTTGCCGCCAAGTCGTATATCCTTGATATAGTCGCCCTTACCCTCGGTGGTTATCACTATTGTGCCGTGCTCGGTGTCAATCTCGGCACGCTCGAAGCGGGGGGTGGTGATGGTGTAGTAGGGCTCGCCAGGGCAGTCGGGGTAGATGCCGAGCATCGAGAATACCGCCCATGTGGACATCGTGCCCGTGTCGTCGTTGCCTGGCAGACCATCGGGCGTTGTGGTGTAGTTTGAGTTGAGCAACTCCTTGATTATGCGCTGTGTGCGCCACTCCTCGCCCTTAACGCGGCTGAAGAGGTAGGGGTAGGCGATGTCGGGCTCGTTGGTGGGGTCGTAGTGGCCATTGTCGAATACCCACTGCAACTTCTCAACGAAGCGCTTCGTGCCACCCACAGCCCTGATTAGGCCCTCGATGTCGTGGGGCACGAAGAAGGTGTAGTTCCATGAGCTACCCTCGTGGAAGCCTATGGTATTCGAGAAGTTAGCACCCGCCGCGGGGTCGAACTCTCCGACATAGTTGCCATCCATGCCTATGGGGCGCATAGCACCATCAGCCTTCGAGTAGTAGTTGCGCCAGCCTGCGGCACGACGCTCCATCTCCTTGGCAAACTCCTCGTCGCCCATCTCGCGGGCAAAGGCGGCAAGGGCGTTGTCTGCAACATAGTACTCCAAGGCGTGTGACACGGAGTTGTCACCCGACATATCCTGCGCAAAGATGCCCACGGGGATGTAGCCACGCTCGATGTATGGGTCGATGTCGGGACGTATGGCGTTGTGCTTGCCCTCGGTTGTTGCCGAGCGCTTCATGGCCTCGTATGCTGCGTTGATGTCGAAATCGCGAAGTCCCTTGAGGTAGCTATCCACGATTACGGGGATGGCGGGGTCGCCCTCCATGGTGAAGGTCTCGCGGCCGTAGAGCTCCCAGCGTGGCAACCAGCCCCACTCCTGACTCATGGCAACCATCGAGCGTATCATATCTGTCTGCACCTCGGGGTAGACCAACGTAAGCAGCTGATGTACATTGCGGTAGGTGTCCCACAATGAGAACACCGTATAGCGGTCATAACCCACAGCCATGCCCGTAGCACCCGACTCCATTGCGGGGTACTCGCCATTTACGTCGCTAACGATGTTGGGGTGGAGCAACGAGTGGTAGAGCGCGGTGTAGAAGATTGTGCGCTCCTCCTCTGTGCCACCATCCACGCGTATGCGTCCGAGTGCCTCGTTCCACTTTGCCTTGGCTGCCTCGCGCACGGTGTCGAAGTCGCGCGTGCCAACTTCGGCATCGAGGTTGCGGCGTGCGTTCTCCATAGAGACATACGATATGCCGACCTTAACCACTACCTCGGTACCCGGCTCGACATTGCCGAGTTTGAAGATAGCACCTATATCGTCGCCCATAATCTCGCGCGCGTAATTCTTATATAGTTTATACTCGCCGCTATCGCCCGACCATGCCGCCTCTATGCCCGTCATCTCGGGCTGCAGCTTCCAGTAGTTAATCTCCTCGGCGGGGTGCGAGATGCGCACGACGAAGTAGATGGGGAAGACGGCCTGATTGGTGTAGCAGAAGGTGCCCAAAAGGCGCATACCCTCGACCTCGGTGTTGCTCACGCGGCGAAGCATCGCTCCCGACTCGTTAGAGAGTGCCGTGCCAAGGTCGACGATAATGTTAGCCTCGCCACCCTCTGCGAAGGTGTAGCGCTCTACCGATGCGCGCTCCGTGGCGGTTGCCTCGGCACGCACGGCGAACTGATCGAAGGTTGTTGCGTAGTAGCCAGGTGTCGCCACCTCGTTGCAGTATGTCGAGCCACGCTTTGTGCGGTCTGCCTCGGCTGTGCCAGTTGTCGCCATGGTGATAATCGCACCCAACTCGGGGCAACCCACACCACTCAAAGCGCCATGCGCAAAGCCTACGCTATACTTGTTGCGTATGTCGTAGGGTGTACTCCACCAGCGGTTATCCTTGTCGAAGCGGTTAAGCTCCGACCCCGTCACATTAAATGGCACAGCCGCCATCATGCCGTGGGGCACAACAGCGCCTGGGTGCGTAGCCGAGTAGTCGGCAGTGCCGATAAAGGGGTCTACCAACTCGGTATAATCTCTCTCCTGCGCCGAGAGTGTAGCGCAAAATGTGAGAAGTGCTATTATTGTAAGTCGTAGTTTCATAGAGTTGAGGTTTACCATTCCCATTTTTCGTGATGCACAAAGTCGCCTGTAAGTCTTATCACAAAGCCTCCGCCGGGGGCCATTTTAACCTTTATAACGCCCTTATTTTTGTTGTACTCCTCCTTGGAAATGGTGTAGTGTTTGTAGTCTGAGCCATCACGCTTTGCATTGTCGCCATCTACATAGACTTCAACGCTTTTGACCTTATACATGGGTGACAGCTGAATGGTTGCTTTGCGTGCCTTATGACCATTAAGACCTGCGATATACCACTCGCGACTTGCCTCGTCGGTGTCGATGTGATTATCTGCCATAACCTGCACATATTCACCTATCTTGCTGTCCTTCGATAATTTCTTGCCAAGGTTCCATTTGGTGGGTATCTCGGCGAGGAACTTGGTGAACTCGGGCTCTTTCTCGTAGTTGGTAGGAGAGTCGCAGAGCATCGTTAGTGGTGCATAGTAGATTATGTACATCGCAAGCTGATGACAGCGCGTACCCTGACTCATCGGGCGTGAGTAGTCGGGGTAGTAGTGACCCTTCGCAGCGTTGCGCATAGCGCCCGGTGTGTAGTCCACAGGTCCTGCCGCACCACGAATAAATGGCAAGGTTACATCGTAGGTTATCTGGTCGTGCTCTCGGCCGAGCCACTTCATCGTCTCAAGACCATGTACACCCTCAAAATTGATAGCATTGGGGTAGGTTCTATTGAGTCCTGTAGGCTTGTAAACACCGTGATAATCAACGAGTAACTTGTATTTTGCTGCTATCTCCGCCAAGTCGTAGACAAACTCCACCATCTCCTGGTCGTCGCGGTCGAGGAAGTCAACCTTCCAGCCCTTAACGCCCATCTCGGAGTAGTGCTTACATAAGCCCTCAATATCTCTGTTTAGTGCCCAGTAGCCTGCCCAGAGGATAATGCCCACATTGCGCTCGGCGGCGTAGTCAACCAACTCTTTAATATTAATTTCGGGCACTACCTTCATTAGGTCTGCCTCGCCCTTGACGCTCCATCCCTCGTCAAGAATAACATACTCGATGCCGTAGCGCGAGGCGAAATCTATATAATACTTATATGTATCGTTGTTGATGCCAGGCTCGAAGTCTACACCCTCCAAACCCCAGTCGTTCCACCACTCCCAGGCTACCTTGCCAGGCTTTATCCACGAGGTATCCTCCAAGCGGCACTCGTCGGCGAGTTCCCACACGAGGGCGTTGTTTACCAAATCTCTGTCCTCCTCGCCAATAGCCACCACTCGCCAAGGGAATGAGCGAGAGCCGTGGCACTCGGCAATATAGTCGTGGCGCGACTTTACCATGCCCTGCAACATGTTGTAGCCACCCTGCTCCACCTCCTTGGGGCGTGGTGCAAACTCAGTGTCGAGGACTCCATCGCCATCCCTATTTGATAGGAACATACCTGGATAATCTTCGAGGTTAGACTCTGATATCCATAATTTTAGGTCGTTGCGTTCAACAACTATTGGCGCGAATATCAAGCGTCGCCAGTCTATATCCTTGAGGGCTGTGTAGGTGTAGGTATTCTCGAATGATGTCTCAAACTGCGTTGCGTAGTCTGGCGTTGCATCGGGACGGTAGTTGACATATGGAACCCACGCCTTATCCCTCTTGTTGAACGAGAACTCGGCCAACTCATCTATAATTTTATAGTCGCCATCAATGTTTGAGATAAAACGGTAGGCAACACCTTTGTGATATGCACGAAGTTCTACGCTATAATCGCCAAAGTCAACAACGGTACAGCTATAATGTATGTAGTCGGTATGTTGAATGCTAGCTTGGGTGATATTCTCGCCCCACACTCCGCGGTCGGTCACCATAGCAAGGCGTGAGGGTGCAACGACCTCCTTGTGATCGTGATATGCCGACCATTGTAGTGTGCCATCGCTCCAGTCGAGGATGATGCTCTTTTCACCTCCAATATATCTATTGAATTTGAGCTGCACACACTTCTCTTGGCCATGGGCAAAACCTACGGTAAGCAGCAAAAGAGTGAATATAGTAAATAGCTTTCTCATAACCGATTGTGCCTTAGATAGTTACTTCTTCTCTGCAGTCGAGAGTAGTCCGCATGCCGCCTCAATATCCTCGCCGCGTGAAGCACGCAGTGTGGTCTGTATGCCACGCTTGGTTAGCGTGTCGCGGAACTCGATAATCTTCTCAAGGTCGGGAGAGAAGAATGGCGAGTCGGGAATCTTGTGGAAGCGGATAAGGTTGATGCGACACTTGATGCCGTCGAGTAGGCGCGAGAGCTCCTTGATATGGCGGAACGAGCAGTTCATGCCCTCCAAGACGATATACTCGAACGAAACGCGGCGCTGGTGCGTAAAGTCGTAGCGACGCAAGATGTCGCACACCTCCTTAATGGAGTATGCGTTCTCGATAGGCATAATCTCCTTGCGCTCCTCGGGGAAGGGGTTATGCAGTGATACCGCGATGTGTACCTTTGACTCATCCAAGAGACGGGGTAGTGTCTTGGCCACGCCCGCAGTAGATACGGTGATGCGCGTAGGTGACCACGCCATGCCCCACTCCGAGGTGAGGATGTCGAGCGTGCGCATAAGGTTGTCGATGTTGTCGAGGGGCTCGCCCATGCCCATAAATACAAGGTTGGTGAGCTTGTCGCGCTCGGGGATAGAGAGGACTTGGTTTATAATCTCAGTGGCGGGGAGGTGGTGACGGAAGCCCATGCGACCCGTAGCGCAGAATTTACAACCCATTTTGCAACCCGCCTGCGACGATACGCAGAGCGTCATGCGCTCACCATCGGGGATAAGGGCAGACTCTATGTACTCACCCTCCGAGGTGGCAAAGAGATACTTCTTGGTGCCGTCAGCGGATGTAGATACCTTGAGGGGTGCCGATAGTCCAAGCTGGCAACGCTCCTTGAGGCGCTCGCGAGCTATTTTCGACAGGTTTGTCATGGCGTCGATGTCGGTCACAAAGCGCGTATATAGCCATCCAGCAATCTGCTTGGCAGCAAACTGCGGAAGCTCAAGTTCCTTACACAGAGCCTTTAACTCCTCGAGTGAGGAGCCATAAAGACATGGTTTTGTATTCTTTGTCATGGGCATTCAACTACTTTACCGACTACAAAATTAATAAAAATTAAATATTTTTCAGTCTAAAATGAGTTTTTTTGGAATTTTATTTATATCTTTGCATAGTGTAGTGTGTGCATTATGCGCGCATGTAGTGCCAATAGGTGCGGTGAGTGTGCAACTCGGCGAGGTAAATTGGGCGCTGATACATCGGTAAGTAATTAAAAACTAAAAAAATAAAAGTACATGGAAGTTAAAAAATCTCCACACGTAAACCTTCAGTCATACAGACTCGTGTTCTTGCTGATTGGTTTGGTAATTGCATTGGGTGCTACTGGCATCGCATTCATGAGCAAGTCGGATGTATCACTTGGTGAGTATACACCTCCAAAGCCAGAGACTACCGAGGTTGAGCAGATTGACAACACTCGTCAGGACCAGCCTGAGGTAGAGGTGCAGCCACAGAAGGCACAGGCACAGGTTGTAACTGATGTCCTCAACATCGTTTCTAACGACCAGAAGATTGAGACAAACATCGTCTTTACTGATGATGCTGATGACTTCGACGACTTCGATATCGTAATCGAGGAGAAGGAGGAGGAGATCGAGGAGGAGGAGATCTTCGTAACTGTAGAGGAGATGCCTACATTCCAGGGTGGTGGTCTTCCTGAGTTCCGTAACTGGGTGCAGTCACACGTTAAGTATCCACAGATCGCTCTCGAGAACGGTATCCAGGGTAACGTGGTTATCCAGTTCGTTGTAGGTCCTGATGGTAAGATGACAAACTACCGAGTGCTTCAGTCTCCTGATAAGACTCTCTCTGATGCAACTATCGCAACTCTTGAGGAGGCTAACAAGCTTAAGAAGGGTTGGAAGCCTGGTAAGCAGCGTGGTAAGGCTGTTAAGGTTTCATTCACATTGCCCGTGAAGTTCGCTATCCAGAACTAACGACAATTGTTGGAAGAGTAACAAAAGTAACGCACGTAACGGGTAAGTTGTCGTGCGTTACTTATTATATATAAGGTATAGATAATAGATGAAAGAGGAGAAGGTAAGCATAAAGCAGCGTCGTGAGGAGCCACTTGCTACGGTCGAGGAGCGCGAAACACGTGCCGTGCTCGTAGCTGTAATCCGTGATAGCCAAAATCCTGCAACTGCGGTGGAGTACCTCGATGAGTTGGAGTTTCTGGCTGAGACGGCAAACATTCGTAGCGTTAAGCGTTTCACGCAGCGTCTGCCACAGCCACTATCAAAGATATATGTAGGTCCTGGTAAGCTCGAGGAGATTGCCGAGTGGTGCAAAGAGAATGAGATTGATGTGGCTATCTTCGATGATGAGCTCTCTCCAGCGCAGACACGCAATATCGAGCAGGTTATGCCTTGCCGCATCATGGACCGTACGCGCTTGATTCTCGATATCTTCATGTCGCGTGCGCAGACGGCATACGCAAAGACACAGGTGGAGTTGGCGCAGCATGAGTATATGTTGCCACGACTTGCAGGCTTGTGGACTCACCTTGAGCGTCAGCGAGGTGGTACAGGTACGCGAGGTGGTGCGGGTGAGCGTGAGATCGAGACCGACCGTCGTATCGTGCGCAACCGTATAGCGAAGCTTAAGGAGGATCTCAAGAAGATTGACCGTCAGATGGCGGTGCAGCGCTCGAACCGTGGACAGATGGTGCGCGTGGCATTGGTGGGATATACCAACGTGGGTAAGTCAACCTTGATGAATTTGCTCTCTAAGAGTGAGGTGTTTGCTGAGAATAAGCTCTTTGCGACCCTTGATACTACTGTGCGCAAGGTGGTCTTCGACAACTTGCCATTCTTGATGTCCGATACCGTAGGCTTCATTCGTAAGCTCCCCACTGAGCTTATTGAGTCGTTTAAGTCAACGTTGGACGAGGTGCGCGAGGCAGACTTGTTGCTTCATGTTGTGGATATCTCGCACCCAGGTTTCGAGGATCAGATTGCAGTTGTAAAGCAAACCCTTGCCGACATCGGTGCGGGTGATAAGCCTACGTTCTTGGTATTCAACAAGATTGATGCCTACACATACACGCCAAAGGAGGAGGATGACCTCACTCCTGCAACGAAGGAAAACTTGTCGCTCGACGACCTGAAAAAGAGCTGGATAGCAAAGGCTAACACGCCTTGTATCTTCATCTCTGCGCGTGAGAAGACGGGTGTCGAGAAGTTGCGCAGTGACCTCTATGGCATGGTGCGCGAGATACATGCAGGACGATACCCGTTCAATAATTTCTTGTATTAACATCGTAATAACAACAGCGTTATGAATATGGTTAAGATACTCAACAAGGAGAATACGATTCTCAATAAGTTCCTCGCTCAGATGCGTGATAAGAGTGTTCAGAATGACTCTATGCGTTTCCGTCGTAATATGGAGCGTGTGGGCGAGATTATGGCTTACGAGATATCAAAGAAGCTCAACTACAAGACTCGCATGGTGGAGACGCCACTCGGCATTGCTGCTGTTGAGGAGATATCGGATAAGGTGGTCATTGCAACAATCCTGCGTGCCGGTTTGCCATTCCATCAGGGCTTCCTGAACTACTTTGACGATGCGGATAATGGCTTCGTTTCGGCATATCGAAAGAGTCGCCCCGATGGTTCGTTTATCGTTGATGTTGAGTATGTATCTACCTCATCTTTAGCTGGTAAGACGCTCATTCTTGTCGATCCAATGCTCGCAACGGGTACATCGTTGATGCTCGTCTATGATGCGTTAATTCGTCGTGCTGGCGAGCCTGATCACACACACTTCGCTGCTGCATTTGCGTCGGAGCAGGGTGTGGACTATGTTTTGAAGCATACCAATCCTGAAAAGTGTACATTGTGGTGTGCGGCAGTGGATGCGGAACTTACATCGAAGTCTTACATCGTGCCAGGTATTGGCGATGCGGGTGACTTGGCGTATGGTGTAAAGCTGTAGATGCAGTTTTAGAGAAATGGCTTAGGAGAGACATGGTTTGCGCTGTGTCTCTCCTTTTGCGTTCTGGAGGGGTAATTTTTGAGACGTAAGAGACCGAAGAGGCGATGGGGACAAAACGAGGTTGTGGATAGTGGTTGATACCTATCTTCTTATTGTTCTATTGCGTCTCATTGGTCTCTGATATCCCTTTATCTTCTCTTAAAAAGACCTTTGTCTTCAGAAATCTATATAAAGATAAAAAAATATTTCGCAGTCTGAAAAAAATTGCTTAACTTTGAAGATGCGAAATAATGCATAAACTTAAAAAAAGAGTAACAAACCTAAAAACTATTACAATATGAGAAAACTACTTCTCGGTGATGAGGCTATTGCACAGGCCGCTATCGACTCTGGTCTATCAGGTGTCTATGCTTATCCTGGAACGCCTTCAACCGAAATTACAGAATTTATTCAGCTCCGTGAGGAGAAGCGTGGTGACGCTAACAACAAGATTTGCTGCCGTTGGGCTACTAACGAGAAGACCGCTATGGAGGGTGCTCTCGGTATGTCGTACATGGGCAAGCGCGCTCTGGTGTGTATGAAGCACGTGGGTATGAACGTCGCTGCCGACCCATTCGTTAACTCTGCTATGACTGGCGTTAACGGCGGTTTGGTAGTGGTTGCTGCTGACGACCCATCAATGCACTCATCACAGAACGAGCAGGACTCACGTTTCTATGGTAAGTTCGCCTTGTTGCCAATCTTTGAGCCATCATCACAGCAGGAGGCTTATGACATGACACGCGCAGCATTCGAGCTCTCGGAGGCTGTTAAGTTGCCCGTGTTGATGCGCGTAACAACCCGCATGGCACACTCTCGTGCTGTTGTAAACGTAACAGAGGAGCCTCGCAAGCAGAACGAGATCTGCCGCCCTGAGGATGTGCGTCGCTGGATCTTGTTGCCCGCATTCGCAAAGAAGCGCTACGTGGAGCTTTTGGCTCAGCAGGATGACCTTATGAAGGCATCGTTGGAGTCAAAGTACAACTTCTATCGTAAGGGTACTAAGGCTGAGCGTGGTGTAATCTGCACAGGTATCGCATACAACTACTACATGGAGAACGTTGCTAACGCTGAGGAGCGTAGCGTATTGAAGGTTTCGCAGTATCCATTGCCAGTTGAGCTCATCGAGAAGATGGTTGCTGATGGCGCAAAGGAGATCCTCGTTATGGAGGAGGGCCAGCCCGTTGTTGAGGAGATGGTACGCGCTATCGTGCCCTCGACAGTTGAGGTTAAGGGCCGCTTGACAGGTGACCTCCCACGAGTTGGCGAGCTCAACCCCGACAGCGTACGCAAGTCATTGGGCATGGAGGCTTTGGAGAACCTCGAGGCAGACGACATCGTTGTAGCACGTCCACCCGCATTGTGCCAGGGTTGCGGTCACCGCGATATGTACAAGGCGTTGAACGAGGTTGCTGCGGAGTATGAGAATCCTCGCATCTTCGGTGATATCGGTTGCTACACACTCGGTGCGTTGCCTCCGTTCCAGGCATTGCACGCCTGCGTTGAGATGGGTGCATCAATCACCATGGCTAAGGGTGCTTCGGATGCTGGTCAGTTCCCCGCATTCGCAGTTATCGGCGACTCAACATTCACTCACTCAGGTATGACTGGCTTGTTGGACTGCGTTAACTCTAACGCAAATGTTGTTGTTGTTATCTCGGATAACCTCACAACAGGTATGACAGGCGGTCAGGACTCAGCGGGTACTGGCAAGATTGAGGATATCTGCCGTGGCGTAGGCGTTAAGCCCGAGCACGTACGCGTTGTGGTGCCACTGCCAAAGAACATGGAGGAGATCAAGTCTATCTTGCGCGAGGAGATCGAGTACAAGGGTGTATCAGTTATCATCCCACGCCGCGAGTGTATCCAGACAGCTAAGCGTCACGCTAAGGCACGCGCAGCTGCAAAGAAGGAGTAAGTCCGCTAATGCTAACAAATAACACGAAACAATTATGAAGAAAGATATCATTTTGGCAGGCGTCGGCGGACAGGGTATTCTGTCGATTGCTACGGTCATCGGCGAGGCTGCCATGGCCGAGGGTTGGAACATCAAGCAGGCTGAGGTTCACGGTATGAGCCAGCGTGGTGGCGACGTGCAGAGTAACTTGCGACTCTCTACTGAGCCTATCGCATCGGACCTTATCGCTAAGGGTGGTGCCGACATCATCATCTCATTGGAGCCTATGGAGGCGTTGCGCTACTTGCAGTACTTGAAGAAGGATGGCTGGGTAGTGACATCTAACGTCCCCTTCATCAATATTCCTAACTACCCCGCAGAGGAGGAGCTCAACGCTCACCTCGCGGCTTTGCCACACTGCGTGTCACTCAACGTTGAGGAGTTGGCTAAGGAGGCGGGTGCGCCCCTTCAGGCGGCAAACATGGTACTCTTGGGTGCTGCTATCCCCATGCTCGACATAGAGTATGAAAAGATTGAGGCAGGTATACGTCGTATCTTCGCTCGTAAGGGTGAGGAGGTTATCGAGAAGAACCTTGCTGCAGTACGTGCCGGTTATGAAAACTCAATTAAGAAGTAATAGCATGGATAGACCATTAGATAAGCAGACCGTCGATAATATCTGTATCGCCAACGGTCTCCGCAACGCCAAGGAGCTTGGTGCGGCATCTATCCGTCAGTTTGTTAGCGTCGTTAAGGACATCGAGGCTAAGATGGGTGTGGAGTACATCCGCATGGAGATTGGTGAGCCAGGCCTTCCCGCTGAGCAGATTGGTATCGAGGCGGAGCACGAGGCGTTGCTCGCAGGCGTAGGCTCGAAGTATCCACTCATCACAGGTATCGAGCCATTGACTAAGGAGGCATCGCGCTTCATCAAGGCATTCATCAACCTCGACATCCCTCCCGTGTGCATCGTGCCTACGGTAGGTTCTATGCAGGGTGCCTTCGCTACGTTCATGGCTCTCAGCCAGATGCGTAAGGACCGCGACACCATCCTCTTCATCGACCCAGGCTTCCCCGTGCAGAAGGCGCAGTGCAAAGTTCAGGGTATCCGTTTCGAGTCGTTCGACGTTATCGACTACCGTGGCAAGAAGCTTGAGGAGAAGCTCGAGGAGGTGCTCTCATCGGGTCGCATCAGCGGTATGATCTACTCTAACCCTAACAACCCAACATGGATGTGCCTCAACGAGGAGGAGTTGGAGATTATCGGTCGCATGGCTACGAAGTACGACGTTATCGTTGTTGAGGACTTGGCATACCTCAACATGGACTTCCGCGAGGACCGCTCGAAGCCCTTCGAGGCACCATATCAGCCCTCTGTTGCGCGCTATACAAACAACTGCTTGCACCTCTTGTCAGGCTCGAAGATGTTCTCATACGCAGGTCAGCGTATCGCCATCGTGGCTATGAACCCCGCACTCGCGGAGCGCTGCTATGAGGCTCTCGCTGAGAAGTATGGCAATGATGGTGAGTTCCGTCGTAACTTCATCTTCAACATCCTCTACGTGTTGTCGTCGGGTGTCCCCCACTCTGCGCAGTATGCTCTCGCTGCTATGTTCCGTGCAGCGTCAGATGGTCGTCTGAACTATGTTGAGCACACACGCGAGTATGCACGCCGCGCGCAGAAGGTTAAGGAGATTATGGTCAAGAATGGCTTCCACATCGTCTACGACAAGGACTGCGATCAGGATGTTTCGGATGGTTTCTTCTTCACCTTTGGCTACAAGGATATGACAGGCGAGCAGCTTATCAACAAGCTCATCTACTACGGTATCTCGGCTATCACACTCGCACCTACAGGTAGCTCGCGTCAGGGCTTGCGTGGTTGCGTGTCGATGATTTCGGACTACCAATACGATGAGTTGGATAAGCGTCTCCGACTCTTCAGCCAGGACTATTAGAAATCGTCTAGCAAGGCTATTTTGTCGTTACGCTAGTCTGTGAAATCCTCACATACGCTTCAGTATGCTGCGGTTTCACAGCCGTCGCAAGCCTAAAACTAGCTCTTGCTATACAATTTCTTCGGTAAAGATTATTAATAATGGTAGGGCTGCCCCCAACAAGGACAGCCCTTTTCAAAGAATAGTGCGTATGAATTTAGTAAGTGCGGCTGAGGCCGTCAAGCTTATCAAGTCGGGTGACTCGGTTTACATTCAGGGCTCGACATCTATTCCCGAGGTTTTGGTGCAGGCGATGACCGACCGTGCGCCCGAGCTTCGCGACGTGAAGGTATACACAGCATTCGCTATCGGTCGCTTCGATGCCCCCTATGCTAAGGCGGAGCTCCGCGACTCTTTCGAGCCACTCAGCTTCTTCGTGGCTAACAACCTACGCAACGCCATCAACTCGGGCGTGGCGCAGACAATCCCCGCATTCCTGGGCGAGATTCCCTTCCTCTTCCGTTCGGGTCAGGTGCCCCTCGATGTTACACTCTTGAACGTATCGGAGCCCGATGAGGAGGGCTACTGCTCATACGGTGTATCTGCCGACCTCGCATTCTCGGCTGTAGAGTGCTCAAAGGTTATCATCGCGCAGGTAAACAAGTATATGCCCCGCACATTTGGTGACCCCGTAATCCACGTATCGAAGATTGACGCATTGGTGCGCGGTGACGAGCCACTTGTTGAGGTGCCTACTGTTGTGCCCAACGCCGTGGAGCGCGCTATCGGTAACTACATCGCAGGTGAGATTCCTGATGGTGCAACACTCCAAATCGGCGTAGGTGGTATTCCCAATGCTGTGCTCGATGCACTCCAGGGCCATAAGCACCTCGGTCTCCACACCGAGGCGATGACCGACGGCGTGGTGCCCCTCATCCAGAAGGGTATCATCGATAACTCACTCAAGAAGATTTACCCAGGTAAGTCTGTGGCGTGCCTCTGCCTCGGTAGTCAGCGCCTCTACGACTACCTCGATGGTAACCGCGATGTCGTAATCCGCGACGTAGCATGGACAAACGACCCTCAGAACATCCGCCAGAACCCAAAGGTTATGGCTGTGAACTCGGCTATCGAGATCGACCTCACAGGTCAGATTTGCGCAGACTCTATCGGTGAGCGCATCTTCTCGGGCGTAGGTGGCCAGCACGACTTCATGTATGGTGGTGCTCTCTCGGAGGGTGGTAAGTGCTTCATTGCCCTACCATCAATCACCTCGAAGGGTCAGTCTAAGATTGTGCCTACACTCACCAAGGGTGCGGGTGTCGTGACTACACGCTTCCAGGCGCAGTATATCGCTACCGAGCACGGTATCGTATATCTACGCAACAAGTCGCTTGCTGAGCGTGCGAAGCTCCTTATCTCTATTGCAGACCCATCAGTGCGTGAGGACTTGGAGCGTGCTGCGGTGGAGCGTTTTGGTATCGGATTCCTCCGCTTGAAGTAATTTCTTGTGATAAGCCGCAATATGCGGCACCAAACTTAGAGCCCCGAATGGGAAATACGTTAGTATGTCCCATCCGAGGCTCTTTCATTTGGCCCCACATCTCACGACTTCTGACAAGAAATTAGGTCGCGAGTTAAGAAAGTCATTTGACAGAAGAGATTAAAGAGACAAAAGAGACAGAAGGGACGCAAGAGACAGAAGAGATGATGCTATCAACAGTTGTTAGCGACTTCGTTTCGGTCTCTTCGGTCTCTTTTAGTCTCTCTTGGTGCCCTAAAACTCTCCCAAATCTCTCCACCCCTCCCTTAAAACAGCAAGACCACCCCATGTGGAGTGGCCTTTACTCGTTATAGTGGTGTCGCGGATTATGCGAAGAGCTCTACATCAGATGCCTCTGAAGCATTGATATATGCCGCTGCCTCGGTAATCTTCTTAGCAGCGTACTTCACGAAAATCTTTGTAGGATTCAAGTAGTCAGCCTCGCACTCCGCTGCCTGGCGCAACATGATGTGAGACATGATGATGTAACCTGCAATCTCAACAAGACGACGTGAGTGGAACTCCTTATAGCCGTTAGCCTCCTTGTCGATAGCCTCAACGCGCTCAACAACCTGCTCGTAGACCTTGCGCAACTCAACCAACTGCTCGCCCATGGCCTTTGTAGCCTCGGTGCGCTCGTTCTCCTCATAGCGCATAATCTGCTCGAGGTAGGTGCCCTTAGTAACGTGGTTGATAGCAGCAACAACCTGAAGCTGTGTGGTACCCTCGTAGATGTTCATGATGCGGGCATCGCGGTACAAGCGCTCGCAAGCGTAGTCCTTCATGTAGCCCGAACCACCGTGAATCTGGATAGAGTCGTAAGCAACCTCGTTAGCGTACTCCGAAGCGAACATCTTTGCCAATGGAGTAAAACCATCTGCAAGGCGGTTGTAGAACTTCATCTCCTGGCGCTCCTCAGCCTCCAATGAACGGTCGTGAGAGATATGAGTTAATTGTTTGTAGATATCCACGAAACGTGCTGTCTCGTAGAGCATTGCGCGTGATGCGAGCGTCTTAGCCTCCATGTTCTTAAGCATCTCGCGTACGGCGGCGAAGTTGATGATAGCCTTGCCGAACTGCTCACGCTCATTAGCATACTTCAATGCCTCGCGGTAGGCTGCCTCGCACAAGCCTGTAGACTGCGCGGCGATACCCAAGCGCGCAGCGTTCATCAACGACATAACGTATTTGATAAGTCCCATCTTGCGGTCGCCAACCAACACCGCTGGGGCGTTGTTGAATACCAACTCACATGTTGGCGAGCCCTTGATACCGAGCTTATTCTCTATGCGGCGAACTTTAACGCCACCATCGCGCTTGTCGTAGATAAGCATTGAGAGGCCTCGTGCATCCTTTGTGCCCTCCTCGGTACGAGCCAAGACGAGCGAGATGTCACCATCACCATTGGTAATGAAGCGCTTACAGCCGTTCAAACGCCATACGCCAGCTGCCTCATCCCACGTTGCCTTGAGCATAACGGCACCAAGGTCAGAGCCTGCATCTGGCTCGGTGAGGTCCATAGCGCAGGTCTCGCCAGCAGATACGCGGGGCAAGAAGCGCTGCTTGATCTCCTCAGTGGCGAACTCGTTGATGGTCTCGGCGCAGTCCTGCAAGCCCCAGATGTTCTCGAAGCCTGCATCGGCGCGTGCTACCATCTCGTTTGCCATAGCGAAGCATGTTACGGGCATGTTCAAACCGTCATACTTGCGGGGAAGTGTCATGCCACCCAAGCCTGCAGCGTTCAACGCCTCGATGTTACGTACTGTGCCCGAAGCGTACTCAACGTGGTCGTTGACAACGCGAGGACCCTCATGGTCTACGCTCTCGGCATTAGCAGCGATTACCTCGCCGCAAACATCGCCCACGATCTCCAACACGCGGCGGTATGAGTCGAGTGCATCCTCCACGTCCTGTGGTGCGTAGTCGTACTCCTTAGCATCGGCAAAGTTGCGCTCCTTGAGCTCAATAATCCTCTTCATCAAGGGATGTGAGAGGTGATACTGCAAATCCTTATTATCTATATAAAAGTTAGCCATTGCTTCTCCTATTTTGAGTTCTGTTTGTAATACTTAATCATCTTGGGGATCACCTCCTCAACGCTACCTGTGATGGCGTAGTCGGCAATCTTGTTGATGGGGGCCTCGGGGTCGGTGTTGATAGATACGATCATAGCCGAGCCATCCATACCCGCTGTGTGCTGAATCTGACCAGAGATACCGCAAGCGATATACAATTTGGGACGTACAGTGACACCTGTCTGGCCAATCTGGCGCTCATGCTCCGTAAAGCCTGCGTCTACCGCAGCACGCGAAGCACCTACCTCACCACCAAGCACATTTGCCAACTCGTGTACGAGCTTAAAGCCCTCCTTAGAGCCTACACCATAGCCACCTGCAACGATGACCGAAGCACCCTTGATGTTAATCTTGCGCTCCTCGATGTGGCGCTCTACGATGCGTACTGCAAGGTCGGTATCCTTGACCATCTTCTGCCACTCAATCTCGCGTACCTCGCCTGCTGCGGGGGTTGCAAGCGCCTCCTTGCGCATAACACCCTCACGAACAGTTGCCATCTGTGGGCGGCACTCGGGGTTGACGATAGTGGCGATGATGTTACCACCAAAGGCGGGACGAATCTGGTAGAGTAGGCTGTCGTACTCCTTGCCGCTCTTGGCATCCTTATGCTCGCCGATCACGAGCTCTGTGCAGTCTGCTGTAAGACCGCTATGGAGCGCAGATGATACGCGGGGTGCGAAGTCACGACCTACGGGAGTTGCGCCAAAGAGTGCAATCTGTGGCTTCTCCTGCTCTATAAGGCCCACCATGACTGCTGTGTGGGGTAGTGTGCGGAAGGGTGCGAAGATCTCGTTGTCGGCAACCCATACAGTGTCGGCACCATACTTTGCCAACTCGGGTGCAAGATCCTTAACGTTGTGGCCAATAACCACAGCCTCAAGCTTTACGCCCAATGTGTTTGCCAACTCACGACCCTTGGTGAGGAGCTCCAACGATACGTCGGCAATCTCTCTCTCCTCAATCTCGATATATACAAATACGTTATTCATACTCTTGTCTCTTAAGCGATTAACCGAGCGTGTGGCTCGCAATAAGTTCCTGCATGAGTGCCTCTATGTCCTTGTCGTCAGAGGTGAGGGTCTTAGCCTCCTTAGCTTGGAACACTACATTCTCAATCTTCTTTACCTTGGTAGGTGAGCCGCTCAAGCCGAGCTGTGCGGGATCGGGGTTTACATCGGCTGCTGCAAACTCAACGATGTGCAAGTAGGGACGCTCAGCGATAAATGAGTTCCACTGCTCGTCAACGTTTGCCATCTCAGATGTTGCAAGTGCTCGCTTGTACTTCATCACGCGCTTTGCATTGCGTGGGCGACACTCCTTTGCTGATGAATTTACTGTGATAAGCGCGGGAAGTGGGCATACAACAACCTCTGAACCACGCTCCAAGCGGCGCTTGATGGTGATCTCGGTGTCGTTGATGTCGATGAGCTCCTCGGCGTATGTTACCTGTGGAAGATCGAGCTTCTCAGCCACCTGGGGACCTACCTGAGCAGTGTCACCGTCGATGGCCTGGCGGCCTGCAACAACAATATCGGGCTGAATCTTGCGTAGCGCCAATGAGAGGGCGTACGATGTAGCAAGCGTATCTGAGCCTGCAAACTCCTTGCCTGAAAGCAAATAGCCACCATCTGCACCGCGGAACATAGCCTCGCGGATGACATCGCTTGCGCGCTGGGGACCCATGGTCAATACGTATACCTCAGAGCCTGCGATGCGCTCCTTCATCTGAAGGGCCATCTCAAGGGCATTGAGGTCCTCGGGGTTGAAGATTGCAGCAAGAGCAGCACGGTTTACCGTGCCCTCTGGAGTCATGGCATCCTTGCCCACATTGCGTGTGTCGGGCACCTGTTTTGCCATAACTACAATTTTCTTTACTCTTTCCATAATTATATAAATATGTGTATAATTTTCATCTTAATGTTAGCGCAGCACAACTGCGCAACGGGGCAAAGGTACTTAATTTTGTCTAAAACTCACTAAATTTATGTTCTATTTTAGTGATCTGTTTTATAAATAGCCTACAATCAGCTCGTTATATTAATTTATAATTTGTCAATTTTGCTATTGCTATCCTCGTATATTGACACCTATACGGTGGTAGCAGTTAATGAGATTGAAGGCGACAACCTCGGGGCGGAAACGTGAGGCGTGGCGTTTGCCCGTAGCAATCAAGTCGTCGCGTAGGTCCTTGTCCTCGAGGAGTCGGCGAATGGTGCTGATAATCTCATCACGGTTTGTGGCACTGACATAGAGTGCGGAATTTTCGGCAATCTCCTCCATGCACAATTTGCGCGATGCAATGCATGGGGTGCCGACACTCATTGCCTCGGCAACAGATGTGGGAAATCCCTCATACTTGGAGATGTTTATGAGGATTGATGCACGCTTATATATGGCGGGCATCTCCTCCTCTGTTGCGTTGGTTATGAAGTGAATGCGGTCTAATACGCCAAGTGACTTCGCTACACGCTGCAAGCGCATCGTATGTGCTGTTGTTTTGCCCACAATGACGTAGTGTAACTCGTGATCCATCATTGGCATTATCTTGATGATGTTGAGCATGTTGCGGCGTTCAATATGTCTACCCACACTCAAGAGATAACGCTCCGGAAACATATACTTTTCCGTCACCTTTGCTATCTGTTCGTCGCTAACTGGCTCGGTGAAACGCTTTGCCACGCCGCTATATACAACGTCAATCTTATCGGCGTAGATGTTGCAGTGCTTGACGATGTCGCGTTTTACGCTCTCGCTAACCGCAACAATGCGATCTACGCGGTGAAGTATGCGACCCATATAGAGACGATGGATGAGATTCTCGGGCGAGTTGAGAATGTTCTTGTCGTAGAGATATGCCATGTTGTGCACGGTCACAACGCTGCGTATTTTGCGCGCTGCAAGACCCAATGGAAGATGCTCCGTAAGACCGTGGTACAGCTCTACGCCGCCGTTGTGCAAGTCGTGAGCCACGCGCCATACACGCCAGGGGAGTGTGAGCTTACGCCATAGTGCACCGTCGGGCTCCATGGTTTCGATATTGTGCAGCCTCTCAATGGCCTCATATCCCTTGTGCGGTGTGCGCGTAGGGATGTAGGGGCGAAAATAGCTGTATCGTGGTGCGGCAAGAGCCAATGATTCGATGACCAAACGGCTATATGCGCCAAATTCAGCGTCATCGCTCATTGCATGCTTTGCATCGAAACCTATGGTAATACTATGCTTCATTTTTATTTTGCCCGCATTGTAGCAGGCACACATTCGTCGCAAAGTTAGTAAAAAAAATCTAATTATACTACGTATTTAGACTAATTCGGAGCCTTGAGTTGCTTTTGTCGAATGGTGATTTTGTGCCCAAAATGTGGGGTAACTGCCGAAATTGGTCTATTTTCTACAATTTTCTTCTTTGGGTCAAAACGGCCTCAGAGGCCACTCTGGAGGGGATTAATTAAAACTATTGAAAAAATTATTGAAAATTTTTAATAAAATACTTGCATGATTCAAAAATACCCCTTATCTTTGCAGCGAAGTTTTAAGGTTCATTTAGGTTAGTAGTTTTAGGTTGGAGAGGCCAATCGAAGGGGTGACACGGGTTGCATGCTTTAGGTAATATACTATGAGATGCAGGCTCTGTCATGAATGAGATAGTGTTGACTATCAGAGTTCTCACCTTTCGGTTGCCTCATTTTTTTTGCCCGTCCTGTCTCTTCTTTTTACCTCTTCGATGGTGGTTGGAGCTACGTTGTAAATCATATCTTTTTTATACGTTTTATCACCTGTAATTTGTCAATATTTCCACATGTTTCAACGTGTGGTTCTGGGCTATTTTCAGTGTGTGATATATAGTCCTATAACGTGCATCAATAGTTATATATGTACAAAATGAAGTCTATTCATGAATATTTGCAGCTCGTGTCTCCATTTTTAAATATTTTTTTTATATCTTTGCGCCATTGTGTATATATACTAAGGTATTAACAACTAAAAATATAAAAAACAAACAATTATGGGAAGAGCATTTGAGTATCGCAAAGCGAGAAAAATGAAGCGCTGGGGACACATGGCGCGTGTGTTTACGAAGATCGGTAAGGAGATTGAGATGGCAGTAAAGGCATCAGGTCCCGACCCATCATCTAACCTCCGCCTCCGCCTCCTTATGCAGAATGCAAAGGCTGAGAACATGCCAAAGGAGAATGTGGAGCGTGCAATCAAGCGTGCTACTGACAAGGACGCTGCAGACTACAAGGAGATGATCTATGAGGGTTATGGTCCTCACGGCATCGCAGTATTGGTAGAGACAGCTACCGACAACACAAACCGTACCGTAGCATCTGTACGTATGTACTTCAACAAGTATGGCGGTACCCTCGGTACATCTGGTTCTGTGGGCTTTATGTTCGAGCACAAGTGCGTATTTAAGTTCAAGCCAACCGAGGGTGTTGACCTCGAGGAGATGGAGCTTGAGATGATTGACTTCGGTGTGGATGAGTTCTACGCTGAGGAGGGTGAGGTTACTGTATATGCAGCATACGAGTCATTCGGTCAGATTCAGACATGGATTGAGGGTAAGGGCTTCGAGCTCGTATCGGGTGAGGCTGTACGCATACCCACCGACACCAAGGAGCTCACCGCCGAGGAGCGCGAGGCAGTTAACAAGCTCATCGAGCACCTCGAGGAGGACGACGACGTGACAAACGTATACACCACAATGGCCGAGTCTGACGACGAGGACGAGGAGTAAATGAGAAATGAGGAATTAGGAATTAGTAGTGGGTGTTGTTGCGGACTGCGTTGTTGCGGACTTTTGGAGACCGCAGAGACCACAAAGACCACAGAGAAGTCGCTATCAACAGTTGTCCGCGACCTCCCTTCGGTCCCATTGGTCCCTTTGGTCCCATTGGTCCCATTGGTCTCAAAGAAAAACCACAGAGACCGAGCGAAGACGCTATCAACCCCCTACATCAGAAATTACTAATTGCTAATTACTAATTACTAATTGCTAATTAATAGCTGATTATGAGTAAGTTCAACGAATATAAGGGTCTTGACTTGGCGGGCGTTGCTGACGAGATGTTGGCACGCTGGACCAAGGACGACACCTTCCACAAGAGCATCACAACACGTGAGGGTCACCCCACGTTCGTATTCTATGAGGGTCCCCCCTCAGCAAACGGCATGCCTGGCATCCACCATGTCATGGCGCGCACAATCAAAGATGTATTCTGCCGCTACAAGACCCAGCAGGGCTACCTCGTACACCGCAAGGCGGGTTGGGACACACACGGTCTGCCCGTGGAGCTCGGCGTAGAGAAGAAGCTCGGCATCACAAAGGAGGATATCGGCAAGAAGATTACCATCGAGGAGTACAACCAGCAGTGCCGCGAGGCGGTCATGGAGTTCACCGACATATGGGAGGACCTAACACGCAAGATGGGCTACTGGGTGAACATGGACGACCCATATATCACCTACGACAACAAGTTCATCGAGACCCTCTGGTGGCTCCTTAAGCAGCTCTACGAGAAGAACCTCCTCTACAAGGGCTACACCATCCAGCCATACTCACCCGCAGCAGGTACTGGCCTCTCAACACACGAGCTCAACCAGCCAGGCTGCTACCGCGATGTCAAGGACACCACTTGCACCGCACAGTTCCGCATCCTCGAGCCTAAGGCTGAGATGGAGGGCTGGGGCACTCCCGTGTTCCTCGCATGGACAACAACACCTTGGACATTGCCCTCAAACACAGCACTCTGCGTGGGTCCCAAGTACGACTACGTAGCAGTACGCTCATTCAACCCCTACACCGCAGAGAAGATTACTGCTGTGGTTGCCGAGCCACTCCTCTACTCAATCTTCAACAAGAAGGCTGAGGGCATCGCCCTTGAGGAGTACAAGGCGGGTGACAAGCTCATCCCATTTGAGGTAGTAGGCAAGTGGAAGGGTACGGAGCTCGAGGGTATGCGCTATGAGCAGCTCTTGCCATGGGTTAAGCCCGTCGAGGCAGATGAGAATGGCAACTGGAAGGAGGCCTCATCTAAGGCATTCCGTGTAATCCTTGGTGACTACGTTACCGTTGAGGATGGTACAGGTATCGTACACATCGCACCTACGTTTGGTGCTGATGATGCCTTCGTAGCACGTCAGGCAGGCATCCCATCGCTCTTCATGATCAACAAGCGCGGCGAGACACGTCCTATGGTTGACTTCACAGGTAAGTTCTTCCTCACAGAGGAGCTCGACGAGAAGTTCGTTGCGGAGTGCGTAAATGCCGACTATAAGGAGTATGAGGGTCGCTTCGTGAAGAACGCCTACGACCCACAGTACACCGTGGATGGTCGCTATGATGAGAAGGCTGCGGCAGCTGCCGAGAACCTCGACATCTACATCTCAATTCGTCTTAAGGAGACTAACAAGGTCTTCAAAATTGAGAAGCATACCCACAACTATCCACACTGCTGGCGTACAGACAAGCCTGTGTTGTACTACCCATTGGACTCATGGTTCATCCGCACAACAGCGCTTCGTGAGCGCATGATGGAGTTGAACAAGACCATCTACTGGAAGCCCGAGAGCACAGGTACAGGTCGCTTCGGCAAGTGGCTCGAGAACATCAACGACTGGAACCTCTCACGTTCACGCTTCTGGGGTACTCCACTCCCAATCTGGGCTACTGAGGACCGCACTGAGTTGAAGTGCATCGGCTCGGTAGAGGAGCTTATGGCCGAGATTGAGAAAGCTGTGGCGGCTGGCGTGATGACAGAGAACCCATACAAAAACTTTGTCGTGGGCGATATGTCTAAGGAGAACTACTCTACGGAGAACATCGACCTCCACCGCCCATACGTAGATAACATCGTGTTGGTATCATCGAAGGGTGAGCCTATGCGCCGTGAGCCAGACCTCATCGACGTATGGTTCGACTCGGGTGCTATGCCATACGCACAGGTACACTACCCATTCGAGAACAAGGAGGGATTCGATCAGATCTACCCTGCAGACTTCATTGCTGAGGGTGTTGACCAGACACGTGGTTGGTTCTACACACTCCACGCTATCGCTACCATGCTCTTCGACTCTGTAGCGTTCAAGAACATCATCTCTAACGGCTTGGTGCTCGATAAGAATGGTAACAAGATGTCTAAGCGTCTCGGTAATGCCGTAGATCCATTCGAGGTACTCAAAAAGTACGGCGCAGATGCTACACGCTGGTATATGATTTCGAACTCACAGCCTTGGGATAACCTCAAGTTCGACGTGGATGGCGTTGACGAGTGCCGCCGTAAGTTCTTCGGCACGCTCTACAACACCTACTCATTCTTCGCCCTTTACGCCAACATCGATGGCTTCACTGGCAAGGAGGAGGAGATTCCCGTTGAGCAGCGTCCTGAGATCGACCGCTGGATTTTGTCGGAGCTCAATACTCTCATCCGCAGCGTGACACAGTCGCTTGAGGAGTACGACCCAACACCCGCAGCACGTCTTATCGACGCGTTTGTCAACGAGAACCTCTCTAACTGGTACGTGCGCTTGAACCGTAAGCGTTTCTGGGGTGGCTCGATGAATGAGGATAAGCTTGCAGCATACCAGACTCTCTACACTTGCTTGGAGACTGTCGCTATGCTTGCTGCGCCTATCGCACCATTCATTACCGACCGCATCTTCTGCGACCTTAACGCCGCAAGTGGTCGCCATGCAGAGTCTTCTGTACACCTCGCAGAGTATCCTAAGTGCAACGAGGCGCTCATCAACCGTGAGCTCGAGGCACGCACAGAGCTCTCACAGCAGGTGTCATCTATGGTGCTCGCATTGCGCCGTAAGGTGAATATCAACGTGCGTAAGCCTCTCTCGAAGATTATCATCCCTGTGTTGGATAAGGAGATGGCTGCACGCATCGAGGCTGTACGCGCGCTCATCATGAACGAGGTGAACATCAAGGATATTGAGCTTATCACAGATACTACTGGTATCATCACCAAGCGTATCAAGCTCAACTTTAAGCACTTCTGTCAGCGTTATGCGCCACATGCAAAGGCTATGTCGGCACTCATCGCAACATTCACTCAGGAGCAGATTGCCGAGATTGAGGCTAACGAGGAGACAACACTCGACCTTAATGGCACCCAGGTGGTTGTTACAGCTGCCGACTTCGAGATTACATCGGAGGATATGCCCGGCTGGTTGGTAGCATCGGAGGGTAAACTCACCGTAGCCCTCGATATCACAATCACCGAGGAGTTGCGCCGCGAGGGTGTTGCCCGCGAGCTTGTAAACCGCATCCAGAACATCCGTAAGGAGTCAGGCTTCGAGGTAACGGACAAGATTAGCGTGGAGATTGAGTCTAACGACCTCACAGCTCCCGCAGTTGAGAGCTTCGCACAGTACATCGCACAGCAGACCCTTGCCGTAGATGTCAAGGCTGTTGCTGCTCCTGCAGGTGACTTCGTTGTTGACTCAGACATCGACGAGGTAGCACTCAAGATTGCTGTTACAAAGGCATAACAACTTGATATTATAAGTAGAGGAGTGCGGTCATTGCGACTGCACTCCTTTATTATATATAGGTGTGATGACTCTCTTTCCCCTCGGTCTATGTTTTTTTGGGGGACCTAAGAGACCTAAGGGACTATGAGACAAATGAGATGATGCTGTCAGCCATTGTCCGCATTCCTCTTATGTCTCTTCTGTCCGTTAAGTCTCTTTTTTGAACTATACCCTCCCCAATTTCTCTTTTTTTCCGAAGAATATTTGCAAGTTTCATAATTTTTGCTTAATTTCGCTTATTATATAAGTAATAACCGTACTAAAATATACGATTATGTCAGAGGAGAAGACACGTTACAATGACGCAGAGCTGGAGGAGTTCCGTCTATTGATTGAGCAGAAATTGGCATCAGCACGTGCTGACTATGATATGTTGCGTACTGCAACAAGCAACGAGAACGATACAGAGGACTCATCACCCACGTTCAAGGTGATGGAGGAGGGCGCGACAACGCTATCTCGCGAGGAGTATGGTTCACTTGCACAGCGTCAGGCAAAGTTCATCCGTAACCTTGAGATGGCACTTATCCGTATCAAGAACAAGACATACGGCATCTGCAAGACCACAGGTAAGCTTATCCCTCGTGAGCGTTTGCTTCGTGTTCCTCATGCTACGGAGTGTATTGAGGCTAAGCAGGCAAGAAAATAATTTTCTGTAATAATAAGCTGCAATCTGCGGCACAAAACTTAGAGCCCCGAATGGGAAATACGTTTAGTATGTCCCATCCGAGGCTCTTTCATTTGGCACTACATCTCACGACCTCTAACAAGAAATTAAATTTCCTGTGATAAAGGGCCGTCTGCAGCCTCTCAATCCAAAGAGCGAATGGGAAATACATCAAGTATGTCCCGTATATCGAGTTGCTGGGATTAACAATCTCGGCAACTCTTTGTTATATAGGTGATTAGTTGATTTTAGTAGGCATAGAATATATAACGATTAAACCTTTTTTAAGGTGTGATTCTATACTTCTATGTAGGCTTCTATGTAGGTAGATTTGGACCTTACGAAGTCAAATTAAAGTACTAATATCAACTAATTTACTTTTATATGAGTAGGTATACAATTAACATTCGTGGAGAACAGGATAAAAAGGATCCTAAGATGGTCAAACTGAAGATGATATTCTTCAAAAGTGGTTATAATAGAGTTCCTAAAGTACTAGATATTACTGGACCAATTAAGGATTGGGATCAAAAGTCCCAAAGTTTTAGAACAGGTAGTGCTGCAGCGACGTCTAAAAACAAAAGAATATTCGATGTCAAGAATGAGTACCTTCATGTTGCGGATCAATGGGAAATTGAAGGTAGAGCATGGTCTCCTATTCAGTGGTCTCACGCATTTGATGAAGCGGAAAGAACTAACCCTGAAGTGAAGGTTAAATCAGTGCTTCAGATGATTGAATCGATAGAGCTTTATTTTAGAGAGAAGAAGCGTTTCAAAAATGGTGTGATTGTGCAAAGTTTAGGAAATGCCAAGCATTATGCTGCCATTCGTAAAGTGTTAATCCAATTTACGAACGAACGATATGGAAAGTCGTTCTCTTCATACTATTTTCAAGATATAACAGAGCAATTTTTATTGGATTTTGCATTTTGGACTAAGGAACAAGGCATTCGCAATGGAAATAAGGCAGGGCTGGCAGGAAAACTTCGTCGATTAAGGGCAATATGTAATTATGCTAAGAAAGAGGGAATGTATGGAGTTAACCTAGATGCATTTCAGATTTTAGGAGATGATATGAAATTTAATGAAACAAAGTCTAGGGCAGCTTCAGAGAGAGCTATCGCCAAAATAATAAATGTAGATAGGACATTATTAAATCCAAGAGAGCAACTTCATATTGACTTGTTTTTATTTAGTTATTTTACTGGTGGTATGTCGAATGTAGATGTATGTAACCTTACTTGGAATATGATTCAAGGTGACAAGATTATATATGAGCGCATTAAGTATCCGAAGAAGGCAAAGCCAATGTTGTTAAAACCTGGAAGGGAGATTATACAAAGGTATGAGGGCGCTGGATATGCAAATTATGTTTTTCCTATATTTACCGCGAATCATAATACGGCGATTAAAAGACAAAATAAAGTTAACGATTTGTCTGAGGAGGTAGCCAGAACTTTAAAGAAGGTATGTAAACTCCTCCGTATTAGAGAGCATATTACATGGTATTCTGCAAGAGGCTCTTTTATTTCAAAGATGGTGACGGAGTATGATGCTTTCCTAGTCGCAGAGATGGCAGGTAATAGCCCACAGACTATAGCAAAGCATTACTATAAAAATACTCGTGAACAGGAAGTGAAAAAGAGAATGGAGGATATGTTTGCGTGATATTATCTTGGGATACATATGAGTAGTTGATATTGTGCATTTGTTGTGCTAGCATAGTATGTCTTTTTTGAGTTAATTGGTATATTAAATTTAAAGATATATATGTATTAATATGTATTTTTACGAAAAAATGAGCTAATTATCGTATAAATTATATATCTTTGAAGCTTGATATTAGTAGGTTCTTTTTGGCAACTTAGTTTGTCTAATTGAGATTTTGTACATATACAAATACTCATAATAAACCAAAGGAACTACAATTAGGATTATAATTTGCATATATAATGTGTGCGGAATCACAAAATGTCCGCATAATTGTAACTTAGTCATAAAGTAATAATGAGCATTAAAAAATTTAATGATTCAGAGTCATATAATGTAAGGTTGTATGAGACAGAACACTTTGCTGTTATTCCTTCGTTAGGCTCAATAGTAGAGGGATGGTTACTAATTATTCCCAAAGAACATTATTTGTCATATGGTTACATAGAATCACAAACTCTACACGATGAGTTAAACGAGTTGATTGATTATGTTGGAAAAATAGTCAAGCAGGTATATGGCGATTATGTCATATTTGAAAATGGTGCATATTGTTCGAATAAATTAGTTGGTTGTGGTGTAGACTATGCTCATATTCATATTGTTCCCACTAAGATAGATTTGGTAAAGAGTGTTAAAGATTATTTTGGGATAAATTACAATTGGAAACATATACCATCAATGGATATGACTTCTACATATATCAGCAATGGCACTCCATATTTGTACTATAGAAATCAGGATGGAGTATCATTTATTGCTACGGATTCGAACATACCGAGTCAGTTATTTCGTAAGGCAATAGCTCGTAGTGAGGGGAAGGAAGAACAATATGATTGGAAGAGTAATCCATTTTACGAGAATGTAGCGAGGTCAGTCGTAGCCTATAAACAAATGTTTGATAAATAATAAAAAGTCCTCATATGTCTACATCCCAAATAGATAAAGAACCCCAAACAGAGAAAAGAACTGATAAAATCAGTAATAATTTCCCTACAGATGGAAGGGAACAATATGATTGGAAATCGAAATACCCATCAGAGGCTCGTAGATTTATTAAGCATGAAAAGATATATTTACTTGTTATATTAGGTGTAACATGCATTATTGCTATCATATTGGGTGTTCAATATAAATGTCATATTATCGAAAATGCCTTCGCACTATCTCCTACAGTATTTAGTTATTGTTTTGCTTGGGTAGGAGGAATGATAGGAGGAATATCATTTACAACCAAGTGGCTATATCGCACTGTTGCTCGGGGTTATTGGCACGAGGAGAGGCGGTTGTGGAGAATTTTTACACCATGGATATCTGGTGTTCTTGCGGTTGTCTTTGTTGTCATTATGTCTTGTTACGCTACAGGAGAAGTATATAGTATTTCAGAGTCTTGTGGAATAGGTTTTCTTGTAGGCTATTTTTCTGATACAGCCATTGGAAAATTATCAGATATTGCAAATGTGATTTTTGCAAGATAGATAATATGAGAACAGGGGCGTTGCAGCCCCTGTCTTCTTTACATGTCTTTTAAGCCTTCATCTAATGATTCTGGGCTCTGCTCTGTATCGAGTGAGTCCGATGTGTCTGGAGCTGTGAGAATCATCTGATGTAGTTCGTTGAATATCTCTTTGCCGAGTTGTTGGGAGTGGTCTTGCGAAGCTGTGGACTGTGCCGTAGGCTGCGTTGCCACGCCCCCATCGAAATAGGGGCGTAGCGTAGCAAGATACTCTTTACTTGGCATAGCAATGCCAAAGTGATGAGTAGTTTCTACTGGCGCAGGGCGCATCACAAGACGGAACTTCGTGGGCTTGCGAGTAAACTCCAACAACATCAAGTCACCACTACTGCTGATAGGTGCAAGATAAGTGGTTGTTGGCGTGTTGTCAAACTTTGCAATCTCGCCTGTGGCGATATCGTATGCCGTTAAAGGTTGTCGTGATTGCAAGTCCTCATCAAGTCGTAGCACATCGGCACGAGAGGTGAAGAGAGAGTTGTCGCCATTGTACTCGGCGAGTACTCTACGCTCGAGGGCGTAGAGCTCGCCTTGCAGGGATATGGCAACCGGATCCTGCATCGTAATATCGGCTACGATATATGCTGAACGCAGTGGTTCCGTGGGAGTTATCATTTCTGTTTTATCTTCTGCAATGGGCGCATTGATGGTGGAGACACCACAAAGTGTCCCCACCGCACCGAGTATGCACAAGCATACGATGCGGGTTGTTTTGGTCATGGAATGTGAATTTCGTTTTTTATGGATACCTACACGGGAATGCCCGTGTAGGTGCAATACAAAAAGGTGTCTACCAATCCCATCTATCGCAATATACGATACGATTATCCTTGATAATTATGCGAATAAGAGTTTCACATACATCGGTAGTTTTGCCAAAATTTCTAATCATCTTTTGATCATCCCAGCAATTATATCTTAACATCTCCCAATCGTATGTAAGTGGTAGTGCGTCAAGATTAGGGTAATCCTTTTTTCTAATCTCTTCATATAGTGCTCGTGTTTTCTCATTCACATATTCTTCATCAAAATGTTTTGGTTCCAATTTATAGTCAACCAATTCATAGATGCCTTTACGACACTTAAAGTCTATATGATAATTTGAATATGGACTATTATATACATCACCAACACTCCATCCAGACCAAGAATCATATATTTGTATGGTGTCGCATTGGTAGTTTACTAAATTCAATTCATCAACAGTCTGAGCAAGTTTAGTATAATGATTTCGTGCAACTACTGACTTTTTATTTATAGGTTTTTTATGTGCAATATTGACATTATCATCATAACCTATATATGTCGTTCGATACGATGTTTTGCTGATATGCTGCACTACATCATGGAAATTGTAAACTTCTGGTGAAGGTGTAATCTCGTTAAAACTATTAATTTTATGTTCTGTCATCGAGAAGTCAGATGGATATTTTGACGCATCTCTATCTGCTGCAAATGCATTGCTGTTAAGCAAACATAAAAAGAAGCACATTATTAAACACTTTTTCATCATTATATTAAATATTATTAGTATATATATGGGGGAATATTTTTCTTTAATTGTTTATAGTTCGTATGACCAGAGGCATCGTAATAAATACTAGCTCTTGTCTTAGGTCGGATAATTGGGTTACCTACGCCATTACCATACTCATCTTTAAAATAATGAGTTCTTAATGGCAATCCCATCTCTGAACGAATCTTATTTTCATAATGTGTAGTATAAATTTCTGATATTGAAGTAGATATGCCTAGATCGTAATGTTCCCATTTATGTTCTGTATCATTATTATTAAAACTATATTTTGCATGTGCTAATTCGTGTCCTAAATTAACAATAGCATTTGCTTGTAATCCCTCTGTTGTTGGGACAGCTTCTGGATTATTTATATTCCACCCTAATTTTCCTTTTTGCCAACGACTTATAGAAGTATTGAATAGCTGGATTTCACTTATATGGTTAGATAAATATTCAACTAATTCAAATCCAGTAGAACTATATTTCATTAGATGGGTTAATGCTGCAGATGCTGCATTGACAAACTCATTATCCCCTATATATAGTTCATTGTCTTTGTTATAAAAACCCCATTCGCCGTTATATTCCCTCCATAAATGTATTTCACCATTGGTGATAACTTGAATCTTTTCTCCATCCGGATCCACCAAATTCACTGGGTCACCCGCGCAATAACTATATGGTGAGATATGGTAGAAACTCTCCGCTTTAGGGTCAATCGACATAAAGCGACCAGTGGTATTCTGGAAACGAGCAAATGAGTCGTAAATATTACTGTTGCCAAACGCAGTCTGCTTCTCCTTACCAGTAAAACGGTAGTCGGTGATATTGTCGGTGTCGGTTGTGAACTCACTACCATAAGGCATATAGTCATAGGTATCAAGCACTTCACCCTCAGCATCTGTCACTGCGCGCACACTGCCCAAATGGTCGGTGACATAGTAGTTAACTGACCATGGCTCATCAACATCATTGTACAATGCTCTACCGCCAGTAATAGCCACACTCTCAGGAGTTAACACACCATTCTGCACACTCCATCTCAAAGAACCAGTATAGGCAAATCCATTGCCTGCTGCATTTACCGCCTTGAACTTTGTGCCATCAGCGAAATAACTATATTTTACTGATGTGCCGTTCGCTGCAGTAATTTGCTTTGGCAAGTTACAAAGATTATACGACATTTGCAAGCCTGCCTCCACATTTTGAGTCATATTACCACGCTCATCGTAAGTCGGATAGCCCATATTATTGCCATTTGCAATCATCTGGACAACCTGATTGCCTTGTACTGCATAGTTTCGCGTAGTGGTCGATAATCCTCTAGTATCACTTAGCTGCACCACATTGCTATTCTTGTCGTAGGCAATCTGCTCGCGTGTGGTACCAATCAAAGGCTTATTCTGCGATGTTGATGATGTGAACATCTGAGCGTCGGTCAAACGGCCCATACTATCGTAGGTATAGGCAAAGCCTTTGAAGCCATTAATAATGCTACCGTGCGCCCAACGCTGCTCTGAGATTTTACCAGAATAGCGAGGTGTGCTGTTTGCATCTACTGGAGCATAATAGCTCAATCGCTCTGTAAAGATGTCCTCGGATAGAACCAAGCCATCTCCTAATGATGAGGACATACTACACTCAATAGCATCAATCCATCCCTGCAAGTTATATGATGTGCTAATCGCCACATTATCGCCAAGCTCCAGGTGTTTCATTCGGCCCAACTCGTCGTAGCTGAAAGTGGCATTGCTGATAATAGTGCCATCAATGGTCGTCTGCTCTGTAAGTTGGCGACAACGACTGTCAAAGGTGCGATCTGTACAAATGGTAAGAGACTTATTGTTATAAGCATATTGCTCCAAAGTAACAAGTGGATTACCTACATAGTCATACTTTACACTTGTGCGACAGAGAATGCCATCGGGATACTGAGTTACGGTCTGGATAACACGATCACGCTTATCGTAGTAGTAAGCTCTTTTCAACTCCCTGGGTGTTGTCGTGTTTTCCGCATCGTAGATCTCAAAGATTCGCTCATATGCGAGCTTGCCTTTGATAGATGACACAGTGTCTGCGCCAGTAACAACGACTGAGGTAGTATCGCACTCTAGTCCGATAGGCAGAGCATCGTAGTTGTCATAGTGCGCTGTGTGCTGTACATACTCCTCAGTACTACTATTGGTGAGATAAGATACTCTGCTAATACGATTAAGTGCGTCGTAAGAGTAGCTCTGGCGAATACCGAGATTATTCAACTTGCTATCTCTGTATGTGGATAGACGGCCCTTGCTGTCATAATCGTAATACGATGACTCACAACCTGGAAGACGGCGCTCTGTTATGCGATCTTCATTGTCATATTGATAAATATAGCAATGGTATTTTGCTAAATTGTCAGACATTGAGTATGTGGCACCATTACTAAGTAGGTCGCTACTCTTAGGCGTGATAACCCAACGCAAACGATTCTTCACATCGTAGACATAGTATGTATCAGCATAGCTGTTGGTTGCTACAAGTCGACGCTCAAGTATAGTTTTACCTTCAGAGTCAGTAAATGTTGTGATCTGTATGCCATCTTCATCTGTTATAGTGTTTTTATACAAAGACTCAGTAGCATAATTGCCAGAAACAAGGATGTCACCTGCACTATTTACCAAAATGCGCTTTACCTCATCGGCAACATTAAGTGTATAGTTATACTCAACATAATGCTGAGTATCATTACCCTGATACATCTCGCCTGGCTTATAGCTGCGCACGGCACGGTCGAGCGGCGAATTGTCGAATATGGTGACAGAAGAAGCAAAGCTGTCATCATTGAATGTGTTGCTCTTATATGCGGCATTGTGGGCAAAGACTCCGTCGTTGTCGTAGCTAAATGGCAGTAGCTGCTTAAACTCGCGACCTTTGTTGTCGTATACAGTTGTGGTGATAATATCGTTGCCGCTTGGCGCTGCACCAACGCTAACTTGCTGTACGGGACGACCAAGACCATCGTAGTATGCATTATCATTAACCGCATTAGATGATGTATAATATGTCTGTGTCTGGACATACACTGGGCTAGATGTAGAGTAACATACTATATTCGAATAGCACACAACAGGTTCATCATCCTCATCAACTGCGCTAGAGGTAACTTTTCTACGATAGTATGTTGTAGTTGTAGGTTTGGTTACAGTCTTAGTAGTTGAAGTACCTCCAATGTTTGTCCATTCATCCAAATTAGTTGATGACTGCCAACTAATTGTAGCTCCACTAGAATTAGGGGCTTTGATATTGGTCAATGTAATGGTTGAAGATGAGTCTGTGTAACTAATTCCAATCTCACCTGCGTTAAACATCGGAAGAATCTCAACAATGTTTGAATAGCCTGAATTGCCAGCACTATCAGTAGCCTTGCGACGATAATAATCGGAAGTGTAGCCAATTGCATCTGGAAGACGGTTATTATAATTACTATTTGCAAGTTCCGTCCAATTTGTCTTGTCATTACTCTTTTCCCAAGAATATGTAATGGTAGTACCTGTAAGTGGAATAGCATCGTAAACAGAGACTATTACAGAAGGCCTCTCTCCGACTTCGTGATTCTTATCGGGGCCATCAATTTTGCCTCCATCCACCTTTGTTAGGGCATTGTAGGTATAATTCAAATCAAGATTATATAGTCCTACACTTGTTGAATCATCAGTCTTTCGAGCGTTAATAACTAATGTGAGTGTGCCGTTAATTCTGGCTGAAGTGTCACGGCGCTTGAATTTGATAGTGAACATTGTGCCGCTCACTGTAACACTTTGAACATAATTATTCGAATCGCTATATCGCAAAAATGTAAAGTCGCTATCGGGTAACAGTAGACCACTATCAGTACCATTGGTCGAGTAAGTCAAATGTGTGGTATATGTCGTCTCAAAGTTTACATTGCTAATGTTGCTAACTGTCAGCTTGTAATTTATACTAGCGGCATAACTTGTACTAGTTATGCCAATTAGCATAAGTAATATCAGAAATAGTCGTTTCATATATTTATTTGTTTAAGTTACTGAATAGGTGTTATCACAATAGGAGGTGTAACAGGATTGATAGGTGCTACAATCGTATCATATCCCAAGTCTATAAAGATGGAGAATTTGTGCCAGATATATTGTATACATATCGCTGCACATTGCCCATGACATCAGAAATAGAGATGAGACGGCCATATGAATCATATCCATATGTGGTACACTTGCCATTATTGTCATAATGTTTTGTCATGCCGACAAGCGGTTCGTACTCATAAATCTCTATCAATGTATTGGATAGATTGTACAATTTTGAGCGTTTGCTGCTATCTAATGCCCCAGCTAAGGGTGCATTTGATGTTATGTCCAATACATTGTGCAATGAAGCCGCTGTCATATTTGTTGCTTTTACGATAGGATACATGCCATTATATCCCCAGAGTATTGCGGTATGCATTCCATATTCATCAACGATTTCAGTTGGATTGCCATAATCGTCGTAGCTAACTATAGTTTGCTTGTCCTTGTAAGTTAATAGTAGCAAATCTTCTAGATTGCATGTAGTATTATCATTTAGATTTGCGACACTAACCTTATGAGGCAGTAGCTGGTCATTATAGCTGTACGATGTTGCACTTCGCAATTTTGGATTCACGCCAGATTCTATCTGTGCCACGAACTCCTTTTCTGGAAGATTGTAAAAATGTCTTTCATTAGATGGGATATATTGTACCCACGACATTACGGTCTTCCCATCCATACCCGTTGTAAGAGTTGATGATTTTCTTCCATAATTATCATATTTCAGTGATTGTGTCGAGGTTGCAATGCCATTATCCAAAAACTCGGTATTACTAATGTTCGTCAGTCGATAGTCTCCTATGTATCGTTTAACAGAATAAGCATACTTGCCACTCAATACAACATATGCACTATATCCTTCATCGTGCATAGCGTAGTTATACTGTGTCTTTTTAACAAGTTTGTTTTCTGCATTGTAAAATTCCTGACAATTTAATTTACCTCGTTTGTTATGGTTAGAGTTTGGCTCTCGAAGTACATTATTGATATACTTGTACCACTTTTGATCTTCAACATCATCAAGACCTCCCGTATGAATATCGTCTCGCATTTGCCCATCGTACTCATCAGGATGAGAGTCGTAATCGTTATAATGATATACGATAGACGAACCATCTGCAAATGTCTCTTTTACCTCTGCGTAGCCAATATGTTGCTTGTCCAATGAGTTGATAGGGTATTCAAGCATCGGGTTGTATACCTGATAACCATGAATATTTGCAGTATAATACTTAGGAAAAGAGTGGACAGTGCCGTTTTTATATGAGAATGTGCGTGCCTGAAAACCTCCCAATCCATCGTAGTCGGTAATTCGTTTTACTCTGATACCACCTGTCTCGTTCGTGTTAGAAAATAGAGTGCTATAGCTGTGTGCATCTACTAAATAACCAATATATTCCTTCTCTGTTGGTGTAATTGTGTCGGGATTATATATGCTGTTATCAAGGTCTGCTAAAGACATTTCTCTCTTTAGTAGAATTTTGTCTGCATGGTTAGCCTCATACTCAAATTCAGTAAAACCCTTAGTTGGATATGTAATTCGCTTAAGACATCCTAGTCGAGCATATTCCCAGTTTGGTACTCGTGGACATGGAGAGATTAGAACATCATTGTAGCTATCGTTTACTTCTGAACCAATAACATTGCTATATGAGTTTCCATTACCATTGTAAAATCCCCAAAAGTCGGTATCTGCGGTTGAGAGTTCAGGATATGGATATTCCTCATGGTAAGCCATGGTATAATCCCCTAGACCATTAATGCTAATTTTTGTCAAGATTAGGCGATTATCTTTATTCTTGTACGAGAATGTTGTCTTGTGAATCTGCTTATTGTTAGGAGAAATCACTCTAATAGCATCTAGTTTGTAAAGAGCCTGTGTAATGTTGTGATCATATATAATGTCGGAATTTAACTCACTATTTGGCCTATCTAAGCTAGTCTTTAGTGATTTTGAAAATGTGATAGAAGTCCTTTTACTATCATTGCTGTCCGCAGTATTGCTATCATTAATGATGATCTCATCTAAATAACATGTGCGTGTAATGCCAACATTACGATAATGATTCTTGCTATAATTATCTCCAGGTACAAATGTCATGACTAAAAATGGATTATTGTCTGAATCTGTATTAACATAATCATACATAAATGTGCTACTTACATCTGTATATACATACTCGACAGTTCGTCCATTAGGAGCCTCAATTTTAGTTAGATTCCATGTGACAATTGGATACTCTGTTTGAGAGTTGCCATGAGCAAAGTTAAAATTCGCATACGTGGTAAATGAGCCAGATACACTGCGTTCGACACTATCATTATATGACATAGTATCATCGCTACCGAATGTGTATTTGTATCCATCAGCAGTCATAATTGTAAAACCCTTTAATTCACCATTGCTATAGCCAATGGTGTTGATTGTATAAGTTCCGTGCTGTCCGTTTGTATTGTACACCTTTGGTTGCTTGTTACCATCAAAATGGAAAGTGCCACTATGACCTAAGAAGTTAAAATGATAAATATCAGAGGTTGTTTCTCTGCCACTCACTTGATATGCAGTCAAAGTACTATTAAGACCGCCTGTCGTTAGCCCCATAATGGCGCTGTCAGATACTGTACCTCCATTGAGGAAACCACTTAAATCATCACAAATTCTATCATCTGGAATTCCTACAATCTCTCGGGAAATAGCACCTCCGCAATTTAAGAACCAGTTCAATCCGAGAATGCTTGTTTGTCGGCTGGGAACAAAACCTTCAGAAGCATAACTTACGGAAATAGGAAGTTCAAAGTCATTGTCCTTATATGTATATATAGGTACATTGACCATTGCCTTTCCTGTATAGTAGTCCACTGGATTGGAACCGTAACGAATAAAGGCCCAAGTTTGGGGTGTTGGAGCATAAGATGCTATATTTGTAGGTGCAGAAAGACCCTCATTAGAATCTCCTTGTGCGAATGCGCTCTGCCCAATCATAATAGGACATATAAGCAGGATTAGTTTTTTTATAATATTCATTTGTAGTAGTTTTATATTGTTAATTTTTACTTATCTATTTATCATATCAAATATGCATGTTCGCATATGCTAATAATAGTCGATTGCGAATATTACGGGATCAGCTCTAATTCTAGGCCTGTATTTACACTGAAATATTAGCCTGATATTTTGTATGTGGTTGAAAATTCTCATTTTATCTATTATTGATATTTGTTATTTCAATAATTATTATTACCTTTGCTCAGTCTTACACGACTAATCATGGTGCAAATATAATACGCAAATGCGCAAAATGCAAATTTATTGCGAATAATTTAACGCTTTTGCGAATAATTTTTACAATATGAATATTAATGAAAGATTTGAGGAGGTCATAAAGACCTTATACAGAGGCAATAAGAGAGCATTTGCACAAGCTATTGGTGTTTCTGCAACTGTTGTTGAGAATGTGGTTGGCACTAGAAAAGGCAAGCCATCATATGATGTTTTAGAAAAAGTGTGCGCAAATGCAAATATTTCTGCGGAGTGGTTGATAACAGGAAAAGGTACAATGTTTCTAGATGTTTCCCCCTCTAAAGAGGCTATAATTAAGGAGCAATTTACGTTAAAGACAGATAAGAAAATCGGAGTTCAAAGTGTGCCTTTGTACGAACTTGATGCGACTGCAGGATTAGTTTCGTTATTCGATACAAATTCAAGGCAGGTTCCAATTAATCATCTTCAGATACCTGATCTACCACCGTGCGATGGCGCAGTATATGTACGAGGTGATTCTATGTATCCGCTACTTAAAAGTGGAGATATTGTTTTGTATAAGGAGGTGTCAAATTACATTGATAATATCATGTGGGGAGAGATGTACTTACTTTCATTTACATTAGATGGAGAGGACTATATTACTATTAAGTACATACAAAGAAGTGATAACGATAAATATATTAAGTTGGTTAGTCATAATCCTCACCATGCCCCCAAGGATATCCCGATTGAAACCATCCGAGCTCTTGCGCTTATTAAAGCGAGTGTTAGATTTAATACGATGGGGTAGTATCGCATCAGTGATAAAATTCTTCTATTTAAATAGCAGTAAGATGTCTACAATACCCGTGGGTTGCAGGGTGTGTCGTATTTGTTCTGTAATGAAGTCAGTTGCCAATCGGTGACTGGCTTCTTTATGTCATATATTTCGCATGAACACTTTATGCTCTTACGGTATCTATCTATTACAAAAACTTATATATCATTAATAGCTTAAATAGCAATTAATTAATGGATAAAAATTATGTTTAAGTCATGTTCATCATTATAAGACCGATCCCTTTTAATTATATTTAAGTCAGTATCAACATTATCATTTATTTTGCCCTATACTTTCATAAAGTGAAGGTATGGCAAAGACGCTTATTGCCCGTGGTCAGGCAACAATCAACATACAGACGGATGGTTACACGATAACCCAGTCACTCGGAGAGTACATTTTCCCCGCAGATCAGAGCGGAAAGATTCTCTCTGCAGTATCCGTTACATCTACAATCTCAGTAACCCTCGGTGATAGTGCCTTCACCAATTTTACTATTGGCACTATTACCAAGCCAACGGGATTCTCATCCATTTCAGTCAATAATACCAATAAGACCGTAACATTTGCAGTTGCGGCCAACACGACTACGCTTGCTGACCACGGCAAGGTAGAGATTCCTATTGTTATATCTGGCACTACCTACAAACTTACCTTCGTATGGTCGAAAGCCAAAAAGGGAGATACTGGTGCAGCGGGTGTAGATGCTAATCTCCTCGATTGGGTTAAGGAGTGGAATACGGG
>JAZTYW010000038.1:0-85263 GCA_045637085.1 Alistipes sp. | reverse complement strand
TTTATGGTATTTTGTTCACATTAACAAATAATTGTAGCAATATTTTTCTACAAACATCAATATTACAACAATACACCTAATTACAAAAACAAAAACCGCGATATGCATTAAAACGTATATCGCGGTTTTTGTTATCGCTATTTTTGAACAAATCAATTCATTCGGCATCGAGAGAAGCCAATCCGTCTGTCTTCAGTATCTCGCCTTCATCGGTTATAAATACCGCTTCAAACCCACCGTGTTCACGGTAATATTCCATCGCTCCCTCGTACCCGAGCAGGAAGAGCGTAGTTGAAAGTCCGTCAGCCAAACCGCCGTTATCACAGATGACCGTAACGGAGGACAAGCCGTTTTCACAAGGAAATCCCGTTTCAACGTCCATGATATGATGATAAACCTTACCGCTCGCAATGAAATTCCGCTGATACGTGCCGCTGGTAACGATAGCGTAGCTATCCGGAGCGTCGCCGTTTTTGTCTGCGAAAATCCGATCAAGCTCGGAGGTCGAAACAGTTGTAATAATCTCTTCGGGAGAAGCGGGATCGGCGATACCCTCGGTGTCACGCTTGCCACCAAGCACTACTATAGCAAGAGCCTCACCCTCATGCCATACATCGATTGTCGATACCAACACCTCAGCCTCGGTCTTAAGCTCGAACTCCGACCAGTCGCCCGATGTGTTACTTAGCACGATGCGCTCATCATCAGATGTCACATCATCCGCACCCACCCAATAAGGATAGTAGTCAGTTAGGTAGTGTTGTGTTGTGCCTACATTAACATTCATTGGCACAACAGCTGCGGCGTTGCCCAACTCGAACTTTGCAACGCTATCCGCAGACATGCAATGCACTGCAAGTAGCGAAACTACCGCAGCGCACGCAAGAAAAATTAGTGATTTTAGTCTCATCTTTTTATGTAGTTATTATCTAAATTCGGGTTTTAGTCTAAATAGGGGTCGGGAGACCGATCAAAGTCGCCCGACCAAAGGGAATACCGCGTACCCAAGGCACGCTCTATAATGCTTATATGTAAGCCAATATTAGGCCTCGCGCTTGGTCTTGATGCCAAAGACTGCTACTGCACCGAGTAGCAACGATACACCTGCAACAACAAGCATCGAAATCTGACCTGTCTGGATGCCGTCAACTATATCGCCACCAACTAAGCCCAAGATTAGACCTCCAACCAAAGAGGCTACAATCTGTGGCAAGCAGATGGTACAGTTGAATAGACCGAGATATGAGCCGAGGGACTTACCCGATAGTGAGTTTGTGAGGAGCGCGAATGGCAAAGCAAGCATCGCAGCCCATGCACAACCAATGAGCAAGAATGACACAAAGAGCATATACTGGTCGTGGATGAAGTAGGTAGAGATGAAACCTACGGCACCGAGAACCAAGCTCACTGAGTATGCAGTCTTAGCCTTGCGGAACATGGGGATGACCATAGCCCAGAGGATTGAGCCAACGGCCTGAACAGCGAACAACACGCCTGTCCAGTCGCCCGCTGCCTGATACTCTGCCGAAGCGGGGTTGATAGCGCCCCACACAGTCTCGGCGATACCACCAGTGGTGTATGTCCACATGTAGAGGAATGCAAACCATGAGAAGAACTGCACAAGGCCAATCTGCCAGAACACCTTGGGGGCGTGGATGAGAAGGCTGATGAGGTTGGTCTTCTCGCCAGCATCCTCCGCCTTGATGTTGTTATACTTGGCATAGTCCTCGGGGTTCCACTCCTTAACCTTAGCACCTGTGTAGAGAACACAGAGGATAAGGATGGCTGCGCCAACGTAGAACGACCATGCTACGGAGTCGGGAATCTGACCCTCGCCAGCCACTGCGCTGATGCCGATAGCGGTGAAGAAGTAGGGGAACAAGTAACCCACCAGTGAGCCAGCGTTGCAGAGGAGGCTCTGGATTGAGTATGCCTTGGTCTTCTGCTCCTCGTTGACCATATCTCCGACCATCATCTTGAAGGGCTGCATAGCCATGTTGATGGATGTGTCGAGCAACATGAGCATAAGAGCTCCAAAGGCGAGAGCCGCCTTTACGGTCATCTCGAAGCTGCCCGAGTTGGGAAGGAGAGCCATGACGATGATTGCCACAATAGCACCTACGTAGAGGTAGGGCTTGCGGCGACCCCACTTGCACCATGTCTTGTCGCTCATGGCACCCACGATAGGCTGCACAATCATACCCATCAATGGGGGCAATACCCAGAAGAAACTCAACGTGTGGGGGTCGGCACCCAACGTTGCGAAGATGCGGCTGATGTTGGCACTCTGAAGTGCGTATGCAATCTGCACACCAAAGAATCCGAAACTCAGATTCCACATCTGCCAGAAGGATAGATTAGGTTTTTGCATTTTATAGTGTTTTAATTGATAAATTTTGTCGTGTTCAATCTGCTGATACTTCGTGTTATTAAATTATTTTAATAACGGCATAGTAACTACACTACAAATTTTACCAAAAAAAACATGAAAAACAAATTATTTCGATGAATATCGTAAATATTTATGACGAACAGTATCTTTTGGCTACTGAACGGGTGATTGCGCTGTACGAGGGTAAATCGCCCAAACATGGCTGTGGATATGCCTACGGCATGGATTGCTGAGGGTGAATTATGTTGGGGTGTGATTTTGGATATTCTCTTTTTTTTCATAACTTTGCATAACTATGAAATCGACCAATCGACATCTCGCACTCGGCAATACTGCCATCGTCATCCTGTTCGCTCTTGCGCACTTTATGGTGGCGGTGCTCAGTCGCGTTATGCACATCCACGACGACATCCTGCTTACGATACTCACCATTGCCATGGTCGTGGTCATATCCATCCGCAACAGCACGCGTGTCGAGATGGTTACGCTACTGACGCTCGTGGTGACAATCCTCGGCTTTGTCATCGGCTCGTGGCTGTGGCGACCATTCAACCAGTGGATTGACAACGACTACATAGCACCCGCAATCGCCACGTTCGTAATCACCTTGGCGTTGGGTATTGTAGTCAACTACTTGACAATAAGCGTAAAACGCTTTCGTGCAAAGAACAATGTTTTAAGTTCGTATATCCGTAATGTTGTGCTTATTGCTGCCGGTATTCTGCTTTTGCGTTTGACCTATGTGGCGATGATTCGCCTCGGCGTATATACCGAGGGCACACTCCTACGCTACATCGTCGCGAGCGTGGAGAATACGTGGGCGTTGTTGCTGTTGTTGGCTGGTAATGTTGTGCTTGTCACTCGTATTCCGCAGCATGGCGATGTGCAGAGACGCAGACAGCAGAGCATGGTCTCGACGCTGCTTGTCTCCATCCTCGTGTTGCCCATACTGGCGGCATTGCTCATCCACTTCGACGTTCCGCGCATGGAGTCTACGGCGACTGACCCGTTGGACTTTGTGCGCATATTCTCCGCGACGCTGATTATTGATATTCTGGTGATTACGGCGTGCATACTCATCCGCATATCGACAGCCACACAGCGTGAGTTGCGCGAGGAGCGAGAGTTGAAACACCGCACCGAGTATCAGTATGAGCGACTCAAGCAGCAGATAAATCCGCACTTTCTGTTCAACTCGTTGGGCATCCTCGACTACTTGGTTCAGGAGCACGAGACGGAGCGTGCATCGGCCTTCATACGCAAACTTGCGGGCATCTATCGCTATATGCTCAGCAACGACCAGAAACCCCTCGTCAAGGTTAGCGAGGAGGTGGAGTTTGCCAACATGTACATCGACCTTTTGAGGGAGCGATTTACCGAGGGCATACTCTTTGAGATGGTGGTTGACGAGGCCTGCGCCAAGCGTATGGTTGTGCCCTGTGCACTCCAACTTTTGGTCGAAAATGCCACTAAGCATAACATCGTCTCGGTGGACTCTCCGCTAAGAGTGAGGATAGCCGTAGAGGGGGAGTATCTGGTGATCAGAAACAACCTCCAAGTGCGCACTCATGGTCAGCCATCTACGCGCCTCGGACTCGACAACATACGCCGCCAGTATCTCGACATTACGGGTCGCGATATAGTGGTGCAAAAGACTGATAGTGAATTTGTTGTAAAATTGCCTATAATATGATTAGGGTACTCATTATAGAGGATGAAATTCCTGCTCAGGTGAACCTGAAAAAACTCATCGACCGCTGTTGCCCCGAGGCTCAGGTAGTCATGACGCTAACCTCCGTGCGCACGGCCGTTAAGTGGTTGGAGGAGAACCCCGACGGCGTGGATGTAATTTTCATGGATGTGGAACTTTCGGATGGCGTGTGCTTCGAGATTTTCGAGCGCGTGAACATCAATGCACATGTTGTCATCACTACGGCATACGACAACTACGCAATCAACGCCTTCAAGGTCAACTCGCGCGACTACCTGCTGAAACCCATTGGCGACGAGGAGATGAGGCGTGCGTGGGAGCGTTGCCGCGAGAGCCTCGAGAGCCGCACCTCGGCACACATAGAGCGACTTCTCGACATGGTGTCGAGGGCGAACACGGCACGCGATAAGGAGTACAAAAAGCGCTTTATCGTAAAGACGGGCGAGAAGATTATAATCATCCCCGTGGAGGATATTGCCTACTGCTTCTCGGAGGACAAGAGCACCTACGCCGTGAGTCGCAACGGCACGCGCCGACTGTTGGACTACTCGTTGGATATGTTGCAGGATATGCTCGACCCGAAGTTCTTTTTCCGCATATCGCGCAGTTTCATAGTCTCGATAAACGCCATCGAGAACATCTCGAAATACCTCGGCACGCGCCTAAGGTTGCAGGTCACTCCGCCCACGACGGAGGATGTTGTGGTGAGCCGTAGCCGCACCTCGGACTTCTTGGAGTGGCTGGATAAAAACTAAGTGTAGGAGGAGGTTTATGCATATAGGGAATTTAGAGTGACGCTCTAAGTTCTGGATACAAATTACCATGAAGATCCAAATGATGATAGCCATTCCATCAAATAGTTCCGAAGCTGCACTACAAGCTCTAGATGATGCAATTAAATATGACAATGACAAAGGAATTGAGGTAATAATCCATAAAATGTAAATAATATGAATAGTAAACGTTTCAAATCAATTATGATATATGTTGATCCAGTAGACAACTCCTATTGGCTTTTCCCTTGGTACCCAATTCTTCCTTGGGGAGGTATGGGTTGTAGAGCTTTACCATTCCTCAAACTAAAGATTGAGGAGACTGATATGCCTACACTATTCCGCAAAGCAATAGAGTGGATGGAGCAACATAGTAAAATGGTTGATAAAGAGTATGATAATACTTATGTAAGGTCTGGTGAATTCGATCGTGACTTTATCAAGGCGACCAAATTACGATCTGTAAGTACGCTGGACAATAGAAGTACTGCTAGCATTACCATAGATCGATTATGTGATATGGATGAGAATTGCAAGTTGTACTATGAGTTCGTCACTTGGAAGTGTTGCCCTACACCACCGCGAAAGGAGAATGGAAAATTGATTAATAGAATCTATATACCAATAGATGCGCCTGAAGAGGAACTTATTGCTACAATGGTAGAGGCTCTGGAGTGGCAGCAAAACCATCCTGAACCAGAACCTCGCAAAAGAAGGCGCAAAGTTCAATCTGATACGGGTGGCAGCAAAACCACCCCGAGCCAGAACCCCGCAAAAGAAGGCGCAAAGTCCAATCTGATACGGCTAACAAAGGCGATAAGTAGAGGATATAGGGCCTTAATATCGCTCACAAAATCATAAGGTAATTTTGAGTGACCTCCACAGGATTCTGTGGAGGTCCTTATCTCTCAAATCTAAATTTACATTTATGACCAAAACGACCCGCATCGTATGCCTTTGCATACTCGGTGCGGTGGGGACACTTTGTGGTGTCCGCGGGTACTCAAAAAGATACCCGTGAGGTAGAGGGTGGTGTCTGAAGATAGTGCGCGGATGAAACACTGCGGCGCGATTTATGTTGTATAGTGGGGTGGTTTCACTAAACAATGTAAATTATGATTAGGACGATGAAAAAATTATTGCTGGGCATCGTGGCTATTATGGGCGGTGCTCACACCTCAATGGCCTGTACGGGCATATCGCTAACAGCCGCCGATGGCAGTTACATCCAGGCACGAACAATAGAGTGGGCATACGGAGCACTCAAGAGCGAGTATGTCATCATCCCGCGTGGCGAGACGTTGCAGTCCTACACACCCACGGGCATGAACGGCATCAAGTTCAAGGCGCGCTATGGCGTTGTGGGCCTCGCGGTGGTGGAGAAAGAGTTTATCGCCGAGGGCATCAACGAGGCGGGACTCTCGGCAGGACTCTTCTTCTTCCCGCGCTACGGCAGTTACGAGTCGTACGAGTCTGTGGATAACCCTCGCACGCTTGCCGACCTGCAAGTTGTGCAGTGGATGCTCACACAGTGCGCAACGATAGACGAGGTTGTGGAGGCTGTGAAGCGAGTGCGCATCGTGGCATTGGAGAAGACGGCAGTGGTGCACTGGCGCATAGGCGAGCCCTCGGGACGTCAGGTGGTGATGGAGATTGTGGGTGGCGAGGTCAACTTCTACGAAAATGAGGTGGGCGTGCTTACCAATGCTCCGGGCTACGAGTGGCAGGTTACGAACCTCGAGAACTACGTAAACCTGCGCCCCGGCAGTGCTCAGAGTTACCAACTCGGTGGCGTTACTCTCGAGCCTAATGGTGGCAGCACGGCGATGCTGGGCTTGCCTGGCGACTTCACGCCTCCCTCACGCTTTGTGCGTGCAGCCTTCTTCCGCAACACAGCCCCTCAGCGCGCTACGGGCGTGGATACGGTGCTTGAGGCCTTCCACCTGCTCAACAACTTCGATGTGCCCATCGCCATCGAGAACCCCACGGAGCACAACCTCCCCAGCGCTACGCAGTGGACCTCGGCCATAGACCTCACCTCGCGCACGGTCTACTACAAGACGGCGTATAACTCCACCATACGCTCCATCGCGCTGGATAACATCGACTTCGCGAGGGTGAAGTACGCCTCCTATCCCCTCGACACGGTGCAGCGTGAGCCGATAGAGGTGTTGTACTAAATAGCGGATACTACTAATGTCATCCTGAGTGTAACGAAGGATCCCCTCGAAGCCGACGAGCGACTACGTTGATAGTATGATTGTCATTGCGAGGAGGGCTGTGCCCGACGTGGCAATCCCCTCGAAGCCGACAAGAGACTGCGTGGGTAGCGTATCTCCTCGTAATCAATGCTCTTTGTTCACGGGTTACATTTTTGTAACCCACATCCATAGCGTATTGACTGCGAGGAGATTCTTCACTTCGTTCAGAATGACAGTGGAAAGTTTAGAATGACACTCCTTTGCTCAGCATGACAATGGGTGCAGAGTGACGAGGCTATAAAAAAATAGAGTGCCTAAGCACTCTATTTCGTTATCACTATCGTTGTAGTTTCAGGTCGCCCTCCTTGACCCACCCTAAGCGCTTCATGGCGAGGTGGATGATGAGGCTCAATATGGCGGGAGCGACGAAGTACATGCCCACAATCTCTGCGAGGAGCAGCGTGTGGTCTGTCGTTGGCGACATGGTTGCCCAGCAGCCGATAGGGCCTACCAAGCCCGATGTTCCCATGCCAGCACCTGCGGCGTTGTTTGTCATGCCGAGGATGCAGGTCGATATAGGGCCGAGTATTGCTGCAGCGAGCGTAGGTGCGAGCCACACGATAGGCTTGCGTGCTATGTTTCCGATTTGGAGCATCGATGTGCCGAGGCCCTGCGATATAAGACCGCCAAAGCCATTCTCCCTGAAACTGATTACGGCAAAGCCCACCATCTGTGCACAGCATCCTGCCGTTGCAGCACCTGCCGCCAAGCCGCTGATGCCTATGGAGATACATAGCGCTGCCGAACTTATGGGGAGCGTGAGTATGCAACCCACCGACACCGCTACGACGACGCCCATAGCAAAGGGATTAAGTTCCGTTGCGCGGTTTATGACCTCACCGAGCGACATCACCCACTCGCCAATGGGCACACATGCGTACTGCGCCACGAGACCACCCACGACGACGGTTACGAGGGGTGTGAGGATTATATCCACGGGAGTGCGCTTCGAGAAGAGCGAACCCGCCTCTATTGCCACTATCGTTGCGAGGTATGCGCCAATGGGGTTGCCGCCCACATCACCCGCAGGGCCACCGAGCGTATAGCCCAATGCACCCACCGCCACGGCAGATATGGTGACCAGAGGATCGCGCTTCAAGCCGAGGGCTATTGCCAAGCCTATTGCGCCACCCACCACGAGGTCGAGCTGCGCCATTGTGGCTATTGGTGCGAGAAACCCGAGGTTGGGTATAAGGGCAATCTGCTTGATTATTAGACCTATGATAAGCGACGCGAAGAGACCCATCGCCATATAGCTCAACGCATCTACGACGTATGTCTTAAACCACATTTTTGCTCTTCCCCCCTCTGCGCCTTTGTTCTGAACTCTCTTTGTCATGGTTAGTTGTTGTTTGGTTACTACAAAGGTATAAAACTTTTTCGTGATTGTGCTATTTTTATTCATAAAAATATTATCTTTGCACGATTGTTAAACCAAACTATTTAAATAACATGATTGCATTTATTCTTTGGATTATCGGTATCGTACTTGCTGTTAAGGCTGCACTCGAGATTCTCAAGCACGAGGGTGACACCATCAAGAAGCTCTTGTGTGTGATTGTGCTTGTACTCACCAGCTGGGTTGGTATCGCTGTGTACTATTTCTGGGCTCGCGAGCGCATTGCTCAGTGGGTAAAGTAGTCGCTTTGGGATACTAAGTAGCTATGATTAAATATCAGCAAAGACGCCTTGCTAACGGATTGACAATACTCGTAAACCGCGACCGTGCATCGAAGCTCGCGGCGGTGAATATCCTTTACAAGGTAGGTGCGCGCAATGAGATGGGTGATAAAACAGGTTTCGCCCATCTCTTTGAGCATCTTATGTTCCGTGGCACGGAGAGTGTGCCCGACTTCGATGTGCCTGTGGTTATGGCCTCGGGCGAGAATAATGCATTCACAAACAACGACTACACAGATTTCTACATAACGCTCCCAAAGGAGAACCTCTCGACAGCACTGTGGCTCGAGAGTGACCGTATGCGTAACCTCAATATCTCTGCGGAGGCCTGCGAGACTGAGAAGCATGTTGTTATCGAGGAGTTCAAGCAGCGATACCTCAATCAGCCATACGGCGATGAGAGCCTTCTTCTGCGCGACATGTGCTACAAGGTGCACCCATACCGCTGGTCAGCAATAGGCATATCGCCCGAGCATATCGAGCGTGCTACGTTGGAGGATGTGCGCGCCTTTTATGACCTCCACTACCGACCCTCGCGTGCCATACTCTCCATCTCTGCCGACCTCGACGAGGAGTATATGCTCGACATGGCCGAGCGCTACTTCGCCGACATCGAGGACATTGGTGGTGACATCGCCCCTGTGCCTGCGGAGCCTGAGCAGACCGAGCCTCGCCGCATGGTTGTGGAGCGTGAGGTGCCCGCAACAAACATAACAATCGCCTTTCACATGGGTGACCGCCTCTCGCGCGACTTCTTCCTTGGCGACCTCGCCTCGGACTTGTTGGCGGGTGGTGAGTCATCGCGTCTGATAAACCGACTGGTCAAGGAGCGTGGTCTCTTCTCGAGCGTCAATGCCTACATTTTGGGTAGCCTCGATGCGGGATTGTTCATCATCAAGGGCCGACTTATGCCCACAACTACCGAAGAGGATGCTGAGGAGGCTCTGTGGGGTGAGTTGCGTGAGCTGATGGAGGGCAACGTCTCGGACTATGAGCTTGAGAAGGTTAAGAATAAGTTTGAGGCCAACATGCTCATGGGCGAGATAAACGTCATGAACAAGGCCATGAATCTCGGCTTCTACTCTATGATAGGTAATATCGAACTCCTTAATAGCGAGGCAGATATATACCGTTCCATCGAGCGTGAGGAGCTTATGTCGTTTGCGCGCCGTTGCTTCGTAAAGAACAATTCATCAACCCTAATCTACCGAGCAAAATGATACAGCAGCCCGATATAGTGATGCCTCGCAGCGTCGATATGCCGCATGCCAAGTGCCACACTGCGCCCAATGGTGTCAGGATATACACGCTCCACACCGATGACTTTGAGGTTGTGCGCTTTAGCCTTGTCTTTCGTGCCGGTACGTCGATGCAGACAAAGCCCTTTGTTGCCTCTACCACGCTCAACATGCTGGGTGAGGGTAGTGCCTCGATGACCTCGCAGCAGATAGCCGACGAGCTCGACTTCTACGGCTCATACTACGATGTGAACATCGACAGAGACTATACCTATGTCTCGTTCTGCTCGCTGTCGAAGTTCTTCGACCCCACGATAAGGGTTGCGCGCGAGATTATCCTCAACCCCATCTTCCCCGAGCGCGAACTTGGGACATATTGCCAGAAGCGTAAGCAGGGACTCAAAATCGAGCGCAGCAAGATAGATGTGCAGTCGCGCGAGTTGTTTGCTCAGGCGCTCTTCGGCAAGCAGCATCCCTATGGCATCTCTGCCTCGGAGGAGTGCTACGACGACGTGTGCCGCGAGGATGTGGTGGCTATGTACAGGCGACTATACACTGCGGCAAACTGCTTTGTTGTGTGCAGTGGTCGTATCGACGAGCACGTTATGGCGGCTATCGAGGCGCTGGTTGCGGGACTTGGTGAGGGTGAGCAGCCCTCGGCTAAGCGCGTGGAGTGCGACACGCAGTATATTCTGCACCGCGATGTGGAGGGTGCTTTGCAGTCGTCGGTACGCATCGGCAGACTGCTCTTTCCACGTACACACCCCGACTTTGTCGGCATGCAGGTTGTTGCCTCGCTCCTCGGTGGTTACTTCGGCTCACGCCTTATGCAGAACCTCCGCGAGCAGCATGGCTATACATACGGTGTGCAGGCTGCGATGATTAACTTCGACAGCGAGGGCTACCTCGCCATAGCTACGCAGGTGGCACGCGAGCATCGTGACGATGCCCTTGGGGAGATATACGCCGAGATAGAGCGTCTGCGCCATGAGCTTGTCGATGAGGATGAGTTGCAGATGGTCAAGAATGTTATGATTGGTGAGATACTCCGCATCCTTGATGGACCCTTTGGCATTGCGGATGTCACAATCGAGAATATCATGTGCGGCATGGACAACCATGCTACGGAGCAGAGCGTTGCTACTATCGCTGCCATTACACCTGAGGATGTGCGCAATCTGGCGCATAGGTACCTCGAGCGCGAGAGACTTGTTGAGGTTGTAGTGGGGTAGTGGCTATGCTTAGAGAGGAGATTAAGGCATACATAGAGTCGGAGATACTGCCGCGCTACGATGGCTTCGATGCTGCCCACCGCCGTGACCATGCCGATATGGTCATAAGCCGCAGCGTGGAACTTGCCGAGAGGCTTGGCGCAAGGGTCGATATGGCATACGTCATAGCTGCCTACCACGATACGGGTCTTGCCGTAGGGCGCGATGTTCACCACACGGAGTCTAAGCGCATCTTGTTGGAGGATAACAGGTTGAGGGAGTGGTTCAGTGCCGAGGATATAGCCACTATGGCAGATGCAGCTGAGGATCACCGTGCCTCGTCGAAGCAGCCACCACGCACGCTCTATGGTCGTATCGTTGCCGAGGCTGACAGACTTATCGTGCCACGCACCATATTGCGCCGCACGGTGCAGTTCACGCTCACGCACCATCCCGAACTCGACAGGGAGGAGGGCTATGAGCGCCTTGTGGAGCATATGCGCGAGAAGTATGACTATGGCGGCTACCTGAGGCTGTGGATTGAGGAGTCGGACAATGCCCAGCGCCTTGAGGAGTTGCGCAGGATTATTGCTGATAAGCCTCTGCTTAGGAGGCTCTATGAGGAGATTTATGATGAATTAGTCGCAGGGTGTTAGCAGTAGGGTTGTCGCGGAGAGTATTGACCACATCGATGTCATCCTGAGCGAAAGCGAAGGATCTACGGGTTAGCACAGCAGTCGAGCGTCAGTACTCACCGTTAGATTCTTCACTACGTTCAGAATGACAACACAGAACGCCATTACTAATTACTAATTACTAATTACTAATTGCTCATTGCTAATTGTACTATGAGGCCATATAGAATAGATACCGCGGAGCCATTTGAGGCCGATATGCTTGGTGAGGTGAGGGCTGGATTTCCCTCGCCTGCCGATGAGGAGCCACACGAGAAGCTTGACCTTGTGCGCCTCTTGGTGCGCCATCCCGCCTCTACCTTCTTCTTTCGCGTTGGCGGCACCTCTATGGTCGATGCCGATATGGATGAGGGCGATATAATCATCGTAGACCGCTCCATAGAGCCATATAACGGCTGCTCGGCGGTGTGCTATATCGATGGTGAGTTCACGGTAAAGCGTGTTGAGCGCCACGATGACCACACGATGCTTGTTGCCGCCAACCCCAAGTTCAAGCCTCTGCGCATCACTCCCGACAACGAGTTTGCCATCTGGGGCGTTGTGACCTACACGATTAAAAAGATGTAGTGTAATAGCGACGGGAGCAACAAAAGAGAGACAAAAGAGACGAGAGAGACGGGAGAGACGGGAGAGAGGTCGCGGACAATGACCGTTGATAGTATCATTGGCTCGGACAACCGTTGATACAGACTTCGCTCTTGTCCCTCTCGTCTCTCTCGTCCCTTTTGTCTCTTTCGTCCCCTCTGTCCCTTTCCGTCTCTCAGATACTCTCGCCTATCGCGCCCATCATGGCGATGCCGCCAAAGTGTAGCGATTTGAGGTAGTCGATGTGCTCGGGTGTGACGCCGCCAAGAGCGATGACCCTCGTGTCGATGATGCCCTTGCGCGAGGCGCTAAGAAGTTCAGCGTGACTGAATTTCGAGTAGTAACCGCGCTTGGATATGCTGTCGAAGATGGGACTCAGGAAGAGGTAGTCGCACTCATCTTTGTATCTCGCAACCTCTTCAAACGTGTGGCACGAGCGGGTGCGTGTACCGCGATAGTGTGTGGGGTATGCCGTGTAGTTACGGTTAAGGTGTATGCCGCGCAGTGCATACTCCTCATATAGCGAGGCGTAGTCGTGCACAACGATGCGTGAGCGCTCCGAGGGGTTGAGTCGCCGCAATAGCGCTCTGCAATACTCTATGTCGGCCTCGGGCTTGCGCAGGTGAACGATGTCGAAGCCATTGGCAAGGAGGTGCTCAATAATGGCATCCTCCCCGTCAATAGCATAGGGCTGTGTTATAGCGATTTGTAGCATCGCTATGCCTTGTTTAGCTTGGCGATGATAAGCTCTGCAACCTTCTTGCCCGAGAGCAGCATACCACCAAAGATTGGGCCCATGCGGGGTGTGCCACTCACGGCCGATGCCGCCATGCCGCATACATAGAGGCCTGGGTAAATCTCCTTGGTGCCATTCACAACCTCCTCTTCGCCCGCCACTACATCCAACGAGCGCTCACCGATAACATCACCCGTGTCGGTGGCAAGGCGTATGCCATTCTTACGCGCTACGGTGCGGCACATCTCGCTGTCGTGGCCCGTACCGTCGATGACGCACTTAGCCATGATGTTGAGAGGGTCTACGTGCATACCCTCACGGAGTACGGGTGTCCAGTTTACCACCACGCCGCTTACCTCGTTGTTTTTGAAGATGACATCCTCAACAGAGTAGCAGTTGAAGATTGTAGCGCCTGCGTGCACAGCCTTGTATAGCAGTGCCGAGGTGCTCTCCACCGAGTCCATGACGTAGAGGTGGTCGTCATACTGCTCGTAGTTGATGTCGAACTCCTTGATTATGTGTAGCGCCTCATCCTGAACGACAATCTGGTTGAACATCATTGCGCCACCCCACATGCCGCCGCCTGGCGATAGCTTGCGGTCGAACTGTGCAACCTTAAGTCCCGCCTTTGCGATGTAGTAGGCAGCTACGATGCCCGAGGGGCCGCCACCAACGATGGCTACATCCAAATCGAGGTTGCGCTCCAACTTGTTGAAGTAGGTGCTGATAATGCCGTGTGATACGTTTCTTTCAATCATAGTTTTTAATCTGTTTATATGGTTATGGGGAATAATTACTCTTCGCATAGCGTATGGCTAATCCTCATTGCGCAGAAGTTAGGACCGCACATAGTACAGTACTTGCCTCCCACGTTGTTCGATGTTTTGTAGTATTCTAAGGCTCGCTCGGGGTCGAGGCTGAGGTTGAACTGGTCCTTCCAGCGGAACTCATAGCGCGCCTTGCTCAGTGCATTGTCTCTCACCGTAGCCCCTGGGTGCTGCTTGGCGAGGTCTGCCGCGTGTGCCGCAAGCTTGAAGGCTACGACACCCTCACGCACATCCTCCTTGTTGGGTAGCGCAAGGTGCTCCTTGGGTGTTACATAGCAGAGCATCGCTGTGCCATACCAGCCAATCTGTGCCGCACCAATGGCCGAGGTTATGTGGTCGTAGCCTGGGGCGATGTCCGTAACCAATGGGCCGAGGGTGTAGAATGGTGCGTTGTGACACTTCTCGATTTGGCGCTCCATGTTCTCCTTAATCTTGTGCATGGGCACATGGCCTGGACCCTCGATAAACACCTGCACATTCTTTGCCCATGCACGCTCCACAAGCTCACCCATAGTGTCCAACTCGGCAAACTGCGCGCGGTCGTTGGCATCGTAGATGCTACCTGGACGCAAGCCGTCACCCAACGATAAGGCAACATCGTAGCGCGCCGCTATGTCGCAGATGTCATCGAAGTGCTCATAAAGAAAACTCTCCTTTTGGTGCGTCTGACACCACTTCGAGATGATGCTACCGCCACGGCTCACGATGCCCGTAAGGCGGTCAGCGGCGAGCATGACATTTTTGAGGCGGATGCCGCAGTGGATGGTGAAGTAGTCGACACCCTGCTCGCACTGCTCAATAAGCACGTCGCGGTATATCTCCCATGTTAGCTTCTCGGCCTTGCCATCTACGCGCTCCAACGCCTGATATATGGGCACTGTGCCGATAGGCACGGGGCTGTTACGCAGAATCCACTCGCGTGTCTCGTGGATGTTGGGACCTGTCGAGAGGTCCATGATGGTGTCGGAGCCCCATTTACAACTCCAGATAGCCTTCTCGACCTCCTCGTCGATGCTCGATGTGGTTGCCGAGTTGCCGATGTTGGCATTTATCTTGGTGAGGAAGCTACGGCCAATAATCATAGGTTCGGCCTCGGGGTGGTTGATGTTTGCGGGGATGACGGCACGACCCTCTGCCACCTCCTTGCACACAAACTCGGGCGTTATGTGTGTCTCGATGCCCAGCTCCTCGCAGTTCATATTCTCGCGTATCGCTACATACTCCATCTCAGGCGTTATGATACCCCTCTTGGCGTAGTACATCTGACTGATGTTTTCGCTATTCTTCGTTCTACGCTCCTCAATCCACTCTGCACGCATGTGGGGTAGTCCGCGCTCAAGGTCGATGTCTGCATTGGGGTCGCCATAAGCACCCGACGTGTCGTAGATGTAGACCGAGGGGTTAGGCATCTCCACACGCTCACCATCCTTAATCGTAACAGTTGGCATCTGGTTAACTCTTCTCATACTCACTCTGATGCTCGGATGTATTGTTCCACCGATGTAGACCCTCTCCGAGCCTGGATAAGAGATTTTCAAATCCGTTTTCATACTCACAATATTTTAGTTAATAGGTTTTATTTATAGCAGTCTCAGCATATTCTGCATCTCATCTATGGGGTCTTGGGCATTCAAGATGCTGCCGCTTAGCGCTATGCCACTCACACCACACTCCATAATCGCGGGTATATCTGCTTTCGTGATGCCCCCAATGGCGACAATGGGGATGCTGATGTTGTGCTTGCGCATCTGTTCCACTATCGCGCGGTAGCCCTCCAAGCCGAGTGTAGGTGCGAGGTTCTGCTTTGTCGTGGTGTAGCGATAGGGCCCACAGCCAAAGTAGTCGGGTGGTGCGGTATGCAAGGCATTGGCAATATCCTCGAAAGTGTTTACCGTGCCTCCGATTATGAAGTCATCGCCAAGGATTTTGCGTGCCTCGGCTATGGGCATATCGTTCTTGCCGAGGTGTACGCCATCTGCTCCTATGCGCTTGACAAGTGTGACATTGTCGTCGATTATGAATGTTGCGCCATGCTCCCTGCACATCCTCTGCACCGCGAGGGCTGTCTCCTCTAACAACTCCTCCGAGGCCTCCTTCATGCGCAGTTGTACCCATCGGCAACCTCCCTCCAAGGCTATGCGTGCCGAGTCGATGTAGGAGTAGCGGTCGTTGTGGTGCGTGATAAACTGCAACTGATAGTTATTCAATGTCATAGATGTAGAGCTTTTGTGGGTTAAAACCGTGATTTACGGGACCGAAGCCGTGGCCTATGGCGATGTCGGCGCCGTGGCGTATAGCCTCGGTAACATACTCCTTGGCAAGGCCTATCGCCTCCTCAACCTCGCAGCCACGCGCTATGTATGCCGCTATGGCAGATGAGAGTGTGCACCCCGTGCCGTGAGTGTTGCGTGTGGGGATGGTCTCTGCGGTGAAGTGCGTAGATTTGATGCCCGATGCGGTCTGCGTAAATAGAATATCGCTCTTGGTGTCGCCCACCTCGTGCCCGCCTTTGAGGAGTATAGCCTTTACGCCATAGCCAAAGAGATGCTCGGCAGCGCATGCCTTATCCTCGCGCGTATTAATAGGTATATTGGTAAGTGCCTCCATCTCGGGGATGTTGGGCGTAAGGAGTGTCGCCAGAGGCAAGAGACGTTGCTTTACGACCTCCTCAGCCTCGACAGAGAGCAGGCGGTGGCCGCTGGTGGATACAATAACGGGGTCGAGGATGATGGGAATATCGCACTGTTCAAGTGCATCGGCGACGCTGTTTGCTACCTCTGCGTTGGCGAGCATGCCAATCTTTATCGCTGCGGGATGCAGATCTTCTACCACGGCAACAATCTGGTCGTGAACCATCTGTGGCTGTAGTGCAAACTGAGCGTGCACACCCTGTGTATTCTGCGCAGTTATGGCTGTTATGGCCGTTGCACCATATACTCCGAGCGCTGAAAATGTCTTGATGTCGGCCTGAATGCCTGCTCCGCCTGAGGAGTCTGAGCCGGCAATGGAGAGGACTATGCGATACTCCTTTGGAGTAGTCGGGCGATTGTTGTTGTCGTTTATAACCATAATATCGGTACAATTATGTATTAAAAACGAGGTGCCCGAAGACGAAAAAAACGCATACCTACGGATAGGGGTATGCGTTATGATATTATCCACAATTCCTACGGCAGTACTAACTGCATCAGGTTCGAGGGTATAATCTCAGCCAGTTAAGGCACCCCTTTGTCACTACAAAGATAGGAACTTTTTTCTGATACAACAAATTTTTGTCGCATAATTTTATCGAAGAATATTTCGTATATTTGCAATCACTACAATTTATGTCGCCTATGTACGCCCTTGCCGACTGCAACAACTTCTTCGTTTCGTGTGAGCGAGCCTTCCGTCCCGACCTGGAGGGAAGACCCGTCATTGTGCTCTCGCGTAATGATGGTTGCGCCATTGCGCGCTCGAACGAGGCAAAGCGCATTGGTATAAAAATGGGCGATCCGCTGTTCAAAATCAGAGACCTCGTTGAGCGTCACAACATCGCGATATTCTCGACGAACATGTCGCTATATGCCGACTTCTCGCGTCGCGTGCGCGCTGTGTTGAGGGAGAGTGCTCCATTTATAGAGGTATACTCCATAGATGAGGCTTTCCTCGACCTGCGAGGTATTGAGAATGTCGATTTCGATAAGTTTGCCAAGGAGCTCTCGGCACGGTGTCGCCGCTTTACGTGCATACCCGTATCTGTGGGTGTTGCACCCACAAAGACCCTCGCCAAGATTGCCGCAGAGTTGTGCAAGAGCTATCCCAAGCTGCGTGGTGGCTGCTTCATGCACCGCAAGGAGGATATCGAGAAGGTGCTCAAGCGCTGGCCGATAGAGGATGTGTGGGGCATAGGCCGCAGGAGTACGCCGCGCCTAAAGGCTATAGGAGTGAATACGGCATACGACTTCACGCAGTTGAGCGAGGTCTATGTGCGACGTGAGATGGGCGTTACGGGCCTAAGAACATGGCGCGAGTTGCGCGGCACACCTGCCATAGAGTTTGAGGCTGGCACCGATGCCAAGCAGTCGATATGTAATTCGCGTAGCTTTTCTACGGAGATATACGACCGCAAGGAGCTCCTGGAGCAGTTGGCAAAGTTCGCCACGATGACAGCCGAGAAACTGCGTAGTCAGCACTCCGTATGCTCGCATCTTACAGTTTTTGCCGCCACAAACCGCTTTCACGAGAATGAGGTGCAGCAGTATGGCCATATATGTATCCCCTTTGTCGAGCCTACGGATAGCACCATAGATATTGTACGCGCAACGCGCGAGGCGTTGGATGAGATATTTGTACGTGGCACGGGCTACAAGAAGGCGGGAGTTATTGCCTCGGGCATCATGCCGCGAGAGGGTGTGTCGGTGTCGATGTTCAACGGCGAGCATCAGGAGCGCCACCGCAGGCTTATGCAGACGCTCGACAACATCAATAACCGTGTGGGTGATGGCTCGGTGGTAGTTGCATCGGCGGGACTCTCGGAGGTTAAGGCTAATAGTGCACATCGCTCGCCAGGCTACACAACAGACTGGAACGACCTCCCCATAGTGAAGTAGTGGGGTAGTAGAGAGGTTAATCAGCAAGATATGTTACAGGTAAAATAAATTGGGCTGCTCGAGATTTCGAACAGCCCATTGTTGTTAATGGTATCTAAGGTTTAGATTGTGCCAGGAGCCCAAAGCTCAACCTCGTTACCTGTGAGAGGATCGATTGCGAATGGTTCGCAGAAGTTGCCATCCTCGCCTACCCATGTAGTGTAGATGAAGGTCATGCCAGATGAACCGTATGGGAAGAAGATATATGGTGCATCACGCTCCTCAGAGTGGTAAACCTCCTCGAGGTAGTTGTCACCATCAGTATCCTCCCACTCTACCCACTCGCGGAGGTAGATACCTGACTCCTGCCACTCGAAGCTCTTACCCTGCTCGTTCATGCCGCCAGTGTCGCAGCATGTCATAATCTCAGCGATAAGCTTCTCTACGGTGTTGACGTTTGTGCCCAACTCCTCGTTGATGAGGTTGTCGCGGTACATAGCAGCAGTGTAGATCTTAGTGTGAGGTGCGGGGAGACAAGACCAACTGAATGACATGAAGAGGTGTGGGTTATCCTCGACTGTCAAGATGCTTACTGTAGGCTTTGTCTCTGCCCACTGTGCCTGGTCGCGAGTAACAACAGTACCGATGTTTGCGATAGGCTTGAAGTAGCATGATGTAGCCTCAGAGTATGTGCCATCTGCAGCGTATGCAATAACTACAACAACATACTCAACATCCATCTCAAGACCTGTGAGAGCGATTACATTCTCAGTAGTCTTGTGTACGTCAGATGAGTCCATGTTCATGATGATATACTCACCAGCCTTCTTAACGGTGCCACCATAAACCTCCTTCCATGCAGCGTCAGCAGTCTTAGATACGATGTATGCGTAGTTAGCAGCACCCTCGCAAGAGAGGTTGATTTGGGTGTTGTCAATCTTGTACTCCTTAAGCTCAGCAGTAACAACGAGGTTAGTGTTGTAAACAATATCCTTTGTTGTGAACTCCTGCTTGAAAGGTACACCAATCTTACCGTTGGTGTCAACCGCTACAGCGAAGAATGTGAGCTTTGTGCCAGGCTTAACGCCATCGTAGCGAGCTACAACAGGCTCGTTCGACATAACATGAGTACCCTCCTCGATGAGCATGTCGATAACGTAGTTGTCATCGGGGTATGCAGATGCCATGTATGAAGGCATAGCGTTGTACATCATCATGATGTGTGGCTCTGCGGTGTTGAGAGTCATCTCGATGTGGTCATAAGCGATTGTAGGCTCACCGATGATGTTTACCTCCAACGAACCATCGCGTGTGTAGTCCTGCGTAGAGAAGTTCCATGAGATAACGTTATCCTCGAGGTAGATGCCCTTTGCGTTCTCGGCGATGAAGTATGCAATATACTCAGTGCCATACTCCAAAGAAGCACCGTCAGTGAAGAGCTCTACGAATGAACCAGTGTACTCCATGTTCTCGTGGCGAGCATCGAGGTAGTCGGGGTTCTCGGTGTAGTATGCAGCAATCTCAGCAGCGTTGAACTCAGAAGCCAATGCGTAGCCAAGCATGAAGTTTGCAGACTGCTTAGTGACGAACTTAATGTTAGCATCGAAGAACGATACAGAGTTCACGTTGAACGATACAGAGCTGTGCTTGTAAGTCTCTGTGAAGAACTCCTCCTCAACAACGTAGAGGTCGCCCTCCTCGTTTGTGCGAGGTACAACATACCAGAATACATACTCGCTACCAACAGTCAATGCTGAAGAGCGCAAGTCAGAGAATGCAACGTATGCTGATGTCTCCTCCATGAATGACAACTGGTAAACAGCTGTTGATGTGCCACCTGAGAGAACCTTCTCGCAGTTTGTCTTGCATGTCTCAACTTTGTAGCTGTTTGCTGGAAGGAGACCGCAGAGCATGTAGTTGGTGCCGTAACCTACCTCAACGTGAATACCCTCGAGTGTGAAGAGAGCGTTTGCAGGGTTGCAGTCAACCTTGATTGTTGCGATAGACGATGCGCCATTGTGGAATACTACCATCACCTTTACCTCACCGCTGTTTACTGCCGAGCCTGCGTCGATAGCAGCCTGTGTAGGTGCGATAAAGTTAAGGAATATAAGGCCATTTTTGCCGTCGAGCGTAGCGTCGCACTCCCAGCCACGAGGTGTAGTGATCATGTAGTCTGCTGCGCCCTCAGCCTCGATAGTGAATGGAGTCTCGTTGCCGTAAGGAACGAAGATTGAGTCGTAAGGAAGGATGATGCGACCGTTCTGCATACCAACCTTGATCTCTGTGCCGTCAGCAAGAGTAATGAGGCAGTAGAGAGCCAACTTGTTGCCATCCTCATCTGTACGCCAGTCAGAGTAGATAACCTTAACATCCTTGATGATGCTGTCGGCTACCGACTCGGTGTAACCAGTCTGAATCCATGTGTTGCCGCCATCGAACGATACCTCGATAACGCCATCAGTAACCTGTGTCTTAGGTGCTGCATCAGCTACGGGAACTGCCTTACCATCTACGTAGATAGGCTGTGGATTGCCAAGACCGTCGTATGTAGCCCAGCAGAGAACGCCGTCAACCATTGTTGTAGTGACGATGTTTGCAGGAACGCCTGAACCCTCTGGATATACGTTGATCTTTGTGCCGTCAGAGAGGATGATCTGCTTGCTGCCATCCTGCTGCTGCTTAACATCGACAACGGTAACAAGTCCGTTTACCATGTCTCGAATGGCGTTGAGCTCCTGCTCAACCTGTGTGCGGAGATCTGCAATCTCCTGCTCAATCTTGTCTAACTCGTCCCAGATTGCAGTGTCATCATACTGACATGACACCATAGACGAAGAGACAACAGCTACTGTAAGCATAGATGCTACAATAGCCTTTGCATTCTTAAAAAATCGCTTCATAGTGTTGTTATTAAATAGTTGTTTTATGTTTCCTGTTTATGGATGTATATGCGTACATATAATCGGACAAATGTATATAAAAAAATGTAGACAACCAAATTTAGTTGCCTAATTTATACATATTTATGCGAAGTGTGGTATATGGAGTGTTAATTATGGTCAAATAGTCGTGTGTGAACACGTCTGTATAGAACTGCCGCTAAAATAGACAGGGCGACGTATGTAGCCAGTAGCGGAATAAGCCTGATGGAGTAGGTTGCATCGCCACTGATGCCAAAGATACTCTTTACGGAGTCCTGCAAAGCGATGTATCGCACGATAGGGTGCATCACAAACAGGAACGATGAGTGTACGCCGAGCCATACGCCACCACGCCACAGTTTTGCGAGCGAAATAGAGACTATGATTGCTACAATCGGACTGAAATACCATAATGCAGGATTGTAGTTCATCAATGTGAGCACCACGCCCGATAGGATGACGGTGAGCCATATCACCCACTTCTGTGAAAAGAGCAACGAGAAGTCGTGACGGGCGAACATCGCGCCAATCGAAAATGGCAATATCCATCCAATGCAGTTATGGCGTACAGCAGCAATGGTTGTCTCGTCGCAAAACATCCACATCGCTGTATAAATCGCCAAGGCTATGGTGTTTATGTTGAGAATAAAATTCTTAGAGCGACGATATATAAATAGTCTATATATGATATAGAGCTGAAATATAAGACCAAAGAACCAATATACGCCTGGCTGAATAGTGGTTGGAAAGACTATATTCCCAATAAGGGCAAGCTGCTGTAGGAGCTTCTCAATAGGGAATATCTGCCCCTTGAAGCATGACCATAGGATGGCAAAAATCACCATCGGCACAACCATCAGCCTGAACAGCTTCAACCACCTCTCCTTTGCAAAGCCCCATAGCGGCAGGTCGTGCTCGTTGTTGCACTCATACTTGCGCACGAGTCCGTAGCCACTTAAGAAGATAAAGACCACCACACCATACCAGCCGAGAAACGACATGATGTCTGCCATCGCCCATGCGGGGCGTGTTGTGAGACTATCTATGAAGGTGTCGGTGTTAAGAGCGCTAAAAGTAAACTCATTCTCCACGGTTGGGAGAATGAGGTGTAGGAAGTTGTGAAACATTATGCAGAGTATTGCTACGCCGCGCATCGCCTGCGACTCACTGCCCGAGATAGGGGTGGGTCGATACTCTATGCCCTTTGTGCTACGCTGCATCATGTCGTAATATCTGCCGTGGTGATGGCTTATCTGTCGAAAGCCTGCGCTTTGAGAGCAATACCCTCACCGTCGGGTGTTACAAGCACCACGCCCGCCTCCTCGCGTGTGATGTGGCCAATAACGTCAACAAGACCGAGACGCATGATGCTCTCCTGCTTGTCGAGAGGCACGGTGAACAACAGCTCGTGGTCCTCGCCACCATTGAGAGCTGCGATTACGGGGTCGATGTGCATCTCCTCGGCAAGCTCGGTTGTCTGGCGTGCAATAGGTATGCGCTCGAGGTAGATGCGCGCACCGCACTGCGATGAACGGCAAATCTGACGCAGGTCGCTTGCAAGACCATCCGACAAATCAATCATAGAGGTTGGCATGATGCCCTCCTCCTTGAGTGCGTCGAGAACGTTCACGCGAACACGTGGCTTGAGATAGCGCTCCAAGAGGTACTCGTGGCCCGCAAACTTGGGCTCGGGGTTCTCCACATCCTTCAACACGCGCTTTTCGCGCTCCAGAAGATGAAGACCCATATATGCTGCACCGAGGTTTGAGGTAATACAGATAAGGTCATGCTCCTTGGCACCCGAACGATATACAACGTCCTCCTTCTTTGCGCGACCCGTTGCGGTGATTGTAATCACAAGACCATTCATAGATGCTGTGGTGTCGCCACCCACGATATCCACGCCGAGCTCCTTGGCTGCGTGCTCCATGCCCTCGTAGAGCAGGTCGAGAGCCTCCACTGATATCTTTGCCGAGATGCCGAGTGCTACGACCACCTGCTGAGGTTTGGCGTTCATTGCAAGGATGTCATTTACACCGCGCACAATAGCCTTGTAGCCAAGGTGCTTGAGTGGAAAATAACTAAGGTCGAAGTCGATGCCCTCGGTCATCATGTCTGTTGTGAGGAGCATCACCTCGTCGCCGAGGTCGATGACTGCAGCATCGTCGCCTGCTGCGGTGAGTGTGGTGTCGTTGCGACGCTGAAGTCGTGATGTAAGACGGTCGATAAGACCAAACTCGCCTAATGAGGCAATCTCAGTGCTATTATTTGGTTTCATATTAAAAATTTTTGCAAAAATACTTTTTTGATTGGTAAATTGCAAAAAAAAACATAACTTTGCCTCAAATTTGTTTTTTATAAAACCAATAACTAAATTCAAACAGTAGAAATGCTAAATATAATTCTATTCGGAGCCCCCGGTTGTGGTAAGGGTACGCAGGCAGCACGCCTGGCTGAGCACTACGACCTTTATCACATATCTACAGGCGAAGTTATCCGCGGCGAGATTCAGCGCGGTACAGAGCTTGGAAAGAGCATGGAGGGTTATATCTCACGTGGTGAGCTTGCTCCCGATAGCATCGTTGTAGAGATGGTGCGCAACTACATGGCTTCACACTCTGACAAGGGTTGTATCTTTGATGGTTTTCCTCGTACCACTGCACAGGCGGAGATTTTCGACTCGTTGCTCGAGGAGATTGGTCGCAAGGTCGATGTAATGATTTTTATGGATGTTCCCGAGGAGGAGCTCGTGCGTCGCATCTTGCTTCGTGGCAAGGATTCGGGTCGTGCCGACGATGCATCAGAGGATGTCATCCGCAACCGTATCGAGATTTATCGTCAGCAGACAGCCATCGTTGCTGACCACTACACCAAGCAGAACAAGTATAGCGAGGTGAATGGTCTTGGCACTATGGATGAGGTGTTTGGTCGTTTGGCAGAGGTTATAGATGCCAAAAGATAGAAAAAATGATTAAATAACCATAAACGGGCGATGTCGATACAATATTATTGACCTCGCCCGTGTTTGTTATATATGGTAGGAAAAAGAGTTTATATATTATTGCTTGCGTTAGCAATATTTGTAGGTCTCGGAGAGGTTGAGGCCAGGGGTTATCGCGTGAAGGATATTCAGAATGTGCAGCTTCAGGATCGCACACGCTTTGTCTCAAATCCTGATGGTATCCTCTCGCGCGATGCTGTGGCACGTCTCGACTCGTTGTGCTATTCGCTTAAGGAGCAAGGCATTGCTGAGGTGGCTATTGTCGCTGTAGATGATATTGCGTCGCGCGATGTTTTCGGCTTTTCGCAGGAGTTGTTCGAGACATGGGGCGTTGGTGATGATGCACTCGACAATGGACTCGGTATCCTGCTTGTTAAGGATATGCGCGAGGTGCGCTTCCATACGGGCTATGGTCTTGAGGGGGTGTTGACCGATGCTATGTGTGTGCAGATACAGCAGGATTATATGTTGCCATCGTTCCGCGAGGGCGACTATAGCGCAGGTATGGTGCTTGGCGTTGAGGCTGTTGATACCCTGCTGACAAGTGGCGAACTTCCTCGTGCCGTGAGTGAGGACGATGCCTCGGCAATGATTATGGCGCTCTTTATCACGCTCTTTTTAGTAGTGCTGCCCCTCTCTTTGATTGTCATTGCAGACCGTGCAAAGAAGAGGTGTCCAAGTTGTGGAAAACACGCATTGAGAGTTACGGATAGGAGCATTATCGAGAAGACCGCCACACATGTCACAATTCACGAGACGCTTGTGTGTGATAATTGCAAGACCATCCATACTCGTACCACACGTCGCAACAATGGCGGTGGTGGCAATGGTATTTTCTTCATGCCTATGGGCTTTGGAGGTGGTCGCGGCGGCGGTTTCGGTGGCGGAAGTTTTGGCGGTGGCTTCGGCGGCGGAAGTTTTGGCGGCGGTGGCGGCGGCTCTCGCTGGTAAAATGTTAATTTTGAATATATTAACTAAAAAAATCAAACTATGAAGAAGGGAACAATTATTCTATTGGGAGTATTGCTTGCTTTAGTTGTCTGGGGCGTGTCGGCCTATAATGGCCTTGTGAGCAATGAGGAGTCGGTAAATGAAAAGTGGGGTGCTGTGCAGACGGTATATCAGCGTCGTGCAGATCTTATTCCCAATCTTGTTAGCACAGTGAAGGGTTATGCCGAGCACGAGCAGTCAACACTTCAGGAGGTGACCGCAGCGCGCTCACGTGCCACATCTATCAATATAGACCCATCGACTGCTACACCTGAGCAGATGGAGGCGTGGATGGCAGCACAGCAGGAGCTTAGCTCAGCACTTGGTCGTCTGATTGCCGTGTCGGAGAACTATCCCGATTTAAAGGCTAATCAGAACTTCCTCTCGTTGCAGTCTCAGCTTGAGGGTACCGAGAATCGCATCTCTGTTGAGCGTCAGCGCTATAACGAGGCGGTTAAGGAGTATAACGTCTCTGTACGACGCTTCCCTAATAGTATCTTTGCCTCTATCTTTGGTTTCGACAAGAAGCCTATGTTCGAGGCTCAGGCGGGTGCAGAGGTTGCACCTGTCGTAGCATTCTAATCGGGAAAAGTGCTGATATGAGGCTCCTCGGATGTTGTCCGAGGAGTCTTTTTTTTAGTTCGTAGCTACGATGGATATCTCGTGGGTGAGGGGTGCAATTTTGCGTAACATCTGCAACATGCCGCAATATTTCTCATTGGCGAGATTTATGGCGCGACTTATAACACTCTCCTCGGCAGTCGTGTGGCACTCAGCGCGATATGTGATATGAAAGCGTGTGTAGGTGCTTTCGGCAACAACCGAGGGCGTGGATAGTGTGCCCTCGAGTGACAACTCGAGCGCCTTGAGTGAGTGTGTGCGCTCCTTGAGCATGCTCATAATCGTGCGGGCGAGGCAGTCTAAAGAGGCGTAAAGAAGAGTCTCTTTGGGGTTGAGTGCCTCGATGTTGCGACCATCCGACAGGGTGAAATGGTGGTCGGGGGTCATTTGAAGTGTGATTTTCTGTGTCATAGCTGAAAAATATTGTTGTTGTATAATACAATCGTGGCAATAATCGTTCCTATATGTTGTGTAAATTAGCGAAAATATTGTATCTTTGCCCTATATTATATACTATGAGTATGCGTAGAAAAATATTATCATTTATGACCTTTGCTGTCGCGGCACTTGCGTCCGTAGATGCTGTGGCACAGAGCCCCGATATTGCGGCTCGCAGGGCGGAAATTGAGGATATGCTTGATAGAGGACGCTGGGGTGAGGCCTATGCTGCACTCTCTGCGTTGGAGTGTGATGTTGACCATTTTGTCAATCCTCAGGATGCAGAGTGGTTGGAGTATGAGAAGGTGCATACGTCGGTGGAGCTCGGTGCTATGAATGCCGAGGAGATGATGAGAGGCTTTATTACGGAGTATCCCGCAAGCATCTATCGCAACAATATGCTCTTTATGCTGGCCAATTATTATACGGATAATGGTCTTATGACAAGCGGTGAGCGAGTGTTCGCAGATGTTGACTACAGGTCACTCGATAGCCGTTCGCGTGAGCGCTACGATATGCGCATGGGTTATATCCGATTTACGGAGGGCGACTATCTCCGCGCCAAGACACATCTCTCGAAGGTGTCGAAGGTTAGTGAATACTATCCTCATGCGCTCTACTATATCTCGTACATGCACTATGCCAATGATGAACTGGACCGTGCGAAGGAGGGCTTCGAGCAGTTGACCTCGAATGAGATATATCGAGACCTGGTGCCGTTCTATCTTTTGCAGATTGAGTATCGCAGCGCCAACTACGACTATGTCATAGCCGAGGGCGAGAAGATTTTAAATCAGACAACAGGCAGTGTGCATGATGACCTTGTGCGCACCATTGCCGAGAGCTACTTCGTGAAGGGTGACTACGCACAGGCCGTTCGATATATCGCCGACTACACACCCGAGAAGATGGGTCGTCAGGAGAACTACATTCTTGGCTACTCGCTATATCGCATGGCACGTTATAAGGATGCCGTGGCACCCCTTAAAGCTGTGTGTGGTCATGAGGATGCTCTCACGCAGAATGCAGCCTACCACCTCGGTGACTGCTATATCAAACTTGGCAACAAGAGCTCGGCTGCCGATGCCTTTGCGCAGGCAACAGGCGTAGGTGAAGGCTACGATGAGAACATCGCGCGCGATGCACTTCTAAATCATGGTCGCTTGAAGTATGAGCTTGGAGGTGGTGTGTTCAACGAGGCTAACTATTCGCTTCAGCTCTATCTTGACCGATACCCTAATACGCCACAGGCTTCAGAGGTTAAACAGTTGCTTATCGCAAGCTATTACAACGCCAAAGACTACGAGGCGGCATATTCAGCACTCAAGGAGTATCCCAATCCCGATAATGACATCAAGTCGGCATTGCAGCGTGTAGCTCTGTTCCGTGCCGTAGATGCTATCGAGAGTGGTGACCTGGCAACTGCCGAGGCCCTACTTGATGAGTCGGAGAAGTTGGGTCTTCAGCCTAAATATAACGCCTTGACACTATATTGGCAGGGCGAGGTGGCATTTATACAGGGCGATATGAAGCTCGCGCGCGAGAAGTATGAGGCCTATGTACGTCGTGCACCAAAGACCGAACAGGAGTATCAGTTTGCGCACTATGGCATTGGCTATACTCATTTTGCCGAGGGTAACATGAAGAGTTCTGCCGAGGCCTTTGAGGTATTTGTTCGTGGCTACAACCGACGTGATGGCTACCTCTACGATGCTCAAAATCGTCTGGGTGATGCACGCTTTACGTTGCGAGAGTTCGGTGAGGCGCGCAAGGCGTACAATGTTGTAATCGCCTCAAATGATGATCATCGCCACTATGCCCGTTATCAGCTGGCGATGCTTGAGGGTATCGCCCAGAATCAGTCGAAGAAGATAGATATGCTTAATGCCATTATCAAGGATGGTGATGGTGATTATGTTGATGATGCATGGTATGAGATCGGTCGCAGCCATATTGCTGCAAAGCGATATGCTGATGGTGTAGCCACCTTGCAGAAATTTGTCGATAATGGCACATCTTCGCCATACTACATCAATGCTATGTCCGACCTCGCGCTGGCGTACTACAACCTCGGTCGTAAGGATGAGGCTGTGTCATGCTATGAGAAGGTCGTTGAGTATGACCCACAGTCGGCATCGGCACTCGAGGCTATCCGTAGTCTGCGTGAGATATATGTCAAGGAGGATAGAATCGATGACTATATCGCTTTTGCAGAGCGTAGTGGTGTGCAGAGCGATATGACCACAGCGGCTCGTGACTCGTTGACCTTCGCCGCAGCCAAGAACGTCTATCTCGCGGGTGATATGGGCGAGGCTCGCAATAAGCTTACAAACTATCTCTCTAATTTTGATAAGGGATACAATCGCACCGAGGCTCTCTTCTATCTGAGTGACTGCCATACCTCTCTTGGCGATAATAACTCGGCGATTAATACCATGGATGAGCTTTTGGCACAGGGTCGCAATCAGTACACTGAGCGAGTGCTTGACGTGTATGCACGTATGACGTTCGATATGGACCTGTTCGAAAAGTCGGCTAAGGCCTACCGTTCGTTGTATGACGAGGCACACGAAAAGAGTAAGCGTGCAGAGGCATCGGAGGGCTATGTCGAGGCTACGGCACTTACGGAGAATGGCTATGCTATCAAGACCATGTATGATGATGTCGCTAAGATGGACGATGCAACCGATTGGGCAAAGCGCTATGCTAAGCTTGTGATGGCAGATGCCTTGCATGCTGAGGGACAGGACAACAAGGCCCTCAAACTCTACAAGGAGCTTGCGGAGAACCCTATGACGGAGGAGGGTGCCGAGGCATACTATCGTGTTGTTGAGGCTCGCTACAAGGCCAAGGATTATGAGGGTGCACAGCAGTTGGTATTTGATATGAATGGCTGTGGCTCATCATACTGGCATGCTAAGATATTCATATTGTTGGGCGATACGTTTGCCAAGACCAACAACACATTCCAGGCGCGTGCTACCTATCAGAGTATTGTCGATGGCTACTCGCCAAAGGATGATGGCATTGTGGATGAGGCAAAGGCGCGCATCAGCAAGTTGCCTAAGTAGTGATAACCCATGAAAACGTTTTGATATGAGATATATTTCAGGAATATTTGTGGCTATTGTAATGCTTGCGGCTACCACCACGCTAAGTGCTCAGGAGTATAAGCGTGTGGAGGTGACCAAGAACTATATGCACGAGGTGGCACCTGCACAGAAGATGGTTGCCCCTACAACTATTACGGATGCACCCGAGATCGAACCCGAAATAAAGTATAACGTAAACCCCGAGACGTGGCAGATTGAGCTCGAGGACCACAACTTCAACCCTGCAACAGCAAGCTACTGGGATTATAACTATGCAGAGCCACTATATGCGCGTCTTGCCGTGGGGTATCCTCTTGTGTCGGACGTGGCTGTGCGCTATGCTCGGCATAATACCCGTCTTGGTTATTTCGGCGTGGGTGTGGAGCACGATGGCGATTTCTATCCGATGGCAAATGCTGAGGGTGTGATGCAGAGTATCGCGAATAGCTACTCTATGTCTAACCGCATCAACGTTGATGGAGGTGTTATGGCGGGTCGTCAGATGTTGTCGGCGCGTGCCGATTACGACTTCTCTATCAAGAACCGATATGCAGAGGTGACAACTCCTAACCGCTTGCTCTTCCACGATGCCAACCTCGGTCTGCGTTATGGTGACGACTTTGCAGACCTGTCGCGCATCAACTTCGGTGTTGAGGCTCAGGGTGGTTACTGGAGTGGTTGTGTCCCAACGGCTGAGGGTGTAAACTATGGCGAATGGTCTGCCGAGGCGGGCTTGGATGTAGCGCGTGACTTCCAGGGTAATATCGTTGGTATCAATGCTGGTTTTGGCCTGTGGCAGAGCGATAAGCAGACCAGCTATCGTGATATGGCAGTCAATTTGGGTGTCAGCTATGCTCGTTCGTTTGGTATTATTGGTGTCGAGGCGGAGGTCGGCTATATGTTTGACAAGGTCTCTGGCCGAACAAAGCCATCGCACTTCTTCCTCCCCGCTGTGAAGGTAGATTTTGACTTTGGCAAGGTCGGAATTATCCCATTCGTGGAGTTGCAGACCAATATCACACATAATACCGTAGAGTCGTTGTATAAGACCAATCCATATATAGACTACATGCCTATGCAGGGTGCGTTCAACACTATGGCATCTACTCGTAGCTACGACTTGCACTTCGGTATCAAGGGCTCTGATCGTTCATCGAAAGTGGCGTACAGACTCTATCTCGGTGGCAATTTCATGCGTGACCAGATGTTGTGGTATGTCAATGAAATGGGCACATTTGGATTTACGCAGGATGATAACAACCGTCTGTTTGCGAGTCTCGAGTGTGAGTATCATCCCATTGGTGGTTTGAAGCTCGCAGCGTCGGCACGAGCTCACATGGACAACACAAAGTCAGCCTATGCCGTTTCTGACTCAAAGGTTACTGCGGGTCTGTTGGCTGAGTATCGCATGAAGCGCTGGGTGTTTAACATCTCGGGTGACTTCCGTAGCGCACGATGCTGGTCGGGTGTTATGAATGAGGATGGCAGTGTGCCCGTAGCGTTCAAGGCTCCCGCGGCATTTGACCTCAAGGCAAATATCGCCTTTAAGGTTACAAACTCCATCGAAGCATATATTGATGGTGCAAACCTGCTCAATCAGAAGATTTATCACTATGCTCACTACTACAATCGTGGCTTAGGCTTTATGGTGGGCGTTAAGATGGATTTTTAGGCGAGTGAACTATGTCGAATGAGAAGAACAAGGAGAGTGTGCGCAGCCTATATCGTGACTGGATGGTCTCGATATTGAAGCGCATGGTCAATCGACCTGAAACCATATCGAGTGTCAATGCCCTTTTGTGGGGTATTGCATGGCTTATCATTGGTGCCATCGTAGCGTGGTACTTTAAGTTTGTGCCGACATCTATGGTTGGCTATACCACATCGGGATATGTGCCATTGATATGGCATGTGGCTATTATGTTTGTTATGTGGGTATCGTTTGGTGTGGTATATTTCGCCTTTGGTGTCATGCGCAACCGTCAGGCGGGTGTTGTTGATCTGTTTGGTCGTATGCTCTATGCCCATTGGCCCGTAACGCTGCTGCTCGTGCCTGGTATGATTATGAACAGAGCAGCCTATGCTACGTTTATGAGCGATGCGAGCGTGGCGTTCAAGCTATATCCATTGCAGAGCGTGGTGATGGCGATATTTGTTGTTGTGATTGCTCTCTGGACTCTCTATTGGGGCTACCTTGCATTCAGACGTGCTACTGAGAGGGGAGGTATCTTTACGCTCGTGTGCTACGTCATTGCAACACCTTTGGCAACCTATCTCTCACAGTTGGTGCTTGAGGCACTCCGCGAGGGAATGTCATGGTAGAAAAAAATGGATGTATTGGAGGGAAAATATAGAGACAAAAAAAAGGGTAAGCTACTTATATCGCACCGCTACAACCACATACCCTTGCTCGATTCCTCGCCTGGGGGAGTTCTGTAGGAGCTGGTCGTATAAGACTTACCCAGGTGCAAATGTACAAAAAAAATGTATCTTTGCAAAAAAATATTAAAAAATGAAGAGAAAATTTTTTATTTCATTTATGTTTCTCATTGTGGCTGTGGCAGTTGTGGGAATGTTGGCATATCACAACTTTTTTAGTCCAGCCACCACAGAACGCTTCACTTTGGTGTTGCGCGGCGATGAGACCTATGACCAAAAGGTGGCGAAGGTTAAGAAAAATATCAAATTTGACCTTGCTTTCGATATCTATGCAAAGTATATCAACCTCGATAGAGGCATCGAAGCGGGATCATATACCTTCGATGCTGGCATGACGGCTATTCAGGTAGCCCGCACACTAAAATTTGGCAGTGATAACAGCGTCCGTCTGGTGATTAACAATGCCCGTACTCCCGAGGCTTTGGCTGGTAAGATTGCAGCGCAGGTTGATGCCGACTCACTATCAATACTCAAGGCTTTGCGCAGTGAGGAGTTGATGAAGGAGTTTGGTTACGACTCAGCTGAGGCTATGTTTGCCATCTTTCTGCCCAACACATATCAGGTATATGCCGATGTTACGCCCGAGGCTTTGGTGCGTCGCATGAAGCAGGAGTCGGACAAGTTCTGGGGCGCTGAGTCTCGCATGAGCAAACTTGAGCGTTCGGGCTTGACCCCCTATGAGGCTATGGTGTTGGCATCTATCGTGCATGAGGAGACAAACGCCAAGGAGGAGATGGCGCGTGTTGCGGGCGTTTATATCAACCGCTTGCAGCGCGGTATGCTTTTGCAGGCAGACCCCACGTTGAAGTATGCGGCGGGTGACCCAACCATCAAGCGTGTGCTGGATAAGCATAAGGCTATCGACTCGCCATATAATACCTATATGTATTTGGGACTACCTCCCACGCCAATTGCCATGCCCGACATGGCGGCTATTGAGGGTGTGCTCAACTACGAGGAGCATAACTATCTCTACTTCTGTGCTCGTCCCGAGATGGATGGTCGTCACAACTTCGCACGCACACTCTCGGAGCACAATCGCAATGCTGCGGCATATCATCGTGCGTTGGACAGAATGAAGATTAAGTAATATTTGCTTGTATGAACTTTAAGGATTTTTGGATGGATGTGCTGCGCTCGGCAGCGATTGTGGGTATTGTAATGTCAGTCTCACACATCTTCGAGAAGTATATCACGCTCTTCAGTGACCTCGGTCTTGGAGCATCGTCACTCATAATCTTCATTGAGGGTATTGTTGCCGCGGTGTTGTTTGTGGGTATGTTATACTATTTCACTCGCCGTTTGGCAAAGGGCTGGAATGAGAGAGTGGAGTATATGGGGCAGGTGCTCAACGTTAAGTTCTCGTATAGTCGCGCACTGTCGTATGTGCTCACAGTGTCGATGTTGGCAAGTGTCATTGTCGGTGTTGCAAGTACGATATATGTCGATATTATTGGCTATGATATCTACCTTGCCGCGCAGATTGCCTACATCGAGGAGACTGTAGATTTTGTCAATGCCGCAGGTCAGATGTCGGGTAGTGAAAATCTTGTATCTGTAGAGTCGATGGAGGATTTTGTATCACAGCTTGAGGCTTCGGAGCGCCCATCTATGTTTGCCAACATCATCTCGCTAATGTCATCATATATGTTGTATGGTGGTCTTACGGGATTGGTAGTGGCAGCCGTAGCACGCCGAAATATTAAGCAGAACGAAAGTAGCGAATATCATGAATAAGAGATTGGATATATCTGTTGTCGTGCCCCTGTACAACGAGGCGGAGTCGCTCGGCGAGCTCGTTGCATGGATTGATAGGGTAGCACGCGAGAATAACCTTAGCTATGAGATCATCATGGTCAACGATGGCTCCACTGATGGCTCATGGGATGTGGTCAGGGAGCTGTCGAAGCGCTATCCCGCGGTCAAAGGCATTAGCTTTATGCGTAATTACGGCAAGTCGCCAGCCTTATACTCGGGCTTCGAGATGGCGTCGGGAGAGGTTGTATTTACGATGGATGCCGACCTTCAGGACTCGCCCGACGAGATTCCTGAGATGCGCCGTATGATACTCGAGGAGGGATACGATCTCGTTTCGGGTTGGAAGCGTAAGCGCTACGACCCAATCAGCAAGCGTTGGCCAAGCAAGTTTTTCAACCTCACGGCTCGCATAATGTCGGGCATCCGTCTGCACGATTTCAACTGTGGACTCAAGGCCTACCGACTTAAGGTAATCAAGAGCATCGAGGTCTATGGCGAGATGCACAGATATATGCCTATTCTTGCCAAGCATGCAGGCTTCAAGCGTATCGGCGAGAAGGTTGTTGAGCATCGTGAGCGTAAGTATGGCTACTCGAAATTTGGCATCGAGCGTATGGTGAAGGGTTATCTCGACCTTATCTCTGTGACCTTCATGTCGCACTTTGGACGTTCGCCTATGTATATCTTTGGTGGCCTCGGTACACTGATGTTTATCGCCGGTTTTTTTGCCGTTGCGTGGATTGTCTTTGAGAAGTTAGCCTTCGGTGCCCCCGTAACCAACCAGCCACTCTTCTACTTTAGCCTAACGGCTATGGTACTCGGCGTGCAGTTGTTTATTGCAGGTTTCCTGGGTGAGCTTATCAACCGCCGTTCAAGTGATCGCAATCACTATCTTATCGATGAAAGAATTGAATAATTTAAAATACAAATAACTATGATTCAGCGTATTCAGTCACTCTATTTACTTGTTGCAACGGCTCTTATGGCCAGCACACTCTTTTTGCCTATTGCAAATGTTGTCACCGTTACTGGCGAGACATTAACACTCACAGCCTTCTCATGGTTTGGTGGTGGCATAGGCTATGCATGGGTCTTTGCACTTCTCTTCTGTGTAGCTACTTTGGTGCCATTCCTCACAATTTTCCTTTTCAAGAACCGTAAGCGTCAGATTGGTCTTTGCGCTGCCGAGGGTGTTCTTCAGCTCGGCTCGGTGTTGGTTATTGCTCTCTTCTATTGGATGATCATCCCCGACATCTTCCCCGCAAATGCAATCCTCGGCAAGAGCTTCGGTTGGGCAGCCATCATGCCTGTAATCGCACTTATCCCCACTTTCCTTGCGGGTCGTGCTATCTTTAAGGATGAGGTGCTTGTGCGCTCACTCGACCGTATTCGTTAATCGCCATCGGGTTGTCTATGATTAGTTTTGAAACAAAGATACGTGTGGAGTATCACCACACCGACCAGATGGGTATCGTGCACCACTCGAACTACATCAAGTTTTTCGAGGTGGCACGCACGGAGTGGTTGCGTGCTATGGGTGTTACCTATGCAGAGATGGAGCGTCGTGGCGTGATGATGCCTATTGTGGATGTAAGTATCAAGTATCGTAAGCCCGCATATTATGATGAGCTTATCTCTGTGACGGCCTATGTTGACGAGTTGCCTATGGCGCGTATGAACTTCAGATATGAGGTGCGAGGAGAGGATGGTCGCGATATCGCTTCGGGTACCACAACGCTCGGTTTCATTGACAGCCAGACACGTCGCCCCCAGCGTGCGCCACAGTGGCTCTTGGATGTTATTAAACTGTAATTGCAGATGAGTAAGATTGCTGACTATTTGCGACTTGTAAAGTTCTCGCATACTATTTTCGCCATGCCATTCGCGCTCTTGTCGTTTACCTATGCGTGGATGACTGCCGAACATAGTTCGGTGTTGTGGGTGGTGCTCTTGCAGGTTGTTGCGTGCATGGTCTTTGCTCGCAATGTGGCTATGGGTTTCAATCGTTGGGCAGACCGTAAGATAGATGCCGAAAACCCCCGTACGGCAAATCGTGAGATTCCTGCGGGCGTTATCTCGTCGCGCGGTGCTGTTGTCTTTATCATCATCAATGCACTCCTATTTGTTGCTACGACCATTACTATTAACCCCTTTTGCGCATGGCTCTCGCCTGTGGCGCTCTTCGTGGTGATGTTTTACAGCTACTGTAAGCGCTTCACCGCTATGGCGCATATCGTGTTGGGTCTCTCTCTCGGTATTGCCCCTGTGGGTGCATATATGGCTGTTACGGGCACGGCAGTTACGGAGTGCTGGCTCTTGGCTGTTGTGGTTATGACGTGGTGCGCAGGCTTCGATATTATCTACGCATTGCAGGATGCCGAGTTCGATCGTAAGCGTGGCCTGCACTCTATACCATCGCATTTTTCTGCCACTACGTCGCTTGTCATCAGTGCATTGCTTCATTTGGTTAGTGTAGCCGTATTGTTACTCTTTGCCATGTCGCAGCCTCAATCATGGTTGCTTTATGTGGGTTGCGCAATATTTGCCACAATACTCGCTATGGAGCACTATCTCGTCACACCTACCAAACAGCGTAATATTGGCATTGCTTTTGGCACGTTCAATGCTTTGGCGAGTATGTCGTTGGCGGTGTGCCTTATTGCAAACCTCTTGATTTATAGGTAGTATGTGGGTTGGTGCGGCGCTTATGTCGGCTCTGCTTCTTGGCTGCTATGATGTCGCTAAGAAGCGCTCGCTCGCGGGCAACGCGGTCATCCCCGTGCTGCTTCTCAATACGCTCTTCTCGTCGCTCCTGCTGTTGCCCTATATCCTCGATGCACACCTCGATTTCGGGTGGTTCGGTGCTAAGTTCTTGCAGGAGGACTATGGCTACGACATCGGCATCAGAGAACACCTGCTTGTGGCGCTTAAGGCTGCCATCACGCTGTCGTCGTGGTTGTGTGGCTACCACGCTATCAAGCACCTTCCTCTTACTATCGTGGGACCCGTGAACGCTACGCGCCCCGTCGTGGTGTTGCTCGGTGCTATCTTGCTCTTTGGCGAGGAGCTTAACCTCTGGCAGTGGGGTGGTGTGTGCCTCACCATCGTGTCGCTCTACCTGTTGAGCCGCGCGGGAAGCAGGGAGAGTATCGACTTTCGTAGAAACCGCCATGTGTGGGCACTCTTTGCCGCCATGCTGCTTGGCGCAGTCAGCGGACTCTACGATAAGTTCCTGATATCGAGGTGTGATATCGGCCCTATCTTCGTGCAGAGCTGGTTTGGTATCTACCAGTTCGCCATGATGTGCGTTATATGCGCAACTATATGGCTGCCACGCCACGCTGTGGAACCCTTCCGCTGGCGCTGGACAATACCTCTTATCTCACTATTTGTCACCATTGCCGACTTCTGCTACTACCACGCCCTCGCCGATGCTGATAGCATGATTGCCGTGGTGTCGATGATACGCCGCTCGTCGGTTATTGTCACCTTCCTCTCGGGCGCCTTGCTCTTTGGCGAGCGTAACCTCAGGGCTAAGGCCCTCGACCTGTTGCTTATTCTTATAGGTATGATCCTGTTATGTATTGGAAGTATTTAATGGAATATAGGGGCTGTCCGACACCTGCGGACAGCCCTTGATGTTTCTTGTGAGTAGGTAGGAAGAGTCGATAGAGTAGTAAGGTTTCTTGATGGGTAAACTGAGATAACTGTGTTAACAGCTACATTGTCGTTTGTCCATTCTTCCGCGACTTCTCTTTCGTCTCTTTCGTCTCTTTCGTCACTTTGACAGCGGTAGATTGCCACGGAATTGCATGGAAAGTATCGGGTATCAGTAAGGGCATCAAATGCAATTCCTCGCAATGACGAGGAGTGGCTTGGATTGTCATTCTGAACGTAGTGAAGAATCTCCTCGCTGTGAGTACACCATGTGCGTTGACTCTTGTCGGCTTCGAGGAGATGCTTCGCCTTGCTCAGCATGACAGTCTGTAAAAAGGGACAACATTAACAAAGACTATGTTCGGCAGCAACGCATTTAACCTATTGCAACCCACAAAAAACACAAAATGCAGTCTACCACCAAAGGGGCAGACTGCAATTCAAGTATGGTCATGCGATATTAGCGAACTACAACGATATCAGACTTGGACATCTTAAGCTCGGCATTCATGCTTTTAGTAGTTGTCAAGGCACTAGTCATTGCTACATCATCCTCAACTTTGGTTATTGTAGCTGCAGGAGTATAGAAGAAACTGTAGTCTACAAGTGAGCTATCAGCCAAATTGTAGATGCACATTGCAAAGTAGTTATTCAATTTGTTTAGTGTTCCATTCTCATCGAATGAAAGAACGAGGTTAGAACGATTTTGCAATTCCTCATCAGAGCAAGACCAGATACCGTATGCCATAGTTCCGGAAGTGTCGTAGTAGAATGTCATCTGGTTTAATAGGTCCTGCCCATAATAATCGTAACCGTTGAAAGTAATAGTTTTAGCTACGGTATCAATAACACCTAACAACTCGTATTTGTCAAAGATAAGGCGAACCACCCCATTCTCCTTGCTTCCGCAAATACGCATGTAATCAGAGTAGTTACCCTCCGAGAAACAGTAATCACCGAGATTCACACCTGTTCCATTTGGCAATGTGTACTCAACCTCCATATAGCGAGTCTCACCATAGGTTGTTTCGAATAGGAGCATCGCAACACATTTAGATCCAGTAGGCAAGTTGTAAGGACCTAATACTGCTTTACCATTCCACCGTAAATCAGCGATGACTTGCTCAGTAACATCAACACCATAATTTGTTATGATATACTCTGGCTCTAGGCCTGAATTATCAACAATATCCTTTTCTCCATACCACATTGTTACTGATGTTATATCGTTAGGATTGGCTTCTATAGAGATTGCCGCATAATAAGCAGAAGGATATTGCGATTCATATAGCTCATTACCAGTAATATTTACCACAGAGTCAAAGTTAACTGATATATCCACATATTTCTCATGTTTCCACTCCATATCACCTGTACGATATATAGCAGGGAATTCATCGATGAAAAAGTAGACGTTACCCTCAGGTGATACACCAAATAAGTCGGAAGCGAAACAAGTAACAGGAGTATTATCATGATTTCTATCGCTAATAATGAACTTGTTAGTGGAAGTCGCAGAATAGCCATTCAAAGTCACAATGTTAGATGGGTACTTATCAATTGATAAGCCAAAGTCATACCAGCCTAACCAGTAGTAGTTGAAATCATCGGTTTTATCTGGTCCGAGGTCAACACCATTCATAATGGATAGAGTGTTGCCATTAACCTCGCCGTATGTATAATAATCATCGCCGAGTACGCTCCAACCCTCAATTTTCACATCATATGGAGCATCAACACATGGTGAAATAACTACAGTGAAAGTCTCCTCAGCAGCCTGTACAGTACCCTCACCTGTCTGGTCGATAACGTAAACCTCATGTGAATTTACTGTCCAGGTTCCTAACCATTTGAGGACATCTTCGTTTGGCTCCAACTCAACATCCATATTAACTACAGCCATAGGCTGAATATGATTACGCTCAATAGTAAGCTTATTGGAGGTCGATATAGTTACAGGCTTACAACCATAACACTCAACATCTATAGTGAAACCCATATCAAATGTCTGAGGAGGCAAAGCAATATAAAAATCAGTAGCCTCAGCACCAAGTTTTACACCTTCGGAACATTTCAGCGTCACCTCTCTAATGATACTTCCTTCACCCAAGAGAGTGCCACCAACCTCATCATCATTAACATCGATAGATGCCTCAGCGAGCACTACGGAAGCATCTTCCGCAACAATGAGAATGTCGCCAGCTACCTGCTCGCCATTGTTGCCTTTAAACTTAATAGAACGTATATACTCCCCATTACCAGTAAGCTTCAACTTGAGCCAACCACAAGTATTTTTCAAGGAGAACTGCTTATAGTCGCCCATAGCAACCATAGGCGAAGAGCCTACGCCATAGCTTCCAGCAACGTACTCCTGCACAGCGGGGAGCGAAGTCTCGAGAGTGTTTGAAGTAAGTGAAATAAGATAGTCGGGGTTGTAGGGGTATGCAACAATCACATAGTCACCACGACGAGAGTACTCGCCAACGCTTACGCGCTGCAACGTGCCATTACGCTCACCAGTCTCACCAGTAAATTTATAGCAGTCATTGCCATCTGACTTATAAAACACCGATACGAGGTCGTCCTTTGTCCATACGGTCTTCTGTGCTTCATTTAGCTGAATACGGGTGTCATCACCCTCAAAGCCTACGGTAATAGTCTCAGGTGTGTCGTGGCGTTCGATAACCGACACCTCGACATCTTGTGTACATGCAGCAAAACCCATCACTGCAAGTACGAAAAGTAAAAGTTTTCTCATAGTGAAATAAAATTTAAGTTTGTTTGTAATTGTTACCACTCCTGTTCATCGCCTATTGTGGGATCCTCAATATTGGATGATGCCGTAAAGCCTTGCTCAACGGCAATGGTCACAACCTCGACATCGGGTGCGAGGTAGGGTAGATAGAATTTTTTGTCCATAGTTTATATGTTTTTGAGTTAATAATCGCTCAAAGCCATACAACTCCTATATGGTGGGGTAAATAAAAACAGAAAGTGTGGAGTTGATTCCCGTTTATTAATCTGAAGGTTGTGGAAAGACCTATGACAACAATAAACGATACAATGCCCCACACTTGGATAGTATGGGTACATGCACAGATTGTGCATAGCCACATAGCTATACAAGAAATGAGTGCTGTTCGTCGTCTCGTTGTCAAGAAAACTTCCACATTTTCAGATTAAGACTGCGAAAAACACTTTCAATATGTCTGCTATTTATACAATAGCACAACAAAATTAAAAATAATTTTCCAAACGAACAACACTCTCGTGAGACATTGTTATTAAGAATAGGCTTTTTGTGTCTCGCTTCACAATTTCGTAACAATAAATTAACGGTGTTGTCGTAACCATGAAACATCGTTGTCCTATTTTTGCAGCGTGAAAAAAGGATTAAACGAGATTAACTAATTTGAATGAATTTATGAGTAAGAGACTGACAATTGCGCTTGTGGCACACGACGCCATGAAGCACGACCTCGCGGAGTGGGTAGCATGGAACTGGGCAAAGCTCCTATCACACCGCCTAATATGTACCGGTACAACAGGTCGCATAGTGGCCGAGACACTTATGGAGCGCAGAGCCAAGGATTCGGCACACTCGCACTTCGACATCACGCTGCTTAAGTCTGGACCTTTGGGTGGTGACCAACAGCTCGGAGCAATGATTGCAAACAGCGAGATAGATATGCTCATCTTCTTCTGGGACCCCATGTCTGCGCAGCCACACGATGTCGATGTTAAGGCATTGTTGCGCTTGGCGACGCTATACAACGTGCCCACAGCGATAAATCGTTCAACAGCCGACTTTATGATATCGTCAGCACTGATGGTAGATGCCGACTACAAGCCCGTGGTGCGAGACTATACATCATATATCGAGCGCACAGTAAAGTAGAAGGCTGAATAAAAAGCCTATTTTGTCGTTACGCTCGCCCTCAAAATGCTCATTTACGCCATAGTAAACTCCGCTTTTTCGGGCTTCGCAAGCCTAAAACTACATCTTTTTATTCAACCTTACAAGAAAAGGATAACTAAATTGCTTTTAGTTACCCTTTACTTTTACTCCTCCTTCTCCTGCTCCTTTTCCGCGCGTCGCTTGTTGTTTATTGTCATAAGCTTGCGGATTGATTGTTGCAGCTGCTTTGGGTCGATATTACGCTTAATGACCGAGTCGTGCGCCAACGATATGCCACCTGTCTCCTCCGATACGGCAATGATAATAGCATCTGACACCTCGCTCATGCCCAATGCTGCGCGGTGACGCATACCATAGGCCTTGGGTACCTCCTGCTGTGTTGATGGAAGCACGCACTTTGCTGCTACAACTCTGTCGCCGCTGATGACCATGCCACCGTCGTGAAGAGGTGCATTCTTGAAGAATACGTTCTGAATAAGTGCCGATGATACCTTTGCGTCGATGGCAATACCACTCTCCTCAACAATGCCAAGGTCGTTAGACTGCTTGATGATGATGAGCGCACCCACCTTCTGCTCGCCCATCTCCTGACACGCCTCGACAATGGGGCGCAGGTCAATCTCCTTTGTGCTCTTGCGGTGGCGGAAGTCGAAGATGCGTGTGAGCCACTCGAAGCGCTGACGCTGACGACCGATAGCCTGCAAGAAGTGGCGAATCTCGGGCTGGAAGATGATGAGAATGGCAAGTACACCCACAGAGATAATCTGTCCCAGAATTGTTGAGAACAACACAAGGTTGAATGTCTTGACCAATATCCACACGAGGTAGATGAAGAAGATGCCCACCATAATATATGGTGCGCTGGTGCCCTTCATGGCGCGGTAGAGGCCATAGAAGAGAGATGCGACAAGAAATATATCAATAAGGTCGACGAACGTAAACGGTATAAATCCCATAACAGATTGCTCGGTTACATTAATATTAAATTACGGTGCGAAAGTAGTCAAAAAAATGCCGATTTGCAAGTGCAAATCGGCAAAATGTTGTTTTGTCACCTAATGAATGGAGTTTACTACTCCAACTCGCCTGCCTCGTAGAGCTCGTCAACCCTCTTCAATACAAGGCTTGAGATGTTGAGGCTTGGGTCTGCATCGATAACTGTCATGCCGTCAACAATCATCTTATAGCGCTTGTCGGCGTTGATGTCGGCAATAGCCTTGCGAACAAGAGCGTTGAAACGGTTCATGATAACCATCTGCTCCTCAGCCAATGCCTGCTCCTCCTTTGCAAGCTCCTCACCCTCTTTCTGTGCAGATGTCTGCAATGTGTTGAGGCGTGACTGGATAGACTGCTCCTTGCCTGCGAGCTCCTCGCCCTTCTTCTGAGCATTGAGGGTTGTGATAAGACCCTTCTCGTAGTCCTGCTGGAGCTTTACAGCCTCGTTCTGAAGTTTGTTGTACTCAGCTGCGAGGTTCTGCTCCTTCTTTGCCCATGACTCCTGTGTTGTAGCAGCCTTCTGCTGGAATGACTGAACCTTTGTCTGGAGTGCTGTGCCCTCTGTTGCGTAGAGCTTGCTCTGGTTCAATACTGAGTCGAGGTGTACATATACCACGTCGCCGCTTGCCACACACTCAACTGTACGCACATCGGTAACATCGCTCGCTGTAACCTCACTGCTCTTCTGCTGTGCCTTCTCTGCGTCGCTGCAAGCGCCAAGCATTGCAACCGCCATCAAGGCAAATAAAAGACTCTTTTTCATAGTTTTTATACTCTTTATTAGTTAATTTTCAAATTCAAAACACAAAGGTAAGAAAAAAATATTTACTTTTGTAAAATTTTTAGAATAATTTAGTGATAATCTACAGCAATATGTACGAATATATATCTGGTAAGTTAGCCGAGGTGACACCAACTTATGCTATTGTCGAGGCAGCGGGTGTGGGCTACTTCATACATATCTCACTCAAAACCTATTCCGAGATTGAACACTGCGCCGAGGCGCGACTCTATGTTCACTTCATCGTGCGCGAGGATCAGCAGACGCTATTTGGCTTCTCCACGAAGATTGAACGCGAGTTGTTCCGCAGGCTTATCAGTGTGTCGGGCGTTGGTGGCAACACGGCAAGAATGATACTCTCTACCTATACGGTACGTGAGTTGCAGAATATAATCGCTACGGAGAATGCGGTTCTTCTGAAGAATGTTAAGGGCCTGGGACTCAAGACTGCACAGAAGATTATCGTGGAGCTTTCGGGCAAGATGCTGGAGCTTGGTGCTGATGTTATGGAGCATAGTGTTGCAGAAGCTCTGACCAATAGTGCGGCATACGATGAGGCGCTCGCAGCATTGCAGATGCTCGGCTTCCAGAAGGCTGCTTCGGAGAAGGTGCTCAAGGGGTTGTTTAAGGATAATCCTGCAATCGTTGTTGAGGAGGCGGTGCGCGCTGCACTTAAGCATTTGTAGGCGTGTGACTCCCTATTTGTGCTTTTTTCTACGAAAAAATAGGGGTGTAACAAAATATTTATTACATTTGCACGATTATATGAGTATGAAAGCGTTTCGTCAAACAGTATATCTTTTTGCTGTGGCACTATTTGCCATGGCTCTTGTTGCGTGTAGCAACGATAATGACTCTGTGCTTACCTCGCAGCAGGACAACATAAGTCGTTATCTCACAACGTCGCATCAGCCTAAGCTCATCCCCGAGTCGGAGATACCTAACTCACTGGATAATGAACCTCAGTTTTATACAAATTGGGGCTTGGATATCTATCGCTACATTGCCACATATTATGCCGAGGGACGCGAGGATAAGGCTGTGGTTGAGCGCGGAAGCCAGATTGCTATAACCTATAAGGCATATCTCTTCAACGGAAGCAAACCCTCAAATGAGAACCTCTATGCGACTAACGATGCTGCTGCGATAGCGGAGTTGGAGGCGGCGGGTCTCAATACATCGTATGAGTGGACCACAGAGCCTATGGTTGTAACTTTAGGCCGCGGTGAGATTTTGCCAGGGCTCGAAACTGCACTTATCGGTTGCTCGGAGGGTGACTCGGTGGAGATATACCTCACCTACAATGTTGCCTATGGCAAGCACTATGTGGGCTTTGTGCCCGCCAAGTCATCTGTGATGTGGTATATCGATATTAACAGCGTATTATAACAGAAAAATAAGGATATTAAGAGTATATGAATAGATTATTTGTCGCATTAGCCTCTCTCTGTGCTGTTGCCGTTGTGGCGGTGTCGTGTATCAAGGAGCCTACGATGAGTTTTGAGGATATCGAGCAGCGTTCACTTAAAGCATGGATTGAGAAAAACCATAAGGACCTCGTTGATAACTATCAGGAGGAGGGTGGTTACTACGTAGAGGTGCTTGACCCCGGATGTGCCGATTCTATGGCAATCACAGGTAAGGATGTGTGGTTGTGGTACGATTTTACGGGTCGTGACCTTCAGGGTAACATCTGCGAGACACGCGACTGGAAACTTGCCAAGCAGCTCAATACGTATAATATCCATGCGCACTATGTGCCAACTTTCCGTTTTAGCGGTAAGGAGTCTACAACGATGATGGAGGGTACCTACCTCGCCACATTCAACAAACTTAACATCGACGGCGAGGAGTTCGAGGTGCGCTATGGCACAAAGTTGCGTCTCTATATGCCATCTTCGATAGTCGCTCCTTTGAGTGCCGATGGTGGTTACGAGGGTCAGTATGCACTTGATGAGGGCAAACCAATGATTGTTGATATGCACATCTATGGTCATGTTGCCAATCCTGTCGCTTATGAGGGTAATCGCGTGGAGGCTTTTGCTAAGGCCAATGGTGGTCTCTGCTCGGAGCATAAGACAGTAAAGACGGAGGAGGACAAGGAGACCAAGTCGCGACGTCGTCGTATGTCTACGCGTGCCGATGAGGGCGAAAATAAGGATGAGGTGGTGGATACACGCCCCTTGGAGTTCTACGATGGTCGCTGGCATCAGCCCGTAGATACGCTTGAACATCTGTTGGTAAACTATGCATACTCGCCTGCACGTCAGTCGTTCAACTTTAATTCTGTGGGTGCCGATACGATGATGTATAATAATCGTTATGAGGATGTATCGGAGAATATCTATGCTGCGGGCGACATCTACTCGCAGAGTGATCTCAACAGCCGTATCGACGCTGCTCTTGTAGAGCGTTTTGGTGCAGGTATCACCTATGACGAGGTGCTTGAGGCGGACTCAGTAGATACTAAGTCTACTGTAAAAGTGTGGTATGTAGGTCGTTTCCTTGATGGTTTTATCTTCGATACCAATATTGACGAGGTTGAGGAGATTGTTTTTGGCAAGGTTGATAGCAAGGGTGAGGCACTGTCGTTCACCACTGCCGATCCTTTGGATAACGACTATATCTTGGCGTGGAACCACTCCATCCCCACTCTTCGTCTTGGTCAGTGGGCTACCATTCTCACTGTTTCGACATACGCCTATGGTCTTGAGGGTAAGACGGGTGCAACAACCTCTACTACGACAAATAGCAATCAGGCATACTACGACTATGCTAACTACTATAACTACATGAACTACATGAATAGCTACTACGGCTATGGTTATGGTAATATGTATAATAATGGTTACTACGGCTACAACCCATACTACTATGGATACATGCCACCAGTTAGCGAGGATACATCTGTAACTGTAACCTCTACCTCTACCGAGATTCAGGCATACACACCGCTTATTTTCCAGGTCTTTGTTGAGAAGTAGCCCCCCATTGTAGTAGCGTAATATAACAAGGCGATGGATCAACCAAAATTGGAGCGTCTGCTCAAGCTGATGAAGCTTATGACGGGCAATGTGAACTATACTGTCGAGGATCTCGCCGAGCGCCTCGACACGTCGTATCGCTCCATCTATCGCTATATCGAGACATTCAAACGCGCGGGCTTTGTGGTGCACAAGCTCGAGGGCGGTGTATATAAACTTGGTAAGGAGAGTCGCTACTTCAAGGATATATCGCAGCTTGTTCATTTCACCGATGAGGAGGCCCACATTGTAAATCAGCTTATCGAGGGCCTTGATGACACTAATACGCTCAAGCAGAACCTACGCAAGAAACTTGTTACGGTCTATAACTGCACTGCTATGGCATCGAGTATTGTCAAGGGTCGCAATGCGCAGAACGTAAACTGCTTGCAGGAGGCTATTGAGGAGCATCGCAGCGTGGTGCTTGTCGACTATGCATCGTCGCATACGGGTGTGGCACGCAACAGGGTAGTAGAGCCATTTGGCTTTACGACAAACTATGTACAGGTGTGGTGTTACGAGCCAGAGAGCTCAATGAACAAGCTCTTCAAAGTGGCGCGTATAGGCTCTGTTGAACTGCTCGATCAGGAGTGGCAATATGCTGATTGCCACGACAGAGGCTTTATCGATGTCTTCCGTATGACGGGCTTTGAGCAGCATCGTGTATGCTTGAAGTTGGGTATGCTTGCCCGCAACCTGCTTATCGAGGAGTATCCACTTTCGGAGCGTGATATCACGCCTATGGATGATGGAGCATGGTTGCTGGATACGCAAGTGTGTAACTATAAGGGTGTAGGTCGCTTTGTTATGGGTCTGCTTGACGATGTGGAAATTGTCGATAGCCCCGAGTTTGATGCCTACATCCGCACTCTCATTGAGAGATATACCTCACGAAAGTAATTAAATCATTCCCTTTATATATTTGAAGAGCTTATATGGCATATACCTGAATGGCAGGTCTATCCATGTAGGTGTGTTGAGCGTTGCGCGACGGTGTGAGAAGGCGTATAGCGAGTCACGACCATGGTAGCGCCCCATGCCCGAGTTGCCCACGCCACCAAAAGGCATGTGCTCGTTGGCAATGTGCATGATCACATCGTTGATGCATGCGCCGCCCGATGAGGTGTGCTCCACAACATGTTTCGCCACTCTATCCTCTGCAAATACATATAATGCAAGTGGCTTCTCGCGCTTGTTGATAAATCCTATTGCCTCATCAACACTCTCAATCTCAATGATTGGAAGCACGGGGCCGAATATCTCTTCGCGCATTACGGCGCTATCCACCGAAACGTTGTCCAATAGAGTTGGTTCTATGTACCTGTCCGCAGCATCTGTCCTGCCACCATGGCGCACCACACCATCGTTGAGATAACCACTAACTCGCTCAAAGGCCTTTGACGTCACCATGCGAACATAGTGCTTACTCTGTTGTGCATCCTCTCCATGCAACTCAACCAAAGCGCGCTTGAATGCCTCGATAAACTGCTCCTTAATCTCGTGGTGGATAAGCAGATAGTCGGGTGCAATGCATGTCTGACCAGCATTGAGGGTCTTGCCCCACGCTATGCGCTTTGCCGCAACCGCAATGTTGGCACTCCTATCCACAACCACGGGACTCTTACCGCCCAACTCCAGAACTACGGGTGTAAGATTTTCGGCCGCAGCACGCATAACCACACGACCAAGGTCGGGAGAGCCCGTGAAGAAGATTATGTCGTAACACTCATTTAGAAGCGCGCTATTTACGTCGCGATGTCCCTGCACTATGGCCACATACTCCTCGCTGAAACACTCTTTAATAAGCCTCTCCAATGCTGATGCCACGTTGGGAACATAGGGCGATGGCTTAAGCACTGCGGTACATCCCGCGGCTATGGCACCCACAAGGGGATTTAGGAGTAACTGCACGGGGTAGTTCCATGGTGCGATGATAAGCGCCACGCCCAGTGGTTCTGTTATAATAGCACTTTTTGACGGCTTTAGCTTGAGCGGCGTCTCCTTCTTCGATGGCGCTGCCCAGCGGGGTAGGTTCTTGAGGAAGTTGTCAATCTCGCCAAGCACGATGCTTATCTCGGTGAGGTATGCCTCCTCGTAGCTCTTGTGCAGGTCGAGGTACAGCGCATCGGTGAGGCTCTGCTCATGTCTTACGATTGCTGAGCGTAGCTTGCGTAGCATCTCCATGCGGTAGTCGATGGGGAGTGTGGCGTGTGTGGCGAAGAGGTCGCGCTGTGCTGCCACGATGCCTGGTATGCGATTGACAGTGTTTTCCATAGACAAAGAAAGGGGGCTTGGATGCCCCCTATGGTTTTAGATGATGTTAAAGGCAATCTCCATCATGTTCGTGAATGATGTCTGACGCTCCTCTGCCGAGCAGGCTGTACCGTGAACGAGCGAGTCCGAGATTGTGCATATGCAAAGTGCACTCTTGCCTGCGCGCGCAGCGTTCATATAGAGTGCCGTAGCCTCCATCTCCACTGCCATTACGCCCATCTTCTGCCACTGCTTCCAGTTCTCAGCATCATCGCCATAAAAGACATCGCTTGCCAAGACGTTACCCACCTTGTAGCCGATGCCTAGCTCCTCGGCCTTCTGGGCTGCTGCACGCAAAAGTTCGAAGTCGGCGATAGGTGCGAAAGTGCCAGGAAGGTTAAACTGTGCACCATAGTTTGAGTCGGTGCATGAGCCCATAGCGAATACTACGTCACCGAGTTTGAGGTTGGGATCGTAGGCACCTGCCGAGCCGCAACGGATGATGCGCTTTACGTCGTAGAAGTTGAAGAGCTCATAGGTGTAGATGCCGATTGATGGGATACCCATGCCGTGACCCTGCACCGAAACACGCTTACCCTTGTATGTACCAGTGTAGCCGAGCATGCCGCGCACGCTGTTGTACTGAACGAGGTTCTCCAAGAAGTTTTCTGCCATGAACTTAGCGCGCAATGGGTCGCCAGCCATGATCACCTTGTCGGCGATTTCGCCATATTGTGCTCCAATGTGGGGTGTAGGTACCTTTCCTGCCATAGTTTTATCGTTTTTAAGTTTATGTCATGTAACAAATATCCTAACAAAATTAATACAAATCTTTATAAACTCAAAGCACAGCAACGAAAAAAACACACTGTAGTCATATATCCCAAAATTTTTCGTATCTTTACGCGATTTATATATGCTTAATAAAATGGCGAGACCAAAGAAAAATAGCGATAGTGCGGAGAGCACAACAACAAAGGAGAAGAAGTATGTTGAGACTCCGTTGATGAAGCAATACTACCAAATCAAGGCTATTCACCCCGATGCGATACTTCTTTTTCGTGTTGGAGACTTTTATGAGACCTTCGGTGAGGATGCCATCAAGGCGAGTGGTATTCTGGGCATCACGCTAACGCGTCGTGCCAATGGTGCTGCGTCGTATGTCGAGTTGGCAGGTTTTCCGTACCATGCGCTGGATAACTACATGCCCAAGCTGGTGCGTGCCGGAGAGCGCGTGGCAATATGTGAGCAGCTTGAGGACCCAAAGATGGTCAAGGGTCTCGTAAAACGTGGCGTGGTGGAGATGGTCACCCCAGGTATTGTAATGGGTGAGAACCTCGTGGCAGGTAAGGAGAACACTTTTCTTGCATCTGTCTACTTCTCAAAGAGCACCACGGGTATCGCCTTCCTCGACCTATCAACGGGTGAGTTCTACGTTGCCGAGGGTGAGGATACATACATTGATAAACTTATTTCCAACCTTCAGCCCCGCGAGATTGTCTTTCAGCGTGGCATGGAGGAGCGTTTTAACGATACGTTCGGCTCGAAGCACTACACCTATCGTCTCGATGAGTGGGTATTCTCCGAGTCGGTAAACCGCGATAAGCTCACCAAGCAGCTTGGCGTGCAGTCGCTCAAGGGCTTCGGCATCGAGGGTATGAGTGCGGGTATCTCTGCCGCAGGAGCCATCCTCTACTACTTGGAGTTTACGGAGCATAAGCAGACGGCACACATCTCATCTATCTCGCGCATCGAGCGTGGTGACTCGGTGTGGATTGACCGCTTCACAATCCGCAACCTCGAACTCTTCAACTCGAATAGCTCAGTTGCGCGTTGCAGCTTTGTAGACACCATTGACCGCACGCTTACGCCCATGGGAGGCCGACAGCTTAAGCGCTGGGTGGCGATGCCGCTTATGGATACGAAGAAGATTGCACAGCGTCAGGATGTTGTCGAAGCATTTGTCACGGATGCCGATTTTGCTCACTCTATGCGCGAGCATGTCGCACTTATTGGTGATCTTGAGCGCTTTGCATCACGCATCGCTACGGAGCGCATCACACCTCGTGAACTTATACAGTTGAAGCACTCGCTGCGTGCCATAGAGATGGTTAAGGCTATGATGGAGTCAACGGATAACGATGCTATGCTTGCACTTGCCGAGAGGCTCGACACGCTGTCCGACGTAGTCAAGCGCCTCGATAGCGATATATATCCCGACCCGGAGACCAATCAGATACAGAAGGGTGGTATCATCGCCTCGGGCGTAAGTGCCGAGCTTGATGAGTTGCGCAGCATAGCTCTTCATGGCAAGGATTATCTGCGCTCGTTGCAGGAGCGTGAGAGTGAGCGCACGGGTATCCCCTCATTGAAGGTTGCGTTCAACAATGTCTTTGGCTACTACATCGAGGTGCGTAATACGCATAAGGATAAGGTTCCCGAGGGGTGGATACGCAAGCAGACGCTGACAGATGCCGAGCGTTACATCACTGAGGAGTTGAAAGAGTATGAGGAGAAGATTATGGGCGCGGAGCAGCGTATTCTTCAAATCGAGGCTACGCTCTATGCCGAGCTCGTTGCCTTCATAGCACGTTATATCGTTCCATTGCAGCGCAATGCCCAGGCGATAGCCTATGTCGACTGCTTGCAGTCGTTGGCACGCATCGCCACCGAGCGACGTTATGTGCGCCCTGTGGTCGATGACTCCGATGTGATTGATATTACGGATGGTCGTCATCCTGTTATCGAGACCCTTATGGCAATAGGGGAGGAGTATGTGCCTAATAGCGTGAAACTTGATACCACGGACCAGCAAATCATCGTCATAACGGGTCCTAACATGTCGGGTAAATCGGCGCTCCTGCGCCAGACGGCTCTCATAGTTCTAATGGCTCAGATGGGTTCGTTTGTGCCTGCCAAGGCTGCGCGTATAGGTGTTGTAGATAAGATATTCACGCGTGTAGGTGCGTCGGATAATATCTCCGAGGGTGAATCAACATTTATGGTCGAGATGTTGGAGTCGGCGAGCATCCTTAACAATATCTCGCCTCGTTCACTTGTGCTGCTCGATGAGATTGGTCGCGGTACGAGCACCTATGATGGCATCTCTATTGCGTGGGCCATGGTCGAGTATCTGCACAACAATGGTCAGGGTGCGGCAAAGACGCTCTTTGCTACGCACTACCACGAGTTGAACGAGATTGAGAATATGCTACCACGTGTGAAAAACTACCATGTTACAGTCAAGGAGGTGGATAATAACATCGTCTTTTTGCGTAAGCTTGTGCGTGGTGGTACGGAGCATTCGTTCGGTATTCACGTTGCACGCATGGCGGGTATGCCACGCTCCATAGTTACACGTGCCGAGGCTATACTTTCAAATCTTGAGAAGGTCTATGGCTCGGGTGAGATTGTCCCCAGTGGTGCGGTCAGCCAGCGTGGTAAGAAGCGCGCGGTGGCAGCATCGGCAATCGAGACGAAGGATAACATTCAACTATCTATGTTCCAGCTTGACGACCCCGTGCTGGTTGCAATTCGTGATCAGATAAAGGGTCTCGATATCAACTCATTGACACCACTTGAGGCGCTGAATAAGCTCAACGAGATTAAACGTATTACGGGATTGTAGTTATAATATTCCCCTCAGTAATTAAATACCCCCAAAGGTTTTTCTAAACCTTTGGGGGTATTTATATATCTATGTAATCCAACCGCTATTCACTCAAAGAGTGACCTATCTATTTGTCCTTAGTTGTGTTGGACAAGCGTTGTGGATTAATCCTATCATTTCCAACTACTATTGCTTTACCAATAGCTGGTCGGGGGTAAGGTGTACTACTTTACCATCTCGCATGACTACGAGGTCTCCATTATCTTTGCGTGTGCGCTCGATAAGGCGACGCTGGGCAAGAAGAATGCCTGCGTCAATTCGTTCTTGAAGTTCTCTTATCTCAAACTCACTCATAGCTCAATATCTTTTGGTAGGCTAACGGATCTACAACCTCTTTTATTTCACTCTTTGTGCCATAAGCAATCTTTCTTACGCCCTCAGCTGTGGAATTGTCGTATATTACCCAATAGTCACAGATGGGGATGTAGAGTGAGGTGAGGTTGCGCATGCTGCTCTCATAGCGTCGGCAAATGGTGTTCGTAGGGATGTTGTGACCTCCGAGACTCACACGCTTTGCCACACGCTCGATAGCCTGCTCGGGCGTTGGTAGCCAGAAGTAGAGGAGCGATACGAAGTATCCACGCTCATGCGCGCGTTCAATGAACTTCTGATATGTGCGTGTTGAAAGTGTAGTCTCGAAAGCAAAATCGGAGCCATCCTCGAGGAGGTCGTTGATGCGGCGCAACATGAGGCGTCCAGCCTCGATCGCCATACTGTCGGGGTTGAAGGGTGATAGTCCGCGTGCAATCTCGTCGGCATTCACAAACTCGTGACAGTGCAACAACTCTGGCAACATCGTATATGATGCTGTGGTCTTGCCAGCACCATTACAACCAGCTATGATATAGAGTTTCTGCATAATAAAAACTGTTCTCTACGCAAATATACAATTTTTCATTGTAAATGCCAAATATATGCCTATATTTTAAACATATTGCCCTAAATGTTGCGACGATAGCAAAAAAAGGTGCCCAACTTTTAATTGGACACCTCTTGTGACATATCTTAGCACATTAGAACAAGTAGCCAGTGTTGATGTAGAAGGCACCCTTGCCATCCTGCTTGCGAAGCTCGCCAACAGGAAGACCATACTCGAATGCCACGATGAAGTTCTGATTCATGATGAAGCGCAAGCCACCACCAACAGTAATATGTGGCAGGTCGCGACCCTGACCCTTGGCCATGTAGGCATCATAGTCGGCACGATACTTCTCCTCGCCCTTGAAGGTCATGTCGTAGTTTTTGGTTACCATAGTACCGTCAGAGAATGCACTCAAGCCGAAGGCGATGTTCTGCTTCCAGAGTGTGAACGACACGAAACGCCAGCGCAACTCGACGTTGTATGATGCTACATCGAGACCCTGAACGCGGTTGCGCATAATACCACGGATTGTGCGGTAGCCACCCATGCCGTCGCGGTCGTAACTTTGACCCACGGTAGTGATATATGGCAATACGTAGTAGGGTGCGTGGTTGCCGAAAGTACCCTCATAGTTCAAACGATAAGCAAATGTAAGGATGTCGTTCTTTACGATAGGCACATAGTGGCGGAAGGTTGCTGAGTAGCGGTAGTAGGGGTTGGTTGTGCCCAACCACTTAGGAGCAAGCATCATGTGAGCCTCTGCCCATATACCACGTGAGGGTGCACCCTCCTTATCGCGTGTGTCGAACAGCAAACCGAGACGTACGGTGCTGTTGATACCGCCCCAAGCCTCCTCGTCAGAGATGATGCCCCACTGGCGATACAAATCGAAGATGGTAGGCTCATCAGCAGGGAATACCTTCTCCTCTGCCTTATTCTTGTTAATCTTATCGAGGTTGAGTGCGCGCTCGTTGTTGTAGCCCTGCTTGAAGTAGCTTAGGTGGTAGCCTGCCTCCCAGAAGAGCTTCTTATCCCAGATGTTGCCCACGAAGTCGCTCTTGAAGAGTACTGCAAGGCGGTTAACACGATACTTGGGTGTGTAGATGTAGTTGTCGAGGTTCGCCTTATCCTTACCCAATGCTACGCGCTCGTGGTCGTAATACGACATATAGCCATTGAAACCGTAGAAGTCCATAGCCTTATCGTTGAAGATGGTTAGGGCTGTTGACCAACGCACGCCAGGAATAAGAAAACGGTTGTCATACGATACTACGAACTGCTGCGAACCCTTTGTGAAGAACGATGCCTCGAAGTACCACTGCTGACGTGTATTTGGATAGGTTGAGCCGTCGCCAAAGTCATAAATGTTGAGGAGTGCTCCGAGCTGGAAGCCCTTGTCAGCATCGAAGGCTACGGCTGGAAGTGGACCGTAGTTGTAGCCAGTCTTTACAATCTCCTTCTTAGTTGAACTTTCGTTGTTTGAATCTTGATTAGCTGTTTGATCATTTGTCTGGGCATATAGGCTTATCGACATAATCATGGCGATAGCCAGTGTAGTAAGTCTCTTAATCATAATTATTTATTTTGGATGAATAGAGTTCTAATCATTGAATACTTCTCTCGTAGTGACTTGTTGCACTGCAACCTGATGTCTGATCTGAGAAGTCGCAAAAAGCGCCATGTCTCCTGTGCAATGATAGGTGCAGGTAGGAGTGCCAAGGTGATTGGTAGCGCCCACTGCCATGGCAAGAGTGCGTATGCTATTGCTGCATAGATAATCATGAGTATGGGCCACAACACAAGATTGATAACAAAGCGTATTGAGTTGCGGAACGCATGATCCTTGATGCGTGTGAAGAGGAACTTCACAACGGCAACCATAGGCAATGTTAGGATTGAGGCTGGAATGGTGTAGGGTAGCTTAATAATAAAGAAGAGCATCTGCATGAGGCGTGATGCCAGACCTCTCTTTGCCGATACAGAGTTAAGGCTTATTGACTGTGATGTACGCTCCTCGAAAGCCTCCTTACCCAACTTCAGCAACTCGGCAGCAACCTCGGGTTTTGACTCCTTAAGGCGCATAACCTCGCGTATGGTGCGGTTGTTAGCCTCGAAGTGTGCATCCATGCCGCGCAGACGCTTGCCATCAACCACAAACTTGCAGTTTTTGGTTTGGTGCTTAACCAGCGTCGCGCAAATCTCGTACATAGCCTCGTAGTCCTCATCATTAGGGATGTAGAATATAGAGTTATGTATGCGCTCGGTGAGCAATTCGCGAATAGCTGTCATCTGCTCGGCAGGAGTTAGATCGCTATGCTCCTTGATGAAGCTACCAACGTTGATAGGCTCGCCAATCTGAACACGTGCCGTAGAACGGAAGCGGAAGAAACTACCGTAGCGAATGCCTACGGGTACGATGTAAAGTGGCATGTCGGGCATCAGCTCCTGTGCCTGAAATGCAATGCGGAAGATACCCTTTGCCAAAGGCAACGATGAGAACTTAGCCTGGTGTGTACCCTCAGGAAATATGCAAAATGGCACGCGGTCACGCAATACGTCAACAGCGCGCTCAATAGTCTCGTTGTTCTTCTTCACCTCCTCGATGCCATCGCGCATACGCATGATGGGCATAATTCTGAGCCACTTCAATATCTTGGCAATCTTGGGGTTGCGGAAGATGTCGGCGCGAGCTACGAAGACCTTTGGACTGTGATCCATGCCGAGAACCACCATTGCATCCATAAGGGCATTGGTGTGGTTGGGGGCGAGAATGATGGCTCCATCTTTGGGTATAAACTCTCTGCCAACGTACTTAATTCTTCGGTATGACAGTTTCATTACGATATCTACATAGTAGCGCAGAAAATCGTACATGAAGTCATAGTCCTGAACCTTTTTCTCTTTTGCCATAGCTTATCCGAGTTTAGTGCGACGGAAGATATTTGCGGTAATAAGGCCCGAGATGATGTGCCATACGCCCCAAATTGCAGTGATAAACACCATACCGCCATTGTTGCTCCATATTGTTGGGTCAAAGATGTTTTCGTTGAAGAGCAGGATAAGACCGAGGCCAGAGTTCTGAATACCCACCTCGATAGTCATCGAGCGACGGTCTTTGCGTGGAAGACGGAAGAGTGTGGCACCACCATAACCAGTACTTAATGCGGTGATATTGTGTGCTATAACTACGACAAAGGCAAATACAATAGCAAGGAAAATATCCATGCCATTAACTGTTGTGTTGTCGCCAAGTGAGGTTACTACCTTAGTGAATGACACTGCTACCATACCCATGAAGAGAATAATTGATAGTATCTGCGAAGGCTTCAACAGACGCTTTGTTGCGTTGGGGAAATAGTGCGCAAATGCCATACCCGCAACGATGGGAAGACCCAACAACAACATAATCTGCTCGAACATGTCGCCGAATGGGATGACAAGCGTAGGTATCTCGTTATTGATGCTTACGATATTGCAGTAGAGTGTACCGTAGAGCCAGAAATTTATCGGTGTGATAAGTGGAGCAAGGGCTGTTGTGATGGCAGTCATAGAGACTGAGAGCTCAATGTTGCCCTGTGCGTATGATGACATGAAGTTTGAGATGTTACCACCAGGGCATGATGCTACGAGGATCATGCCGAGCGCAACCATAGGGGTGATGATGCTGTTAAATGTAAGAGCGATGATTAGAGTTACAAGGGGAAGAGCCACCCATTGCATCATACAACCTACGATAATAGACTTGGGGTAGCGGAATACATCCTTGAACGTGTCGAGTTTGATGCCGAGCGCAACGCCGAACATTACGAGTGCCAAAATGATGTTTACCAATGTCATCTCTCCAGCACCCAAATTAGGCTTTAGAGGATCCAAAATCTGTAAAAATTCCTTCATACGAATTAAATTATCGTAGCCAATCATGTGGCTACTTGTTGGGTTAATATCCTTCGAGGTTTGTACATTCGTGTTGTCAATACCTCGTTTGTTTTGTGTCCTTTTAGGTCGTTATGTATGACCATAATTGCACAAATATACCGAATATTTTTCAATTAATAGCCATAATTGGGCTATTTTACATATTTCATGGTCATATATAAGTATAAATACGCATCATTGTAGGTGGGTTTTGAGGTGTCTGGCAATGACGAGGACAAGCGAGTCGATAGAATCAATGAGAGTGGTGCAGGCAGCCTTATGGTCGCTACGGTCTCGAAGACTATTCAGATTTTACAACCACGATAAACAAACAAGAGGCTGTCGCGAACATGTCGGACAGCCTCTTGCTTCTAAATATTTAGTGGACTACTTAACGCTCAATGCAGCGTGTGCAGCAGCCAAACGTGCGATAGGCACACGGAATGGAGAGCAGCTTACGTAGTTCAAACCTGCGTGGTGGCAGAACTCTACTGATGATGGCTCACCGCCGTGCTCACCGCAGATACCACACTTCAAGTCAGGACGTGTAGTGCGGCCCTTGAATACAGCCTCGCGAACGAGCTGACCAACGCCGTTGCGGTCCAATACCTTGAATGGATCGTTCTTGAGGATGTTCTTCTCCAAGTAGATAGGCAAGAACTTAGCGATATCATCACGTGAGAAGCCAAGAGTCATCTGAGTAAGGTCGTTAGTACCGAATGAGAAGAACTCTGCAACCTCAGCGATCTGGTTAGCTGTAACAGCTGCGCGAGGAACCTCGATCATTGTACCTACGAGGTAGTCGATGCGGTCGTTACGCTCTGCGAATACAGCCTCAGCAGTCTTGTCGATGATATTCTTCTGGTAGCGGAGCTCCTTGTGGTTACCTACCAATGGAACCATGATCTCAACCTTAACAGGTGTGCCAGCAGCCTTAACGTTCATTGCAGCCTCGATGATAGCACGTGCCTGCATCTCAGTGATCTCAGGATATGTGTTACCAAGACGGCAACCACGGTGACCCAACATTGGGTTAAGCTCGTGCAATGCCTCAACCTTAGCCTTAACCTTCTCTACTGGGATGCCCATAGCCTCAGCCATCTCCTGCTGATCCTTCTCAGTGTTAGGAGCGAACTCGTGCAATGGTGGATCGAGCAAACGTACGATAACTGGGTAGCCGTTCATAACCTTGAACAAGCCCTCGAAGTCGCCACGCTGCATAGGAAGAAGCTTAGACAACGCTACACGACGACCATCCTCATCATCTGAAAGAATCATCTCGCGGATAGCCTTGATACGATCACCCTCGAAGAACATGTGCTCTGTACGGCAAAGACCGATACCCTGTGCACCGAATGCGAATGCCTGCTCAGCGTCACGAGGAGTATCTGCGTTAGCGCGTACGTTCATTGTAGCGTACTTGCCAGCGAGCTCCATGAGCTGACCGAAGTCACCGTCGAGGTTAGCTGCCTGTGTAGCAACCTGACCGAGGTAAACCTCACCTGTTGAACCGTTCAACGAGATCCAGTCACCCTCCTTAATCTCAAAGCCGTTAACCTTGATAGTGCGAGCCTTGTAGTCGATCTCCAACTCGCCAGCACCAGATACGCAGCACTTACCCATACCACGAGCAACAACCGCTGCGTGTGATGTCATACCGCCACGTGCTGTGAGGATACCTGCTGCATCCAACATACCCTTCAAATCCTCGGGTGATGTCTCGATACGAACGAGGATAGCCTTCTGACCTGTCTCGTTGAGAACCTTCTCAGCGTCGTCAGCGAAGAATACTACTGGACCAGTAGCTGCACCTGGAGATGCGGGAAGACCCTTAACGATAACCTTTGCGCTCTTGATAGCCTTCTTGTCGAATACTGGGTGGAGCAACTCGTCGAGCTTCTCAGGCTCGCAACGCAAAACTGCAGTCTTCTCGTCGATAAGACCCTCGCGGAGCATGTCCATAGCGATCTTCACCATCGCAGCACCGGTACGCTTACCGTTACGACACTGCAACATCCAGAGCTTACCATCCTGGATTGTGAACTCGATATCCTGCATATCTGTGAAGTATGTCTCGAGGTGCTTCTGGATGCCGTTGAGCTCAGCGTAAACCTCAGGCATAACCTCCTCCAATGAAGGATACTTCGATGCGCGCTCCTCCTCAGAGATGTTCTGAGCAGCAGCCCAACGCTTTGAACCCTCGATAGTGATCTGCTGTGGGGTACGGATACCTGCCACAACGTCCTCACCCTGTGCGTTGATGAGGTACTCACCGTTGAAGATGTTCTCACCAGTTGCAGCGTCACGAGAGAATGCTACACCTGTTGCTGAGTTCTCACCCATGTTACCGAATACCATCGCCTGAACAGATACTGCTGTACCCCATGCCTCAGGAATGTTGTTGAGCTTACGGTAGAGGATAGCACGCTCGTTCATCCATGAACCGAACACTGCGCAGATAGCACCCCAAAGCTGCTCCCATGCGCTTGTTGGGAACTCCTTACCTGTCTGCTCCTTTACAGCAGCCTTGAATGCAGCTACGAGCTCCTTGAGGTCGTCAGTTGTAAGGTCTGTATCAGCCTTAACACCGCGCTTCTCCTTCTGTGCCTCGATGATAACCTCGAAAGGATCCTGATCCTCCTTTGACTGTGGCTTCATGTCGAGTACAACGTCACCGTACATCTGTACGAAACGACGGTATGAGTCCCATGCGAAACGTGGGTTGCCTGAGAGCTTTGCGATAGCCTCAACAGCCTCGTCGTTCATACCGAGGTTGAGGATTGTATCCATCATACCAGGCATTGATGCGCGTGCACCTGAACGTACTGAAACCAAAAGAGGAAGATTAGTATCGCCGAACTTGCGACCTGTGAGGTTCTCGATATTCTTGATTGCAGCCTCTACCTCGGGGCGCAACAACTCGATAACACGCTCCTTGCCCTCCTTGTAGTACTCAGAACAAGTGTCGGTTGTGATGGTAAATCCTGGAGGTACAGGAATACCGATCAAGTTCATCTCCGCGAGGTTAGCACCCTTACCGCCGAGCAACTCTCTCATCTTGCCATTACCCTCAGCCTCCTTGTTGCCGAAGGTATAGACACGCTTTACATCTGCCATAATCGTCTAATTTATAAATAGTTAATATGATAATTGTCTAATATACGCTACTCGTGGTGCGAGATTTCGCTTCGAATAGCTTACAAAAGTAAAAAATATTTTTCTAAAATGCAATATTTATGCGAGAAAAATGGTCATTGATAAGGAGTTTAATCAATTTAGGGAGTTTAAGGATATTGGCTTTGGCCCTCCCTAAACTCCCTAAGTTCTATAAATTCGCTATCTCTTATCTCTCTATAACTCCGCTACCTACGAGCACATCACCGCTATACCATGCGGCAAATTGTCCCGCAGTGATGCCTCTTTGAGGCTCGTCGAAGAGTATATACATGCCATCATTGTCGCATATCAATTCAGCACCCTGCAGCGGCTGACGATAGCGTATGCGCACCATATATCTGCGGCGCTCACCCTCCTTCATAGCCTCAGAAGGGTCGATCCAATGTACCTCCTCGGGTTGTATGCGTAGTGCCCTGCGGTGTAGTCCTGGGTGGCTGTCGCCCTCTCCTACGTAGACTACATTCTCCTTGACATCGGTGCCGATGATAAACAGTGACTCCTTGCGGCCACCAATGCCCAGACCCTTGCGCTGACCAATAGTGTAGAAGTGGGCACCCTGGTGTGTGCCTATCTTTTTGCCATCGCGCACGGTCATGCGATATGGCTCAGCGTGAGCCTTGTAGTCGCTCTCGTCGCAGTTGCGTACGAAACGTGGTGAGTGGGGTAGTATCTCGTGTATGTTGCCCTCCTTGGCTTTGAGTTGCTGTTGTAGGAATACGGGCAAATCGACCTTGCCGACGAAGCATATTCCTTGTGAATCTTTGCGCTTCGCTGTGGCGAGTTTCTGCTCCTCGGCGATGCGTCTAACTTCGGGCTTTGTGATGTCGCCAATGGGGAACATGGCGTACTTAAGCTGCTCCTGTGTGAGCTGGCAAAGGAAGTAACTTTGATCCTTGTTGCCGTCACTTCCAGCAAGCAGACGATAGTGCGTAACACCCTCGTTATCAACGTACTCCTCGCGTCGGCAGTAGTGTCCTGTAGCTACGCGCTCGGCACCGAGTTTAAGGGCCTCTTTGAGGAAAACGTCGAACTTAATCTCACGGTTGCAGAGTACATCGGGGTTGGGCGTACGTCCCGCCTCATACTCCGCGAACATATACTCCACCACACGCTTGCGGTACTCAGCCGAGAGATCTACATAGTGAAACTCAATGTCGAGACGCTTGGCTACAAGCTCGGCAAATACCTGATCGTCGTACCATGGGCAGTCGCCCTCGAGAGTGCCAGTAGTGTCGTGCCAGTTGCGCATGAAGAGTCCGATGACCTCATGTCCCTGCTCTTTGAGCAGGTATGCTGCCACCGAAGAGTCAACGCCTCCCGAGAGTCCGATTACTACGCGCATAATTATAGAATGGTCTGTGTCTTTTACTTGATCAATTGCATGAACTCTTCGCGAGTGCGCAAATCAGAGAGGAAGCAACCCGTAAATGCCGATGTTGTGGTCACCGAACGCTGCTTCTCCACACCGCGCATCTGCATACATGTATGGCTTGCCTCGATTACTACGGCAACACCAGCGGGGTTTAGTGCCTGCTGGATGCTATCGCGAATCTGAACAGTTAGGCGCTCCTGAACCTGGAGACGGCGCGCGAAGCACTCAACCACGCGGGCAATCTTCGAGAGACCAGTGATATGGCCGTTAGGTATGTATGCGACGTGTGCCTTGCCGATGAAGGGGAGCATGTGGTGCTCACACACCGAGAATAGCTCGATGTCCTTCACGAGTACCATCTGCTGATACTCCTCCTTGAACATCGCCGACTGGAGAATGGCGATTGGGTCCTGAGCATATCCCTTTGTGATGAATGACATTGCCTTAGCAACGCGCTCGGGAGTCTTGATGAGGCCTTCGCGTTCAGGGTCCTCGCCCAAGAGTCGCAAAATCTCACGATAGTGCATCATGAGCTCCTCGATCTTCTCCTGATTGTATATATCCTCTCTCTTGTAGTTTGTAATTATCTCTTCCATAGTTGGATGTGTTTAATCATCGTACAAAGGTAGTAAAAAAATGTTATTGTGCAATAATATAATATTGTATGACTATTCGTGCGAGTATGTTAGGATGTGCATCGGGTGGCTATAAACAAAAAAAAGAGAACCGAAGTTCTCTTTTTTTCTCTGTGCATAAGAAGCTTACTCTGAAATAGGAGTAACGCTAACGTATGACTTACCAGAAGCCTTCTTGCAGAAGCCAACAGTACCGTCAACCAATGCAAAAAGTGTGTGGTCCTTACCCATACCCACGTTCTCACCTGGGTTGTGTACTGTACCGCGCTGACGAACGATAATGTTACCCGCCTTAGCGAACTGACCACCGAAAAGCTTTACACCGAGTCGCTTGCTCTCTGACTCACGGCCGTTCTTAGAACTACCTACACCTTTTTTGTGTGCCATTTTCTACTTCGTTTTAGGGTTTAACAATTAATCTCCTCAACGAGAACCTGTGTCAGATACTGACGGTGACCGTTACACTTCTGATAACCTGTTCTACGCTTCTTCTTGAACACAAGGACCTTGTCGTCCTTGAGGTGCTTCAAGATCTTGCACTTTACTGAGGCGCCTTCTACTACAGGTGCACCTACCTTAACCTGACCGTCGTTGTCTACAAGCAGGACTTTGTCGAAGCTCACCGATGAGTTTTCCTCACCCTGGAGACGGTGAACATAGAGCTTACGACCATTCTCAGCCTTGAACTGCTGACCTGCGATCTCTACTATTACGTACATTTAATTTAATGTTATAATGTTTTGCGCGGCAAAGGTACTAATAATTTTTATATCTGCAAGCAATCGACTTAATCTTTTTACACTTTTTGCGATATTTTTGACTCGAAAATCGCTTGTTACACTCCTGCGCGACTCGATAAGGTGGCGTAATAGAGATAAAAGGGTGTGTGATTGGTAAAAAAGTTGCATTCAGTTGTATATGTCGAAATAAATTCATAACTTTGAATATCCTAATCAAATGACACAAAAAACAGCCTTTACGATGATAGACAACAGCATCCGCGAATATCTCCTTGCTGAACAACTCAACGCTGCTGTGCGTGCCGGTGCGGAGATAATGAAGATATACAACGGCAGTGATGACTATGACATCTCGCTCAAGAGTGATCATACGCCGATCACTATTGCTGACCGCCTTGCACACGACTCCATAAAGAGGTCATTGGGGGCTACGCGCATACCGATATTGTCGGAAGAGGGTCGTTCGATGCTCTATGAGGAGCGTTGCAACTGGGAGTTGTTCTGGCTTGTGGATCCATTGGATGGTACGGTGGAGTTTATCAAGGGAAACAATGAGTTTACGGTAAACATTGCGCTTATGGAGAACAACATCTGTGTAAGTGCCATTGTCTATGTTCCGTACCACAATAAGATGTATATTGCTGAGCGTGGTCGTGGTGCAAGTGTTATGTATGACGTAGCACCAGATGCCGAGGCTTCATATACCTACGCTGAGATACGCGACAATCGTAAGCCTTTGCCACTCGCTGATGCTCAGCACGATGGATTTCGCGTTGCGGTGTCGCGCTCGCATCAGACGCCTGAGACACACGAGCATGTTGATATGTTGCGCAGGGAGCATCCCGAACTGGAGATTATCGAGCAGGGTAGTTCCTATAAGTTCTGTCTCCTTGCCGAGGGTACGGTTGACTACTATGTGCGCACGACAACCACATCGGAGTGGGATACGGCTGCGGGAGAACTAATCCTTTCGGAGGCTGGTGGCACAACGTATGACTATGCAACGGGTGCTCCTCTGACCTATAACAAAGAGGTGTTGGATAACCCTTGGTTCATAGCCAAAAGATAGAGCCACTGATTGCTCTTAAACCTATTATTTGACGGACGTAGCATGCGATTGAGGACAATATATAAGTATTTCGTGCTTATGTGTATAGCATTTACGATGGTCGTTGGGTGTGGCGATATGTCGAACACTCAGAGTAGCGACTATTGTGATGCGCTGCTGCCACATTTAGCCGAAGGCGATCTACTGTTTCGCAGAGGCTCGGGTGTTGTGGGTCGTATAGTTACATCGGTTGATAATGTTGGCGAGTATTCGCATGTGGGTATTGTCGTTAAGCGCGATGGCGAATGGCATGTCGTGCATGCTGTGCCACACGAGCACGACTTCAAGGGTGATTTTGACCGTGTGAAGTGTGACCCTATAAACCATTTTGTGGATTATTATAGTGGCGCAGATATAGGGTTGTATCGCCCACAGGTGAGTCCCGAGCAGGTGCGTGCTGCTGTTGGCAATGCGTTAAGACTCAGTCGTATGAAGGTGGAGTTTGACCATGACTATGACCTTGGTGACACAACCAAACTCTACTGTACGGAGTTGGTGGAGTATGTATATGAACTTGCCGGCGTCTCGATAAGTGAGGGACGCCGCACTGATATCTCGTTTATGGGCTTTTCGGGCCCGCATATCATGCCGTCGGACTTGACCCAGAGCACTAAATTGAAACCTATTTTCTAACTAATAAAATTTTACGACTATGAAGAAACTTGTTGCACTTTTCGCAGTTGTGGCTGCATTCTTTACAGTATCTTGTGGTGGCTCAGATTCTCCCGGTGACGTTGTTGTTGAGACATATGAGCTTATGGCTGCTGGTAAGTATGAGAAGGTTGTGGATAAGTTCTACGTTGCTAATCCCGCAGAAGAGGAGGAGTTCAAGAGCACTATGCTATCACTCTGCAATGAGAAGATGAAGCCACAGCTTGAGGCTAAGGGAGGTATCGATAAGGTTGAACTCGTTAGCGAGGAGTTGTCTGAGGATGGCAAGAGCGCACGCGTAACTACCAAGATTACCTATGGCGATGGTTCAGTAGAAGAGGAGAAGACAAAAATGGTTAACGTTGACGGAGAGTGGTTGGTATCTATTGAGAAGTAGGAACCGCTACTAATTTAATAGTAAAGGGATTGCTTGCGAGCAATCCCTTTGTTGTTTAATGTATTATGTTGTTACTTCAGTGCGTTGAGCTTCTCGCGGAGTTCACCCTTGCCCTTGCCACCCATCTCTACTGTGGGAAGACCCTCGGTGGGGGTATATACAAGTGTAGGGATTGAGCGCACCTTGAAGAGGCGTGCGAGCTCCTCCTCTGCATCGACATCCACCTTATAGATGTCTACTTTGCCATCGTACTCCTCTGCGAGTTCGTCGATGATGGGTGAGAGACGCTGGCAGGGACCACACCACGATGCGTAGAAGTCGATTAGTGCGGGACGCTTGCCGAGAAATTTCCAGCCCTGTGCCATCTCATCTATCTTTGCGATTCGGTTCTCAAAACCACCCTTTGTCAAATGTATAGTTGCCATAATTGTCAAATCTTTATTAGTTGTTATATTGTTCTATGTTTTGTTTTCTGGTGCAAAAATAGAGCAATATTTTTGATTTGTCAAATTGTTATTTTTTATGCTAATATAGGCAAAAATAATACCATCAGCTTGAATGGTATGGATAGGTGTTCGATGAGGGATAGATAGAGTGTTCCATTCCTCCTAATTTGCTGTTACTGCATAGTGATGATTGCAGTAATTATGGTTATGATGGACTGTGCAAACAATCCTTGGTTTAAGGATGGCGTATTCGAGGCTTAAGATTTAAGATAGTTGGTCACCGTCTTGATTATCAGCCTGCTTGCCTCGTTTGAAGTATGCTTTAATTCTTCGCCAGCCATCCACGCCAACAATCGTAAGACCTGTGTATTGGGTGGTCTTTGCCATGCCGAATAGGATGAACCATAGTATGCTCTTTGCTGCAGCAGATATTGGTAGAAGCATCTGCGCGAACGACAATATGTAGAATACAACACACGACGCAAGTATTATGGCTCCCGTGCGGAACGAGAGGCGCGAAAGAAACTGCTTTACTTTGTCGATAAATATCCTGAACTCAGGGTTCATTGTTGTTATACTCTTTTGTATGCATAAAAAAAATCCAACATGCGAGCAACTATAAAAGTGGCACATGTTGGACTCTCTGGTTGAGCTACCGAGATTCGAACTCAGAATAACAGAACCAAAATCTGCTGTGTTACCGTTACACCATAGCTCAATCGTTGCTCGTAAGCGGTGCAAATATAGTGTAAAGTTTTGAAATGACAAAATTTTGCGCCGCGATATTCACCTATTCGGGTGTGTGAAACACAAAAAAGCCCACTTTCTGTCATTGAAAGCGGGCACAAATATCGCCGTGCGGTGCTACAACTTCGACAAGAACTTCTCGCGATTGACGATGTAGCGGATGTGGTCGCCTTCGCCAATGAGCGTGTCACCGTCGTATGCTGTAATCTTGAACGTAAGCTTGCGACCCTCGACCTCGGTTAGCTCCGCAATTGCGCTGATAGAACGGCCAACCTTAGATGGTTTAAGGTGTGTTGTAGATATCATAGAGCCAACAGTCGTGTCACCCTCGTCAAGGTGCAATGCCACAGCCATCATAGCTGCATTCTCCATAAGAGCAACCATTGCGGGGGTTGCCAGCACTGCCATATCGCCCGAACCAATAAACTCTGCGGTGTTGCCCTCGTTGACAACCATTACGCTCTGGTGTTTTAATCCTTTCTCAATCATACTATTTCTATACTTTGATTTGTTACTTATCTAAGGCAAAGGTAAGAAAAAAATCCAATATGGAGATTATATTTACTATTATTGCGTTATCTTTGTATTGATATTGTATAGAGCTATGCTATGAAACGCTATCTTTTACTACTCCTTATCGCGGTTATGACGCTTGCTGCTGCAGCCCCTGATGTTGCGGCACAGAGTCGTCGTCAGCGTGTGAAGGGTGCCTCGGCAGCCCGATGGCGTAGGGAGAGGGGTGGTGATTCGGTGCTATACATTACCATACTTCCCGTAAGAGTGGGCGGAGGTGTGGACCTCAGGCAGCACGAGCGCATGGTGCGTGCCGTAAAAAAGGTCTATCCATTGGCAAAGGATGCGGCACAACGCCTCGAAAAACTCGATGAAGAGCTGGCGTTGCTGAAGGCTAAAAAGGATCAGAAAGCCTATATGAAGGCTTTGGAAGATGCTCTGACAGACGAGATTACGCCCATGCTCTGGAAGATGACACGCTACGAGGGAAAGATACTTCTAAAGCTCATCGACCGCGAGACCAACAGCACCGTTTTTGGTATCATCAAGGAGTTGCGTTCGGGCTTTACGGCGGGCTTCTATCAAGCAATGGCGCGCCTCTTTGGCAATAACCTGAAGCTGGAGTACGACCCCACGGGCGAAGATGCCATACTCGAGCAAATTGTGATGTACTACAACGCCGGAGTATTGTAGTGGAATAGTGGTGTTGTAAATTAGCGATATTTTTGTATCTTTGCGCGATGATTGATCGTGAAACCATAGACCGAATATATGCTGCTGCCAATATCGTAGATATTGTTGGCGACTATGTTACGCTCAAGCGTAAGGGTGTGAACTATGAGGCGTGTTGTCCATTCCATCAGGAGAAGACACCGTCGTTCAAGGTCTCACCTGCTCGTGGTATATACAAGTGTTTCGGCTGTGGCAAGAGTGGCAATGCCATCAACTTCGTAATGGAGCAAGAGAGCGCAACCTACCCCGAGGCACTGCGTATCATTGCCAAGCGTTATGGTATTCCAGTCAAGGAGGAGGAGATGACCCCCGAGGATTTGGAGCGTAACAACAATCGCGAGAGTATGTTTGCACTCAACCAGTGGGCGGCGGACTACTTCCAGAGGTATATGTTACACGAGGATGAGGGCCGCAGCGTGGGACTCTCCTATTTCAGTTCTGTACGTGGGTTCTCGGATGCTACTATTCATCGTTTCGGTCTGGGCTTCTGCCCATCGAAGAACGACCGCTTCACGGCCGATGCGCGTTCTGCGGGTTACAAGCCAGAATTTTTGCTCTCAACAGGCCTTTCAATAGAGCGTGAGACCGATGGTACACTGCGCGATAGGTTCTATGATCGCGTGATGTTCCCTATACACAATATTTCGGGTCGTGTGGTTGGCTTTGGTGGCCGTACGCTGCGTACCGATAAAAAGGTGGCCAAGTATCAGAACTCTCCCGAGAGCGAGATATACAACAAACGCCGTGAGGTGTATGGCCTCTTCTTTGCCAAGAAGGCAATACAACAGGAGGACAGTGCAATACTCGTTGAGGGATATGCCGATGTGATATCTATGCACCAGGCGGGTGTAGAGAATGTCGTGGCATCGTCGGGTACGTCGCTTACCGAAGAGCAGATACGCCTCATCAGCCGCTTCACGAACAACATAACGCTCATGTTTGATGGTGATGCCGCGGGCGTAAAGGCTGCACTGCGTGGCGTGGACCTCATCCTTAAGGAGGGTATGAACGTACGCATCGTGCTGCTGCCCGAGGAGCACGACCCCGATACATTTGCGCGTGCCAACTCTTCGGAGGCACTTCGTGCGTACATAAAAGAGAAGGCCGAGGATTTTCTCGCATTCAAGGCTCGACTGTTACTCGGTGAGGCTACGAATGACCCACTCAAGCGTACTGAGGCGATAAACGACATGGTGTACTCGATAGCCCATATCCCCGACCAGATTAAGCGCTCGGAGTATGTGCGCTACTGTGCCGAGATTATGAATACAGACCAGCAGACTTTGGCGGTGGCTGTAGCGCGTAATATCGACGCCTTGAAGGGTAATGTCGAGGCTCAGAACTTCCTGCAACGACAGCAGATGATAGAGCGACAGCAGGCAACCCCAGAGTCACTGTATGTCGCCAAGCCCGAGGCTACGGAACCCGCACATAAGGGCTTCACGGCAGGAACAACGCAGGAGACCCTCGAGCGTGAGATTACGAAGTATCTGCTCAAGTACGGACACATGGACATCATGATTGAGGAGGGGCGTGAGAGCCTTACATACAACATCGCAACCTACATCTTTGATGAGCTTGATGCCGATGGCTTAAGCCTCGAGATATCGCCATACAATGCCATTGTTGCGGCATATCGTGCAGAGTGGGAGCGTGTTGGTGAGGGTGTTGAGGTGTCGCCTCATATATTTATCAACCACCACGATGCGCTTGTCAGCAAGGCAAGCATCGACCTGCTTACGTCGGACGACAACTACGTAATCAGTAAGATATGGGAGCAGAAGGAGGTGCATCTTGCTACAGACGAGGAGCAGTTGAGTGAGGGTGTGCCCAAAGTTGTGGTGTTGTTCAAGTGGCGTACACTGGATAAGCACATGGCTGAGCTACAGAGACGCATGGCCGAGGATGATGACACGAATATCATACAGACTTTTGCAAAGTATCAGGCTGCGCGTGTGGCCATTGCCAAGAAGGTCGGACGATTGATATAAAAGAGGGTGGCCCGGGGTGCCTACGTATCACTACGCCGGCAGTGTGCAAACAGAAAATAAACTTAAAAGATGTGTGTAAAACATATCAAAGATAAAAGAATTAATTACCTTTAACCGGTCCACCCACCTCGGTGCGTGCAAAACTTGTGCCCGGGCGTGGAGTATAACCGCTTAAAACGATAATAATGGCAACAGATTATAAAAATGTAAACATACGAAATAAACGAGCGACATTCGACTACGAGATTATCGAGGAGTATATCGCAGGCATCGTGCTTGTGGGTACGGAGATTAAGTCACTGCGCCTGGGTAAGGCTTCGCTCGTGGACTCATATTGCTATTTCGAGCGTAATGAGTTGTGGATTCGTAATGTGAATATCGCCGAGTACACATGGGGTACATGCAACAACCATATCCCCAAGCGAGACCGTAAATTGCTTCTCAACCGCAAGGAGCTCAATAAACTGCAACGCGCTTTGCAGGATAGAGGCCTTACGGTTGTGGGCTTGCGCATATTCCTCAACGACCGCGGACTGGCAAAGGTGGCGATAGGCCTTGCTCGTGGACGTAAAGCGTACGACAAGCGCGAGTATCTCAAGGAGAATGATGCAAAGCGCGAGATGGATAAGGCGATGAAGAATAATCGTAGATAATAACACTCTGATAACCAAAATATATGGCTTTAATACTTTCTATTGAGACAGGTACTGATATATGTTCAGTAGCCCTTGCCAACGATGGTGAACTTATGGCGCTGCGCGAGAGCGACGAGGGTCGCGACCATGCTAAGAAGGTTGCGCTCTTTGTGGATGAACTACTCCGCGAGACGGGTGTTCAACCCTCAGACCTTGATGCTGTGGCTGTGGGTAAGGGCCCAGGTTCATATACGGGTCTCCGCATCGGCGTGTCGTTTGCTAAGGGTCTCTGCTATGCACTCAATATACCGCTTATTGCCGTAGGCTCACTCAACGCTCTTACGGAGGTGGCACGCGAGGACTACGATGCAGGTATTCTTGATATTGAGGATGACGAGTGGGCAAATGCATCACTCTGCCCAATGGTCGATGCACGACGTATGGAGGTATATACGCAGGTCTTCGATAACTCTGGCACTGCGCTCTCGGATGTTGTTGCCGAGGTGGTTACGGAGGATAGCTTCAAGGAGTGGCGCGAAAGGGGTAAGTTTGTGATGTTTGGCAATGGCGCGGCAAAGTGTACCGAGCTGCTTCCTGATGCGATACTTGTTTCGGTATCGCCCTCTGCTCGTGGCATAGTACGCCTTGCTGAGGATGCCTTCAACGCTGGTAAGTTTGAGGACATCGCCTACTTCGAGCCCTTCTACCTCAAGGAGTTCCTGGTCATCCCCTCAAAGAAGAAGTTGCTATAATTAACGCTTTTGCCTTGTTGTAGGGTAGTCCCAAAACATCCACAGACATAAAATAAGGTAATGATATAAAAAGCAAAAAAGCCAACTTACCATTGTGGTAGGTTGGCTTTGGTTATATTGGATTTACGTCTACAATTTTCCTTTCCATTTTTTATCAGCTACAGGTCGCACAACATAGGCGTCATAATTGCCTGATTTGTAAATATGTTCAGTATGCATAAATAGTTTCATTCTTTCATCAATTGGCGTTGATGAACTAAAAAGTAGCCGTTGGCGCTCTTGAAGTTTTTCTGACATGTCTGAGTAAAGACCTAAAAATCGTGGGTTGAAAACATAGGTTTGGGTATGGGTATTATCGTTATTTATTTCTTTTGTGGAACACCAATATTTAAATCCAGTATAGCAAATCTTCGGATGCCAAACAAAAGAATTCCACCAGCTCGAATGTGAATATGAACCATCCGCCTGTCCTAATGCTGGAAGATATATATAGTTGCCATTTGGGCCTGTCACTTTTAAAGCTTTTATAGTTGTTTTATCTTGATGGTATCGATTTGTAAATGGAATTTGCTCTACTTCCAAAGAGCATTTCTCAATCAACTCTTTAAACTCTTCCTTAGTTGGCATTCTCCATTTATGCCCCCATTTATAGGTGGCAGTATCTTTTCCTGCTAATATTCTATGTTTTAAATCGTCTTCTTGTCGATAGTTGGATGATGTTATAGATTCACAAGTATTATGTTCCAAAATATTTACTGTATCCATCCAATAATAATATCCATCAACTGCTTCAGTAGACCATAAAACCGATAGACCAAGATCTACCCAGCCGTGACTATGGCTATCTTTGGCTTGCAAAGACATATCTTTACCACAATTTCTGCAAAATTTGGCTTCGTACGGATTGGTAGTATTACATTCGCTACACAACTGAATGTCTTCGAAATAATTATATTCTGGACGTCTACGATCTGTTGTGCTAATTGGCAAACCGCACGAAGGACAGTACCACTGCTCAAACATGTGATTGCATATTGGGCATTTAGCTTTTAAAATAGTAATTATTTCTATCTTCATATGAACCCTATATTTCTTTTAATTTCCATTCCAATCTGTTACTACCACATGCTGTGCAATATTTAGTATTCATAGCATCTATAAGGGCTTCTTCCTGTTTATGTAGACATTTTTTACAAGTAACTACAATTGTAGCTTTTTTATTCCCGCTTTGAAGCTTTCCGCAGTGTTGGCAATATGCGTCATTATATCCAATCTTCTTATTGCAATAAGTACACTTTTTAACGCTTGGGGTTGTTTGTTTTGCTACGGGCGTTGTTGATAGAGGCTTAGGTTTAACAACGATCTTTGGCGTATTTACTGCTTCTGGAGCCACTCTTGATGATGACGCCTTATGAATGGCAGATTCTTGGAACTTTGCTTTCTGTTGTTCAAATCTACTAATGTATTGAGTCGCAACAGATGGGTCATTTAGAATAAGAATATTCTCGCTATTATGTGATGCTTTATAAGTCCAGTTATATGAGCCTGTGATAACAGTCTTGAAATCAATTACGCAAAATTTATCGTGAAGTAATTCTGCATCCTTTGAAATATGAAAGCATTCTGAGCGACCAATTTGAATCTGGCTATAATCAATTCCGCTTTGCGAATTTATCTCATCTAACTGTATTATTATAGACACATAGCAATTCTGCTTTGCCTTTTCATGTAAAGCATTAAATAACTTCTTATTTGTAAACCACGCGACAGAAACAAAAATAGCATAGTGTGCACTCTCAATCTCTTTTATGATGCGCTGTTCTATATTTTCAAATATAACTTCTGTGTTATTTGCCATAGTTTTCACATAGCATATGTAATAATGTATTATATTAGTCAGATATAATCTATCTAAATTTCAGCTTTGGACAGATGTCTGTAACTTTAATTACATCATAAGCCCTAAATCCAACCGAAATAGCTTGATTCCCTCCCTTAAAGAATGGTATATAATAGCCTTCGCTATCAACTTGATATCCTGATACTTTTATATTGTCACATAAATTTCCATATCTACATTTATATATGGTTTCAGGACTCAAATAGTGCATATGATCTACGACACATAATGTTGGCTCTTTGTACATAATATTTTTGAATATAACAACATCTCCCTTTTTAAAATTATATTTTGATGCCGCATATTCTTCTTCAATAGCCTTCAACTCTTTATCATATCGAGCTTTTGCTAATTTATATTTTCTGCAAACTTCAGATATATCCATAATAACTTTCTATCAATAGTATGTTCTTCTAAAAAACTTCAGTCATTGGTACTACCACAAAGTTAATAAAAAAGTGTGATATTATCTCTATAAGATGATGTTTTGTATGGTTAAGTCAGCACGCACCAAGAGTGCTGCAGATGCGGCAACCAATGTCCGAGGCACAACTTTGTACGCTTGTTTCGGAGTACTCAAAGCAAGAGGTGATGGATGTAATACTTGCCATGGAGAACTATGCCGACCTCCACAAAAAGAATATCTCGGCATACCTAACAGCTCGGAATTGGCTTAAACGACGCACGCAGGTGCCGCAGCGTTCAGTGCCACTACAGTCCAAGCCAGGTAAAGTAGATATGATGTTAAATGTATTAAATAGGATTTCAGATGACGACAAACGAAATTATGGCTGCGATACAACAGACGCCACTCTGTTCGAATATCGATAAACGGAAACTTCTCGACTTCTTAAAGGGCATAATAGGTAAAGCCTCATTGTATATAGGAGGACAAATGTATGAAAATGACATATATTTTGTGCGCGAAGAGGTATTAAAGCGCATATACAAAGAGTATTCATTTCTGCATATAGGGGAATTGCAAATTATTTTTGAGGAGGGATCAGCCGAAAAATTCGGCCAAGTATATAGTTTAACCCCACTTGCCATTAATCGATGGATTGTTGCCTATATAGATTCCGATTGTCGCAAAAAGGCAATACAGGAGATTCACCGTATATCAGCAGAACGACAACTGCCAGCCAAAGCACCCATAACACCGCAAAGTGAATATGCCTCCATTCGTAAAATGCTCGGAGAATCCTATGATGGATATTTGCGTGGAGAGGAGATATATGATTTAGGATGCTGTCGGTATAAGTTTTTAGCACAGCTTGGCCTGCTAAAACCAACCAACAAGATGAAAAAATATATAGACAGCCGAGGCAAAATCAAAAAAGAAGAATACGAGTTACCCTCCGACAATGAGAGAGTCTCGGCTCTATATGAAACGTTCGAAAAGATCAGGATGAGTGGACAACATATCTTAGATATCGTGCCAGAGCAAATGGTTGAAGGCTATTGGATAATGTTCCCTGGTTATAGTAGCAACTAAGCGAAATCTCGAAATAATTTAATTTTATCGATTGTGGTTGAATGAAGACACAATTAATTGCAGTGTTAGATATTTAATTTTCAAAGAGTTCAGATTTTGCCATATGGGCTGAAAAAACGCCGTAACTCTTTGATAAAGGGTGTCGAAAATGGTGCAATTAACCACGACTTAATTTCGACCATACACAGCTCAATGCAGTCAACAAAATGCGCCTGATGCACACCACGCACGACTCCACACTATATCTCCTCACCTCCCTACCGGGGGGAGGGGGGGCTACCACTCCGCAAGGGGGTAGGGGGTCAAATTCCTTGGGAGGTTTCAAAACATAATCGCTCCCCCAATCGATTACACACGCGTGCAGAATTGGAGAATTTTAGAAATATGTAACACATTGAAAATAAAGTGCTTAAAGTGTTGCAGATTCTTGCGAATTAACTTGCGTGTTCCAAAATGTGATGTTATGTTTGCACTACAATAAAACGAAGTTAAATACTTAATATAGAGTGAATTATGACACGCAAAGAAAACCTTTTAGTTGAGATTTACAACCTCCGCAACCAGATTGCTGAGATTAAGGGCAACAAGCTCGTAGACATCAACGAGTTTAGCCAGACACGCAAGTTCCGCGATGAGGCTGCCGAGTGGAAGGAGTTTGAGTTGAAGCTTCGCATTGAGGAGCTCAAGAAGAATCTCGAAAAGGCAAAGGTAGAGGCTGCACAGCAGGCAACTGCCGATGCCTTCTACGCAACCGAGCAGGGTCAAGCCTTTAAGCGCGAGTGCGAGGAGAAGCGCATCCTGCTTGGCAGTGAGTACGATTGCGCAGAGAGCGCAACCCTCGAACTGATTGAAAGCCACCTCCAGGCTTCCCTTGGCAAGCAGTGGCGAGCTAATCGACTCTCAACAAGCTATGTGGAATTAGCGGTAGTGGATGTTGATAACAAGCCAATCTTCGGTCAGAGCGTGTCGATCTACTACGAGAAGAAGTGTTGGTTGGGTGGCGAACACTTCCAAATCAATGTAGGCACCTACGGTAGCCACGACCTACTCCCAGAGGAGCGCGGCTACACGATGGCTGATTTCTACATCGGCATTGGTAAGCTCCACGCAAACACCGAACTCCTCGAAACAATCAAGGATGCACTCTTCTACTACGCAGAACGCATAGCAGATATTCAGAAAGAGGTGCTTGATTTGGACGAGCTCATAAAGAATCCAACCCGCGCCTAAACGACAAACCTAACCCAGGTCTTCGCTGCCTAATGCAAGAACAAGCACGCAGGCAGGAGCCGACTTCGCAAGAGGTCGGCTCCACTAATGTCTATACACTAATTCTCAAGTACTCTATTCGATTATTATCAGCAGAAAATACTCTCGCAATATAATATGGGGTATTACCATCTAATGATTTTAAGAATATCCATTGCGATTTGCGCATGTAGAACGGAATAGAATCGGCATTATTAATTCCTCGCTTCGTTGTTTTAGCATCACAATAGCAATATATCTGCCCATTTAGAGTGATCTCAAAATCATAACAAGGTTCTTTTCTGTCCCTACTAGCCCATACAACATTATACCCTTGTGTCCTTGGATATTTTTGTTGTAAATTTCTATAGACAATCTCCTCGCCGATATCCCCTCCCGTGGAATCAGCATAAGCCGTATCATCAACGACATCAGATAGAAGAGCCAATGCTGAGGGTAGCTTTTTAAAGTTTGTAACTATTATCTTTAACTCCTCATCAGATATTTCTGATGAAGCTAATGCAGCCAATGACTCCATCTTGCCACTTTGCGCAATTATCAGAGCCTGCTCGCGTTGATTCTCAGATAACAGGTCCACTATGAGCGTAGCACGTTTTGGGTAGTACCAATGGAAATATGATGCCAATTTTTCCTTAGTCACATTCGCACAGTCAATCCATTTATATAGATTGTTTAATACCGAACTCAGCAAGTGGGCGTTTCCTTGGTTTTGTGAGTACTGCTGAGATAGTTCCTGATCTATCTCATTTGCCAACATTTCTAGTGTAAATTCACTATTGAGCAATTCAAGACTATTGAACTTCTTATCCAGCAGTTTGTCCCCAATCTTTTGTTTCTTTGATGCAAAAAGAGTGTCATAAACATCTTTGAGCTCAATAGGAAGTTCTATATCAGCATACAACTTACTACTTGCACTGCAAAGTAATCCACTCTGATTAGGTAGAAGATTGTACTTTGAAAATATAAACCGATCTTTCCCCTTTAGATACTCAGCACAACCATATAGCCAAGATAGGACATCCTCTTTATTGACTCCTATTGAGTATATGTCGTTTTTAGCTTCAATTTGTTTCGCTAAATTTTCACAGGTGAATTTTTGTTCTTTAAAGATAGTAAAATCTGTAGCTTCAAACCACGCTAAATAGTCATCAGCTATTGGCAGGGCCATTTTGTTCAAAAGTTTACAGTTGTTGTATAGTTCAACATCAGGTTTTGAGTCGGCAAATGGCAGTATGATACTTGAAAATGAAACAAACTGATTTTCTGTATTAACAACAATGTTATGACTCAATATGTATTGCTTGTATTTCGCTAAATACAAACTATAGAATTGCTGGTTAGATATTGAATTGCCGTTATACTTACTACGCAATCTCGCTATATTAAATGCGCATTTGAGTCGATGATTTGCCACATAATCTAGAACCATTCCATATAGTTCTGTCGATGCGAGAAATAAACTTCTATTTACATCATTCGAACCAGGTTGCAACTCCACGCCCTCACGCTCTGTCGTTGGGGTAAACTTTAAACTGTTTAGAAGAAATGGCATTCCTATATCCTCTGTCCCCACTAATGGAAGTCCACAGAATATTCTTGATAATTCTTTTGGAAAAGGAAGTATCCTGCTATCTTCACACCGGAAAGTGGTAGATACCTCTCCGTGTGATAGGTAGACGAACTGTTGGGTGGTTGTTTTAGAGTCTGTCTCAATAATAAATGTCAATACTTCATTCTTAACACTATCTCGCGATATTTTGAAGGTTTTAACACTCGCAATACCTCGATTATCCTCTATTACGACCGATTGCACTTTAGGCATAAAGCACAAAGTATAGGGCAATGCTTCATATAGATAATTCAAATCAATATCAGAAGATTGCACAGCTGGTACAGTTGGTAGGGGACTCCCAAGCGTATATGAAAACGAGGTGTTAAATCCGCATTCAACTTTGTGAGGAATGAGAGATCGCTTAAGTTCCTCGTTTGCAGTCGTTATTTGCTCAATAAGAGCCTGTTTATTTGTAAAACAGGAGCGGTCGAGTGATACACCGAATCGATATGTTGCATCTGTATCACTATCTATGCAGACACCTTCGATTTCTAAAACAGAAGAGAGTATATGTGTTGATACTAGACCCGTTCCGAACTTACCAATATTATCTTTATGTATTTCATCGTCAAGTTTATTAGAGTCCGGAGATATGAGATTAAAGGCGTCACGAAAAGAAAATGGATTGCCATCGTGACTAAATGACACCCTGGTGTCAGAGATGATTAACTTTACATTTACCGTCTCATTATAATCGCTGGCATTTTGCAATAGCTCCCAAAACCAACGCTTTTTTGACTCTTCTACTTTGTTCTTAAGTAGAGATAGTTTTTCTATCAATCTCTGCGCAGGTATTGAGCGATATTGTTCGTTTTCAACCTTATCTAACTTTGCCCTAATATCATCCATTGCAATATGGCTTTAAAAGTATGAGTTAATTATATTTTCGTATGCGTTGATATAGTCTTGATTCTGAAGACCAGCGTTCATATTTATAAGTAGCGCAAACAAAATACAGCCAAGCGTGAGAATAAACTTTCTATATTTCGACAATTCTTCAGCTTTCTTCTCGTCATAGTTGATGGCTAATTCTTGCTGAAGTCCATCTGCAAAAGCCTCAAACTCAAGCTTTGCTTGCTTAAGTTGTTGTTTGTAGTTCTCAAGGAAAGAGTCCACTCCGAGATTCTCTATTTGATTGAGATATGCAACTACTTCGCTCGGTGTGCTACTTGTATAAAATGAGGCATTACTATATAACTTGCGGATTTCAATACCATCTATCACGAGTGATAGCTCATTGAATTTTATGCCGTTATACGAAGTGTGATAGCTAACCCTAACTCTACCTCCATATAGAATTTGTGTATACTTGCTCGTTCCTACAATGAATGCTTCTTTGTCTTTAAGTTCACTAAGTTCACATTGAGGATTTTTGTCTGTATCTAAATACACATACACATTTTCATTCTTAAAAATACCTTTCATAATACATCTGAAATTTAGAGTCCAAAGAGATAATGCAAAGTTAGCATTTTTTTACAATAACAACAAAATTTTACACTATACGACTTGAATAAGTGCTTAACTTATTGAATATAAAAGGGATAATACTTGCGTGTTCCAAACTATGATGTTATGTTTGCACTACGATAAACGGGTAGAAACCGCTTGAATCTATTGCCTTCGTTCTTTAATGTTGTTTACGACTCCTTCTTACTATAATTCGCGTCACATAGGCACCCCTATGCTCCTTGAATTATAGTAAGAATTAGCCACAAAACACCTATTAAATAATCTTGCCAACAGACTCAAGCGATTTCTAAAAACAGAGTGAGTTATGAAGACTAAAAACGCAAAAGAGATCGCAAAGATTGACCGCCAGCTTGCCCGCCTTGAGGCAGAGTTCGCAACCATCAAGAAACGCGCAGACGAGCTTACCGCACAGTACAAGCGACTCTCACCAGAATATACCAGCTTGATGGAGCGCACCGAGCAGATTAACAAGGAGTACCGCGCCCTCCTGGAGCAGCGTTGGGCACTCGAAGAATAGACCACTAGGCCTTGGCTACCTGCCGCGGATAAGCAATGCAGGCCGGAGCCGGCTAACCCCGGCTCCAAATTTTTGAAAACTTATAAAATTACAGATATGGGAAACAACATCAAAACCGGAGACATAGTCAGATTTGCAGTAGTCATAGAATCTTGTGACGAGAACACTCGGTTTGTAGTAATCGATGATTACGGCCCAGATTGCAACAGATGCAAAGTACAACTAATCTGCGATCTCCCACTACCTCCGACTTATGTGTATTTCAAGGAGGATCTAATAATGATAGACTGAGATGTCAAATTATAAGATCTGTAATCCCGGATTTCTTAGAACCTTTATGCAATCATATCTCTCAACATAAATGCTTGTACAGAATTACGTTCAATCAAAAAAGTTAAGATTGTAACAAGCATATTCTTAGTCCTCTTATTTTTTCTAATCTCATTCCTATTTTTACGGACTACCTTGCCAATGAATCTTTCCATATAGAAAATAGTATTAGTCTCCCTATCGCAAAGATTTATCGTAGGATGATTTGAGGTTATCACATATAGCCACTCTATCCCCTTGTCAATATATTTACTTGCAATGTAATTCATATTTCTTGCGATAGAATATATGGTTGCTGGACAATCCCCACAATCTCGAACTATATTGTCGTATAGCCATATGTTGTCATCATGAAAACTATGCCACTCTTGTGTTTGCGGTGCAAATATATTGTCTGCAAGCAAGAAAGATTGTAGTACCATATTGTTATAGCCAGTACAGTTCTCAACTATTGGTTTATATAGTATTTGCCAGACTTTCCAAAATGCCTGCGTTTTTAGCAATTCATTCTCGGCATACACAAATTGACAGATAAAGTCTTCACTATTTCTATCACAATCTAAATACTCTATAAATGGAGATAGGAATGCCTCAATGTCCTCAGTTCTTAGATGTAACACATAGTCAGCAATTGTCTTATACAAAAATATCTGTCTATTATATGTGCGCGAATAAGAGTGGCACTCATCACGTTTTAATGTCTCAGCAAAGAGTGGAAGTAGCTTGTGCGCTAGTTGATGATACAACTTATCATCGAGACCTTTAGGAATGAGTTCAAATAAAACCTCTGCGTTCTCTAATTCTAAACTACTTATCTTATGTTCAAATTCCTCTGTTAATGATATAAGATGGGTTATACTTTGACCAGGCTTCGTGGTACTAATGATATAATGGGCTATCACTTGGTTGCGCAGAATATCATCATTACAAGTTGCCATACATTTGATAGCATAATCACAAACACGACTATTGCCAACACTGTAATGATTGCAAAGAATCTTTGCAAGCGAATTCACGTATTTTAATCTTTCACTTGGGAATAACCTAATTAGAACAGGTATTGCGTGAACACAAATTTCCAATCCATCTAAAATGCGTATTCCGTGTGCAGATGAAGTAGTACAATCATCAATAATATCCTTGCAAAATTGAAGGTTCGATTCATCGAGGAGTTCTTCATAAAACAGCAACATTACACCAGCGACATTAGCTGGGATGAATTCATCCATTGGCATCAAATATTTCCCAGATGCACGAAGCCCCAACACTTCTTTTGCCTTGACAATTGCATCAATAGGATTCTCCTCATATTGATTGTAAATGGACGTATCCTCTCCCTTAAATTTCTTTTCGCACCAAATTAATAAGTTTGTAAAACGCATTTGCTCTATAAAGGTAGCTTGTGAATTTTCACTCAGCTCCTTCAAATTTGCAGGCAACTGTGGGTTCATCTCTATCTTAATTGGTCCTTCAGTTGCTTCAGAGACTTTAATATCATGGGTTCTGCGATCCATTCTATAAAGAAGAATGAGTCTTGTTTCATTGTTTATTGCTTTTGCAACTTTATAGTGGTTATCCAGTACGACATAAATATCTTTTACTAAAGATTCATGCTTTTCAGCATCCATATCAGCACAACGGGTATACTGGTATTCTACACATAAAGACTCTAAGTTGCGTTTTCTAAATGATTGTTGTAGTGTATCAAAGCGTTCTTTTGCCACTAATCTATGGTGCATACTCCATAACCCATAGAAAGTGGATAGTTGAGATTCATCCATAAACCTAATTGAATCCCAGTGGAATAATTCGATTGTTTTGAATAAATTAACCGCATACTTACTGTATTTAGCGGGATGTGACATAACTATGCTTGCAACAACCGCAGTAAGCGATACGGACTTAGATTGGGATAAAATAAAGTCAAAAGTATTTTTAATAATACTATCATATTTATCATTCTCGGCAAATTCCAGCAATGCTTTTTCTAATGCCATATGCATAGATTGCAATATGTCGGGATATGTAATATGAATCGCTCCTCGGTAAAGTCCCCAAAGAGAATAGCAACCGTATTGAGTCGTTGTCGAACCATCTATAAGGGAAACAGTTACCTTCTCCAACTCATCACCACTCTCTTTACTTTTTAGCATAGAGTCAATGATGTCGTTGGTGAATCCAACTATGTATTTAACAGCCTTTACATAGTCAATGGCAAGAAGAACAAAAAGTGGTGTTTGATATGCACACGGCGAGCCATAAGAATACTTCTCTAACTCATCTCCATTGAGACCAAATCTCCTATTCATGGAAGAGGGGTTTCTTGACCAACCAAACGGAGGATCATCGTCAATAGGCTCATTTACTCCCTTCCAGAATAGATCCATCAAGAGGAAAATGCTATCAGAAATGGCAGCTATTAAATGTTGTGCCTCGACGGGTTTCGATAAGATATAGTGACATAGTTCATAATATGGGTCGCGGTGTGTATTCCATTTATTTGCCACAACTTTCTTGAATAGCTCGCGAAGTTCTGTCTTTATCTCGCTCGCAGAATTTATAACAATGGAGCATAAGTCTTTAATCAACTCCTTGTCGTAGATGTAGGTATCATCTTCTTCAGTTAATGCCCAAATATCAAGAGCTATTAGGCCCGCCTCTCTTGTCGCAGTTCCATCCTTATTACTTGCAACCCACTCCTTTAACACTTTATTTTTGTATGGGACAGAAACTTTAATCCCCCTCAATTCAAAGAGAATGTGAATCACAGCTTCCCAACCTGAACCAAAGGGTACATATATAGGGTACTCGTGTCCGTCGTATGGAACTACTTTATCAAGTCGTTTGCACGCTAATTGTAGCAGAAAAACTATCCTGTTCAGCAATCTAGCATTGTCGGCCAATAATGCATCCTTCTCAGTTGCGAAAAAGGCACCTGCATACGACGACTCCATAATACCGATAAGTATCTCATCACTCCATAATGGCTCGATTTCGGGATGGAAGCATTTATCCAACAACTCTTTTATGTCCTCGACACTCGAGTCAATATGTTCTTTTAGCCATTGGCGAAAAGCTTTTCTAATCAGCAAAGAGTCGCTTAGTGTCGCAAAGAAACCTGCGATACTATCTCTATGTAGCCATTTCTTGCTGATAATTTTATTTAAGCCCCACTCTTCATAGATGTCATGTGTAATAAATAGACCATTGTCATTACGAGCAAGCACTTCGTCGTCTACTAAAAATTGAACAATCTCCGAATCAAATGGCTCCTCGTTAAGATAAAAACAATCGCGTTTAACCCTTTGCTCGATAAAGCTTTCAAATAGTAGAGAGCGCTTAGTTTGCCTTCCGTTAGAAGCAACCCTGCCGGCTACTTTCTCTTGCCATATAATATCCGAAAACCTCGAATAATCACCATCCCTATCAATCTCATCATAGAACTTCAGATAGAGATTCAAATAAAACAAGGTACACAATCTATCCAAAAAGGAAACACTTGATGGTAACTCAAAGTTATTGCTGGTCGCAATATCTTTAAGTGCACTTGTAGATAATGGCTCTATTCTAACCAGAGTAGGGCTGATATCGTATTTGAAATTCAAATCATCCAGTAGGGAGTCTAGAAATCCATTCCTGACAGTGAACACAATCGACCACCCATTATCCTTCAACAAGGTAATAAATGATTCTAGTGTTGATTGGTCATCGAGATTTTGTATTCTCTCCGCCGAATCAATAACCATCACCTTAACGTCCTCATTCATGTAGGCGTTTACGAAAGTGTCTATTCCGTCAACAAAAAGGCTATCAATTCGTGCAGTTTTGATATCTTGTGCCTTTCTTATGCAAAGGGGCATAGATTGGCATGTCGATTCCCAAATAGATTTCAAGAGAGCTGTTTTGCCACATCCACCTTCTCCGTATATGACGACGTGTTTCCCCTGTTGTACAGCGGCGATTATTTGCTCTCTCTCCGAGGAATAATCAATCTTAATCTCGGCATCATTCGCAATGATGGATGTGTGAATAGGGGCCAATATTGTATTGATGATTGACTCCTCGGCTTTTATTAGACGCTCGGTTGGCGATTCAATCTCAAAGAAAAATTCATAGACCCAATCAATCTTAACGGCGTGATCGAGTATCATTTTATCATTAACCCATTCTATCGAAATGCCTTTGGTGGTGGCAAAATCCTCTACATCCTCTTGTTGTTTTGTTTTTTCTTTACCGAGAGGCGGATTGCCGAAAACGGCATTTGTATATATAAGCATTTTGGTTTGGTCGGGATGCCTATTGTGCGCAATCTCAATGGAGTGTGTAATTTGAGACACATCAATACCATTATTGAAGAACTTTGCATTAAAGCCGACAACATCCTCTCCATCATTCACAGTATTTGTTTCATTACCAGCATGATTGTAGCATTGGAAAATACCGTACTTGATGTCATATCTGTCACAAAATAGCGCTCTTGCGAGATCCTCGAAACGATCTCGTTGAAGTTGTTCGCTTGGATATTTTGCTTTGAATGAATCCCAAGAAGGAAATTTCTTTTCCATATTTTCTATTGCGGTTAAAAGAATGTACAAGTTTAGAGGATCTTATGCTACATCATTAGGTACTAAATTACCTAATAACTACGACTATCCACATATTGGGTAATGCAACAACAAGATAATCCCTAACAAAGATACGTCATTTTTGTCATCATTTCAACTTTTTAAGTTCTACAATTTGATGATTTTATTATAAACTGTCATTTTAATACAAATTATTCCTATATTTGATGAAGTTTGATATAGAATTTATGATTATCAAACCTTTAAGAAGAACTCGCGTGAGAATTGGCAATGGATAAGAAAAAATACGATTGTCTGGCTGAGCCATATTCGTCACGCTTTTCAAATAACTCTTTTATTATCTGACTACAAAAGTACAAATTATTTTTCAAATAGAAGCCTCTAAAGACAGAAATCTATTCGTGTCAGATAAAGAAAATGACATAACAATTTCGTAGCCGAGTTCACCAAACCACAGGCAAAGGTAACTCGTGTTCTTTTCGTCCAAGCAAGGTCAAGCCCTGCGGGTGTCGTGGAAAAATCATCCTCGCCCCGTGGGGCTTGCGGTATTTTTCCACACAACCTTGCCTGACGAGAACACGATCTTTTAGAGCCTGTAGTTTGGGAACTCCGGCCCCGAATAGCCGGACTAACAAGAAATATATAATGTTATGTCAAAAGCAAAAAAGTACACACTTGAAACACTCCTACCTCTGAATGTTTCATACGACAGTGATCACGGATTGACGCAGGAAGATGTCGATATGGTCAATTCGCTTGTAGAGGTAATAGAAAGCACTCGCTCAGAGCATACTCCGAAGATTGGAGATAGTGTTGTCTATACGCAGAAAGGCGGAGAGTATCATCCTCATGGTTTGATAGAGAAGAAACATGAGGACAAATTCTATGTCTGCCTCGACCCGTTTATCCCGTTTGTATGGGAAAGTGACACCGCTATCAAAGTGGATGTCAGCGGTGGCCCATTCTATCACGCTGATGCCGACAAGTTCAAGTTTGTAGGATGGGCTGAAGCAGACTTCAAGGAATGGGGACACTGTGGAGCAACAGCAAACGGAACAGTCAGATTCAAGGCTAAAGTTCCTCTATGGGCTTATTCCGAGCCAAATCCCTTGTACGGAGATTTCACAACCAAAGATTGGAAGAAAATCACTTTGCGTAAGCGTAAA
>JAZTYW010000037.1:0-6361 GCA_045637085.1 Alistipes sp. | reverse complement strand
GGTGCAGCCCTATTTTTTTGCGCCATTACCATTTTTCTCCTCCTCGGTATTGCTAAGAGTTCCACTCTCACTGTCATCCTGAGTATAACGAAGGATTCCCTCGTTGGCAACACACCATGTGCGTTGTCACTCGTCGGCTTCGAGGAAATTCTTCACTCCGTTCAAAATGACAACGCATGGTGTCGTCATTGCGAGGAGGACTGTGCCCGACGTGGCAATCTCTGTCGCTCGGATGTCATCCTGAGTGTAACGAAGGATCCCCTCGCTGGCAATGCGCTGTGTATGTAGGTTACATTTTTGTAACCCATGATGTTGGTGCACGAGTATGTTATCTTGTGCAATGGCAATGTTACTATCACTGAGCGCGCCAAGAGACAAAGGAGAACCAAGAGACAAAGGAGACGAGGGAGACCCAAGAGACTAAAACGAGGTCTCGGACAACAAATGATAGCACCTCCCCTTAAGTCTCTTAGGTCTCTTAAGTCCCTTATGTCTCTTGTCATTGCTAAGAGTCCCACTCTCACTGTCATCCTGAGTGCAGCGAAGGATCCCCTCGTTAGCAATGTATTTTGTATATATAGGTAAATTGCCACGTCGCTACGCTAATCGCAACAACAAGGCTAAAAAAATACTCTTGGGTTATTTGCCCAAGAGTATTTTTGCTTGCTTCATTGCCGCATCGGTAATCTCGCTACCCGACAACATCTTTGCAATCTCATTTACGCGTTCGGTCTTTGTCAAACGGCGTATGTTGGAGCGTCCCTCCTCCTTATACACCACAAAGTGCGCTCCGCTCTTCGATGCAACCTGTGGCAAGTGGGTGATGTCGACAATCTGCATCGACTCGGCAAGGCGCGCGATGATGTCGCCCATGGCATCGGCAATGCGGCCCGATACGCCAGTGTCAATCTCATCGAAAATCACCGTTGGCAGCATACGCTTCTCGGCTATGAGAGCCTTGAGTGCCAGCATTATACGCGAGAGCTCACCACCCGATGCTATGCGCTCCACAGCACCTGGCTTTGTTGTACGGTTTGCGGTGAAGAGGTACGAAACACTATCCATGCCAAGTGGCGTATATGCCTCGGTCTCTGTAACATCCACAACGAACTGAGCATCCTCCATGCCGAGCTTTCGAAGTGTTGCAACTACGCGCTCCTGCAATGTCGTTGCCACCTCCACACGTGTGTTGTGTATCTCGTGTGCCGCCATGCGACACTCCTTGTCAGCCTCTGCTATGCGTGCTTCAAGCTCTTTGAGTGCCGTATCGCTATTGTCAATCGTTGCAAGGCGTGCCTCGAATGCCGCCGCCTTTGCCAGGAGGTCGTCATACGACTCCGCACGATGCTTCATCTCCAGTGAGTAGATGGTGTTGAGTCTGTCGCTAAGCTTCTGCAACTTCTCAGGGTCGGCATCTATGCGCTCCGCCTCGTCTGCCGCCGTGGTGCTCAAGTCCTTAAGCTCTGCCACCACCGACTTCAAGCGCTCTGCAATCGTAGCACCCTCGGCATATCGCTCGCCCAAGGCCTCCAGCTCGCGCTGTGAGCGTGTGAGTGCAACTACAGCACCCAACTCCTCGTCGTCCAGTGCGTTGCGGAGTGTCGTCAGCGCCTCACCAATGCGGTCAGCGCTCTCCAATGTCGCCAATGTCTGCTCTGTCTCTGCCTGCTCGCCCTCCTTAAGCTTCGCAGCACGGAACTCCTCCACCGTATAGCGCAGCCACTCCTCATCCTTGCGTGCCGCCTCCATCTCCGCAGTCATCGTGCGGTGCTCGGCACGTAGTGCATTGAGCGTGGCCAATTTCGCAGTGTATGTGTGTAAGAGTGGGGCATTGCCTGCCAGCGTATCGAGCGTTGAGGTGCGGAACTCCTCCGACGATATCACAAGGTTCTGGTGCTGAGAGTGTATGTCCACAAGGTGGCCACCAAGTTCCTTAAGCGTAGCCAGTTGCACCGGCATATCGCCTACAAAGGCACGACTCTTGCCCGCAGGAGTGATGATGCGACGTATGGTAATCTCGGGCTCGTAGTCGAGGTCATGCTCCTCGAATATAGCCTCGAGGTTGAGCTTTGCGATGTCGAACGTAGCCTCCACCACGCAGTTGCGCTCAAGGTCTTTGGTTGCCTGACCCTCATTCTTTGCGCCAAGCAGCAGACCCAATGCACCCAGGAGTATCGACTTGCCGGCACCTGTCTCACCCGTGATGATGTTAAGGTGCTCGTCCCACTCCACGTTGAGTGAGTCGATAAGTGCATAATTCTCTATCGTTAAGCTCTTTAGCATTATGTTATTTGTTAATTGTTACAATCTTGTCAACGATGACTGCAGCCACCTCACGCTTCGACATCAAGGGGTGTTCCTCGCGGCCATTGCGGTCGATGAGTGTCACCTTGTTGGTGTCGCCACCAAAGCCAGCACCCTTGTCGCGCAACGAGTTGAGCACCACAAAGTCAAAGTTCTTACGCTCGAGCTTACCCTCGGCGTTAGCCTCCTCATTGTCGGTCTCCAAGGCAAAGCCTACAAGTGTACGACCCTCCTTGTTCTTGCCTAATTCGGCCGCGATGTCCTTGGTGCGTACAAGCTCAATGCGCATGTCATCGTCCGACTTCTTGAGCTTCTTGTCTGCCACAACAGCTGGGGTGTAGTCCGCAACAGCGGCGCACATAACAGCGCCATCAGCATCGCGCCATGCCTCCACTGCAGCGTTGTACATATCCTCAGCCGTGAGCACATCCACACGCTCAACACCTTGGGGTGTAGGTAGGGTAGTGCGTCCTGTGATAAGTTTAACCTCGGCACCGCGCTTTGCCAACTCCTCGGCGATAGCATAACCCATCTTGCCCGTAGAGTGGTTGGTGATGTAGCGCACAGGGTCGATAGGCTCTATCGTAGCACCTGCGGTAACAAAGTATCTCTTGCCCTTAAGGCTGTTATCCTCGCTCTGGGCGAAGATAGCCTTCACCTGCTCGACAATCTCCTCGGGCTCTGCCATGCGACCCTTACCCACCAAGCCACTTGCCAACTCACCCGCCGCAGGCTCAATGATTGCCACGCCACGCTCCGCGAGGGTGCGCAGGTTCTGCTGTGTGGTGATGTGGGCATACATGTCGAGGTCCATAGCTGGAGCTACGGCAACGACAGAGCGTGCCGAGAGGTAGGTTGTGAGTAGGAGGTTGTCGGCAATACCCGTGGTCATCTTTGCAAGGGTATTGGCTGTTGCGGGGGCTATGAGCAACATGTCGGCCCACTCGCCGAGCGACACGTGAGAGTTCCACTCGCCATTCTCGGGGTTGAAGAACTCCACGAGGATGGGGTGCTTCGAAAGTGTAGCCATCGTAAGTGGCGTGATGAACTGCTTTGCCAATGGTGTCATGATGACACGCACCTCGGCACCCTCCTTCACTAAAAGACGGCACAGCATAGCAGCCTTGTATGCTGCTATGCTGCCTGTAATGCCGAGTATGATATGCTTGCCTTTGAGCTGCATAATCCTATCTCTTTATGTGGTTAGTCCTGCGCTACTACTCCTTGTCACCGTGACGGTAGTAGATCTCGTCATCGAGGAACTCCTCAGTAGCGATGATTGCAGGCTTGGGAAGACGCTCGTAGTAGCGAGAAATCTCAATCTGCTCACGGTTCTCGAAGGTCTCCTCAACAGTGTTGTCGGTGGGTGTAGAGAAGTCAGCGAGCTTGCGGTTGAGCTCTGTCTTAAGCTCCGAAGCAATCTGGTTAGCACGACGAGCGATGATGTTGATGCTCTCGTAGATGTTACCTGTAGGGGTATCAATGTCTACCAGCTTACGTGTGATAGTGTTGTTTGGAACGTTCTTCTTAATCTCCATAGTGCTATATGTGTTTTTTTATCTTAATTATCTTTTTCGGTGTTCTCTCTCTTGGCGAGGAATGTTCGTGCCGCCTTCTCCATACGCTCAAGCTCCTTAACATGCTTTGATTCGGGGTACTCAGCGATGAATGAGTAGTAGGCATCAATCATCGCGAGGTATCTGTCTACCTGTTTTGACTCAATCGAGTTGTCCGCAAGACGATATGCCGAAACGGTCATGTAGTACATCATCTCCTCGGTGTATGGCGACTCGGGGTATCGCTTGATAGCATTCTTGAACGCCACAATCGCAGCCTTGTATTTGCCGATTTTGTAGTATGTGTAGGCATTCAAGTAGCTCTTTTTCATCAATCGTCCTGTGAGGTCGTCAAGCATCTCGTTAAACTCACCTATGTGCTCCGACTCAGGGTAGCGTGACATGAACTCGGTGATTGAGATTATCGCCTGTGTTGTGAGTGACTGGTCACGCTCGGGCGTTGGTGCCATGTAGTAGTGGCATAGGGCGTACATACCCTCAGCATCCTCAATGAATGGGCTGCGACCAAACTTGCGACGATATGTGTCGAGCTGTGTTGCTGCCTCCTCCCAGTCATGCACCATGAACTTGCATCGCGCATTGTAGAACGATAGCGAATCCTCGCGTGGTGTACCCATGTAGATGTGTCTACACGCCTCGAAGAGTGTAGAAGCCTGTTCCCACTTCTTATCCTCGTATAGTTTCACCGCCTGCTCGTATGCAAACTGAGGGTCTCCCGACTTGATAGCGTTGTTTACCACGCTACACGCTACACTTGTGATGATGGCTCCAATCGCGAGTATGTAACCAAAAATACGCTTCATAGTTCTTTAGTTTCTTGCGCTTATGCGTATAAGCGCACAAAGTTACACAATATTTTTGAATAAACGAACAATGTTGCGAATTATTGTTGGTTATATATGGTTGAAAATGTTGAAAAAACAAAAAACTCCCCAGATGTTTCCATCCAGGGAGCATATAGATGCCGCGTAAGCGGTTATCTGCAAGATTACTCAGCTACAACAGCGAACTTGATAGTAGCCTTAACCTCACGGTGAAGCTTTGCAACTGCCTCGAACTCACCAAGAGTCTTAACAGAGTCTACAGTGATGTTCTTGCGGTCTACCTCGATGCCCTTCTCCTGAAGTGCAGCAGCAAGGTCAGCAGCTGTTACAGCACCGAAGATCTTCTCCTCCTCTGCCTTAGCAGTGATAGTGAGGTGGAGGTTGTTGATAGTCTCAGCCAAAGCCTGAGCGTCAGCAAGGATCTTAGCGTCCTTGTGAGCGCGCTGACGAAGGTTCTCAGCGAGCACCTTCTTTGCAGAAGCAGTAGCAGCCTTAGCGAAACCCTGAGGAATCAAGTAGTTGTTTGCATAACCAGGGCGAACGTTAACGATGTCGTTTGTGTAGCCCAAGTTCTCTACGTCTTTGATAAGAATTACTTCCATGATCTATCCTCCTCTTTATTATTTCATACAATCGGTTACGAATGGAAGGATTGCGAGGTGGCGAGCACGCTTAACTGCCTGAGCAACCTTCTTCTGATACTTCTGTGAAGTACCTGTAAGACGACGGGGCAAAATCTTACCCTGCTCGTTGAGGAACTTCTTCAAGAACTCACCGTCCTTGTAGTCTACGTACTTGATGCCGAGCTTCTTGAAACGGCAGTACTTCTTCTTCTTAACGTCTACTGATACGGGGTTGAGATAGCGGATCTCAGATGCACCCTGCTGTGTGTTCTCTGCCATGATTACTCCTGAGTTTTGTTAGCAAGCTTAGCGCGACGCTTCTGAGAGTACTCAACAGCGAACTTGTCCTGCTTGAAAGTTAAGAAACGAATGATGCGCTCATCGCGACGGTACTGAGTCTCGAGAGTGTTGATGATTGAGCCCTCACCGGTGAACTCTACGAGGAAGTAGAAGCCGGTAGTCTTCTTCTGAATAGGATAAGCGAGCTTCTTGAGGCCCCAGTTCTCCACATTCACAATCTGACCGCCGTTCTCGGTGATTACGCCCTGGAATTTGTCAGCAACCTCCTGCACCTGAGCCTCAGAGAGGACGGGAGTGACAATGAAAACGGTTTCGTAATTGTTCATAACTGTAAATTAAATTAAAGTTTTTGTGCATAAAGCGGTGCAAAGGTAGTAATATTTTTTTGTTTTGCAACACATAAGCATAAATTTTTGTTCTATTCCTCCTCGTAATGATAATATTTTGTTGATAAATCGTTCGCTCCTACTTGCTTATATTAGGAAAATAATTTAATTTTGTGTTGCTTTTTTCGCAGCCTATATATTTGGTAGATTATCCGAAGCAATCTTAGCTTGCGAAATGGGCGCTATACCTATATTTAATAATATAAGTGTTCAACTTTTGATGAACATAATTTAGCAGCGTATGAAAAAATCATTACTCTATCTTGGCGTTATGTTAACGCTTTTGATTTCGGTTGTATCATGCTCAACAGATGAGCCTACCCAGGAGTGTCCTCTTGAGCACAAGC
>JAZTYW010000036.1:0-144945 GCA_045637085.1 Alistipes sp. | reverse complement strand
ATCCTGAGCCAGGATCAAACTCTCCATTGTAAAAATAAATTGTTTATCGTTAGCTCAAATCTCAAAGGTATTGTTTGAAATTATCTCATAGGATAGATTAAACTTTAGCTGCTCAATTTCTTCAAAGAACTATATTCTATTACTAGAACTTCCTGTTTTATGCCTCTCGCTTTTTTAAAGCGGAAAAGCGGTGCAAAGATAAATCATATTTTTGAATCTACCAAATTTTTTGGTAACTTTTTTTTTCAAAAATATCTCAAGAACCTTCGCTCAACCAGTTAAACCGTTTCGTTTTCCTGATTGCGGGTGCAAAGGTAGCGCTTTTATTTTAAATTCCAAATATTTTCTTAAAAAATTTTCAAAATTATTTACATTTTTCAAAAAACGACCTTTATACCTATATATATTATATATAAGGGCTGACCAACCACCCTCCTACAAACAAAAGAGGCCGTGCAACGATATGCACGACCTCCAAAAAGCTTATATAATGCCTACTCAACAACCACCTCGGCTGTCTCAGCTGGCACCTCCTCAGTTACTGCGGGAGCCTCAGCCTCCTCCTCAACGACCATCTTATAAGGGATAGCAGCATTGATTTCCTCGCGCTGTGCCTCATCCAACTCGGCGAATGCCTTTCCGAACTCACGCTCAGCAACCATGTCACGATACATCTCGAATGCCGCTGCAACCTCATGCAACAAGCTCTCGCGGCTGGTATCAGACACCTGCTCTGTCTCGATATATTTTACTGCGTCGATCTTCTCGCCATCAACGAGCTCTACCTTCTGCTCACCATCAAGGAGAGCTGCAGCAATAACGCGTGCGAGTGAACCCTCAGTCTCGGGAGTATCACCAGCCTCATCAGTAAATACGCGATCGCCAACCTTTACCTGATTCTCGCCAACCCACTCAATAGTGATGGTATTCATCTTTGGCGCACTACCCTCATGTGCTGTAGGCTCACCACCTGAGATAAGCACGAAGAGCACAAATAGCCAGTGAGCAGCAATACCTGCAACAAGACCACCGATTGTGTGAGCGATGATAGCCTTAGATGTAAGCTTACGGAAGCCAAGAGCGTCAAGCATAGCGGTGTGTGTGCTCAAGTAGCCACTCCAGCACATACCGATAGCTGTGAACACGGCAATAGCGTTGCCATCAGCCCAACCCTTCTCAACGAAGCCAGGAACAAGACCAAGAGCTGCACCAACAGCACCCAAAGATGTGATAGGGAACGCCATAAGCTCAGGACTCTCGAAACCAAAGAGCCAGTCAAAGATAAAGTTGATCTTACCGAAGAGCCATGGCAAGAACTGAACACCCTCGTATGCAGCACCTGTATATGCACCATCTGTGCTACCGAAAGTAAGAATCATAACGAGAGTAGAGATGATAAGCACACCGGGGATGATAGAGAGACCTACATCAACACCTGTCTTACCACCATCGAGCAACGAGTTCAACACGCGAGTGAAGAACGATGTCTCCTTAACTGCCTCGCTCTCCTTTGAGTCCTCCTCAGTCAATACAGCCGCCATCTCCTCCTTGAAGTTAGGATGCTCCTTAACAACGAAACGCTGCATAAGACGTGTAGAGACGATACAGCCTGTCATGGCACCCAAGAGACCAATGAATGGCTCAACATAGAAACCGTTGCTGATCATGAACACGATAACCAACAGACCCATACCAAATGCAGTACCGAAGTTGGTGAGCGAGATAAGCTGATACTTCTTGAAGTATGTGCTGAAGCGCTTATCCTTTGCAAGTGAGATGATTGCAGGGTTATCCGAAAGGAATGTCATAACCGCACCGAGTGATGCAACACCAGGAAGGTTGAACAATGGGCGCATCAATGGGCGCAAGATACGCTCCAAGAGACTAACAACGCCAAACTCAACAAAGATACGACCCAATGCACCTGTGATAACACAGATAGCCATGAGGTAGAACACGGTGTTAAGCAACAAGTCGTGCGCAGTCTTCATGATGGTGTTAAGCATATTTGGCAAACCCATCACAGAGCCGATACTGCCGAAAATGGCAACGACGATAACAAGGCAAAGAATACCAGCGAGGTATTTCTTGAAGCCCTTCTCTTTATTCTCCATAATTATTTTAAGTTTTTAAATAGTGACTACTTATTTACCACCTTGTTGATGAACTTCTCAGCCGCAGACATGATGTCAATCTTCCATGTGAGACCAACGGTCAAGTATGAGCCGTTACCCAAAGCAGTGCCATAAGGGTTTGAGTTTGTGCCGATGTTGTATGCATAGGCAGCATGAAGACGAACATCGCGATTGCCCTGACCACCCAAAGGATAGTACTCAACACCACCACCTACACGTGTGATCTCAGTACCAGGAACAAGGCCTGACGCAGTGATTGAGCTGTCACCAATTTTGTCGTATGTAGCCTTTGCGAATACGTTTACGCGATCAGCGATAAGATATGAGAACTCACCCATGATAGAGAAGTTATCGAAGAGGAGATCCTCAGCCTTTGGACCACGACTCATAAGGTCAACCTGTAACTTAGCATCGCCAAAGTTGAACTGATTACCAAGGGCAACATACTTATCGAACTTACCAGGAGCATACTGCATGAAGTTCAAAGAGTAGAGTGCTGTGTAGCAACCATGTGAGCCACTCCAGTAGAGGTTGTATGCATAGTAGTCAACCGATGATGATGCAGTGTCATATGGGCTCTGGCAAGCCTGGAAGAGGATAGTGTCGTTACCCTCGTTGGTTGTGTAAGCCACGCTTGCACCAATCTGATAGCAGTTTACGTTGTTCCAGAACTCCGAGCAGAAGTACAAGTCCATAGGAGCACGGTCATACTCCCAGCCACCAATCATAAGCACCTGCTTACCAGCCTGAATAGACCAGTTCTTAGTAGGCTTATAGGTCAAAGTAAGCCAGTCGGTGTTCTGCGCGAACTCGCTGATTGAGTTAGCGCGGTTGAAACGCTGACGCCATGAGTAGCTGAACTTAGAGGTGATCTGACCATCCATGCGCAAGTTGAAGTAGCGCACCTTGAAGCCCGAGCCAGCAACATCGTGATTACCCTCGAGTGCCTGATTGAGGTAGTCGAAACGAGCCTCAATACCAACCTTGAAGAGTTCGTTGTCCTCGATGGCAGCATCCTGTGCCTGAACAGCGTTGAAGCTAAAGAGCGCAGCTGCAAGGCAAACAATCATAGTAAAAGTTTTCTTCATATAAATAAGTTTTGATTTATATCTTCGCTTTCTAATAATTCACAAAGGTATAAAAAAAATGCTTACATCAAAGATGTAAACCCCGAAAACCGCTATTATACTTCAAAATAAGCGTCATAACACCCATTACAGAGCGCAAATAGCATATCAAGATACCCCAAAAGGTGTAAATTTCACAAAAAACCTCGCTGCAATGTTGTGCATTGCAAAATTTGTATTATCTTTGCCCCACAAAACGTGAAAACGTTGGACCCATAGCTCAGTTGGTTAGAGCAGCGGACTCATAATCCGAAGGTCGTGGGATCATGCCCCTCTGGGTCCACAAAACAACAAAGCCCTGCAGAACATGCAGGGCTTTCTATTTTCATAGCATTAGACTACTCATTGCGGTAGCTGTATTTGCCATCCGTGAGATCCTCAACATCGAAGCACTCATACACAATGGTATAGCCACCATAAGCGAAGTTGCTCTTGCCGTAGGTCTCCTCCTCATACAAAAAGGCAAGACGATTATCCTTCTGCCATGCCATAGTCGAGTATGCCGAGTTGAGCGTTGTTATCTGCTTCACGCCATCCCAATCCGCAGCAAGCTCATACGTAGAGACATAATCATCCTGTGATGCAAGCTCCTTGTAGTAGATAGCCACATTCTTGCGATCGGGGCCCAAAGGCAACGACTGCAACAAGAGATGCATAGACTCTCCATCCTCAACACGTGTCACGGGCAATACCATAACCTCACCATTTGTAGAGTTCTCCTTGGCCGCAACGCCATTGTTTGCAGCACCAGAGAAGATAGACTCATCCCATACACCTGCGCCTGAAGCCACATCCGTAAAGGTGAACATATTGTAGTATCGACCATTATTGTAGCGCGAGCTGAGGAGCAAGCGACCATCGGGCAACTCCTCTACCTTAGGCTCATCAGCAGTGTTGTAAACTGCGGGAGTATCTATGCTGCCGAGCACCTTCCAGCTACCACCAAAGTCATCAGAGAAGAGCACATAGTTCATATGCTTAGCACTCCTATCGCGCACAAGCACAGCACAGTAGAGACGATAGTAGTTGCCAATCTTGGTTGTGCGGCTCTGCATGATACGACCCGAAGCTACGAACATAGAGCGCACAGGACCATACTTCGAAGCATCGAACTGCGAATATATCGTCTCGGCAATATCCTCGGGAGCACCCCACGTCTTACCACCATCCTCGCTATAGAAACGAGCGATGCACTGGTGGTTCTGTCGCGTACCATTCTGAAACGACACATTGCCAGCACATGAGAGCATAAGCACGCGGTCAGACTCTCTGTCTGCCACGATACATGGGTCGCCATAGCCAACACTCATAAAGTCGGTAGTCTCCTTGCCCTTACCCTCGATAAGAGGCATCACCTCGGTCCATGTATTGCCATTGTCGTACGACAGACGATAGTGCAAATCGATGCGACCCTTGTCTGTAACACCGATGTCAGTACCGCTATGGCGATAGTCAGCAATAGCCACCAGCGTGCCATCCTTGGTAACGGCAATCGCTGGAATACGATATGGGATATCACCCTCAGTGGGGGTTGGCATCTGGAACACCTCAAAGCGCTCAGCCTTGGGTGTTACAGGCTCGGGCTGCGGCGTGGGCTTCACCTCATCGGGCGTACAAGCGACAGCCGCTACTGTCATTCCAACCAATGCCAAAGCAAGAATTGATAGATAGCGCAGTTTCATAGTTGTCACTCGGTTTATTTACGATAAGTGTAGTATGCACCAGCCTGACATGTTGGCATAAGTACGATATCGTTGACATTCATGTGTGCGGGGAGATTGAGCATCCAGTGGATAGCCTCAGCGATATCCTCGCCCTGCAACGCCTCAACGCCCTTGTACACACCTGCTGCACGCTCCTTGTCGCCATGGAAACGCACCTCCGAGAACTCTGTCTCGACCATACCTGGGCGCACCTCGCCAACCTTGATGCCTGCGCTCAACAAATCGGCACGCATAGCCTGCGAAATTGCATGAACAGCATGCTTAGACGCGCAATATACTGCGCCATTCTCATAAGGCTCCGTACCAGCGATAGAGCCGATATTGATAATGTGACCACCCTGACCAGCCTCAACCATGGCGTGGCTGATAATCTTTGTAACATAGAGAAGACCCTTCACGTTGGTGTCGATCATAGCGTCCCAGTCGCGTGAGTCGCCACGGTCGATATGCTCCAGACCTGCCGCGAGACCTGCATTGTTGATCAACACATCAACACGACCAAGCGGTGTCAGGTGCTCGATACACTCCGCCTCAGAGCGAACATCGAAGTTCAAGACCTTACATACTGCGCCCTTAGCCTCGATCTCCGCCTTGAGAGCATTGAGACGATCGGCACGACGACCTGTGATGATAATCTCGGTGTCTGCGGCTGCGAGCTTAAGCGCTGTGGCGCGACCAATACCAGAGGTTGCACCTGTAACAAGAATTCTTTTCATAACTATTTATATTTTAGACTATTATTCGTTTATTATAAATTTTATATCGTCTCTATTGCATCGAGTAGCGATGCCTCATCATAGGCACAATCAGCATACAACTCTGCTGGCTTGCCATGCTCGACAAAGCTATCTCCAATACCCATATTTACGACCTTAATGGTCTTACCGCCACGTGCAAAGTGCGCCGCAACAGCCTCGCCGACACCACCACGCACAGCACCATCCTCGATGGTTATAACCTTGCTAAAGCGACCACCAACCTCATCAAGCATAGCAACGTCGAGAGGTTTTACATAACGGAGGTCATAGACAGCGACGCTGCGCATACTACGCTCGGCAGCACGCAACGCCACATTCGCCATAGTACCCACGGCAACGACAGCCACATCGCTACCCTCCTTAAGCTGCTCGCCACGCACATCCACATCCACAAACTCCGTATCGCGCCACTCCACGCCCTCGCCCAAACCTCGGGGATAGCGAATAACGGTAGGAGAATCGGACTTCGATGCCACATACATCATCTGTCGCAACTGCCACTCATCACGTGGTGCCGCGATGGTCATATTGGGCACACAACCAAAATATGCGAGGTCGAAAGCACCATGATGCGTTGCGCCATCCTCACCCACAATGCCTGCACGGTCGAGACATAGTACAACAGGGAGGTTTTGAAGTGCAACATCGTGAATTACATTATCATAGGCACGCTGCATGAACGACGAATAGATGTTACAGAATGGGCGACGACCTGCCGCTGCAAGACCCGCCGAGAAGGTCACGGCATGTCCCTCTGCAATACCCACATCGAAGCAACGCTCAGGCATCTCGCGCATCATTATATTCATTGAGCAGCCCGAAGGCATGGCGGGAGTGATACCCACAATGCGCTCATCGATACGAGCCAAATCGAGAAGCGTCTGACCAAATACATCCTGATAGCGGTCAGCCGCGTATGTAGCCACAACACGCTCTCCTGTTGCCACATCAAAGCGACCTGGCGCATGCCAGGTAGCGGGATTAGCCTCGGCAGGAGCATAACCCTTACCCTTTGTGGTTTTTATGTGCAATAGTTTGGGGCCACCTATCTCCTTAAGTCCACGCAGCGTATTTATCAACTCCTCGATGTTATGTCCATCAACAACACCAAAGTAGCGGAAATTGAGACTCTCGAAGAGGTTGCTATTGTGCAACACGCCATGTTTTACCGCATTGCCAGCCTTGCGCGCAAACCTCAATACAGGGGGCACCTTGCCGAGAATACTCCACAACGAACTCTTGAATTTGTTGTACCACTTCGACGTAGAGATATGCAACAAATAGCGGTCGAGAGCTCCCACAGGCTTGTCGATAGACATCTCGTTATCGTTGAGTATCACGAGAATATCGGTATTGGGCGACGCGCCCGCATTGTTAAGGCCCTCAAAGGCCAAACCACCCGTCAGCGCACCATCGCCAATTACGGCAACAACATGATGTCTCTCGCCCTGCAACTCCATCGCCTTGGCTATACCAAAGGCTGCCGAGATGCTAACTGAGGAGTGTCCCGCACCGAAGTTATCGTACTCGCTCTCAGCCATGCGAGGGAAGCCACTGATGCCGCCACGCTTACGATTTGAGGTAAAGGCATCGCGACGACCCGTCATAATCTTATGTGCGTATGCCTGGTGTCCCACGTCCCACACAATCTTGTCGTGTGGAGTGTTGTAGACATAGTGCAACGCTACCGTAAGTTCCACAGTACCAAGGCTTGAGCCAAGGTGTCCGGGGTTTGTGGCGCAACACTCCAGTATATAACGACGTACCTCATCGGCATACGCCTCGAGCTCTGCCACATCAAACTGACGTAGCTGGTCGGGCAAATCTACCGAATTTAAGTACTTATATTTCTGACTCTCTGTCATAAAAATAATCTGCTTCAAAATAAATCTCCCATACCATTAGGCATGCGATCATTCAAGTTACAAATATACGAATTATTTTCGTTAACAACAGTCCCATTCCTGCAAAATTTAGCCACACGGTCAGTATGCGGTTTTTTAGTGGTAGAAAAAATTGTTATTTTTAGATAAAATTATTATCTTCGCAGTTGATTAGTGTTATTGTTTAACCAACAGCAAAAATTATGACTACTTCAAAATACAAGCGCATACTTCTCAAGTTGAGTGGAGAATCATTGCAGGGAGCTCAGAACTATGGACACGATGTAGCAGTGCTAAACTCCTACGCCGAGCAGATTAAGACCATCCACGCCATGGGCGTAGAGATAGGCATCGTCATCGGCGGCGGCAACATCTTCCGCGGCATTCAGGGCGCAGGCCGTGGCTTCGACCGCGTCAAGGGCGACCAGATGGGCATGCTTGCAACAATCATCAACTCACTCGCTCTTCAGTCGGCCCTGGAGTCTGCTGGCGTCAAGTGCAAGGTGCTGACATCTATCCGCATGGAGCCTATCGGCGAGTACTACTCAAAGGCAAAGGCTTTGGAGTACCTCGAAGAGGGCTATGTCGTAATCATCGGCGGTGGCACATCCAACCCATACTTCTCTACCGACACAGCATCGGCGCTCCGTGGCATCGAAATTGAGGCAGACATAATGTTCAAGGGCACGCGCGTAGATGGCATCTACACCGCAGACCCCGAAAAGGACCCCACAGCCACTAAGTTCGACACCATTACCTTTGACGAAGTATTGGCACGCCGCTTGAAAGTTATGGATCAGACAGCATTCACGCTCTGCCGCGAAAACCATCTCCCACTCATGGTATTCGATATGGACACCCCAGGCAATCTCGAGAAGGTGGTACGTGGCGAAAATATTGGCACAGTAGTAACAGAGTAACAAACAACATAAAAAAGAGAAGACTATGGCAGAGACAAAATACAAGAAGCGTGGTTCGACACTCACACTTGGCATCATCCTTATAGCACTTATCGCCATTTCAGCATACCTAATCTTGTCTATGGATGCAGCACCTGAGCAGGAGAGCGAGAAGGGCATGGTAACCACAACCGAGGAGGTAGAGCAGGAGAACAGCATCGATGACGAGGTTGCCGCAACAACACTTATCCATGCAGGCGACAAGGCTCCCGACTTCACAGCCGAGATGCTCGACGGTTCAAGCGTCACACTTTCGGCACTACAGAACAAGCCTACACTCCTTATCTTCTGGGCGACATGGTGTCCTCCCTGCCGTGCCGAGTTGGCACACCTTCAGGAGGGCGTAATCGATGTTTTTGGTAATGCAATCAACGTACTTCCCTTGTCTCGTGGCGAGAAGCGCGAGGTGGTTGAGGAGTACATCGCAAAGATGGGCTACACCTTTGCAGTGGGCCTCGACAGCGAGCAGAAGGCATACAACCTCTACGCCTCGAACTACATTCCTCGCTGCTTCGTCATCGACACCGACGGCACAGTCCTCTACTCTGGCGTAGGTTACGACGAGGCTGTTGCCGAGGAGGTTAACGCAAAACTCCGCGAGGCGTTGAAATAGCTACTAAGAGAGTAATTTAGAGATTATATATAATAAAGATAAAAGTATGGATACCAAGACTATTCTAAATGAGACAACCGATCGCATGCAGCGCGCTATCGATCACTTTGTTGAGGAGTTGTTGAACATTCGTGCCGGCAAGGCATCTGTAAACGTTCTTAATGGTGTATTTGTTGACTACTATGGCTCACAGACCCCCGTATCAGGTGTTGCCAGCGTCACAGTACCCGATGCTAAGACCGTGCTTATTCAGCCTTGGGACAAGAATATGATTCGCCCCATCGAGAAGGCTATCATCGACTCTAACATCGGCCTTACACCATCAAACAATGGCGAGCACATCCGTCTCTCTATTCCCCCTCTCACCGAGGAGCGTCGTAAGGAGATCGTAAAGAAGGTTCGTGGCGAGGGTGAGACTGCACGCATCAGCCTCCGTAACGCACGTCGCGATGCTGTTGAGGCATTCAAGAAGGCTCAGAAGGAGGGCATGTCTGAGGACGAGCAGAAGGATGGCGAGGCACAGGCACAGAAGCTCCTCGAGAAGTTCTCTAAGATTGTTGACGCAGAGCTCGACAAGAAGGAGAAGGAGATCATGACCGTGTAATCAACCACACAGGTCATCGTGACCAATCAAAGATAAGGCGGATGGAAAGCATATTCCATCCGCCTTTTTGCATCATTACCTTGCATCACTACCCCAACTTCTGCGCAACACGACTACGCCACGCTACTTTGCAGGTATAGACTTAGCCTTAACCTTAAAGAAGTTCATAGACGAGCCAGCATCGAGAATGCGATAGTCATAGATATTACCCCAGCCAGCAGGCCTGTCCTTAATCTCGCAATCCTCCTCCGTGTCGTTTACAACATAGTCACGAATCATCGAGTGCCAGCCGTTGATGCGAGCAATGGATGACTCATAGTAGAAGAGGTTGTTCGCGGGATTGATAAGTTCATTGAGCGCCTCGACGTATATTGCACGATAATCCTCAAACTGTAAAATCTTACCGATAAGCGGACTACGTCCCGTGTCGCCCCACTCAAGCGGATTATGACTGCCAGAATCACTCTGCACACCACAATTCAGCGACGTACCAAGCGTATTATCATAGTCGTAGGGGATGAAGAAGAACTTGTATTTATTCTTATCCGACGAGTTGAAATAGATGTAGTAGTTATTGCAGTTATTCCAATAGTCATCCCACATGCCAACAACAACATTAACGGCATAAGTACGCAACAACAGACGCACATCGCACACCGAAGCAATCCAATCGTGGAAGTCCTGACCTGTACGCTGAGTGACATTCTTTGAGAATTCTATGAGCTGTGCCTTAGCAGCCTCGAAGTTCTCGATGTTGCTTTTAAGCTCATAGGTGTGATTTGCGCCCGAGTCATCATCAAACCAAATATCGGCATTTCGAATGTTGTTATAGTTAAGGTCTGCTCCCCAACGACACTTCCAGAGATTGTGCTTATGGTCGCCAAACATATCCTTACGCTTCTTGACATACTTATCGTCAATCGCCTCAATCATCTCATAGACACCATAGTACGCAGGCTTTGAGTCGCCCTCAACATGAATCCAAAGGCGGCAATATGAGCTGTAAGCAGCAGTCCATATACCAAAGCGACGGAACAAATCATAGCAATACAACTCACGGCAATAGGCACGATCATCCTTGTGCCACTTCAAGTGCAACTTACGCACATTGTGCAACTCATGCGCATCGTCCTTCTGATACTTACGCAGATTCAGCATAAAATGACAATGGTGCCAGTCGGCATTATCCTTTTTGTGCATCTCACCGCCATTTCCCTCAGGGCGACGACGCGAAGTATTGCCGCGCAGGCGCAGTCCCGCATCCTCAAATAGATGCTTCTCGCCCTTCGACTCAAACTCTACATCGCAGTGTACATAGGCATTCGTGTTATTGTCACGGTCATACTCCTTAAGCAATGTATTCCACTCATCCACAGAGATATTGACGTGAATTTCTGGCACGACATTCATATCAAATACCCAATCGAGTTCACCCGCAGCCCACGATGTATTAGGATAATCGTTATATAGCGGCAGATCATCCTCCGTCGTGTTATCATCCTCTTCAGGAGTCTGATCGTAGCCAGGCAAAATGAAATCATTATCTCGAACACACGCCACACAGAGTGCCGCAACAAGCACCACAACTGTGGCAATAAAACCAATACGCTTCATTTGATTACATTATTATAATATGGAACAAAGGTACCAATTATTTCACATATATACGCAAAACCCAAGCAAATAGTCGACTTATTCACCTACATAGCACTTTTTTCAACCAACTCGTCCCGTTTTCCGATTGTGTTAAGCGACGCAAGCAATGCATCGTAGTAGCTCTTTGACACAGGTATGCGCTTAATGGAGTCATCATCAAGAGTCACGAAACGCATTCTATGCTCCTCACCCATAAAACGTATCTTGCCCGTGTTCACAATATAGGAGCGATGGCAGCGCACCATTGGGCTACCCTCAAGACTCTTCTCGACGGTACTGGTCTTACAACGCAACAAATAAGATTGCATCTTATCGTTATGTTTATAGTGTACCTTAATATAATTATCCTCAGACTCAAGAAAATAGAGCGCCTTGATGTCGATTGTAAGGCGCAGCGTGCCACCATTATCATAGAAATGCACCATGTGCGGGCTCTGCGACTGCAAGGCACTCTTTGGCATCATTTCAAGCACACGTCGCTCGCCCTCTGTACGTCCCATCAAGCGAGCATACTCCTCGTTCATACGTTTCAGCTCATATTGCGCAACCTCAAGTTCCTCACACTTCGAGCGATAACCAGCATAAAACGACACAAGAATGTTAGGCACAGCAAGAATGGTTGCGATGCACAATAGCGCACGCATACCTATATCAACTACTGACAATCCCGATTCAGCAAAATAGCGATAGGTAACAAATGTATATAACAAGGTAATTACCACCGCCTCTACCATGAGCCACCAGACATACTGCGACGTTGTTATAAGATACCTATCCTGCACTCTATACATCACCATTCTACTCAATATTAGAATGACAATTGCACACACATAGAAGAGTAATGTAAAGAGCATGCTCACCATATTATCGGGATCGAACCACATCGACAACGAGAAGGGCTCGTAACCCACCAGGAAGATTGCTGAGAAGAGCACAATTGAGGCAATAGTTACCGCAATATAGCGTGTAGAGACGAGGAATTTTGGTATTTCGTTGTGTGCCATTAGCATATATTTTGGCAACAAAGCTATAAAAAAAACCAATTATTACCAAATTTTTACCACATATATAGCATTTTTACCACAAAATAGCGTTTTACACCACAAAACGCGTGTGCATACGAACGCGCAACATATATTTGCGCCGAGTTTATGAAAACCTCACACACGTTTGTGCATCGGCACGCATTGAGATTGAGTGAGCCATATAAACTCAAAATATAAAATATTAAGCGAATAAGTTTAACTAACACAATACTTCTGATGAAAATTATTGGAACAGGTTCAGCGCATCCAAAATGTGCAGTGACAAACGAGATGCTTGAGAAGTTTCTCGACACCAGTGATGAGTGGATCACAGAGCGCACAGGTATCAAAGAGCGTTGCGTAATATCGTCGGAAAAGCTCGAAGACCTCGCAGTAATCGCAGCCAACAAGGCTCTTGAGGATGCTGGTCTCACAGCTGCCGACATCGATTTTATTATTTGCTCGAACGTAGTAAACGAGTATGTAACACCCGCTCTCAGCTGTATCATACAGGGTAAGCTGGGCGCTACATGCCCCACGGTAGATATCAATGCAGCATGTGCTGGTTTTATCTTCGCTATGGATATGGCAGAGGACAAGATTCAGTGCAAGAAGGCAAAGAATATCCTTATCGTATGCGCAGAGGAGCCATCACGCATGGTTAGCTGGCAGAACCGAAGCACCTGCGTACTCTTTGGCGACGGTGCAGGCGCCGCGGTAGTGACCGAGGGCGATGAGTTGAAGGCCATCCGCCTCACAACATCATCGCTCACAGACGTACTCTACTACCAGCGTAAGTTGGAGCCAACACCCTACATCGACAAGGAGGAAAACTACGAGCCATTGGTAATGCGTGGCCGCGAGGTGTTCAAGCACGCGGTGACAAACTCATGCCGCGACATTCGCAAGCTCCTCGCCCAGACAGGTCTTGAGGCTACGGATATCAAGTATTATGTCTTGCACCAGGCAAACCACCGTATCATCGAGTCTATACGAGGATTCCTCGGCGTGGAGGAGGAGAAGGTGCCCCATAACGTGGAGCGCTACGGCAATATCTCGTCTGCCGCTCTGCCAGCATTGCTCGATGAGCTCAACCGCGGAGGCAAGTTGCAGAAGGGCGACAAATTGGTTTTCAGCGCATTCGGTGCAGGCTTCACAACAGGTGCTTGTGTAATTGAGTGGGCAAAATAGTTGGATATTAATTATAAAATTCGTAATTTTGGCGCTACTAAAGTAGCATCCTAAAATAAGAGATAAAATGGAACAGAGAGTAGTTATCACCGGTATCGGTGCAATTACGCCCGTGGGCAACCACGTTGATGAGACATGGAAGAACCTCGTAGAGGGTAACTGTGGCATCAACCTCATCCAGGGTTTGGATGAGTACAACCTCCCCGTGAAGGTGGCAGGTCAGATTAAGAATTTCGACCAGTCGGAGTATGAGCTCAACGCAGGTCTCGCACGTCGTAGCGACAGATACTGCATATATGCTATGGCCGCAGCATCTGACGCGATGAAGGATGCAGGTCTTAAGAGCGGCGAGAATATCGATCCCGAGCGCCTCGGAGTTTACATCGGCTCAGGCATCGGTGGCATGGATACATTCGTAAACCAGACAAAGGTATTGTTGGAGGAGGGCGTAGGCCGCATCTCTCCATTCTTCGTGCCTATGATGATCTCTAACATCGCTTCAGGCAACGTTGCGATTTCGCACAACGCACAGGGTGTATGTTTGCCAGTAGTTACAGCTTGTGCTACTGGTACTCACGCAGCAGGCGAGGCATACCGCGCAATCAAGCATGGCTATGCTGATGCTATCATCACTGGTGGTGCTGAGGCTTCAGTACACCCATTGGCAATTGGTGGCTTTGCAAACAGCAAGGCACTTTCACGCGAGGAGGATCCTCTCAAGGCATCACTTCCCTTCTCTGCTGACCGCCACGGCTTTGTTATTGCTGAGGGTGCTGGTGTCATGATCTTCGAGTCGTTGGAGAACGCCTTGAAGCGCGGCGCTAAGATCTACGCTGAGGTTGTGGGCTACGGCAACAGCTGCGATGCTCACCACTTCACCGCTCCACGTCCTGACGGTGTTCCCGCATCACGCGCAATCAAGCAGGCACTCGATGAGGCTAACTTCGATGCAGACAAGGATCTCCTCTACATCAACGCTCACGGTACAGGCACACCTCTTAACGATGCTGCCGAGACCAAGGCTATCAAGCTCGCTATGGGTGAGGAGAACGCAAAGAAGGCAAAGATCACATCTACAAAGTCTATCACTGGTCACATGCTCGGTGCAACAGGTGCTGTGGAGCTCATCGCTTCAGCATTGTCACTCCACCACGGCATCGTAACACCTACTATCGGTCTTACAAACCAGGATCCCGAGTGCGACCTCAACTACACACCTCTCAAGGCTGTTGAGGCACCCCTCACTGTTGCCATCTCTAACTCGCTCGGCTTCGGCGGTCACAACGCCTGCGTAGCCCTCCGCAAGTGGGAGAACAAATAATTCATTCGATTATAACCTAAGGAAAATAGATAACACTATGAAACTTTTGGAAGGTAAGGTAGCACTCGTTACAGGTGCTGGCCGCGGTATCGGCAAGGCTATCGCTTTGCGCTTTGCCCAGGAGGGTGCCAATGTAGCATTCACCGACTTGGCAGTAAATGAGGCTGTTGAGGAGACCGTAAAGGAGATTGAGGCTATGGGCGTGAAGGCTAAGGCCTATGCATCTAACGCTGCAAACTTCGACGAGACACACGAGGTTGTAAAGCAGGTTGTTGAGGATTTCGGTCGCATCGACGTTCTCGTGAACAACGCAGGTATCACCAAGGACGGTCTTATGATGCGTATGTCTGAGGCACAGTGGGATGCTGTTATCAACGTAAACCTTAAGTCGGCATTCAACTTCATCCACGCTGTAACCCCCGTTATGGCTAAGCAGCGCAGCGGCTCTATCATCAACATGTCATCGGTAGTGGGCGTAAGCGGCAATGCTGGTCAGTGTAACTACTCTGCATCTAAGGCAGGTATGATTGGTCTTGCTAAGTCTATCGCCAAGGAGATGGGTCCTCGTGGCATCCGTGCTAACTGCATCGCCCCAGGCTTCATCATCACCGATATGACCAACCAGCTCTCACAGGAGGTTAAGGACCAGTGGGCACAGCAGATTCCTATGCGCCGTGGTGGCACACCTGAGGATGTTGCTAACGTGGCATTGTTCCTTGCGTCAGACCTCTCTGGTTACGTAAGCGGTCAGACTATCCACTGTTGTGGTGCCATGAACTGCTAAATTTGTGGTGAAAAGGGGCCATTCTCGACCTCTCAATCAATAGCCTGAATGGAATGTACATCAAGTACTATCCATCCAGGCTATTTTCATGTCGAGGCCAAGCCTAACCCCTTTTGACCACAAATTTATAGAGATAAGGCAGACATCTACTACCGCTTCAATCTCAAGCCTGAATGGAATGTACGTTAAGTACTATCCATCCAGGCTTTCTTCATATCGAGGATAAGTCACACTTGATTACAAATTGAGCCTATAATACTACTTGGATAATGTTTACTACTCAAGATATTCGAACATTTTGGTTTCACCAACCTGACATTTTGCCGTATTAACGACCTCCCAACGGCCGTTAGCGTCCTTAGCAGAAACGATTACGAGAACTGACATATTCTCATACTTCCAATTTGTAGAGATGATAGGAAGCTCGAATGCGAGATACTTAACCTCGTTTGCAGTGAATGTGTAAGCGTCACCCTGAACGTTTGTCTCAGAGTACTCGTGAGACATGTTACGAAGTGCGTTGTTGTAGATCTTGTGGTAGTCCTTAGTAGCACCTGCCTGGTTAGGGCTGTAGATGTTGCTCTCGAGCAACCATGCAGTAATCTTGTACTCCTGAGCTACGCCAGACTTAACCTGTGCAGTAGCATATACGCAAGTCTCATCGCCAGTAACTGCCAAAGAGATACCTACATCAACACCATCCTTCTGAACATAGTTAGCAAGAACAGCCGCTACATTCTGGGAGATGTAGTTGCTTGGCATACCATAGAAGTTAACCAAGATACATGGGTAACCAATGATCATAGAGCTCTGGAACTGGTTGAGGGCGTTTGCAGCAGCTGAGTTACCGGGGTCACCGCTTGCGTAAGAACCAGCGTGGCAAGTTACCTCGTTGTAGTACTGGTGCCACTCTGTGCTCTCCAAAAGTTTGAGCTGATCAAGAGCGTAAGGACAGTAACCATTGTTTACACCTGCATGGTCGATAACAAGAGCACGATAGTTGAATGTGAAATTATTAGGCTGTGGGTCAGATGGAGGCATACATACATATGGACCAACTAATACACCGACGGTATTGGAAACATAATCATCAACTTCTGCGTAGAACTCATAGTATCCGGTAACCGTAGGAGTAAAAGTATTAGAGACCTCTACATAGTCGTGGGTTTTATCAAAGATTGTAGCATTATCAGTGATATCATAATTAAAACCATCCTCATCCACATATTCGACAAAAAAAGTAATTGTTTCTCCAGGCATAACAATACTCTTATCTGCTCTAAGAGTGATTTCCGAAATCTTTGGCAAGTCTGTAATCTCAAAATTAATGGTCTCCATTGGCTGAATATGATTACGATCAATTGTAAGAGCTTTGGATGTTGATTTAATCATCTTTCCGCCATCAATACGAGTAATTATAATGGTAAATCCCTGCTCAAATGTTTGAGGGGGTAAAGCAATATAAAATGCCTTGGACTCATCATTTAGTTCAACGCCATCTCCCAAGTCTAAAGTAACGCCCTTGCTAATGACATCTTCGATGAAAAAATTACCATCCACACCACCAGGAGTTAATTCACCTGATTCATCGTCGAATGGAACATCACAAACGCTATTAGCCAGTGTAAGTTCTGCATTCGCAGTATTAACATACACCAAACCAGCAACCTGCTCATCATTATTGCCTATAAACTTAATACTCTTCACTTTTTGTCCGTCACCAGTCAAATGTAAACGCAACCAACCACAGGTGTTACGCAAAGAGAAATTATTAAATTCACTCTGAGCAACCATGAGATTATCTCCTATACCATAGCTACCCTCAGCATAGTGTTGTATAGAAGGTAAAATTGCTTCTATGTTTCCATTTGTAGAAACAAGATAGTTGGTATTGTATGGGTAAACAATAGTTGTTTGATGCATAGTCTGTCCACCCCACGTACCATCTACCTTTTTCAGTACGCCATCTCTGTCACCTGTATTACCTTGAAATTCATATTTAAGGTTATCAAATGACTTATAGAATACAGATACTTGATCTCCTTTATTCCACACAGTTTTCATAGCCTCATTAAGCTGAATGCGAGTATCACTACCCTCAAAGCCTACCGTAATGGTATCAGGAGCTGCAATGTTAATAGCATTCTGCTCATTCATCACATCTTGCGTACATGCCACGAAAGCAAATACTACAAGCATTAATAGAAAAAGTTTTTTCATTGTTATGGTGTATTAGGTTAATTGCTTAGTGCGTAAACTTGAGCAATAAGGATGACAACCTTTAGTTTGTTCCAATACAAAGATAAGAAAATTATTCATTATAAAGTACCATCACCCAATAAAATATTTAGAGCATTTCGTTTTCTCGCAAGTTCTTTGTATATTTGCACTATTAACCTTATAAGACTAACAAAACAAAGATTATGAAATACGCAATTATCTCTACCGAGAAGGGTGATATGAAGGCGGAGCTATACGCCAACGAGACTCCCATCACCGTTGATAACTTCGTGAAGCTCGCCGAGAGCCACTTCTACGATGCACTTACATTCCACCGTGTTATTCCCGACTTCGTAATTCAGGGCGGTTGTCCATTGGGCACAGGTGCTGGTGGCCCAGGCTACACCATCCCCTGCGAGACACGCGCGGAGCGTCAGTACCACGATCGTGGTGTACTCTCTATGGCTCACCGCGGACCTAACACTGGTGGCTCACAATTCTTCATCTGCCACAACCGCATGAATACTCAGCACCTCGACGGCGTACACACATGCTTCGGCAAGGTTGTGGAGGGTGTAGATGTTATCGACGACATCCGTCCTGGCGACCTCATTCTCTCAATCACCATCGTTGAGGAGTAACCATATAAATATATAGTGCAAGCACCTATGCCCATGAATGACTTGATGCCCCTCTTTGGCAACATAACCAAGGAGCCACTCTATATCGCTGGTCCATGTAGCGCCGAGAGCCGCGAGCAACTGCTCACTGCGGCACGCGGTGTTGCTGACGCTGGCGTGACAATCCTGCGCGCGGGAGTGTGGAAGCCACGCACCAAGCCAGGATCATTCGAGGGCATAGGTAGCCAGGCTCTTGACTGGATGGTCGAGGCACGCGAGACCTATGGTCTGAAGATTATCACCGAGGTTGCCACTCCCGAGCACCTTGAATTTGCACTCAAGGCGGGACTCGATGGCGTGTGGATAGGTGCACGCACCACCACAAATCCATTTGCTACGCAGCAGATAGCCGATGCACTGCAAGGTGTGGACACAGCAGTTATAGTCAAAAACCCCGTAATTCCCGATGTGGACCTGTGGGTTGGTGCGATAGAGCGTATATATAATAGTGGTGTAAGACGCCTCGCTGCCGTACATCGCGGCTTTGGTACACACCAAACAACGCCCTACCGCAATGCCCCACACTGGTCTGTGCCCATTGAGTTGCACCGACGCATACCCTCGCTTATGATTCTCTCCGACCCAAGTCATATAGGTGGCAAGAGGGAGCTTGTCGCACAACTATCTCAGCAGGCTCTCGACCTTGGCTTCTCTGGTCTAATGATAGAGAGCCACCCTACACCCAACACGGCATTAAGCGATGCAGCACAGCAGATAACACCCGAGGAGCTCGGCGTGATGCTTCAGGGGCTGCAATTGCGTCGTGCAAGCGTTGGCGACGATGCCATCAACGATTTTCGACTACATATCGACACCATCGACAACCGCATCATAGAGCTTTTGGCAGAACGAATGGATGTCGCGAGGGAGATTGGCGAGTATAAACTTCGCAACAATATGGCAGTTGTGCAACATGACCGCTACAACGAGATACTTTTGGCTGTTGAGGCACGCGCCGAGGCCGCAGGTATATCAAAGAGGTTTATACATCAGATTTTCAGCACTATACACGAGGAATCCGTACGCCAACAGATAAGCATCCATGAGGAGCGTTCAAAAAAAATGTAATTTTTCTCGAAAAAAGTTGCTAAAAAATTTGCAGTTTAAGAAAAAAGGTGTACCTTTGCACTCGCAATCGGAAAGGTTGTAGAGAAATATGTTAGTACTGCGGAAATAGCTCAGTTGGTAGAGCACAACCTTGCCAAGGTTGGGGTCGCGAGTTCGAGTCTCGTTTTCCGCTCAAAATGAGAAAGACAGCTTCAGGCTGTCTTTTTTCATTTTGTACTCGCGCAAACTATGACTCGCACGAAGCTACCCCACTCACCCCTCTCAGGGGTCGGGGGTGTAAACATAAATTCGCGAGATATTGCCCACGAGCATCGTGGGCTCGAGTCTCGTTTTCCGCTCAAAACGAAGAAGACAGCTAAAGACTGTCTTTTTTCGTTTTGTATTGCTAACAACAGACTTGCTCGAAGCGACCACAATCGCAGAGAAGCAAACTTGTTGTCTAACAAATATAAAACTATTATAGGTTGGTTGTAAAAAAAACTCGGGGCTACTTTGCGATTTATAATCTAATCTTTTTTAATATGGCTATATCTTCAATACTTCCTATGTTAAAACAAAGATAGTCTTGAGGATTACTATTATGGATATATATACGAGCTTCACTTTGGTATGAATATTTTTCTCTTTTCATGAAGGGGTGTAATGTCCCAGAATGATAATTCTCGTTGAAATACGTAACAGGTGAGCAATTTGGAAACAAATGGTTAGCTTTACCGTATTCTTTTATCCTATAAATAAATTCTGTGGGATTTAGTATAATTACTGCATATTCTCCAAAGTCTAACATCCTACTATCTAATCCCTTATTTTCATTGCCTGTAAAGATGGCATACATACAAAACAAGTAGCCTGTATATGTATTATTATTTTCATATACAGTTACATTATTGATTTCTAAATCGCTATCTAGAAACTTTATAGTATTGTGTTGGGATATATTATTAAAGCATTCGTATATATCTCCTCTTAGATGTTCTGGATTTGATAATTCGTACTCTCGATAGAAATCTATATTTTTCATATAAATTTCGCCATACTTTAATAATCGATATAAATGTTTTTGTTCCCCAAATTTTACAAGATAACTAATGCTAAATTTACCCATCTAGGATATTCTATATTTGTTGTTGCTGCTGGTTTGCCAATTCTTTTTCTCGCTTTTCTATTTCTAATTCTTTAACTCTCTTAATGCTATCTTGTTTTATTCGCTCTTTTTCTTCTTCTGTATGCTTTTGTTCTTCTATGGTCTTGTCTTCATACCCAATTATCCCATAACCTCCATCGTGTGTGATAATACCACTTATGTAATCATAGTATAGAATAGGGTCATTCTTATACCCCTTATTATCTCTTGCAACTTTATTGGAACCGCTATAAAAAGATATTTTAGCATTTGAAAACTCCCAACATCTTTTTTTTGTTTTACCGTATTTTGAAGAATATAAAGCAAGAAGGGCACTATCTACATAGTTTGTATTATAACATATTTCTAACTTATAGAGTTTGTGTTTATAGTATTCTTGGTGAATTCTTCCTATAATAAGTTTCTTGGGAGATGAGTTAGTAGGTAAAAATATAGTATCCCCGTATATGCGCTTATATTTTTTTAACTTCTGCTTGACGGTAGCAGGGTTATCACCAAAAGATATTCCTGCAAATATATTGTCATTAAAATTAGTCGCTAATCGCTCTTCAATAATATAATCAACCGAGTCTTTCGGCGGAATGGGAGGCGGAGTATTCCATTCTGCATATCGCCTTTTTTCTTCTTCTAAATATTTTTGGTGTTCTCTATCGGGGGCTGTCCACCAATAATATCCACCCAATGTAAGTCCAATTAAGACTAGTATTGTTATTGGAACTTTTATTTTGAATGATACTTTGCTATTAACTAACCATAAAATAAACCCAACTATGCTAAATGAAATTAACGGTGCAATTAAACCTTCAGGAAATATGATAATGATAAAAACAAAAAAGATTAGACCAAGTATCCACAACATATGAAAAAGTATTAATATGACTTTCTATACGCAAATATAGAAAAAATTTGTTCTCGTTCCAAACCTTCCCAGACAAAGGCTTCCTATACTTACAATGAAGCGACCACAGATCTCCCCTTTCAGGAGTCGGGGGGGGTGTAAATATAAATTTGCGAGCAATCACCCACCCCGTGTGCTCGAGTCTCGCTACCCACTTTCATAACAAAAGACAGCCTCAGCTGTCTTTTTTAGTTTATAGACCTGCGTTCCGAAGGAGCTACATATCACCCACTACGTCTAAACCGCAACATGCAGACTGGCATATTCTAATAGTTGCTTTTTAACTTATGATGCGCGATTGTCATATTTTTTTATTAAATTCGCGACATAAAGATAAAGACTTAGGACTATGTTAACATTTGGTATATGCCTTGCGGCTCTTGTTGCCTCATACTTCTTGTATGGAGGATTTCTAAGTAACCGCATAGCGAAACTCGATAAGAGTGCTGATGTCCCCTCGAAGAGCATGTATGACGGAGTAGATTATATGCCCCTGCCACGTTGGCGCATATTCCTTATCCAGTTGCTCAACATCGCTGGCACAGGCCCTATATTCGGTGCAATTCTCGGCGCTTGCTACGGTCCTGTAGCCTTCTTGTGGATTACGCTTGGCGGCATATTCATGGGCGCTATGCACGACTTCCTCGCGGGAGTTATCTCCCTGCGTCATGGGGGCAAGAGCCTTCCTGAGACCATAGGCATCTACCTCGGCGGTGGCATGCGCAAGTTCTCCCTCGTGGTAATTCCAATACTTATGGTGCTCGTGGGCGGTGTCTTTATCGTTACGCCCTCGAAGATTCTCGCATCAATGAGCGACATATCGTACCTCACATGGGTTGCCATCATCATAGTCTACTACTTCGTGGCTACCATCATGCCCGTGGACAAGATTATAGGCAAGATATATCCACTCTTTGGCGCAGCGCTCATCTTCATGGCTTTGGCGATGTTTGGCATCGTGCTCTTTGGCGACTATGAGCTACCCGAGCTTACTACGTTAGAGAATATGCACTTCAATGCCGAGAAGTTACCCATCGTGCCCACACTCTTTATCAGCATTGCGTGTGGTGCAATCTCGGGCTTCCATGCTACGCAGTCACCACTTATGGCACGTTGTGTGACTTCGGAGACACAGGCGCGCCCCATCTTCTTTGGCGCTATGATTGCTGAGTCAATAATCGCACTTATATGGGCTGCTGTGGCCATGGCATTCTTCGGAGGCGTGGAGGGTCTTAATAGTTGGATGACCGAGAATGGCAGCGATGCAGGACTTGCCGTATCGACAATATCGATGACCACGCTCGGCGTTGTGGGCAGCATTCTCGCACTGCTGGGTGTTGTTGCAGCCCCCATCACCTCGGGAGACACAGCATTCCGTTCGGCACGTCTTATCGTTGCTGATATGCTAAATATCGACCAGCGCTCCATCTGGAAGCGTCTTGCTGTGAGCCTACCACTGTTCGCCGCGGGTGTGGGCATTGCCTTTATCGACTTCGACGTCATCTGGCGCTACTTCGCATGGTCAAACCAGGGTCTCTCGGTGCTTACACTATGGATGATCACCTCCTGGCTCATGCATCGTCGTAGCCGTTTTGTGTCCATCGCCATGATTCCAGCGTTGATAATGACATATATATGTGCATCGTTTGTCTTTGTCTCTGATCAGTTTATCGGTATGGGAGGTGTCGATGCAGCATATATCTATGGTGGCGCGGTAACAGCCATCATCGCGGGACTATTGATAATGAAGATTAAAAGAGATATTAAACATGAATCCAATATTTAATCCTACACCCGACCAGACCTACGAGCTTGAGGGCCGTGGCAACTACAACTTTATCCGTCACAAGGAGCATATCGACGCACTCATTGCGGAGGGTCGCTATGCCGAGGCCTGCGAGGCTCGCTATCAGGCGTTCCAGCTTCTTGCGGATGCTCTACCCGAGGATGAACCCATGCCCTTGAGATGGGAGCATGCCAATAGCCGTGCTGCGCTGGTGATACTTCATGGCTCAGCTATGGATCACTTCCGCATCGGAGACCTCGAAATGGCTATGGCACAGTTGGAGCTATTGCTCGACTGCGACCCTGAGGACCATATGGAGGGCATCAACCTGTTGGCATTGTGCTACATCGCCATGGAGGAGTGGGAGGCATACGAGGATATCGAGATAGACCTTACGGAGAAGTCGGCAGAGGCTGTTGTTGCACGCCTTTGGGCATCATATATGCGAAGTGGCAACATAGATTCATCACTTTTGAGACTGCTCAAGTCACGCCACGCAGCCTTCCATGCGGAGCTTGTCGCCAAGGAGCACCCCGACAATGAGGCCTTCCGCAAGGATATAGCGTCGGAGCGACCATCGCTGCAGGCCGAGGCGCGCGAATGGTGGCTTATGACTGAACCGCTATGGGCGGAATTTCCAGAGTTTATAACGGCACTAAACAACTGAGAACAAACAACTGAGAATAAAAGCTAACAACTAATATAAATATGTTTGAGAAAGAGAGATTGATTATAGAGGAGGCGTGGGAGCGTCGCGAGTTGCTCGGCGAGGAGTCTACACGCGAAGTTATACGCCGTGTTGTCGAGGCTGTGGATAAGGGCACGTTGCGCTGTGCAGAGCCTATCGATGTGGAGAATAGCCTGTGGCAAGTAAACGAGTGGGTTAAGAAGGCCATCATCATGTACTTCCCCATTCAGCCTATGCGCACGATGAAGGCTGGCGAGCTTGAGTGGTACGACAAGATGGAGCTTAAGCGCGGTTACGAGGAGCTTGGTGTGCGCGTAGTGCCCCATGCTATCGCTCGCTATGGTGCATATATCGCCCCAGGCGCCATTCTTATGCCTTCGTATGTTAATATTGGTGCATACGTCGATAGCGGTACCATGGTTGATACATGGGCTACCGTGGGTTCGTGCGCGCAGATTGGCAAGAATGTTCACCTGAGCGGCGGCGTTGGCATTGGCGGTGTATTGGAGCCCGTACAGGCTTCGCCCGTTATCATCGAGGACAACTGCTTTATCGGCTCGCGCTCGATTGTTGTTGAGGGTGCACATGTATGTCGTGAGGCAGTGCTCGGCTCAAATACGGTAATCACAGGCTCAACACACATCATCGACGTTACGGGTGATGAGCCCGTGGAGTACAAGGGTTATGTTCCTCCTCGCTCTGTCGTTGTTTCGGGCACCTACACCAAGAAGTTCCCTGCGGGTGAATATGGTGTGCAGTGTGCACTTATTATCGGTCACCGCAAGGAGTCTACCGACAAGAAGACATCGCTCAACGATGCATTGCGCGACTTCTCGATTTCATAAATAGAGACGTGATAATAACATAATTGAAGTGCCCCCAAAGTTTGAACTTTGAGGGCACTTTTAACATAGAGGCATTAAGCAAGACTATCCTCCCGCCTTCTTACACTTGTATCCAGCCTTTGTGAGCAACTCTATCACACGATCACGATGGTCACCCTGGATGATTATCTCGCCATCCTTTGCCGTGCCACCGACACCACAACTCTTCTTCAACTCCTTACCCAGTTCTGCAAGGTCATCGCTACTGCCGACATAGCCACGCACCACGGTAGCCACACGACCACCCTTAAGCCTGTCGAGCCACACTTTGAGGTTCTGTTTTGCAGGAGCGAGAGTCTCAGGCTCACTATCCTCTGTCGTGTTATATGCAAAATCGGGGTTTGTAGAGAACACCACACCCAGACGATCTTTCCAATCACTTGCCATAAATTCAACCTATATAAATATTGTGAGTACAAAGTTACGAAAATTTTCGTAACTTTACGCTATGAAAACATCAAAGAAACATCGCCGCCACCGCGATCTTGCGGCATATAACCCCAAACAACTCCCCGACATCCTACCCCCAGAGGATGACAGGTATCTTGTGAATGTATTTGTCGAGGGTTATGAGGATGTCGCCTTTTGGCGCGGCATCTTCGACCATTTTCGCAACCCCTATCTGCGCTTCGAGATATCAGTACCCAACCGCGACGACCTCCCAAAGGGCAAGAAAGTGCTGATGTCGATGCTTGGCCGTGTGGATAAGGAGCGTGTTCTGCTGTGCGTGGACTCCGACTTCGACTACCTCTTTGATGGCGCTACGGAGCAATCTCGCGAGGTGCTCTCGGCGAGCAACATGTTTCACACCTACACCTACGCCACAGAGAACTACCTTTGCTACGCCCCATCACTGCGCAATGTGTGTGTCAAGGCCACAAAGAACGATACCCGTATCTTCGATTTTGAGCGTTTCATGGCGGCATACTCCGATGTTATCTACCCGCTGTTTCTGTGGTATGTGCACTCTGCTCAGCGCTCCACAGAGAGCCTCTTTACGCTGGCAGAGTTCCGCGCATCTGTACGCCTTGCATACGTCGACATACGCAACAATGGCGAAAATACGCTTGCATGGCTTCAGCGCAATGTCGAGCGACGTCGTGCAGCACTGGAGCGAGATAACCCAGATATGTGCGGTGACATCGAGCTATTGGGCGAGAGACTCAAGAAGAGGGGTGTAGAGCGCGATAACTGCTATCTCTTCATGCACGGCCACACACTTATGGACAATGTCACTATACCGCTTCTGACATCCGTATGTGACAAACTACGCCAACTATCCGTTGCCAAGATAAACAACTCAAAGGTTGAGGGCATCGCGCTTAAGAACGAACTTCAGAATTATACCAACACGCTGCGCTCAATACGCGATGTGCTGCTCGACAACGAGAACTACACATCGTGTCCACTCTACAAGCAGTTGCGCGATGATATTCAGAGTTATCTCGACGTAATGATTGGGCGCATAAAGGCGGAGCAACCAGCTGAGGTTATGCTGCGTTGCAACTTCGAGCCATAACCACGTTCATAAGGTTATTGACGCCATTTTACTATATAATAAAATATTTTAAATTACTTATTATTGGGTCTTTTTTTGCGATAAAAAGACCCAATAATGTATTTATTTGCACATTTTACTACTATTTTTTCATGGAAATGCTTGGATTATAATTTTTTTTAATTAATTTTGTAGGTGTTAAATGAGATTTATCTCGACAAGAATATAACCTTAAACTATAAATATATGTCTAATCATTGCCCGGCAACATGCCACTCATACACCATTGAGCCAGAGGCTGGCTTCTCGTTGATTACACTAAAGGCTGGTGAGAAGATGGTTATCGAGCGCGGCGATAGCAACTGTCTATTGTTCCTTACCAAGGGTAACTTCGACATCAGTTCGGAGGAGCGTTGCGACTATACAGTACGTGAAGGTCACTTCGTGTTCTGTTTTCGCGCATACCACTACGATATCATAGCGTTGACCGATGTAGAGATCATCCGTGCCCACTTCATCGCAGCAGGTGCTGCTTGCGACATGATTCCGTTCAATAGCATCGTGGGTAAGATCAAGAAGATAAACTACAAATTTACGCAGGTTGCTATGAACGAGCCTATGAACCTGTTGTTGCAGTCGGTAAAGCTATACCTCGAGAACTCGATGAAGTGTAACCACCTGCAGAGTGCGAAGATTCAGGAGATGTTCGTAATCTTCAAGTTCTTCTACACACCACAGATTCAGTTGCGCACATTCTACAACCTGTTCGATCGCAACCAATCGTTCGCATCACTCGTACGCAACAACGCACCTCGAGTAAAGACCGTCGAGGAGTTGGCCGACATCTGCGGCTTTAGCATTCAGCACTTCAACAATATGTTCAAGCAGGAGTTCAACGACACTCCATATAGCTGGATGCAGAAGCAGCGTATCGTAGAGATTGAGCATCTGCTTACCGAGACCAATGTACCATTGAAGAGCATCATCAAGATGTATAGCTTCACAAATCATGGTCACTTTGCGCTCTTCTGCCGCAAGTACCTCAAGAAGACACCTCTCAAGATTCGTAAGGAGGCGCGCGCAATGCGTGAGGCACAGCAGCAACAGGCGTAGAAAGAGTCTATAAACAACAAAGCAAGGCTATCCAAGAATTTTTTGGATAGCCTTACTTATATTATATATAGCATCCACAACCGACTAATAACAATTGTAGCCATAGATCTTAATAGAACCGTCTCACAGCCCCCGCGCATCACGTACCAACCGACATTGCACAAAAAAGCCTGTCTAACCTTCGTTAGACAGGCTTTCACTCGTCGAGTGGGGCTTCGATTACATAACGTACTCGAACTCCTTAGCCTCGTTGATCTTACATACTGCTGAGTTAGCAACCTCCCAACGGCCGTTAGCGTCCTTAGCAGAAACGATTACGAGAACTGACATCTGCTCATACTTCCACTTTGTAGAGATGATAGGAAGCTCGAATGCGAGATCCTTAACCTCGTTAGCAGTGAATGTGTAAGCGTCACCCTGAACATTTGTCTTAGAGTAGTTCTCGTGAGACATGTTACGGAGTGCGTTGTTGTAGATCTTATGGTAGTCCTTAGTAGCACCTGCCTGGTTAGGGCTGTAGATGTTGCTCTCGAGCAACCAAGCAGTAATCTTGTACTCCTGAGCTACGCCTGACTTAACCTGTGCAGCAGCGTAAACGCAAGACTCGTCACCAGTAACTGCCAAAGAGATACCTACATCAACACCATTCTTCTTAACATACTGCTGAAGAACACTGATAATATCGGTGTAACCGTAGCCATAAGGCTTGCCGTAGAAGTTAACCAAGATACAAGGATAACCAGAAATCATAGAGCTCTGGAACTGGTTGAGAGCGTTTGCAGCAGCTGAGTTACCTGGGTCGCCACCAGCGTAAGAACCAGCGTGGCAAGTTACCTCGTTGTAGTACTGGTGCCACTCAGTGTTCTCCAAAGTCTTGAGCTGGTCAGTAGCGTTAGGACAGTAACCGCAGTTCACACCTGTCTGGTCGATAACGACAGCACGGTGGTTGAATGTGAAGTTCTCGGGCTGTGGGTCAGCAGGAACATCAGGAACCTCTGCCATAACAACAATAGTAAGATAGTTAGAGTTTGCAGAACCTACAGTTGCGAAAAACTCGTAAGAACCAGACTCGTTGAAAGTAACGCTTGAACCAACATCGTTGAAGTCCTCGTCGTAGATGCTTGCCAGTGAAGTTACATCCTGACCCTCTGCATCAGTAACAGTGAATGTAACAGTCTCACCCATCGATACAGCTGTCTTGTCAGCAGAGAGTGTGATGTCACCAGTAGGTGTTGGCTCTGGCTCTGGCTTATTACCAGGGTTGATAGGCTCGCAAGCAGCGAATGAGAGTGCCGCCAATGCAAATGCGAAAAACTTTGTAAGTTTCATAATCGTTAAAGGTTTTAAATTAGTTAGAAATATACTTATATTTATTTATAATCGTATGTAACAACATCGTCAGTGGGGCAGATAGCTACGTTAGCAACCTCAAACTGACCCTTCGCGTTCTTTGCGCTCACGATAACCATAACCTTGAGGTTATCACGGTTCCACTTGTTACCAACGATGTTGAGCGTAAGAGCCGTAGACTTTGTCTCGCCCACAGCAAGAGAACCAAGATCTACGCCAGAGATATCGTCGCTCGAAACACGCTGACGGATAGCATTGTCATGAGTATTCATCCACTCCTCTGTCGCGTTAGTCTGCTTTGCGTAGATGCCATCCTCCAACAACCATGCAGTGACACGATAGTCGTTAGCAACAGCAGCCTTAACCTGAGTATTCACGATTACCGACTTTGAAGCGAGTGTCGCAGCAGCAGCGATACCAGCATCAGCACCCTCTGCCTTCCACAAAGCATCAATCTGACCCATGATGTGAGCATCGTTGTAGCTCGACTGTGTAGTGTGGTAGAAGTTGTAGGTCAATGTTGGGTAGCTCGACACGCCGTGGTGGTTAGATACCACGCTTGCAGCACCAGAGAATGCAGGGTCTCCATTAGAATAGGTGTGCGCCATAGCCTCGTAGTACTTAGAGTGGTAGTCGCCAGTCTCCGAAACAGTCTTGAGCGCCTTCATCATCTGAGGACAGTAACCACAAGTGTTACCAGTGTGGTCAACGAGCAAGATGCGGTGGTTGAACGAAGTGTTTGCAGGCTGTGCATCCTCAGGCAAAGCGGGGATTGTAGGCACAACGCTTACCTTGATAGTATTGGTAATGATGCTACCCACAACAGCGTAGAACTCATAATCACCATCCATAGTGGGGGTAAAGGGGTTCTCAACCACTGCGTAGTCGTGGCTCTTGTCATAGATTACAGCCTCAGCAGTGAGGTCTGTGCCATCAGCCGCTGTTACAGTAAACTCGATGGGGGTGTTAACCTCCACAGAGTTGTTGTTTGCCGCAAGCACAGCATCGCCCGTAGGCTTAACATCTGGGCCGTCGGGTGTGGGCTCGCCACAACCAACAAATGCGAGAGCCGCAAGTGCGAGGGCAAAGAATTTTGTAAGTTTCATACTTTTCGTTTATCGTTGTTTTAGAATGAAAGTGTCAAAGCGAGGTTAACACCTGTGTAAGCTGGCTGGAAGCGGCAAACACCACCAGAGCATACATAACCTGCGCGGTTACGGCCATATGAGAGCTGTGCGCGGAGGCTGTTGTGTGTGAAGCTTGCACCAACCTGGTAGTAGTGCAAGAGCTCGTGCTGATACTCATAAGTGTTAACATTCATAAAGTAGTTGCCATAAGCACCATCCTGCATCTTCTCGCAGTTCCACATATCGCTTACGTAGAAGCTGAACTTAGGAGCAAGATTGTACTCGATGGTTGCTGCAACCCAGTCACCCTCGTAGTCCTCTGATGCGAGGTACTGAAGCTCGAAGCGCATAGAGTGCTTCTTGTTGATCTTGTAGGTAACATCGCCCACGAAGATGTGTGAACGGCAATAGTGTGAGTGTGCAGCATCGTAGTGGTTAATCTCCTCATCCCAACGCTGGAAAGAGTAGAGGAACGTAGTCTTGAGCTGCTTGTTCCACTGACGCTCTACATCGAAGTTGAAGTCAATCCACACGTTGCGACCCTCCATATCAAGGCCTGTCATAGGATTCTTGTGGTCGATAGTGTTGAACATAGAGTAGTTCACGTGGAAGTTCCAGTACTTACCGCGAGCCTTAGGGTTACGTAATGAGTAGTACAAGTCAATCTGACCACCTATCTCGCCACCAGTGTGAACGCTTGAACCACGGTAGGGGTTAAGGTTTGCGAGTGAGTAGGTGTGCTGACGAGTGAGCAAGGGGAGGTAAGTCATTGTGTTACCACCACCGATACCCATAGGACGGTACTCGATGAATGTTGTCATGTTCTCCTGACGACGGAACGAAGCCGAAGCTGAGAAGCGACCAACGCTATAACCGAGGTCGAGAGTAACAGCGCTACCCTTAGCAGCATTGTACATAGGGTTGTAGATATCATCATTGAGCTTCTGTGCATACTCACCACGGAGTGAGAAGCCTGCATACTCGAAGTTTACACGACCAGAGACCATGTTGAGGACATTGCAGTCAACACCCTTCAAAAGGTACTCTGGAGCAACATCCTGGTTACGACCTACATAGCTTGCCTCGATAGATGCCATACCATCGTACCAACCAGCCATGTCAGAGATAGAGAGCGAGAGGTCTGCACCCCAGATGGCTGTCTTTGAGCGCATATCGTAGAGGCGAGGCATACCTGCCAAGACCTTAACGTTCACCATATTGTTGAAGTTGTAGTAGGCACGAGCACCAGCCAACGAGTTGTTGAACGCCAATGCGCGGTCCTCATAAGCACGGAAGATGAGACCGTTACCGAACTGATCATAGATATCACCCAAGCGAACACCCCAGTTAGTATCCTCCCACTGAACATACTTTGTGAGGAACATGTTAAGCTTTGAGTCGCGCTGTGAGTAGTCGTAGAAGTCGTAGCCATACATTGCAGGAAGGTAGCCATCTACCTGAACACCAGCAGAGAAACGACCGATGTTGTAGTCCACCTTGAGGTAGTCGTTTGAACCGAAGTCGCCACGTACACGCTTCTCTGGCAACACGAGGCCAATATCCTCGAGTTTCTTGTCGGGAGCATAGTATGAGTTGTTACTCTCCAAAGCGATAGATACCTGACCCTCGCCAGCCTTGATCTGTGCTGAGGCCTCCTCAACAGCAAAAACAGTGGCCACAGCCACGCCGAGCAAAAGTATAAATTTCTTCATCTTTTATAGTCTATTTTTCGGGCATAAGGGGAGCCACAGTGACGTAGCTCCCTCTCCCAATGTTTTTCTTAAAATATTACTTCAATGCCTTGATCTTCTCGAACAACTCCTGCTCGCTACCTGGAGTGTAACCAGAGTGTGAGTAGACGATGTTACCCTTACCATCAACGATGAAGGTGTGGGGTGTGAGGCTCACGTTCATAGCACGCTTGAAGTCCTGGTTCTTGTCGTAGAGACATACATAGTCGTCCCAACCCTGACCCTTGGTCATAGCACGTGCACGGCTAACAGTACGAGCGTCATCAACAGAGATTGCAACAACCTTCATGTCTACCTCCTCCATCCAGTCGTAGAGGTTGTCGTTGATTGCGTTAAGCTCCATGATGCAAGGCTTACATGTAGTTGACCAGAATGAGATAATCATAGGAGTGCCATCAGCGAGTGACTTAGTAGAGATAACCTTACCCTCCTGGTTCTCAATCTTTACATCGGGCAAACTCTGAGCCGAAGCACTTACGCCAACCATTACGGCGAGCATCAAAAACAATAGCTTTTTCATAATTAATAATGAAGTTTTTAAGTTAATTATTATTCCTATTTCAGATCTCTGCGACTATCTCATTAACATTCAGTATCTTACATCAATCTTTCTCCTATCAAAACAGCCACCGAGATACATTTAACTATTTTATTTGTGCGCAAGATAGTGATTTTTCTGCAAACAACCTCATATTTTCAAAGAAAATAGGGCGAACCGCCACAAATAAACGGTGAACGGGAGTAGAACAAGGGGAGGAAGCGTAGAGAGGCTAGGAAACATAGGGAGGTTAGGGAATTTAAGGAACTTAAGGAAAATCCGCCCTAAATTCCCTAAATTCCTTAAACTCCCTAAACTCCTTTTACCACCGATAAAGAGAAAGCCCGAATGGGACATACTTGACGTATTTTCCATTCGGGCTTTGGATTGAGGTGGCGAAGTAGCGCCACTATCACAAGAAATTTATCACAAGAAATTACAACTCGGTGATTGAGTCGGCAACATAAGCAAATTTGCCGGCCTCAACTACGTTGAATGTGAACGAGTAGTTCTTGTTAGGACCGTAGCAGTAAACCTTGATAACCACCTTCTTATACTGCTCGGGGGTCATCTCGGGATACATATAGCCGAGAACCTCAGTATATACCTCAGCGGTGTTCTCCTTGAGCTTTGCAAGGATCTCATCGTCAGAGAGGTCGCCCATGCCTGCAGCCGCGAAGCCACCCTTAACAGCTGATGGACGCCAATCAACGTTGCCGTAGTATGCCGAAGCACCAGTGTAGAACTCGTTGTTACCGTAGTTAGATACCCAGTAGTTACCTGCAGGCTTCTCGCCATTGATAGTAACGATGTCGGTAGAGATAATCTCGCCAGCATTGTCACGCGCAGGAGCACCCATAGGCACATCCTTGAAGTCGTAAACCCAGTTTACGCAGTACTGATAGAATGCCTTAGTCTCGGCGCTTGATGTGTTGGTATAGTCGAGCTCAAGGGTACGGTCAACATTCCATACACCCTCAGCCTTGCGGAACTGATCCTGCTTCTCGCCAAAGTAGATGGTCTTAACCCACTCGCCGTTGAAGACATACTCATCGACCTTGCAAGATGTAGCACCACCAGCGTAGCAACGATAGCCTACGTAAACCTTATCATCAACCTGTGCGTATGGATACTTCTCGCCGAGGAATGCTGGGAGGTAGTTATCCTGTGCAGGGTTGGTGAAGTTGCCATAGTTCTGACCCATTGCTGTGTAGTCAGCAGGCTGTACAGCAACAACATCTGCAGCCTCGTAGCCCGTGCCGTTGAACTTGAAGTAAGCATAACGCTTCTCGCTATTAACCTTGAGGGCGAGAGTACTTACACTTGCAGCAGGCTCAACAGAGGTAACGATGATATTGATGTACTTGGGCGCACCACCAGTCTTAGATATTGAGAAGAAGTAGCCATAGAGTGTGCACTCCATGCCATCCTCCAACCATGACTTAACCTCGTCAGTAGCGCCATAGATGCTACCTACAGCGGTCTCAGCACCAGGGATGTTGAAGTTGTAGTAGTTGTCGCTAACAGCCACTGTACCAGTCATCTTCGCGTAGTAAGCATACTCGTTCTCAACTCGTGAGGTGAGCAATTCATCAGCATAAGCACCTGTGATATCCAATGCAGCGGGATAGGTAACGGTTGTTGTACCGGTCTTCTCAACGGTAACATCACCCTTCGAGTAGTCGAACTGGAAGCCGCAGTTATAGGCACGGATAGGACCATTAACCGTAACCTCATCACCCACTGCGAGACCGAGGTCGGCAGCCTTATAGATGATGATTGAGCCAGTGTTATCTGTGAGGATAGGACCCTGAGTAGATACAGCAGAGATGTAACCCTTAGCCTCTACAACATCGTCCAAAACAGCCGCGCCAAGCACTGATGTGTAGTCGTTAGCAACGCCACCGCCGATTGCAGGAGCCTCGTTCACGCTAACAACGATGAAGTTGATGAACTTTGGTGCACCGCTCTGCTTTGCAATAGCGCAGAAGTAGCCGTAGAGTGTGCACTCCATGCCATCAGCCAACTGAGCCTTAACCTCATCAGTAGCACCATAGATGCTACCCTGAGCAGTCTCGGCACCAGGAAGGATAAAGTTGTAGTAGTTACCGCTAACAGCAACTGTACCGGTCATCTTTGCGAAGTATGCATACTCGTCGTTTACGCGAGTAGTGAGCAACTCATCAGCCAAAGCACCTGTGATATCCATAGGCTCAGGATATACCACCTCAGTAGTGCCAGTCTTCTCGATAGAGATACCGTCAGTGCCAATCTGGAAGCCGCAGTTGTATGATGAAATCTTACCATTTACAGTAACCTCGTCACCAATCTCATAGCCGCTGGTCTTGTAGAGCAATACAGAGCCACCGTTATCAGTGAGGATAGGGCCCTGCGATGATACAGCAGAGATATAACCCTTAACCTCAACCACATCGTCCTTAACTGCTGTGCCAAGCACTGAAGTGTAAGCAGGCGCCTCGGGCTGCTCTGGAGTCTCGGGAGTCTCAGGCTCCTCAGTTGCAGGCTCCTCCGCTGAGTAGTTGTATGTTACAACAACATACTCACCCTCGCGAGCATCGTCTGCAACGGGGATAACACTCTTGAGCTTATTCACAGTCTTGGGAGTAACAGCCGTAGCGTAGTCCTCCTCTGAGTCCCAGATAGCCTTGTAATCCTCCTCAGTGAGGGTGTACTCTGTCGCTGCATTCATCGCCGCAACATCAGCAGGGATATCGAGGGCCATTGTGTAGGTAATCAACGCCAAAGAGCCATTGTCGTAGGTAGGATAGCTTGCAGCAAGCCATGCAGGAATGTATGCAGCAGCCTCATCCTGGTTAGCGAAATACTTGTTCTTGCTGATAGCCGCAAGAGCCTCAACAGCCTCCTCACCCGCAGCCTCTACAATAGCCTTGTTATCGTTATTTTTTGCTATGGCAGCGTAGTCATCAGCCGAGAGTGTGAACTCCATGCTCTGTGTATTGGTAATCTCACTCTCACCCTCATAGCCAGGGAGATAGTGCTCGTTGAAGTAGTCTGTCTGACAGCTAATGCCCATAAGAGCCACACCTGCCAACAAAGCAATCTTGCTAAAAATATTCTTTTTCATAGTAGTTGCAGCTATTAAAAGTTAAGCTTGAGACGAACAGTGTATGTGCGACCGAATGAGTACATAACAGCGTAGCAATCCTGCCAGCCCTTAGCGTCAGTAGCACACTGTGCATCCATAACGTAGTTATAGTCGTAGAGGTTGTTTACGTTACCGTAGATAGTAGCATTAAGACCACCGAGCTTGAATGAGTAGCTTGCCGAGAGGTCGAGCTGGTGACCTACAGGGATCTTCCAAGGATCGTTAACAGTAGTTGTGGTGTTAGCCACAGCTGTTGAACCGAGGTAGAAATCTGCATAGTTGTTAGCATAGAGGTTGAAGTTAGCACTCAAGCGCATGCCCTTGAATGGGAAGAAGTCTGCGCCCACAGCAGCAGTTGTCTGTGCCGAGCCTGCAACGTGAACACCCTTCTGATCGAGCTCAATCCATGCGTGATCCTCAGCCATGATGCCTGAAGCTACGGTACCGTCCATCTTCGCTGTCATAGGCTGACCCTGAGAGTCGTAGTAGTAACCACGAGCGTTGCTTGACCAGATCCAGTCACCCCATGAGAGCATACCGGTGATATTTACCCAGCGTGCAGGCTTGTAGCGGAGGTCGAGCTCAACACCTGTATGACGTGCGTCGATACCTGTGAGGTTCACACGAGCGTAGTCGCCATTAGACATAAGCTTAGAGCGTACATCAGCCTTATCCATCCACAATGTGTAGTAAGCGTTCAAGTTAAGTGCGAACTGCTCAGTACGGAGACCATAGCCACCCTCAACAGAGAATACCTTCTCGTTAACAGCATCGGGGTTGGTCATATGGCTGGTTGTAGACTGCAAGAATGCACCACCAGAGAAGAATGGAGCACGTGAGATGTAACCGATGTTAAGGAAGAGATTTGAAGCCTTGGTTACGTTGTAGTTTACACCCGCCTTGGCAGTGAAACCTGTGAAGTTGATGGTCTCAGAGCGCTGATGTGCCTCGTCGTAGTAGAAGCGGTCAACACGCCAGTAGCCAGTGTTTGAAACTGAACCTGAAACGAATGCGCTGAGCTTGTTGCGTGAGTACTCCAACTGTGCAAATACACCCTCCTGGTGTACGTGACCATCATAATCACGATAAACGATATCACCCACAGAGAGCTTCTCATACTTCCAGTTAGGATCTGCCGCAGCAGCATTGTTCTCAGCCTTCACGTTCTTACGGTCACCATCATCGATGAAGTATGCACCGTCGTAGAGGTCGATAATCTCATTGGTGTGCTTACCAACATAGTAACGCACGTCAACACCCGCCGAAAGCTCCAAGCCTGGGAGCAACTCGTTGGTATATGTAGAGAGCAAACCATACCACATGTGGTTGTTTACCGACTTAGACATGACCATCTTTGAACCATCGAGGCTCGCTGCGTTCATATCCTGAATTGCACCATAGTCAAATGTACCATCCGACTTACGGAAGTTGTAGAGCAACTGACCGTTAGATGAGCCGTTCCACATTGCGCGGTCGGCAGATGTACGACCCTGACCAGAGTAACCAGAACCACGGCCGATAGACATGTAGAGAGCAGTAGAGAGTGACGACTTGCGGTCAATCTGCCACTGGTGGTTCAACGAAATCTGTGGCTTGTGATACTCGTTAGTCATTGACGAGCGCTCCTTGCCATTGTTGTCGAAACCGTATACTGCGTTATAGCGATATTTGTTCTTCTCGCCAGTCCACTTAGCAACCTGATCCCAACCCTCGATTGAGAGACCTGCGTAAAGAGGCTTACGCTGGTTGTGCTTCTGTGGAGCACCAAAGGCTGTCAATGAAATCTGATGGTTAGAGTTGATGCGCTTCGACAAGTTTACAAACCAGTTGTATGCCTCGTAACCAGTACCCTGAATGTAACCGTCACCCCAACGCTTACCAAGCAACAAGCTTGCAGCCCAGCCATTATCCATAAGACCTGTCGAGAGGCTTACAGACATAGTGTTTGCACCGTCGTTACCTACGCCATACGATACGCTACCGCCACGCTTTGCGTCGATAGTGTTGGTCACGATGTTGATAGTACCACCAACAGAGGGAGATGAGATCTTCGATGCACCCATACCACGCTGTGTCTGCATAGAGCGAGTAACGTCCGAAAGACCAGCCCAGTTAGACCAGTAAAGACCACCCCACTCCATATCGTTCACGGGAACACCATTGATCATCACCGCGATGTTAGCCGACTTAAAACCACGCATGTTGATCTTCGAGTCGCCAAAACCACCACCATCCTTTGTAACATAGACACCAGGTGTCGATTTCAAGATCTCGGGGAACTCCTGTCCACCAAGCTTGAACTCGATCTCGCTTGCAGCAACTGTAGATACCGCAACAGGAGTGCGACGCTGCACAGCCACCGACTGTGTAATCACAACATCCTCCATGGCAATAGCCTCGGGCTCCATCTTGATGGTACCCAAATCCTGACGTACTGCCTTGGCATCCAAAGCGAGTGTGAGCGTCTTGTAGTTCAAGTAGCTCACCTGAATAGCCTCTGCACCACGTGCCTCAAGGCGGAAATTACCCGCAACATCAGTTGATGTGCCCTGAGTTGTCTCGGGAACTACGACTGTAGCACCGATAAGAGGCTGGTCGTTCTCGTCAACAACAATACCTGTGACGATAATCTGAGCCGAGGCAATATAGCCAACAGCGAGACCAAGCATCAAAAGTAAAAGTCTCTTCATAAGCTTTTTGTTTAAGTGAATAATATTTATTTGAGTTTGTTTGTTAATCCTCTCTTGCGGGCATAGAGCCAGAACTCTATCAGCTGGCGCTTTTTACCCCATCCAAAGTTTGCCACAAGCACATCCCACACTCCAAAAAAATCGACCTTAGAGCGAATAGCGCGTATATGGTCACAGGTCGCCTCATAGCCATACGCCTCTACAAGCAGGCGGTAGAGCTCCAGTCGCGTATCACGCAAATCGGCGATAAACTTACGGGGCAACTCGGGGCGTATATCGTGGCAGAGGCGTATGTTGCACGCCATCTTGGCTATCGACATATTGTTGATACAACTTGCCATGTTAGTCATATCGTAGTGATAGACAAAGGCTTCGGGAAGCGTCTTTATGCTCTTGCACCTGCATACCACTCTCAACAGGGCAAGCCAATCCTCTGCATAGTTGTACGACGCGTCGAAGCGTATGTTATTACTGATGAAGAGGTCACGACGTATGAGCGTGCCCCATATTGCAAGTTTCGTTCTGCGACGGAGAAGTTGTTTAAGAAGCTGACTGGGTGTCTCGGCATTCATCACTCGTTTATTCTTGACCACATCAGGCAGATGCGCCACCCATGCCAAACGTACAATATCGCACTCACCAATATATGGCACAGCAAGTTCGAGGGTATTTGGTTCAATCCAGTCGTCTGCATCGACGAACATCACCCACTCAGCCGTTGCGCTCTCGATGCCCATATTACGAGCCGAGCTGACACCGCCATTGGGTTTGTCTATCACCCTCACGCGACTATCTTCGGCTGCATATCGCTGACAAATATCCAGGCTGCCATCGCAGCTGCCATCGTTGACCAGCAATAGTTCAAAGTCACCATACGTCTGTGCAAGTATGCTATCTACACATCGCTGTAGATAGTTCTCTGCATTGTAGATGGGTACGACAATACTTATAAACGGCATCTTCATACATTATATTTAATGGCAAATGTAGATAAAAATAGTGATTTATCCAAATCGACCACATTTTTTCCAATTAGCACAACATATAAGAGTAATGTGATTTCGTTATATTTATGATTTTTTTATACAAAAAACAGCTCGATTTTGGAAATAAATTCTTATCTTTGATGCAAATATTTATACAAAATGTTGTGTAACGTGAGTAAAACATCTGTTATTGAGAGTGTTGCAGTTGCCGCAGTCGTGGCAATAGCCCTCCTTTTGCAGAGTACGGTGGGGGACATTCCATTGGCTATCTTCGCCTTTCCACTCAACATCGCAATCATAGCTCTATGGCTCGTCATCGTTGGCGTGCTATATAAAAATCGCAGTAATCTCGCAGTAGCAAAATCACTGCTCTCCATTCGCGCCACATGGCTTTCGTTGGGCAGCATGGTTGCTACGGGTATATACCTCGGTCTGGAGCGTGAGCCAAGCAGCACATCGTGGCTCGTGGTTGCTGGCATACTCTTCACCCTCACACACCTTCTGCTTATAACCCTGCGTGGCTGGCGCACACCTAGTGGCATACGTTGGCGCTTCACACTTCTGCACGTGGGTCTTATCTTAGCCCTTGGAGCAGGCTTCTGGGGGGCACCCGACAGAGAGCAGTTGCGCATGGCACTTATGGAGAATAAGCCCACCGAAACGGCATACCACATCAACGGCACGGCGACACAACTCGACCACGCTATCACGCTTCGCAGCCTCAATGCCGAGTATAACGAGAGTGGCATGCCCACATATTTCGATGCTACATTAGAGATTGAAAATGAGTTGGTTACACTACGTGTAAACCACCCACATAACAGGACATTAAGCGAGAAGATATACCTTGTAAGCGTGGGTCAATCGCCCGATAATGGTTCACCCTACTGCGTTGTAGAGATTGTGCATGAGCCATGGCAGTGGCTCTCACTGACAGGCATCGTGATGCTGCTTGTGGGTGCTGTGATGCTATTTATTCGTGGCCCGCGCCACGCTGCAAACAAACAGATAGAGTAGTATGGTGTTAGGTTGGAACATATTTCCATGGATTGCCGCCGCAGTCTTTGTGCTATCGCTTTGCTCGGCAGTAGCAGCGCTTCGCAACCGCGAGCGCAGCAACGCCGCCATTGCTTGTAGTGCAACGGCGATTGCCCTCTTCATGCTATTTATCGCATCCCTTTGGGTAACCCTCGAGCGACCTCCGCTACGCACCATGGGCGAGACACGCTTGTGGTACTCGCTATTTCTGCTCATAGCGGGACTATTCACCTACGCACGCTGGAGGTTCCGATGGATACTCTCCTTCTCGACGCTCCTCGCCACGGTGTTTATGGTTATCAACATCCTCAAACCAGAGATTCACGACCAGACACTCATGCCTGCATTGCAAAGCGTATGGTTTGTACCACACGTATCGGTATATATGTTCTCATACGCACTGCTTGGTTGCGCCACAATACTCGCCATAGCTGCACTTACGGCCAAGAGCGACAAATTCGACAACGCCATCGAGCGACTGCTCTACGGAGGCGTGGCCTTTGTCTCCATCGGCATGCTTACGGGTGCTATATGGGCAAAGGATGCATGGGGAGCATACTGGAGCTGGGATGCCAAGGAGGCGTGGGCGGCAGTGACATGGGGTCTCTACCTTGTTGCCATACACCTTGCGTTACGCCCTTCGACATACACCTCGCTATGGCAGAAACGTATCTATTACATAGTTATAATAGTGGCATTCACTGCACTGCAAATGTGCTGGTGGGGCGTCAACTACCTACCCACAGCCGCAGCGAGTGTACACACCTACAACCAGTAGCGTAAAGACCTGAACTACAAGAACAACCAAATAAAAAGTCTTATGAAAAACTTAAAGAAAAAACAGCTGTTTCTCATTGCGACACTTGCCATCATCGTGGTGATGTTTGTCGTATATCGAGTATCTATCCGTCCACCTGCTGAGGATCTTGCACCCGAGGCACGTGTTGCAGCAATTCTGGAACAGGGTGGTTGTATCGATTGCCACACTGCTAACCCAACACTACCCTTCTATGCCGACGTGCCCGTAGCAGGCAAGTTGGTGCAGGAGGATATCAAGGATGGCTACCGTGCCTTCGACATAACACCTCTTGTGGAGGCTTTGCTCAATGGCGAGATGCCTAACCCCGTGGATGTAGCCAAGGTGGAGAAGGTTGCCGCAGACAAGAGCATGCCCGAGGCTAAGTACTACCTCATGCACTGGGGCAGTCAGATGACCGATGCCAAGAGCGACATCATCACCGACTGGGCAACAACATATCGCACAGCGCTCTACAACGACGGTCTTACAGGCAAGCGCGCAGGTGAGCCCGTGCGACCCATCGTGCCACCAACCGATATCAACCAGGAGAAGGCGCTGCTCGGTTTCGCACTCTACCACGACACACGCCTATCTGTCGATAACACCATCTCATGTGCATCGTGCCATGGTCTCAACACTGGCGGTGTTGACAACCATCAGTACTCACACGGTGTTGAGGAGCGCCTGGGCGGTGTAAATGCACCTACCGTGTACAATGCCGTTTACAACTTCGTTCAGTTCTGGGATGGTCGCGCCAAGACCCTTGCAGAGCAGGCTGCAGGTCCTCCACTCAACCCCGTGGAGATGGCATCTACATCGTTCGATGAGATTATCGCCAAGTTGGCAGCAGACGAGGCATACGTATCGCAGTTTGCGAAGCTCTACCCCGAGGGTATCACCGAGGCTACAATAACAAACGCTATTGAGGAGTTCGAGCGTACGCTCACAACACCTAACTCACGCTTCGACAAATGGTTGCTCGGCGACGACAGCGCACTCAACGAGGAGGAGTTGAAGGGTTATGAGCTCTTCAAGCAGTACAACTGCGCAACCTGCCACGTAGGTCCTAACCTCGGTGGTCAGTCGTATGAGCTTATGGGTCTCCGCCGCCACTACTTCGATGCTCGCGGCATGGAGCTTACCGAGGAGGATAATGGCCGCTACAAGCAGACTCAGGAGGAGCGTGACCGCCACCGCTTCAAGGTGCCTGGCTTGCGCAACGTGGAGCTTACATGGCCATACTACCACGATGGCACACGCGCGACAATGGATGAGGCTGTCCGCGACATGGCACTCTATCAGTGCGATGTTGATCTTACTGATGCCGAGACCAATGCCATGGTTGCATTCCTACGCACACTCACTGGCGAGCATGACGGCAAGTTGCTCACCAACCACAACGAGTATGGCGTTACACTTGACCACGACGAGGATCACGAGCATTAATAGCGAGGCTCGCATATAACAGAGAGGGATTGCCCGATACTATTGGGCAACCCTCTCTGTTTTGTATGAATAGGTTGTCAGGCTTGGTCAAACTAAGAAATTTTCGTATCTTTGGCACATTAACACTATTTAACCCAAACAATTAAGCCACATGCTCAACAAACTATTCGGCTTCGACAGCAAGCACCACAACGTGCGTACTGAAATCCTGGCTGGTATAACGACATTCCTTACAATGTCATACATCCTCGCCGTTAATCCCGACATTTTCAGCAAGTTGGATATGCCCGGCGGTGCTGTGTTCACCGCAACAGCCATTGCTGGTATCATCGGTTGCTTTGCAATGGCAATATGGGGCAAACTGCCATTTGGTCTTGCGCCAGGCATGGGACTTAACGCCTTCTTCGTCTATACGGTCTGCCTGGGCATGGGCTACGATTGGTCATTCGCCCTTACCGCCGTATTCCTCGAAGGATTAATATTCATTCTGCTTACTGTAACCAACGTACGCGAGGCAATCGTAAATGCCATCCCCACCAACCTGCGCTATGCCATAGGTGCTGGCATCGGTCTGTTTATTGCGTTTATCGGCTTGCAGAACGCAGGCATAGTCGTTAAGAGTGATGCTACGCTCGTGACACTGGGTGAGATTACCAAAGGCCCCGCACTACTCGGTATTATTGGCCTTACAATCACGAGTGTGTTGTATATCAAGAAGGTTACAGGCGCAATGCTTATCGGTGTGCTTATCACCATGCTTATAGGTATTCCTATGGGCATTACCGAGTTCAGGGGCGTGATATCACAGCCCTCCTCTATCGAGCCTATCTTCTGCCAGTTCCAGTGGGAGAACATCTTTACACTTGATATGCTGGTGGTGGTATTCACATTCCTGTTTATCGATATGTTTGACACCGTGGGTACACTTATCGGTGTGTGCCAGCGCGCAGGCATGGTAAACAAAGATGGTCGCATTGAGCGTCTTAATCAGGCATTCATGGCTGACGCTATCGCCACAACATGCGGTGCACTTCTCGGCACCTCTACCACCACGACATACGTTGAGAGTGCCGCAGGCGTAGCACAGGGTGGCCGCACGGGCTTGACTGCCTTTGTTGTGGGATGCTGCTTTGCGGTGTCACTCTTCTTCTCGCCTCTATTTCTCTCTATCCCATCGGCAGCAACAGCACCCGTGCTTATCATAGTGGGTCTTCTGATGCTTGAGCCAATCCGCAATATCAATTTCAGTGACTACACCGAGTCAATCCCCGCGTTTATATGTATCATCCTCATGCCGCTGTCATACTCAATCTCAGATGGCATACTTATCGGCATGATATGTTACGTAGTGCTCAATATGCTATGTGGCAAGTTCAAGCGACTCACCATCGTGATGTACATCCTCGCCATACTCTTTGTGTTGAAGTACCTCTTTATCGTGGTGGACCCAACGCCTAAGGCCGAGGCGGCGGCGATTGATGAAACAACACACACAACAATGGTTGAAACGGTTGATGAAGAGTCAGAGAAGACTCAGGACCTACAATTTGAAAATATCTGTGCTGAATAGAGATAACAACCTCTCACAAGCGTAACAAGATAGCAGGTGCTGCCCAACATAAAATTGGGCAGCACCTCTCTTTTTTGTTAATCTATCGTGCCAATAAAGTAATACTTCATTGTGCCTTGATTGCTGTTAATCGTCAATCTAATTTCGTGGACTCCTCCATGCCCCTCTGACAGGACACTCATCGTACTCGCCGAACTATCGGCAATGCCATTGGGGTACTCAACGCCATCAATTATCGTCATACCACTAAGTTTGCTCATGTTGAAGCTGTAGTTTGACTGACCAAACGCGGCAATGCTATACTCTCCCGCACTTATATAGTCTGCATCTGCCAATATTACACTAACATTGAAGTAGAGCACATGATCACCATCATCACTACGCAGAACAAACTCCTCCGCCATGCCAGCATCCATGTAATCACCCACATAGGCACAGCTTGTCAACAGGATATATTCGTTACTCACATCATCATCTCCGCCATCAGCTTCAACATCCGTCACAAACTGCACAACACCCGCCATGGAACTGCTATGAGCAGTTGCATCAACAGGAATTGCAACAACAGCAACACTATATGAGGTATTATATTCCAAATCAGAATATGTGATTGACGTATTGCTAACAAACTCCTCTACACCGCCATCAAGCGATACGGCATAACCCTTTGCCCCTGCAACCTGTTGCCAACTTACAGTGGCACTATTTCCTTCGACACAGACAGTAACAACGGGTGTTGCAAGCTCTGTTGGCTTTTCCGCAGAACCACTACCATTGTGCGACTCCCACCATGCAATGTAGTCCGCAGCATCACCACAACCAGTATCCAACGTATCGACCACTCTGCGACACACCTTACTACACAAACCCTCGGCATCAAAGACTATGGCTATCAACTCATAACTCTTGTTCATGTCCACCACAATCTTCGAATATGTAGACGACGCAACCCCAGAATTCTGCATATTCCACATCAGATAGTCAACACACTCGGCATCTGACCACAGCGACATATCGTCCGTAATGTTAATGATATCCCACGCAAACGCACCATGCTCCTCGGCACTAAACTCCAACTCTATGGGCATCACTGCCATACCGCTATAACTTGCAAAGTGTTGATAGTTTGGATACTCGCCAACCTCCACGCAACTATAGTAACCGAGCTCTCTAAACGACACTGTCACAGCACCATACTCCACAGGTGTAGCAGCATTGGGGCTCTGGATTATCTCAAATCTGCGCAGCACATCGCCACATTCGCCATGCAACTCTACAGTTGCCGTGCGAGAAACCTCCTTATCGTTCTCCGCCACGCTAAACCTGACCACATCTTCTCGTAGCGACGCACGCGTATCAGCAACAGAGAGCCAATTCGCAGCACCTCCCGTGATGACTACACTAAAGTTGATATTTGTCCTTATCACAACATCAAGAGTGGTTGCCTCCCAGCCCACCTCATAACTGTCGAGAATATCGGCAAGCACGCCCTCATCGAAATAGAGCGACTTCATAGCGACAGCGCCCGCTCCAGATGTCGCCAACACAACAACCTTTCCGCCTGCGCCACTCAGCGGAGCAGTAACCCTTATGCATCCCTCCGTACTACTATTCTTGATAACCGTAGCATCCCAGCCACCATTACCAAAGGCCTCAATGGCATTATCCTCGTCGCCACCAACGATAGTATAGCCTATCTCGACACTCGCACCTGCATAACACGCCAACACCTCCGTAGTGCTGAACGATATGTCGATACGCTGTGTAGCACTATACTTGCGAATGGTGATGACACCTCCATCGACAAGCGTAAAATAGACATTTTCATCATCCTCAGTTACACTCGCGAAGATAGACCCTACCACTATGCTATCATCACCCGCAGCCTGACCAAGCATGCTCCACGACTGACCTTCGTTGTATGACACATACCAATAACCATTCTCAATTTTCAGTCGTGGAGTGACACCATCATCGCCACAATCGCCATTCTCACCATCCTTGCCATTCTCACCCACAGCCTTAACCTTATTACCTGCGTCATCAAGCATCCACACCCCATTAACAGTCCAATAATAGACACCGTCGACATCCTCTTTTACACCTATTTGTGGAGCACTTCCATCCTCTCCAGCGGCACCATCTGCGCCATCCGAACCATCTTCACCGTCACGGCCATCTTCACCATGATAGATAGTTATGGGTGCGCTATTAACAAAGGATATGGTGTAACCTACAACTTTACCATCCTCTGTTACAGGCACAACCGATGTGATGTAGTCGTTGTCCTGTAAAGCCTTAACGATACTTTGCAGCGACTCTATATTGGTATTTATCTCTCTGCACAGCTCTTCAAGTGCAGATATGCGTGCCTCATGATCCCTGATTGCATCCCAAAGAGGTGTGTCATCGTAACTATTGCACGACACAACAACAACTGCCACGATGGCAGCTACAAACCCAAGCACCCTTTTCATGGTTATACTGTTTATTTGATTTAGGAGTTATATACAAAATTAAACATTATTTTCGACATTTGCATGTCAACCAACACTTTTAGACTAAATAATTGATATAAATCCCCCTCAACAGAGTACAACTGTAACTATATACTTAAGGCTTCTCAATTACTTTGCAACATAAAAAAAGCATCAATGGATGGTACTTAACGCACACTCCATTGACGCTTTAATATTTAGGATTTTGGGAGATAACTCCTTACCTTATCACTGCAAATTAAAAAGCCTTTGCAATACCGAGGAAGTCCTCAGCCTTGAGGGCAGCACCACCAATAAGACCACCATCTACGTTCTCCTTAGAGAAGATCTCAGCAGCGTTTGTAGGCTTGCATGAGCCACCATAGAGGATAGCACACTCCTCAGCTGCAGCGCCGAACTTCGAGCGCAACACCTCGCGGATATAAGCGTGAATCTCCTCTGCCTGCTCAGCAGTAGCAGTCTTGCCTGTGCCGATAGCCCAAACAGGCTCATATGCGATAACGAGCTGGGCAAACTGCTCCTCAGTGAGGTTGAATACAACCTCCTCGATCTGCTGCTTGCACACCTCAAAGTGGCGACCTGCCTCACGCTCCTCGAGGTTCTCACCTACGCAATAGATAGGCTTTAGGTTGTTCTCATAAGCGCGTGCCATCTTCTTGTTCAAGGTCTCAGAAGTCTCACCATAGTACTGGCGACGCTCAGAGTGGCCAAGGATAACATACTCGCAACCAAGCGCTGCGATCATCTCTGCCGATACCTCGCCAGTGTAAGCACCCTTAACCTCTGTAGCACAATCCTGTGCGCCAACAGCGATGTTAGAACCCTTCAAAGTCTCGATAACGCTGTGAAGGTGTGTAAATGGAGGACATACGATAAGAGTTACGCAGTCACAAACATCGCTCTTGCCTGCTGCAACGCCCTTAGCGAGCTCTACACCCTCCGCGGGCAAGGTGTTCATCTTCCAGTTACCCGCAACAATCTTCTTTCTCATTGTCTATATTTTTTTTAGTTTAATTGTTCTGATTAATTAGGTTAACAACAACCTTTGTCATTATATCTTTCTCCTCTACCTTACTTTGAGCAATCATTAACGTCAAGGCTACCAGCGTATTGTTGTCGAGAAGTCGAGAGCCATCCTCTCGGTACAATATACCATTCTTCTCCATGAACCACAAGAAGAGAAATGCAGCTATACGCTTATTACCATCGCTAAACGAGTGGTTCTTAACCGTAAGATATAGTAAGTTTGCCGCCTTCTCCTCGATACTTGGATATAACTCCTGACCATCGAATGTCTGATATATCACACCCATGGTGCTTTTGAAAGAGTCATCCTTTTCATGCGCAAAAAGGTCGCTTCCACCAAACTTATCTTTCAATATCGCGAGAGCCTCAATAGCATTTTCGTATGTCGCCCTAAATACCTCGCTCTTGGTAGTTTTTGTAATATCCAATGTTTGGTAGTCATACCTATCTAAGGTATCAAGTCCATACGAGTAATCACTGATAACCCTCAGAAGTCCTACTGCTTCATCCTGCGTTATACTCTTATGAGCAAGCACATTACGCATGATAGCAATCGTCTGCTTCAGCTCATCCAACTGCTCCACCTTGGCATTTTGATTTATGGCATAACCTCTAATTATATAATCTTTGAGGATTTTATTTGCCCAAATGCGGAATTGAGTACCACGTTGAGACTTAACACGATAACCTACAGATATGATTACATCAAGGTTATAAAATTTTGTAAGTCGACTTACCTTTCTGTTGCCCTCATTTTGAACTAGAAAGAAATCCTTTCGAGTTGAAGCCTCATCTAACTCTTTCTCTCGATAAATGTTGCCTATATGAAGGCTAACATTTTGAGGTTGAGTATGCAACAGTTGTGCTATCTGCATTCTAGACAACCACACAGTATCCCCCTCGAGGCGGACGTCTATAATCGTCTCGCCATCGGGGGTCTGATATATTGCTATGTTGCTATCGGTTGTCTGCATCAGAAGTCTTCTTATGCCTGAGCCTCAATCCAAGCCTTAATCTCTGCAGTCGCGAGACCGAGCTTGTTCTTCTTGTTGAAGCCGCAAAGGTCGTTGAAGAGCTTCATGCCACCTGTCGAAGCGGTATTCTTGAACGCCTCGAGTGTGATGTAACCCATCTTCTGAACAACTGCAACCCACTCAGCGGGAATGCCAGCCTCTGTGTATACCTCCTCAGCATCAGCAACAACCTTCTTCTCGGGACGCATTGTAGGGAAGAACAACACGTCCTGGATAGATGTCTCGCCTGTCATGAACATTGTGAGGCGGTCGATGCCGATACCCATACCTGAGCATGAAGGCATACCATACTCCAATGCACGCACGAAGTCCATATCGATAACCATAGCCTCGTCGTCGCCCTTCTCCGAGAGGCGCATCTGCTCCTCAAAGCGCTCGAGCTGATCAATAGGATCGTTAAGCTCCGAGTATGCGTTACACAACTCCTTACCATTTACGAAGAGCTCGAAACGCTCTGTAAGGTCGTTGTTATCGCGGTGACGCTTACACAATGGCGACATCTCGATAGGATAGTCTGTTACGAATGTAGGCTGGATAAGGTCGCCCTCGCAGTACTGACCGAAGATAGCATCGATAAGCTTACCCTTACCCATAGTATCGTCAATCTCAACATTGAGTCGCTTACAAGCCTCGCGCAACTGCTCCTCGCTCTGACCTGTAATGTCGTAGCCAGTCTTCTCACGGATAGCATCTGTCATTGTCACGCGACGGAAAGGCGACTTGAACGAGATAGTCTTGCCATCGAGCACAACATCAGTTGTACCATTAACAGCCATCGCTACGCGCTCCAACATCTGCTCGGTGAACTCCTGCATCCAGATGTAGTCCTTGTATGCTACGTAGATCTCCATACATGTGAACTCTGGGTTGTGCGTACGGTCCATACCCTCGTTGCGGAAGTTCTTACCGAACTCATAAACGCCATCGAAGCCACCCACGATGAGACGCTTGAGGTACAACTCCGTAGCTATTCGCATGTAGAAGTCGATGTCGAGAGCGTTGTGGTGTGTGATGAATGGACGTGCTGCCGCACCACCAGGGATGGGCTGCAAAATAGGAGTCTCCACCTCGAGGTAGCCGCGCTCGTTGAAGAAGTCACGCATTGTCTGCATGATCTTGGCACGCTTAATGAAGGTATCCTTCACGTGTGGGTTAACCACAAGGTCGAGATAGCGCTGACGATAGCGCACCTCAGGGTCGGTCAAAGCATCGAAGGTCTGGCCATCCTTCTGCTTAACAACAGGAAGAGGGCGTACAGACTTCGAGAGCACTGTAAATTTCTTACAGTGTACAGACAACTCGCCAGTATTTGTAAGGAACGCAAAGCCCTCAACACCAATAAAGTCACCGATATCCAAGAGTTTCTTGAATACTGTATTGTAGAGCGTAGGATCACCCTCGGGGCAGATGTCATCGCGGCGGATATACACCTGAATACGACCTGTTGAGTCCTGAAGCTCGAAGAACGATGCAGAGCCCATGATACGGCGGCTCATGATACGGCCAGCGATTGTAACCTCCTGATAGTTACCCTTCTCGGCGTCGTAGTTCTCGGCAATCTCGCGCGCTGAAGCGTTCACCTCGAAGCGTGCTGCGGGGTATGGGTTGATGCCCAACTCGCGCAATGCCTTAAGCGACTGACGGCGCAACTGTTCCTGTTCACTGAGTTCGATATTCATACTATATGATTTTAATTATTTATATTCAATGCTACAAAGTTACACAAAAATTTGATATTTCGTGCGTAAACCTCTCTCTTATTGGCTCTTTTGTGCTGACAAGCTATGCAGCTTTGTCAATCTTTGATTTCGCGTAGTCCAAAGTCACGACAAACTCATTGTTCTCACCCTCGGGCAAATCGAACATAACATCCATCATTATCGCCTCGCAGATAGTGCGCAAACCGCGTGCACCAAGCTTAAACTCCAACGCCTTGTCGACGATGTAGTCGAGAACCTCATCCTCAAACCTCAACTTGATATCGTCCAGCGACATCAGGGTCTCATACTGACGGATAATAGAGTTCTTAGGCTCGGTGAGTATAGAACGCAATGCCTCACGCTCCAAAGGCTCCATGAAGGTAAGCACCGGAAGACGACCAATAAGCTCGGGAATAAGGCCAAACGAACGCAAATCCTGAGGCTGAATATAGCTCATGATATTGGTCTCGTTGATGCGCTGCTTGTTCTGCGCACCATAGCCGATAGCATTGGTATTCAAGCGCATAGCAATTTTCTTCTCGATGCCATCGAATGCACCGCCACAGATGAACAGAATGTTGGATGTATCTACCTGAATATACTTCTGGTCGGGGTGCTTACGACCACCCTGAGGTGGCACGTTTACCACTGTGCCCTCCAAGATTTTGAGCAACGCCTGCTGCACACCCTCACCCGACACATCGCGTGTGATTGAGGGATTGTCACCCTTACGGGCAATCTTGTCAATCTCGTCGATGAAGATGATGCCACGCTCCGCAGCCTCAACATCATAGTCCGCAGCCTGCAACAGACGCGACAAGATGCTCTCAACATCCTCACCCACATAACCCGCCTGTGTAAGTGCCGTAGCATCCACAATCGAGAATGGAACATGCAACAAACGCGCGATGGTGCGTGCCATAAGCGTCTTACCCGTACCCGTAGGACCTACGAGCACGATGTTCGACTTATCCAGCTCCACATCCTCGGTCTTGCCCTTAGAGAGCAATCTTTTGTAGTGGTTATATACAGCAACCGACATATAACGCTTAGCAGCATCCTGACCGATTACGTAATCATCCAAGAAACTCTTTATCTGATTGGGACGCAACAGGTCGCTCTTCTTCAAGGGTGCAAACTTCGACTTTACGCCGCCACCCCTCTTCTTGCCACCAGCCACGATGTTATGCTCCACGAGAAGCTCATAGCCATGCTCGATACACGACGAGCAGATGCAGGCGCCATCACCACCATTAAACATCAATGGAGCCTCCTCGGCAGGTGTTCCGCAGAACGAACAGCAATTGCCACTACGCTCTGTTGTCTTTCGTGATTTATGTGTCATCTATCTCTCTTTGGATATTATCTACGGGTCAACACTCGGTCAATAAGGCCATACTCCTGCGCCTCGGCAGCCGTAAGCCAGTAGTCACGGTCGGCATCCGCCTCAATCTTCTCGATGGACTTACCAGAGTGTGACGCGAGAATTTCGTATAGTTCGCGCTTTGTCTTTGCAATCTCGCGTGCCGTAATCTCGATGTCCGACGCCTGACCCTGCACACCACCAAGAGGCTGGTGAATCATCACTCGCGAGTGTGGCAATGCCGAGCGCTTGCCCGCAGCACCCGCCGTGAGCAACACAGCACCCATGGATGCCGCCATGCCGGTGCAGATAGTGGCTACGTCACACGAAATAAGCTGCATGGTGTCATAGATGCCCAAGCCTGCCGATACCGAACCTCCTGGAGAGTTGATATATAGCTGAATGTCTTTGTCAGCATCTACCGACTCCAAGAAGAGCAACTGCGCCTGGATGATGTTTGCAGCATCATCGTAGATTGGGGCACCGAGAAAGATGATGCGATCCATCATAAGGCGAGAGAATACATCCATAGTAGCTACATTAAGGTGTCGCTCCTCGATGATTGTGGGTGACACATAGCCCTGTGCCTGGGCACGGAAGTCGTGCAAGGTCATAGAGTTGATGCCGCAGTGCAGACGTGCAAACTTATCAAATTCTCTCATATTATATATTTATTATGTAGGCTTATTAACAAAGCAATTCCCGAGCCACAAATCGCCCGGGAATTGCCTCCTTTATATCGCTATTCGCGGGTTAGGAACTTATGCGAGCTCCTGTGCGAACTTTGCAAACTCGTCAGCAGAGATAGCCTTCTCGGTAACCTTTACCTTGCCACGGAGATACTCAACAACCTTCTCCTCGAAGAGCTTCTCATAGATCTTCTGGATCTGCTCCTTGTTATCCATGATCTGCTTTGCGAAGTTCTCGAGCATATCTGCTGGTGCAGATGGCATACCATACTGTGCGAACTGCATCTGTGCGAATGACATAGCCTCAGCCTTTGCCTCCTCAGGAGTTACCTTGAGCTCACCCTCAGTGATGAAGTGCTTCTGCAAGTAGTTCCAAGTAAACATCTTGATGAATGCTGGGAAATCCTTCTCGATCTCCTCGCGTGAGAACTTACCCTCGTTGATAACATACAACCAACGCTTCAAGAACTCCTCAGGCATCTGCAAGCCAGCCTTCTCAACAACGTAGTTACGCATCTGGTTAACGAACATGAAGTCGCACTCACGCTTAAGCTCACGCTCGATCTCCTCGCTGATGAACTTATCAAGCTCCTCTGCAGATGTTACATTACCTGCAGGGAACGCCATCTTGAAGAACTCCTCGTTAAGCTCTGGATCTGCGAAACGACGAATCTTAGTGATCTCCAACTCGAACTCAGCCTTGATGCTCTCAAGCTCATCCTCCTTAACTGAGAGGATTGCAGCACGCTGCTCAGGCTTCTTGTAGAGCTCGTTGATGTTTACAGTAGTCTTGTAACCTACCTCCTTGCCGATCCATGGAGCACGCTCCTCATCAGTCATAGAGATAAGACCTACGTATGCCTCCTCGATGCGGATGTCACCGTTGTCCAAAGTTACGTTAAGAGCCTCATCCTTCTCCACCTTCTCTACCTCTACAAGGCGACCATAGCGGCGCAAGTAGTTAGAGCGGTAGTCGCTGTGCATCTTCTCGTCTACCTTGATAGTGTTGTACGTAACCTTATCCTTAGCTGAGAGCTCCAACTCGATCTTTGGTGCCTCACCAATCTCGAATACGAACTCGAACTCAGTCTTATTCTCGAAATCGAACTCGCCCTGCTCCTCTGATGGGATTACATCACCTACATAGTCGATGTTCTCCTTCTGCAAGTACTCGAATACTGAAGTTGATGCAAGATGATATGACTGCTCAGCAACTACGTGCTTGCCATACATCTTCTTAACGATGCCCATAGGCACCATGCCTGGACGGAAACCAGGAACATTAGCCTTACGCTTATACTCACGCAACTGCTTCTCAACTGCCTGACCGTAGTCAGCCTCGCCAACAACGACCTTCAAGATTGAAAGGCCGCCCTCACGCTGTTCTCTTGTAATATTCATAACTCTATTTTAGTTTATTTGTCTTGTCTTTACTCTTATTTTCAGCCATCTACCTACTTATATAGGTATAAGCCGCGCAAAGGTAATAAAAAAATGTTAATTCGGAAATTAAGAGTGCGAAAAGTGTATAATATTTTCAGTTCAAGGCTCGTGATTAACAATTTTTAGGTTACCTTTGTCGGGAAATAGGGGTCATACAACCAATTGAGATAGCGACAATGATATTAGATATTGCCAGACATAAATTTTACGAGGGTCTAATAACGCTCTTTGTAACGACCATTATTCTCGTTACACTTCTCGCCACACACACGGGCGATAGCGGCATTGAGCCTGCAGTCGATTCACCCCTCATGCAGCTTATCGAATCTGCAACCTTTGGCTCTGGATTTTTACAGGGACTTGTCGTTGTACTTATCTACGCTGCGAGCGTGTTATCGCTCTCGCGAGCCACCCTGCGCGCACACATCTACCCTGTCAGCACCATGGCTCCCATGGCACTGTGTGCCGTGATGATGATGCCAATGATTACTACGGGCGATGCTCTACATCAGGCAGTTATCATTATGCTCATGACATACTCATTGAGCAATATGTTCCACTGCTTCAGCCATCGAAAGTGTGTTCACAGGCTCTTTACCGCTATGTTTGCCGCCAGCACACTTGCCGTTGTCGAGGCTGCGATGGTTGTTGTTCCCGTGGCTATGTGTCTTGCACTTATCGCAGCACGCAAAAAGTTCCGTGAAGCTATTGTCGTGGTTGTAGGAATGTTGCTACCATTCTTCGCTTATTACTACATAGAGTGGCTTTTGGGCACAGATTTCTCATCTACAACACTACTCTGGTGGCGCAGTTTCACAACACCTTTGTCATCGAACATTCTTGATAACATCACACTCACTCGTCTGGTATTCATTGCCTATATTGTGATTTTGCACGCAACTGCGTCTATCCTTCAACTCGCGCAGCGCGACTCCGATTCGTCAGTTGTACGAGGGTCGTGGCGAGCACTGCAACTGCTCTTTATTGTCGAGCTCTGCGCGGTACTATTACTCCCCTCTGCATCTGATTCGATGCTTACAGCCCTCGCAGTCACTGCATCGTCTACGCTGTCGGTATACTTTATACGCAGCGGCGCTCTGCTTGGCGTTGTGGGCTATGTGGCACTATCTTCGCTCGCAATCGCAGCGGCTCTTTAGCAACACAACTCAACTAAAACAGCAATTTAATTGTTTGCATAAACAGGTTGTATATGCAATTATTAGTGCATATATGCTAAAAATATGGCATTTTATTGAATTTATTTTGCAAATTCAATTATTTATTATTATATTTGCACTGCAAACAGGAGTTGATGAGCATACATCTCAATAATTCTCATGGACACACCAATTAGCTCATCGACTCAATTCTCATTAACCTAACTAAGTTCGAAAGGAGGCCATCTGTGAAGACGCCTCCTTTCATCATTTTTATATCTCGCACACTAAAAGACCTCTCTCAGCACGCGAATAGACTCCACTGCTCGTATTGACTCGAGGTGGTAGGCGTAATATTTGAGCATCGCATCGAGAAACTCTACGCGCTCCGTACGGTTGAGACCTATCTCTGCGAGGTATCGCACATCACACTCCAGCATATCGTGCAATATGCGAGCATTCTCGGGCGTAAGTGCAGCACTCGGAATCAGTGCATGGGGCGTGAAATGACCATCACGAATATCGAGCCACGCGCCATCGGTATACTCATTATCGGGCGAGAAGCCCAATGGGCGACTTAAGTTTGCAAGAAACCACAGGTGGAAGTTCGCTATACCCTCATCTATGGCATCGAGTGCTGCCACGCAACCCCACACAAAATCGAAGAGCTCGTGTGCAGACTCATTGTCCCTGATAAGGCGGTAGAGTACCTCCGCCATGAATAGCGACATCGTGGACTTGCGGATGTCGAAGGGCGTTGATTGCAGCACTATGCCTGGCACAAGGTCCTTCATGCGGTGCATCGACATCTTCGAGGATTGCAGCCCCTCGAACTCCACGGCAAACATAGGTTGCAGCAACGCCATTTTTGATCCCTTTGCCGAGGGCTTAACACCCTGTACCATATAACTTTGACGACCGTGTGTGTCGGTGAACATATGCACAATGAGCCCCTTCTCGCCATACTTGAGTGTGCCGAGAACGATACCGCGTGCTTTATACGACTTCAGCGCCATAGTGTTTCGCTATTCGGGGTCGTGCCACTTGCCGTCTGCCTTGATAATCTCGATAAGGTGATCGAGTGCTTCAGACTGGTGGATATTACGCTCCACAACCTCTCTGCCGCGGTAGAGGGTGATATGCTCGGGCGAGGAGCCAACATAGCCGTAGTCGGCATCTGCCATCTCGCCTGGACCATTCACTATACAGCCCATAACACCTATTTTGAGGTCTTTGAGGTGCGAGGTGCGCGCCTTGATTGCTGCGAGCGTAGACTGAATGTCGTAGAGCGTACGGCCGCAACTTGGGCAGGCTATATATTCCGTGCGCGAGAAGCGTAGGCGCGAGGCCTGTAACAGTATGAGTTCTATGTTGTTGACTACCTCTGCATCGAGTGCTGGGGCATCAATCCACACGCCATCTGCCAGACCGTCGATAAGCAACTGACCCATATCTGCCGCTGCGTATATTGCCACAAGCGTGGGGTCGCTCTCCTCATAGCGGCGACGCAATACCACGGGGCGGTTGTCTGTGCGGTTTAGGATTGCTGCACGCCACTCATGCGTTGGGTTGGCGCTCACTGCATCCACGATGTCGTACTCCTCTGTTATCTCGCTGTGTACTATTGGTTTAGCATTTGTGCGTGGTTTGAACGAAGTGGGAGAGTAACCCTCCAATGATGCCACCTCGAACTCGCCACTGCGCTTCGCAAAGTGCTCCACAATGATGCGACCCACGGGAACCTCATTCTCGGGATCTTCCGTAAGCGATACGCGGAGGGTGTCGCCAATGCCATCGGCAAGCAACGCTCCGATGCCCACGGCACTCTTTATGCGACCCTCAATGCCGTCACCCGCCTCCGTTACACCAAGGTGCAGTGGGTAGGTCATACCCTCGCGCGCCATAGCCTCAACCAAGAGGCGGTAGGCGTGAACCATCACGCGCGTGTTGCTCGACTTCATCGACACAACTACGTTATGGAAGTCTGCCTCGCGACACATCCTCAAAAACTCCATCGCCGAGGCTACCATGCCCTCAGGGGTGTCGCCATACTCATCGAATATGCGCTTTGCCAACGAGCCGTGGTTGACACCTATGCGCAGCGCCACGCCACGGCGGCGACATATATCTATGAGGCGTTCCAACTCGCCATTCGAGGTGCGGAAGTTACCGGGATTGATGCGCACCTTATCCACAACCTCGGCTGCCATCATCGCTATCTCGGGCGTGAAGTGTATGTCGGCAACTATGGCCGCCGTGCATCCATCTTTGCGCAACTGCTCCATGATTGGACCAAGTGCCTCGCCCTCCTTTTTGCCCTGTGCAGTTAGACGAACTATCTCTGCTCCCGCCTCGGCGATGCGCTTTGTCTGCTCCACCGAGAGCGCCACATCTGCCGTTGGTGTGTTGGTCATTGACTGCACCGCGATGGGGTGTGTCGAGCCAATTTTGACACCTCCAAATGTCACCTCATGCGCCTCGCGACGACCATATTTTAGTGTTGTTTTCATAGATATCTTTGTGTTTTGTAGCAAAGGTAACTCTTTTTTTGCGAATAGCGTCGCGCCAAACCTAAATAAATTAATCAACGAAAAACAATGTTGATTATCAATGAGTTATAAAGTTTCACGTATCATATTTGTAACTGCCTGATAATCAGCAAGATGAAAAATTCGCAAAATTGGCTTTTGTATCTATCTGAGTATCAATATCTTAAAGGGCGGGGTGCGGAAATAATTTCGGTCAAAAAATTTGGTGAAGGCTATATTGTTTCGTAAATTTGCAGTAGGAAAATACCTATTCTGGGAGTCATTTAAACAAATAAAATATCGAACTATGAAAAAGCTAATTTATCTATTGATTGCGGCACTCGGTTTTAGTTGTACAGTTGAAGATATGCCTGTGATGTATGGACCATTGATTAGGGTTTACAGGGCAGATGCTCGCGTGGTTGACCAAGAGGGTAACCCCATTGCTGGCATCGAGGTGTCGGTAAGAGAGAACTGGGAGTTTACGTCGGCGGGATATACTGATGAGAATGGCTTTTGTAGCGTGTCGCTCGATGAGCATCCAAATATTAATATGTTCAAGTTTACGGATGTCGATGGCGAGGCAAATGGTGGTGAATTTATCAACAAGAGTATCAAGATGAGCGATGCGAGAAAGGCGGATGTTGAAGAGGATGGCATTCTCTCGATTGATGTAACTCTCAAAAAGAGGGAGTAATAATATAAATATAGTATAGCGATGAAACGATTGATACTTTTGGCGATGGTGCTGTGTGGCTTGGCATTGTCGTCGTGCGAGAAGGAGCCAAAGCATAGGTCATACTATGTGCTCTACTTCTCGGCACATGTGGTAGATGAGGCGGGCAACCCCATTCAGGGCATCTACTCATACCCCGAGACGAGTGCCTTCTATGGCCGCTCGGGATATAGCGACTATCAGGGTGTGATTTCGGGCTTTGCACACCTCCACCCCAGCGAGTTGCATAATATTGTGTTTGAGGATATTGACGGTGAATACAATGGTGGCGAGTACGAGACCATCACGGTTAACATCCGCGAGCAGCTCGCAGGCCTCAATAACAAACCCGACGAGTGGGGCTATGTCGGTAGCGATGTGGTAGACCTCGGCGATGTGGTGATGACGCTTAAGTAATAACCTGTAAAACCTTATATGCAATGAAACGACTGATTTATATACTATTAGGCCTGCTTGGCCTTACAAGCTGCGAGCATTTTATTGGTGCTGCGGAGTATGGCTGTCCCAATGTTAGCTTCTCGCTCAAGGCGCGCGTTGTGGATGAGGCGGGCGCACCCATTCAGGGTATCGAGGTGCGCACCGAGGAGGGCGGACGCTTCGAGTACAACACGGGCTTCTCGGACTATCAGGGCTATATTGATGCACGAGGTAGCTTCTGGCCAGGAACGGAGCAAGGCAAGGTGCAGTTTATCGACATAGATGGCGAGGCCAATGGCGGTGAGTTCGAGACGCTCACCATGGATATAGAGAACGCTACACAGACTGAGGAGGGCAGTGGCAACTGGTATGAGGGCGCCTACACCGCCGACTTGGGCACCGTGACTATGAAACTCAAGAAGAAGAGCGAGGAGACCCCTGACGAAACCCCCGAGGAGTAAACACTCCGAGGAGGGACAGTGACTGTGGGGATCTTAAATAATTAGTAATGAGTAATTAGCAATTAGTAATACTTAGAATGTCATTCTGAACGAAGTGAAGAATCCCCTCGCGGACAATATGCGATCAAAGTTGTTTCTGGTCGGCTTGGAGGAGATCCTTCGCGCTGCTCAGGATGACTAAGCACAGCGAGGAGATTGCCACAGAATTGCATGAAAAGATTTGCGTATCAGCGCGGTAAGCAGATGCAATTCTTCGCAATGACTAATAAAATCGTAATATTATGACTGGCAAGTTATTAACACGACTATTTGCGCTATTTGGCATGACACTCACTTGCGTGGCGTGCTATGGCGTAGAGTACACCGAGTACAACCCCCGATTTAGCGCAACAGGACGCGTGGTCGATGAGTTGGGCACAGCAATCGAGGGCATCAAGGTGAACACCAACAGCTCGGAGTGCTACACAGACAGCGATGGACGCTTCTTCATCCGCGGCGAGATACCCTCAGTGGAGTTCACCGATGTTGATGGCGCGGAGAATGGAGGAGAGTTTGAGCAACAGTCCATTGACCTAAATTGCAACGATGCCACACTCGATGGTGTTGACCTCGGCGATGTTAGACTCAAGCGCAAGTAATTAGTATAGGCAGAGTGGTTGTCATTCTGAACGCTATCTATGTCATTCTGAACGAAGTGAAGAATCTCTCGGTATGTACTAACGTTCGACTACTGTGCTATCCCGTATAGATCCTTCGCTTTCGCTCAGCATGACATACAACGTGAATGAGATTGCCACGAGCCTAAAGGCTCTCGCAATGACGAATTAAAAACTTAATACTATGAAACGAACAATTCTTATAGTGGCACTGAGCGTGGCATTCGCTGCTGTGTCGTTGTGGCTCATATTGAGCGGTGGCCGTAGCAAGCGCGCCACAAACCTTAAGTACCGTTTGGGTGGTATGCTGATTGGCCTTACGGCATTGGCATCGACAGCCTGCGAAGGTGGCGGATTTATTACATCATGCTACGACCCTGCGCCACCCCCATCAAATCACCACTATTGGTCTGACGGTGTCGTAAATAGCGAGTTGCGTAATGGCGACATTGTGATATTGAACTACGAATGTATATTTGGTGAGGAGGTGACATTATCGTTGGTTAGTGATGACAATGAGCCTGAAAGGGTGCTTTGCAGTAAGACTTACGCAGTAAAGCAGGGTGACAATCAGTTGGAATTCACTATCGATGCAGGCGACTATCGCGGTAGAGCGAAGTTGTGTGCAGAGTATGTGGTCTATGAGGGCGATATTGAGCCCCAGCGTCTCCATATCTATATCGCTATAGTTGACTAAGTTATGCTCTTCTCGCGACGAAAAAAGGTGGAGCTCGGCTTTGCGGTCTTTGAGCTTACGGATGCTTGTAACCAGGCGTGCAGATTCTGCTATAACCACTTCAAGGGTGGGGCTGAGCCATGCTCGGTTGCTGCGCCCGACTTCCGCATGGCACGCCGCACGCTGAAGCGCCTGCTAAACGAGGCCAACATCGGTAGCATATCCTTCTCGGGTGGCGAGCCTATGCTTATGCCACGCATCCACGACCTTATACTCAAGGCGCGCCTCGGAGGGTCTAACGTAAACCTCCTCACAAACGGCACGCTACTCAAGGCTGAGGACATAGACATCATCCGTAACCTCGGTGTTGGCGTGGTACAGATACCGCTTCTCTCGCACCGTGCCGAGGTGCACGACCACATAACGCAGCTTGAGGGCTCATGGGAGCGCGCTATGGCGAGTGCCAAGCGCATCGCGGAGGTGGACCCCGCATGGCTAACTCCTGTATTCATCCTCAGCCGTTTGAATGTCAACGATATAGAGCCTACGCTGGAGATGTACGCCGCGATGGGGGTCAAAAGGATAATGCTTAACCGCTTCAATATCGGTGGCTTGGGGCGTAAGTATGCCGCGGAGTTGACACTCTCGCATGCGGAGTTGCGCGATGCCTTTCGTCGTGCCGATGCCAAACTTGGTGAGTTGGGCATGCGTGCCCACAATGGCGTATGCACGCCGCTATGTGTGCTCGAGCCGCGCGACTACCCCAACATAACATTTACGCACTGCACAACGGAGCTTACCTCGCGTCCGTTGACCATCAACTACCGTGGCGATGTGCGCTTCTGCAACCACTCGCCCCGCGTGCTGGGCAACATACACAAGGAGCACCTCGATGACATCCTCAAGCGTACAACAGAGGAGGGTATCTATAACACCATGCCCGAGCGATGCGTAGCGTGTGACCTGTGGCAGCGCTGCCGTGGTGGCTGCCGTGCCGCCTCGGAGCAGCTATACGGAACGTTCGACATTGCCGACCCTATATTAGATTTATAAACCTTAAACTATACGAACTATGAAACGATTGATTCTCTTTGGATTAGTAGCGTTAGGCTATACATTCGTAAGTTGTGAGCCCGAGGGCGACCAGCAGATATACCCCGCACCTGCCTATGCACCCCTACATGAGGAGTATAGCGAGAAGGCACCAGCTGAGGAGGCCCTCGCAGAGGAGGCTAACAACGACATACAAAACGAATAAGATACTATGGGAAAACGACTTGGACTACGCCAGTGGATGGCGTTGAAGCTATTCAAAAAGTTACGTCAGATACGCCGCGACGAGCATGTATTAAATACTCTCTTTTGGGAGTGCACACTGCGCTGTAACCTCCAGTGCCGCCACTGCGGTAGCGACTGCAAGGTGGATACCACGCTCACGGATATGCCCGCAAAGGATTTCTTCCGCGTGCTGGACAACGAGATTACACCAAACGTCGACCCACATAAGGTCCTTATCATCCTCTCGGGTGGCGAGGTGCTCGTGCGCAAGGACCTCGAGGAGATAGGCATCAACCTCTACCGCCGCGGCTACCCCTGGGGCATGGTGACAAACGGTTTGGGACTCTCACGTCAGCGTTTAGACTCACTTATCCGCGCGGGTCTGCACTCAATCACCGTCTCGCTCGACGGCTTCGAGGAGCACCACTACCACATACGCCAGAACAAGGAGAGCTTCGCACGCGCCGTGGAGGCTGTGCGCATGATATCGGCAGATAAGGAGCTTGCCTCGGATGTCGTGACATGCGTAACCCCCGCGCTCCTGCCACGCCTTGAGGAGTTCAAGGAGTTCCTCTACTCACTCGGTGTGCGCCGTTGGCGACTGTTCACCATCTTCCCCGTAGGCCGCGCCGCAACCGACCCCACGCTGCAGCTCAACAACGAGGAGTTCACCTACCTTATGGAGTTTATCGAGAAGTGCCGTAAGGAGGGTCGCGTAAAGGCCGCATATGGCTGCGAAGGTTTCCTCGCGGGCTATGAGATGCGCGTGCGCACCAACCCCTTCGAGTGCTACGCAGGTGTCGGCACCGCCTCGATACGTGTCAATGGCGATATCTCGGGCTGCACAAGTGTACGCGCCAACTTCACGCAGGGTAACATCTACAAAGATAACTTCTGGGATGTCTGGCAAAACCGCTTCGAGAAGTTCCGCAACCGCGCATGGGCGAAGAAGGGTAAGTGTGCCGACTGCAAGATGTGGCAATACTGCGAGGGCAGCGGCATGCACCTCTACGACGATGACGAAAACCTGCTCGTCTGCCACTACCACCGCCTAACAAAATAACACAAAATGCTATGAAAGGCCCTCTTTTACACCTTGTAACCGTTGCGTTGGCATTGGTATCATTTACCGCGTGCACAGAATACTACGACTGGGATGCGATACCCAACTCACAGGTTGTACAGATACCACAGAAGGGCGGAACATATTGCTTCGACGACTTCGACACCTGGTGGACAGACAATACGCGATTTCAACCCGGCGAGACGCATAAGTGCTACCGCTACCGCCTACAAATTGGAGATAAAACAACCAAGAAAAGGCATGACAACACCATGGTTATTGAGTTTGAAGTTCCCGCAAACCACACTGGCGAGGTGCGTGATGTGAAGCTTCAGATATCTAAGGCGAAGAAGTTCCACAACACCAAGCTCGACTCTACGGGCAAGTGTTGGTGGACAAACCTCAGTGAGTCGCAGTGGGAGGATTGGGAGACCGTCTGGCGCGGCGTACAAGCGGCATAGTCAATAGATAGAAGTAGTCAATAATATAGTTATATCCTTGCATATTAATGCAATATGCGTAAATATTACCCCCTACCATCAATTTCTTAACCAAAAGTTTGGGAATTTGATGGAGGGGGTAAATTTGTACCGTAAAAATTTGACTTCGTGATAAAATAAATGGTCTCACTATGTAACATTTCAAGATAGTAAATCGTTTGTATAAATAAATAGACTTAAGTAGATATGAAACGCCTCTATGCCACGCTCCTCGCACTAACATTTGCCCTCACATCTGCATTAGCCCAACAGGCAGATATGCTGGTGGGAAGGCTCATAAATGGTGGTGACTGGTTTGAACTTGAGAGGGTTTATCCGCATATTAAAGATGATGTGCAGACGCCAATGTTGAAACAGATGGCCGAGGTGCTCCTTGCATACAACTTCAACCGTTGGGATGAGCTAAACAACAAGCTACCACAGCTCATTGCCGAGCATCAGGATAGGTTGGGCTATGAGAGCGTATGCAACTTAATAAATCTCGGAGCTGCCGCAGAATACTTTAACGGCAACTACGGAGCTGCCGCCGACATGGTAAAGAGCATGGCAGATATTATCATGGTTGCCACTGGCTCTTTGGAGGAGACGGGTGTTGAGGAGTTGTTGGTGTGCTACGACTCTGTGCGCGAGCTACCCGCACCTACGATTGACAAGCCCGACACAGATGTTACGATAGGCTTTTCAGATAGTTCGGGCCTGCACATCAAGCTCCCCGTGAGCATAAATGGCAAGATATACGACTTTATCTTCGACACTGGAGCATCATCATCGCTGATAACCTCGGAGATAGCGACGGAGATAGGGGCACAAAGCGTTGGCGAGCCCATATTTGTTGGTGGTGCGACGGGTGGTGGTTATCTTGAACGAGCACTTATAGAGAGGATGGATATAGGCCCAATTACATTGAGGAATGTCTTAGTCTTTGTAAATGAGAACTCCGCAGAGGGTGACCCACTCAAGGTAGATACTGTACTCGGCATGGACTTTATCAAGCGACTTGGCGAGGTTCAGATTGATATGGTAAATCACACATTGCGAATTCCCGCAAAGAAGAGCGCTGCACCCGAATATGGTAAGAATATTCTCCTTGAGCAGAATATTCCTATTATAGAGGTTATTGATGAAGGGGGCGATAGGATGACATTTATCCTCGATACGGGTAATAGCGGCGCAGATTTTTTCGACCTGTGGTTTGATAAGAATAGAGAATTACTAAGCACCCTCCCCACTGAGACACAAAACACATGGGGACATGGCGGCATCGTAGTGCAACAGATAGTCAGAGTACCCGAATACACAATGAGAATTGGGGATAGAGCAGTTACGCTACATGCCACTCCAGCAACCATCCCCAGTGGCGACATCGTAACTTCACCCCATCATGGCAGCCTCGGAATGGGATTATTAAAGAGCGTAGAGAGGGTAACGCTCAATTTTGATGACATGTTCGTAAAGATTGAATAGATATTACATTTTACTTATGAAGAGGTTATTTGCACTTTTATGTTGTGCGACAATGCTTGCAGCATGCGCCAACGGAGGAAAGAGGGGCGCTGAGAATGAGACGGCGCAAGAGGCTGGGGCGACCACGATATCAAACAAGATTAGTGGTGACCTATCGGCACTCGCTGAAATCCCCTCTTCCATAACCATCGAGTGGCAGGAGGGCAGCGCCGAAGTTAGCATTGACGAGAACGGCAAGTTTCTCACAATAGTTGACACATACGAGGGAGATGGTATCCATGTCATTGTCAACGATGATGTTCACTCATGGTGCCTTGCTGATGGCAGCGATGTAAGTTTTGTATATAAGGATGAGACGCTTATGCCTATTGGCTCGGCATTGAATGATAAGTGGGGCGCATACTGCAACGATATTGCCACTATGATTGCAAATATCTATAATTCGGCAACCCAGGAGGAGGCCGAGGCTAAGTATCAGGCAGTTCTACAACACATGGTTGACTTTATGTACGCCAATATGGATAGTGTATTGTCACTCAACGTGCTCTCTTCGTATATTAACTTTGGCGGCGATGATGCCGTGGCTTCCAACATCTTCAATAAGATTGATAGGCGCTTTGCCGTACTTAAGTCCTATAAGAGCCTAAAGACAACGATTGTGGGTGCGGAACTTATCGACCTTGCGCTACCCAATGCCGAGGGCGAGGTAATCCGCGTGTCGGACCTATGCAAGAGTGGCAAGTGGGTACTCATCGACTTTTGGGCTACATGGTGTGGTCCATGTCGTGGCGAGATACCCTACCTCGTGGAGGCATATGCCAAGTATGCACCTCAGGGATTGGAGATTTATGGCGTGTCGTTCGACTACCCAGGCACAGAGGCTCGCTGGAGAGAGTTTATAGCGGAGAATAATATGACATGGATAAATGTCTGGGGCACGGATGAGGATGGCTCGTGGAGGGCTGGCGAGGAGTTTAATGTTGATGGTATTCCGGCTAACTTCCTATACTCGCCAGAGGGCAAACTCGTAGCGAGAAACCTACGCGGTGACAACATTGATAGAGTCCTCCGAGAACATATCAAATAATCATATACAACTTAAAAATAAACACCTATGAAAAAACTAACTTACTGCCTTATGGCAATAGTCATGGCATTATCCACAGCATGCAACAACGAGAATTCGAGTGGGCACAAGAATCACTCTAATCCCGAAGCTGATCTAAACGAAATTAATGATGTCGTATCTGAATTAATAGAGAAGTGTCAAGACTTTGCGCCAAATGATGTCACTAAGGGTTTACCTGGTGAGTGGGCACTGGACTCTGAGTTAGCATACAACGAGGATTGGCAAGAGATTATAATGCCTTATATGTTTATGGGTATAGAGTATACCCCATTGCTGCAGCATAACAGATACACTTTCAAAGGTGATGCTACGGGTTTTAGTTTTTGTATAGATCCAAAAACAATGGAGCCAGATACTATAAGATTTAACTGGAGTTATGATGTAATAAATAGAAAACTCTTATTAAGCGGTGAGCATAATGCCGAGTATATAGTTTCAGGATACAACAAAGACTACATCATATCGGATAGAGTTTATAATAATAAAAATCAGCGCACCATACTCAAGCGTAATAGCGTGGATGAGGAGTGGCAGCCCATAGAGTTGAGTGAAACCGAATTTAACATACCTTCTGAGGGCGGTGAGTGTAATGTGACTGTACAGAATTACGATCAACTATCTATAGTAGGTGGTTATGAGGTCGTAGATGATGCAAATGGCAACACAGAATATGTGAACTATGTTAGGTCTTCTGATAATGGAATGGATGTAGATGGAGGTTGGTATCGTGCGACTGTTCTTGAAGACAGCCCTAATGAAATACTAATTGTTGTTAATGGAAATAATAGCATACAACCACGAACTGCTATTATCGATGTACAGTGTGGCAATGTGTTTGGCTGTATAACTATTGTTCAGGGAGCAAAGCAAGGTGAGGCTACGCAATATGCATCTGTTATGTCAAGTTTACCATACACTGAATACTCATTAGAAGGGACATCATGTGAGTGGAACTTCCCATATGATTTTGACGAGATTGTTGATGCAGTCATTGTTAACAGTGATGAGGAGCTAAGTAAGTATATCAAATCTGAGAATAACGCCAGCTATCCAGATATAGATTTTACGAAACAGTCGTTAGTAATTACATATGGCAGCCAGAATTCTGGTATTGAAAGCATACACTTAGTCGATTTCGAAAAAGTATCTGAGGCATATTATGAACTATTAATTGAAATAACCCCAAATTTAGCTTGTGTGATGAGTCCTTGGACTTATGCATTTATAACAGAGAAGTTAAGTGATCAGACTCAAATCAAGTTAGGTGTAATTCTAAAACAAGAATAAAAAGACTCTATGCCACACTACTTTCAATAACCTTTGCTATTACATCGGTGTTTGCTCAGCAAGAAGATGTAATGGTGGGGAGCCTTATAAATGCTGGCGATTGGTTTGAGTTAGAACGAGCATATCCTAATATTAACTATAAAAATACAACTATGAAAAAACTTATTTTTAGCATTATGGCGGCAATGGCTATTGTGGCGTGCGAAGAGAAGAATCCAGATGATTTCATCGTAGATGATGGCCAACTCGCCTTCAAACAGAGCGAGCAGATTGTCGAGCTAACACCCAACACCGAGACAGTGCGCATAGAGATGTACTACACCGAGGAGCCAAGCGAAGATAGATATGGCTATGTACACCTTATGTATGATGCTCAAAAGTCCACTCCGAACATTGAGACCATAGTTGCTATACCAACATATGTGAAATGGGAGGTAGCCGAGGATGGTACGCTATACTACGACATGCATATCAATGCCGAGCAGATTACCTCAGAGGTATGCGCATATCTATATGTAGGTTTCGGAAATGAGGTTCACGCAGAGCACCACCGTGAGATGCTACTACGCATATATCCTCAGTGGTACCTGGAGACTTCTGCGATTGCAGAGTTTGTAGAGGAGTGCAAAGATTTTGATGCCACTGCACTTGTTGAGGGCCTTGCAGGAGAGTGGGAGATGGACTCAATGTTGGAGTACGATGCCGAGTGGGCAAAGATTGAACAACCTCATAGAGTTATGGGTGTTGACTATGCTGAGGGCCTCGGATATAGCAAGCTCACATTCAATGCCGATGGTACGGGTCATAGATATGTGGAATTTACCGAACCAGGTGAAGAGCCTGAGACAATGACCTTCGAGTGGCAGTATGATGCTGATAGTCATATACTAACACTTAGCGGGGACTTTAATGCAGAGTATAAGGTCGCAGGATTTAAGGGTGACTACATCGTGTGTGACTATGTATATCACGGTGATAATATGCGCAAGATTTTCAAACGAAAGATAGAGTAACGAATAAGGGGTTGTCCACTTGGACAACCCCTTTGCTCTTCTAAGAAGATGTATAACAAGAGTTAGTTTTAGGCGCACGAAATTCGAGAAACCGGAGTTTACTAAGGCGTAAATGAGGATTTCGAGAATGAGTGCAACGCCAAAATAACTTTGTTAGACGGCTTCTTTACTTGATAGCGATAGCGTCGATCTCAACACGCGCACCCATAGGCAATGCTGCAACCTGGTAGCAGATGCGTGCGGGCTTGTCGCCTGTGAAGAACTCAGCATAGATAGCGTTCATTGCACCGAAATCTGCGATGTCTGCCAACAATACAGTAGTCTTTGCTACGTTATCAAATGTGTAACCAGCCTCCTCGAGGATGTAACCGAGGTTTGTGAGTGCCTGACGAGTCTGTGCCTCTACGCCCTCTGCCATAACGCCTGTTGCGCCGTCGATGGGCAACTGACCAGAGATATAGAGTGTTGCGTCGTGTGCGATAGCCTGTGAGTAGGGACCTACAGCCTTAGGAGCCTTGGGTGAAGCGATAACTTTTTTCATATCTTTATAAGTTTTAATTGATTTGTATTATCTTTGTTGCAAAGATAACGATAATTTGGAATAATATTATGAAACGCACGATTTTATTTTCACTTGCCCTTCTCTTTTCACTCATCCTTGCCGTAAGTTGCTGCGACTGCCGCAAGCGTAGCAAGCTCGAAAAGCCACTTGTGGGCACCACATGGCAGCTTGTGCAGATAATGGGCAAGGAGGTGGCGGCCGAGGGAGAGAGCTACACCATCCTCTTTCACAACAACGGCACAGCAACGGGCGCAGGCGACTGCAACCGCTTCACCGCAACATACACCGTGACACCCTCGCGTGCGCTAACAATCGATAACCTCGGATCCACACGCCGCTACTGCGAGAACCACATCGCGGAGAGTGCATACTACGATATGTTGGAGAGAGTCACCCACTACGAGATGGATGGCGAGAACATGATACTTCTAAGCAACGGCATGCTCGTAGCCATCATGCACGTCGTAGCCACAAAGTAGCCTCTCAGCGCTTGATAGCAGCGAGCAGAGCATCCTGAAGTCCATCAATACGCCCATCGCACCCATATAGTGAGCGAGCAATGTGGTAGTGCGCCATGTCGTGCTTACGCTCAAAGGTCCTGATAGCGACCTTAAGCAGCGCGTCGTCATCCGTAAGCACATCTCGCGGACAGAACAGTGAGTCATCACCTTTGAGGTGCGGCTCAAACTCGTTACGCCTATATGCCATTGCCGCAAGCATAATGCTTATAAGTGCGATGGAGAAGTCATCAATACCTTTATCGAAGCACCTGCCATTGCGCTGCGGATGGCTGAAGGCGGGCGTACCCACCTCCTCGATATCCCTCTCGGTAAAACCTGGAACCCACGCAGCATCATAATCTATAAGATGCATCTCGCCCGTCGGCGCAACGATTATATTTCCAGGCTTGATATCTCCATGAGCTCGCGGAGCGCAGAGCATACCATACGCCATAATATCGAAGGCCCGCGAGAGACGACGATAATCACTCTTCGGATTACGAAACAGTTTATCAAGTGAGGAACCCTCTATCCATGGCAGAGCGACCACATCAACCGTCTCAACACCCCTCATAGAGTGTATCTGCGCCTCGTCGGGCAGGTAGGCCATGCCATATATCGCAGAGCTGTTGCGTCTGCGGTGCGGATAGCACTTCAGGGATATCAGTTCACCACTACCACTATCCACACAACGACACACCACAGCATGATTACCCACGAAGATATCATCATGGGTAATAGGCTGTGGTGCAAGAGTCTTAAATGTGACACTGGAGGAGCGAAACGCAGCCACCAAATCTAATAGTGTTGCCACATTAAGCGATATTCGTTACTCGATAACCTTCAAAAGCTCAACAAGCAACTTCCAGAACTTGTCAACAGTAGCGATCTCAAGGCGCTCGGTAGGTGAGTGCACGCCGCGCAAAGTAGGGCCAAACGACACCATCTCGAGGTGAGGATACTTCTCAAGGAAGAGACCACACTCCAAGCCAGCGTGGATAGCGCGCACCTTAGGCTCTGCATCGAAGAGACGACGGTAGCAATCTACAGAGGTCTTGAGTAACTGTGAGTCGGGATTAGGAGCCCAACCTGGGTAGCCGTCAGAGTGCTCAACATCGAAGCCTGAGAGGTAGAATACCGACTCGATAGTCTGTGCTGCGTAGAGCTTAGCGCTCTCCACAGACGAACGCTGTGATGTTGTAACAGTAATTTTCTGCTCATCGTGGTTGAACTTAACAGATGCAAGATTTGACGATGTCTCAACCAAGCCTGGCATAGCAAATGACATAGCCAATACACCGTTAGGAAGACCTACGATAGTGAGGAGCAAATAGCAGAGGTCGTCGTTTGACATAACAACAGCAGGCGCCTTCTCGACATCCTCAACAGCAAAGCGCATATCGGGCTCAGTGTGCTTGAACTCCTCCATCAATGCCTGACCGAACTCCAGGTAGCGCTCCTCAAAGTCCTCCTTCGACTCCGTGGGCACACCTACGATAGCGTATGCCTCACGAGGAATGGCGTTACGCAAGTTACCACCATTGAAGTCTGCAAGCACAAGCTGGAATGTGTCGATAGCGTTATAGAGGAAGCGAGCAAGGAGCTTGTTAGAGTTTGCACGACCCTTGTCGATGTCGTCACCAGAGTGACCACCCAACAAGTCGCCAACCTCAAGGCGTACGAAAGAGTAGCCCTCGGGAACCTCCTCGGTCTCATACTCCATGTGTGCTACGGTGTCGATACCACCAGCGCAGCCGATGAACAACTCACCCTCATCCTCAGAGTCGAGGTTGATGAGGTACTTACCTGTGAGCATGCCCTCGCCAAGACCGAAAGCACCAGTAAGACCAGTCTCCTCGTCAACGGTGAAGAGCGCCTCGATTGCGGGGTGCTCCAACGACTCGTCGAGCAAGACTGCCAAAGCAGCAGCCATACCAATACCACAGTCAGCACCAAGTGTTGTGCCCTCGGCATATACCCAGCCATCCTTGATGAATGTGCGGATAGGGTCGTTGTCGAAATCGAACTCAACATCTGAACGCTTCTCGCACACCATATCCATGTGTGACTGAAGAATTACCGCGGGACGGTTCTCATAGCCAGCAGTAGCCGCCTTGCGGATAACTACGTTGCCAGTAGCGTCCGTCTCATGCTCGAAGCCATGCTTAACAGCGAACTCCTGAAGCCATGCAATAATCTTCTCCTCCTTCTTTGAGGGACGGGGAACACGTGTGATGTCATCAAACTGCTCCCAAATAAGTTTGGGTTCCAACTCTCTAATTGTCATAGTAGTAGTTTTTTAAGTGTTATAATTGTATTGTTATTAGTTCTGTTTGTTCTCTCTTTCAAAGAGTGTCACACCCTTGAGTAATGGGTTGCGGCGACCAAGCACAAGGCTCTCGACAACAAGCAACATGAGTGCCACGCCCAGGAACCACATATACTCCTCGTCGTACTCCTCGAAGTTGCGGTGCGTTAGCTGCGTGGTCTCCATCTTGTCCAGCTCGGCAACAACCTCATCAAGACCGAAGCTTGAATTTGTCGAACGTATGTAGATACCACCTGTTATCGAGGCAATCTCATCGAGAAGCTGTTCATTGAGCTTCGTTACAACCATCTTGCCATCCTCATCCTCAATCATCTCGCCATTTATCTGGAGTGCCGTACCCTCAGGTGTACCGATGCCTATACAGCAGACAATGACACCCTCAGCCTTTGCTCGCTCCGCAACAGCCAACGCCATATCATCATGTGCCTCACCATCCGTTATAAGGATGATAACACGACTGCGCGTTGTTCGTGTATTGTTCGAGAACGAGAGCAATGCCACCTCCAATGCCTCGCCGATGTCGGTACCCTGATTTGCGATAAGCGAGGGCGAGAGACTACGCAACTTCGACTCCGCCATTTTGTAGTCCGACGTAATGGGCAACAACACCTCCACATCATCGGCAAATGCAACAATGCCCACATGATCCTCGGTCATGTGCTGCGTGAGCTGCTGTATTGCATGACGTGTGCGTGCCATACGGCTCGGCTTGGTATCCTCGGCAAGCATCGAATTAGAGACATCCACCGCAAGCACAATCTCTCGACCCTTGGTCTCCACGCTACGCAACTTGGAGCCTGTCTGCGGACGGGCAAGGGCAAGGATAGCGAAGCCCACGGCAAGAGCAAATAGCGACACCTTAATCCAGCCGCGTACACCCGAGCGCTCGGGCATGAGTTCGCGCAACGTAGCTGGATTACCAAAGCGACGCAACTTACGGTTTGCCCATAGGCGCGCCAACCAATAGGCCACGATGATTAGTGGCACGGCAACCAAGAGCCAAAGTCTCTCGGGAGATGCAAATTCAAATATGTTTGTTTCAGTCATCATCATCAAATTTTAAGGCAAGCGGTTGAGTATCCACTTATCCACAACAAACTCCACTGCCAGCAGCAAGAGACCCAGCACCACCCACATCAGGAACAACTCCTCGTAGGTCTGATAGTGCGTAACCTGCACCTTGCTCTTCTCGAGCGTGTTAATCTCGGCATATATCTCACGCAGAGCCTCGTCGTTGACAGCGCGATAGTACTTACCTCCTGTCATCGAGGCGATCTCCTCGAGCAACTCCTCATCAATCTCCACATCGGCCATCACAGTAGTCTGATTGCCGAACATATCGACTGCGGGATATGGCGCACGACCACGCGTACCGACACCAATGGTATAGACCTTAACACCCATATCACGCGCTATCTCCGCCGCCATGATTGGCGATATCTGACCTCGGTTGTTGACACCATCCGTAAGGAGGATGATGACCTTCGACTTTGCACTACTCTCGCGCAAACGGTTTATTGCCGTAGCCAGACCATTACCTATGGCCGTGCCATCTTCCACCACGCCGCTGCGCAGGCGCGAAAGCATAGTCTCGACAGTCGCCTGATCGGATGTCAATGGTGCCTGCGTGAAGGCCTCACCAGCAAATGCCACAACGGCGATGCGGTCTCCACGACGCTCCGCCACAAACTCGGCGGCGAGGCGCTTTGCTGCCGTAAGACGGTCGGGCTTGAAGTCGCGCGCAAGCATCGTACCCGAGATATCCATCGACAACACGATGTCGATACCCTCTGCCGTAGCCTCGCTCTCGTTGGTGACATTCACGGGGCGCGCCAAGGCGATTATGAACATCACCAATGCTGCAAGACGCAACACGATGGGCAGTGGTCGCAACCAATAGCGCAATGTGCGGGGCACACGTCTGCCACCTATGGCCGATACGGTGAGTGCAGCCTCACGTCGTGCCACAAAGATGTAGTAGGCTGCTATAAGCGGCACTATTATGGCCAACCACAATATATGTGAATACAAAAATGTCATACTACCAATTCTTCTTTCCTGGGATTACAACGGCCTTTTTACCCTCGTTGAGCTTATCCTGTGTCTTATCCTCCTGCGCTTGAATAGCATCGAGCATACGCTCCTTCTCACGACTTAACTCCTGCGGCTGGGGATTGCCATTCTGTTGCTGGTCGTCGCGCTGGTCGTCCCTATTGTCGTTGCCGCCATTCTGCTGGTCGTTCTGCTGGTCATTCTGGTCGTTTTCGCCCTGATTGTTCTGATTATTTTGGTTATTCTGGTTGTTATCACCACCATTATTATCATTCTGATTGGGGTTTTCGTTGTTCTGGTTATTCTCTCCCCCACCATCCTGATTTTGGTTCTGATCCTGGTTCTGCTGCTGATCCTGATTCTGCTGTTGCTGCTGTTGCTGCATCGCACGCTTCTGATCCACAATACGCTTGGTAAGCACATAGTTATACTTGACCTCCTTGTCGTCGGGATTCATACGCAACGACTCGCGGAACGAATTGAGTGCTGCCTCATACTGTTGCTGTGTAAAGAGGCTCTCGCCGAGGTTTCTGTATATCTCGGCACGCTGCATATCCGTAAGCAGGGTGTCGGCTGCAATCTGTTCGTAATATACGTTCGAGGTCTTATAGTCCAGCGACTCATCCTCGGGCGTGTTGGTCTTGTACTGATAGAAGGCATTGGCACGATTGTAGAGCGCCTCATAGCTTGTCGAGTCGTGGTCGAGAGCCTCGTTGTAGCGATTGTAACTGCTACGATAGTTGCGCTTGTCGAACTGCTCGTTACCCTCACGTACCAGGGCTCGCTCCTTGTGGTACTGCGCCACAGCTCTCTCAGGCATGGCAACGCAGAGAAGCATAAGGCATAGTGCGGTATATATGTAGCGATATAGTCTCATCAGTCTTCAATGTTTGTCTCGATATTTATATCATGCTTACCCTCGTAGCGCTCACCATCCACAAGCTTCGTATTCTCCACGAAGTAGAGCGCACGATTGATAGACTCCTCATTCTCCTCAGCCTCGGGCTCAGCCTTTGCAAACTTAACCATGTCGGCGGTGCGGAGGATTGTGATAAGGTCTGTGCGGCTTGCTGTTGGCATCTCCACATCGCGCAGAGCTGCTATAATCTCATCCGAAGTCATCTCCAGCGCACCAACATCCCATCGTCCCGAGATATAGGTACGCAAAATAGATGTCAGCGCTGTGTAGTAGGCCTTGACCTTGCCCTTCTGCCACAACTTGCGGTGTCCCAACTCCACAAGAGCCTTGTTAGCCACAACGTGTGGTGGAATCTTTGGTGCAGGACGTGGCATCACACTGCGGCTACGCATGTGACGAATAATCAACCATACGATCAGCCACATCAACAGACCAAAGATAATCAATGCGATAGCGCCGTAGGTTACATAATCCTTGATCTCGGCAAAGATAAATGGCAGGTCCTTCTGCGTAAAGAGTCCCACATCGCGCAACTTCTCGCGCGCCGCGAGGCTGTCGACCTTCAGACCACTTGTCACAGGGTCAAACGTCATAAAGAGTGTGGTGTCAAGCTCCTCGTAGCTCTTGACATTGAGGCGCAACGTATCATGCGCAAAGAGCGTATCGGGCACATCGCGATTCTTCTCGAAGTAGATAATCACGGGAACGATGGGTATTTCACCCGTCTCCATTGCCGCCATGCGATAACGCTTGCGAAGGTGCAAACGACGCTCGTTCACCTTAAGCGTGTCGATAGGATAGTCCTTGATAACCTCAAACACATCTTCGTTGTAGTCGGTATATGTGGACATCGACAACTTCGCACGATTGAGGCTGTCACGCTGCTCCTTAGAGAGCATCTTGCCATAGTATGGAGGAGCCCATAGCGTTGCTCTATCCACCTCCACATCAATCGTATAGTCGAACTGGTCACCCACCTCGATGCTATCCCTTGATAGGGCACCACTCACTATGGGTCGCTGCGCCGAAGCATCCACGCCACACGCCACAACCATGGCAACCGCCATAAGCACTACCCTCAAGCTATTTATAAGTCGTTGTTTCATCGTTGCTTAAACATCTTTATAAGCTCCACAACATAATCCTCGCCCGTAGCAACCTCTGCCACGTCGATACGATTTTGCTGCATGAGCGACTTCATCACGGCATTGCGCTCCTCATGGGTCTCCTTCCAGAAGCGGCGCACGCTGCGCGACGAGGTATCGAGCCACTCTTTGCGACCCGTCTCGGCATCCTGTACCTCAACGATACCCACATTGGGTAACTCACCATCACGCTCATCATAGACCTTGATGGCCATGATATCGTGCTTCGACGATGCAATCTTCAGTGCATCATCAAGTTTTGTCATATCGCCCTCGGCATTGATAAGATCGGAGAGCAGGAAGCACGTTGCACGCTTCTTGTTTACACCCACAAGATAGCGTAAGGCCTCTGAGATATTGGTGGATGTGCCCGTAGGCTCGAAGCCGACAAGCTCGCGGATAATCATCATGACATGAGCACGACCCTTCTTCGGAGGGATGAACTTCTCGACCCTGTCAGAGAAGAGTATACAACCAATCTTGTCGTTGTTCTTCGCGGCAGAGAAGGCCAATGTCGCTGCAATCTCCGTGATTACATTCTTCTTTGTGAGCTCCTTCGAGCCGAACATTCGCGAGGGCGAGACATCCACAATAAGCATCATCGTAAGCTCGCGCTCCTCCTCAAAGACCTTTACATGGGTGCGTTCCGAGCGTGCTGTGACGTTCCAGTCGATATCGCGCACATCATCGCCAATGCGATACTCCCTCACCTCCGCGAACGACATACCACGACCACGGAAGGCAGAGTGGTACTTACCCGCGAAGATATCGTCGGAGAGTCCGCGCGTCTTGATCTCAATTTGGCGTACGCGCTTGAGTATGTCTTGCTCGGTAAGGTGCATTAGGGTACAATAACGTTGTTGAGAATATCGGTAATAATCTGCTCTGAGGTGATGTTGTTAGCCTCCGCCTCGTAAGTAAGACCTATGCGGTGGCGCAATACATCGTGGCACACGGCGCGCACATCCTCTGGGATGACATAACCGCGACGCTGGATGAAGGCGTAAGCACGCGCTGCCTTTGCCAAAGCGATAGAGGCACGAGGTGAGCCACCATAGGCGATGAGCGACTGAAGATGACCCAAGTGGTACTCCGCAGGCTCGCGTGTGGCGAAGATGATATCTATAATATACTTCTCTATCTTCTCGTCCATGTATACTTTGCCGACAATCTCACGGGCGCGCATAATATCCTCGGGCGACACCACCTTGCTAATCTCAGGCATGCCGGCACCAGAGATGTTAAGACGCACAATCTCCAACTCCTCAGTACGCTTGGGGTACGATATCTTAGCCTTGAGCATGAAACGGTCCACCTGCGCCTCGGGCAATGGGTATGTACCCTCCTGCTCCAAGGGGTTCTGCGTTGCCAACACAAGGAAGGGCTGAGGAAGAGGATATGTCGTATCACCAATTGTCACCTGCTTCTCCTGCATAGCCTCCAAAAGCGCTGACTGCACCTTCGCAGGCGAACGGTTGATCTCATCTGCGAGGATGAAGTTGGCAAAAATAGGACCACGCTTTACAGAGAACTCCTCATTACGCTGCGAGTAGATGAGCGTACCGATAAGGTCGGCGGGGAGCAAGTCGGGAGTAAACTGAATACGCGCGAACTTGGCATCTACGGCCTTTGAGAGCGTGGTGATAGCCAATGTCTTAGCCAAACCTGGCACACCCTCCAACAAGATGTGACCATCAGACAAAAGACCGATGAGCAACGTATCTACGAGGTGCTGCTGACCGATGATTACACGCGAAATCTCCTTGCGCAAGGTGTCAACGAATATCGACTCCTCCTGAATCTGAGCATTGAGTTCTTTGATATTAACTACTTCGTTCATTGTATTATGTCTTGTTTTAAATTCTCAAACATTGATAGTTTGTGTATGACCAAAACGCAGTCTACACTCCAAATATTGCAAAGTTATAAAATTTATTGTAATTATTCCGCCTCGAAAGCATAATGACGGATGCCCAACACGGGATAATCCATGGCGATAGTCTCAAACACCGCTGGGGTCTCGGCCTGTCGCGTTGTTGCAGGCTCCACACCCGTGATAGATGCTATGGCAACCTTGAGAGCAAGGTCATTCTGCACATCGCCCCAATCGCAACGTGGCATGGGATAGTTATCATCGTGAAGACCATATCTATTATTCTCATCATTGAGATTTACATCAGGCACTATACCCTCGCCCCAATCACCACAACCTTTGGCGTCGAAACACATAAACGTGATGGGTGCAAACTCGATATATTTGCCACTGATATTTTTGCGTGTTACATCCATACCGCAGTTCTTACCCTCGGTCTGTGAACCGATTAGCGTCACAGGCACATCAAGACCGCGCAGACCCATCACCACAAGCTCCGAGGCAGAGGCCGAATAGTTCGAGCATATCACCGTCAGCTTGTCGAGGCTAAAGACAGAACCCGTCTCCGTAAGGTTATATACAGACGACTGCTGCGTTCTCATATTATTGGGGTTGCGCTCCAGCCTACAGAAGACACCACCCTCAAGGCGCTGAGGCATAAGTGCCGAGCATAGCACAACGGCAGAGTTTACCGAGCCACCGCGATTTATTCTGAGGTCGAGCACCACCTCCTGAGCACCCTCCGCGGCAAGCGTCTGAAGTGCGCTGAGCAGCTTCTCATCATACTCATAATCAAAACTTATGTAGGCGAGGTAGCCTATCTTCTTACCTCCTGCATCTATCACCTTGCTATAAGCCACGGGGTTTGCATCGTAGGATGACTTGTCAAGAGTAACATCGAAACTCTCCTTTGTTGTCTGGCGCTTGAGGGATAGCTTCATGTTCTGCTTGGTGTTGGCCTGTATTGCTGTAAAATGACCCGCGTAGTTCTTGTCTGTTATATAGCCACCATCCACCTTTGTAACCAAATCACCGCGCTTAATGCCCGCTTTGTCGGCAGGAGAATCTGGATATACATGATCGACAATAAAATAGTAGTAGCTCTTTTCGCTATTGCCGAAAACTACCGTATAGTGAAGAACAATACCGAGTCCTGACATCTCAGCTCGCGTAGATGTTTGATACTCTGTAATATATGAATAGAACGAGCGTCGGCCATTATCATTCACATAGCCATCATCCATATTTGTTTCAAGCATATTGAGTGACGAAGCGAGATACTCGTTCCACTTTTTATACTCTCGGTCGAATAGATAGCTCTTCTGTTTGACCTCATCGAGCCAGTAGTACTCCTGCTCAAGACGCTGGTCAATATAGGCTATAATATCCTTGTCCACCTGTGTGTTCTGACTGAAACTTGGATAATCAACACCTGGATATGAGGGCGAAGTACACGCCACAACAAGCACAGCTAAAAGTATAAAAATAATTCGTTTCATATCACTTTATTACTCTATTGTCATTGAAATATTTGCAATACTCGGTTATGCCACACGCCTCACACTTGGGCTTACGCGCCATACATACATAACGACCATGGAGAATTAGCCAGTGGTGCGCTATGGGTAGCAACTCACTGGGAAAGCCCTTCTCCAACTGACGCTCCGTGGCCAGTGGAGTCTTGGCATTACGGCTGAGGCCTATGCGCGCCGCAACACGAAAGACGTGGGTATCGACAGGCATAACCTCCCTGCCCCACAGCACAGCACCCACAACATTTGCAGTCTTGCGTCCTACGCCCTGCAACGATTGCAGGTCATCGGGGTCGGTGGGCACTTCGCCACCAAACCGCTCCACTATCTGACGCGAGAGGGCGGCAAGGTGCTTCGCCTTATTGTTGGGGTACGATATGCTCTTTATATACTCGTATATCTCCTCTGCCGTAGCCTTCGACATCGCCTCGGCATTGGGATAAGCCTCAAACAGTGCGGGTGTAGTGAGGTTGACTCGCTTGTCGGTGCACTGTGCCGAGAGCACAACGGCCACGAGCAGCTCAAACGGATTTCGAAAGTCGAGCTCGCTCTCCGCCGTGGGCATAGCCACAGAGAAATACTCCACAACACCTCTATATCGCTCCTTTGTAGTCATTGCTATCGCTTTGTTTTGCGCCACATACGCCAAAATATCTTCTTCGCAAATAGTCCGTATGAGGCTATATTTTTCACTAATGGCTGATACTCCTTGACATCTCTTCTCCAACGCCTGATGTACTCACCCACACCACCATTATAGGACAATACCCATAGCGCGGTGTTATGCTTCGTGGTGAGCAGCTCATTGCGCATCTTCGAGTCGTTGTATCGCTCGTCGTACCAGAGGCTGATATTGTATAGCGAATCCACAAACTCCATCTTTTTGCGGTAGTCGGGGTTGTGGCTCACGCTGTATGTAAGCACACGGTGTACCGACATTGGGCAGTCTATTGCCATATAGCGGCTATTTGCAGCAAACCATAGCCACATAGGCAGATCATCCGTCAGCCACTCGGGGTGCTCCGCAGGGCGTATCTCCTCGTAGTATCGCTCAACAAGCTCCTTGCGTGCCACGACGGTGCAGTTCTCCGCAGGATTACGCCTCAACATATCCTCAAAAGTAGTCACACAATCTCCCTCAGGGTATATTGTGGTAGTGCCATTTTCGTCCACACGCTCCGAGCGACCATAGCACATGCCGACATCGGGGTTAGCCTCCAGGAGGTCTACCTGCATCTGCAACTTCTTGCGGTGGGTGAAGTAGTCGTCGCCATCGAGCATGGCTATGTAGCGACCATGCGCCGCAGCAATGGTTCGACGATAGTTCTCTCGCCAGCCCACATTGCTCTCCGAGCGAACAATGCGTATCGCCTCGGGGTACTGCGACTGGTAATCCAGCACGATGTTGAGCGTGCGGTCGGTGCTGCAATCCTCGCCAATGACAATCTCAACGGGGAAGTCGGTCTGCTGACGCAGCACGCTCTCTATCGCCGTGGCGATATATCGTTCATGGTTGTAGGTGGTCATGACCACCGAAAGCATCACCTCACGCATAACACACTACAATTTAGTAAGTTTAGCAAAATTTGCAAGCAGAGTCTTCGAGCCATAGGTATCGAACATGATAGATACCTTGTGGTCGGTTGTAAGGGGCTCTATGTGCTCCACCCTGCCGGCGCCAAACTTGGGGTGTAACACGCGGTCACCAACCTTATAGGCACAGTCGCCGAGCGTCGATGCCGCGCCATCACGATGCACACCCACAGAGCGCATGCCTGCACGAGCAGGATCGATTGGAGGTGGCGTGTTTACAACCTCAGGGCGGGGACGCTCACTGCGACCTGCACCACCTGGGCGGGCATTACCTCCACCATAGCGGCTCTTGAGCGACTCGAACTTGGGGCGTGCGCCCTCACTATCGCCAAGGGCACGCTCCCAGCGATTACGACCCGAGAGCTCCTCGATGTCGAAGTTGGCCTCGAGGTATTCTGAGTCTATCTCCTTAAGGAAGCGGCTGGGCGATGTGTTCTCTGTCTTACCCCACACACGTCGCATCTCCGAGAAGGTGAGCATAAGACCCTTCTTGGCGCGTGTGATGGCTACATACATCAATCGGCGCTCCTCCTCAAGGTCGGCCAACGACTCTGCCGAACGACTCGAGGGAAAGAGGCTCTCCTCCATACCCACGATATATACATAGTCATACTCCAAGCCCTTTGCCGAGTGCACGGTCATAAGCGTAACCTTGTTGCCGTCATCCTCGGTGTCCTGGTCGTTTTGAAGCATCATATTCTGCATCCACTCATCAATCGAGGGCGTGTAATTCTCCTCACGCAGGCCATCCTCCATCTCGCGGTTGCACTCATCCTCATACGAACTCATCATAGCAAGGAGCTGGTCGAGATAATCTTTTGCCGTGTCGTTCTCGGGCTTCTTCTCCGCCTCAAGAGCGTGCAGAATTCCCGAACGCGCCATAACCTCCTTGGCGAAGTTGCATACACCCATCTCAGTGCGCAGTGCCGAGAGCTCGTTGATAAGACGCACAAAGTCGCCAACCTTGCGTACCACGACCTTTTCAACCTGCTCCATGGGCGCGGCAGATGATACAAGCTCATGCACGGCGTGCCACATAGACGTACCCTTTTGCGCGGCAATCTCCGCGATGCGGGCGATGGTGGTGTCACCAATACCTCGCGCAGGGTAGTTCACGATGCGCTTGAACGACTCGTCGTCGTTGGGATTGAGAATGACACTGAAGTAGGCAATGAGATTACGGACATCCTTATGCTCCAACAGCGACATGCCCTTATAAACTCGATAAGGGATACCCCTACGGGCGAGTGCCGACTCAAAGAGACCGTGCTGCTTGTTGGTGCGGTAGAGAATTGCGAAGTCGCTCCACTGGGCTCCCTCACGCGCCTTGTTCTTGATGTCCATAGCCACCTCAACAGGCTCGTAGCTATCCTCCAACACGCGGACAAGCGATATTTTATCACCCATAGCCGCTGCCGAGAAGCACTTCTTATCCAGACGGCGTGAGTTGTTCTTGATGAGCGAGTTTGCCGCCTCGACGATGGTCTGCGTAGAGCGATAGTTCTGCTCCAATTTATACACCTTGGCAGAGGGATAGTCCCTCTGGAACGATAGGATATTCTCAATCTTTGCACCACGGAATGCGTAGATGCTCTGCGCATCGTCACCCACAACGCAGACATTCGAGTGCTTCAACGCCAAGCGGCGCACGATGATATACTGCGCCATGTTGGTATCCTGATACTCGTCAACCAAGAGGTATTTAAATTTGTCTTGATACTGCTCCAGTACATCGGGGGCGTCGCGCAAAAGGATGTTGGTCTGCAACAGCAGATCGTCGAAGTCCATAGCGCCATTGCGCTTGCAGCGTATGCAGTATTCGTTGTATATGTCGCCAATCTCGGGCATCTTGGCCTCGCGGTCCTCAGCGACAATAGTGGCATTGGCAATGTAAGCACCAGGGGTTATGAGGCAGTTCTTCGCCATCGAGATGCGAGCCGCGACATTCTGCGGCTTGTAGCGCTCCTCGTTGAGGTTCTTATCCTTGATGATAGCCTTGATAAGGTTCTTGACATCGCTCGGCTCGTAGATGGTGTAGCTTGACGTGTAGCCTATGCGCTCGGCATTCTCCCTCAACAGGCGGGCAAAGACCGAGTGGAAGGTACCCATGCGGATGAAGCGCGCCTTGGGTCCAACCAACTTCTCGATACGCTCGCGCATCTCGCGTGCCGCCTTGTTGGTAAACGTAAGAGCAAGGATGGATGAGGGGTCTACGCCCTGCGAGAGCATATAGGCGATACGCGTGGTCAGTACGCGCGTCTTACCCGAGCCAGCACCCGCAATGATGAGCGTGGGGCCATCGTAGTTGACAACAGCGTCGCGCTGCACCGAACTCAAACCCTCCAATATGTTATTATCTTGATTCATAGTAGTATTTACATTCCATAAATTAATACACCCGCAACGCCCGACAACACGATGAGCAGTATGGGGTTTACCTTGCGCGCCGAGGCACCGAGCACAACGGCGAAAATCACCCAGCTCCAGCCGTCGATAAAGCTGCGACCATCAGCCGAGTGGGGGAAGATAAGCAGCAACGCCGCAGAGATAATCATGCCCACAACAACGGGCTTCATACCACCCACAACACTCTTGACATAGAGATTGTCGTGGAGTTTCAAAAAGAAGCGCGTGATAAGCATCATGATTGTAAGCGCGGGGAGGCACACCGCAACCGTAGCCACTATAGAGCCCCACACACCTGCAACCTCATAGCCGATATAGGTTGCGGAGTTGATGGCGATAGGTCCTGGGGTCATCTGCGACACCGCTACGATGTCGGCAAACTCGGCATTCGTGAGCCACGCATTGCGCTCCACAATCTCGCTATGTATGAGCGAGAGCATGGCATAGCCGCCACCGAAGCCGAAGAAGCCTATCTTAAGGTAACTCACAAAGAGTTGTACGAACACACCCATCATAGTTTGACCCCCTTTCCTCTGCTTGCGGCATAGAGAGCACCGCACAAAGCACCGCCAATAAGAAACCATACGGGCGAGATGCCGAAGTACCACACCAACAGAGCCGTTGCCAAAGCCACGGCGACCATCCACCAGCGCATGCCCTTCGTAAGTCCCACTATGGGTGCTACGATAAGTGCCACGACAGCGGGGCGCATGCCCTTAAATGCAGCATCGACCCAGTGGTTATGGCGCACATTAGCGAAAAACATCGCTACAAACAGGATTATGACGAACGAGGGCAACACAACGCCCACGATTGCCGCCAACGAGCCGAGATATTTGCGCTGCTTATATCCCACGAAGACCGCCGTATTTAGCGATATAGGCCCTGGGGCAGCCTGTGCAAGGGTGAGCAAATCCGAAAACTCCTTCTCGGTGAGCCACCTCTTGCGGTTGATGACCTCATGCTGAATAAGGGGTATCATGGCGTAGCCACCACCAAAGGTGAAGGCACCAATCTTCAAAAAAGACCACACTATTTCGAGCAACTCCCTCATACTCTGCTACCTCCTGAAGCGGTAGTATGTACCGAATGGTATCTGCTTCTTCGAGCCATCCTCGAAGTAGAGCTCGCCCATCTGCTCCTGCTTGGGAACACCAAAGGCCTGATGTACCGCCGTGCGTGCCAGCATCGACGAGAGACCCATAGAGTACAAATTAAATACAAGGAAGGCATTCTCACCCTCGAGCAACTGTGCACAACACTCCAGCATGTGGCAGATGTCGCTCTCCAACACCCACTTCTCGCCATTGGCACCACGGCCATAGGCAGGAGGATCGAGGATGATGCCCTGATACTTATTACCACGGCGCACCTCTCGCTCCACGAATTTTGTGGCATCCTCAACAATCCAGCGCACGCCATCCATGCCCGACGACTCCATGTTCTCGCGCGACCATGTAACGACCTGCTTAACCGAGTCGACATGCGTAACATCAGCGCCCGCAGCGCGTGCCGCAAGCGTAGCACCTCCCGTATACGCAAAGAGATTTAATACTTTGGGGCAGTCGATACCCACCTTATCGCGCAACTCGTGGATGGTGTCGTAGATAAACTCCCAGTTTGCCGCCTGCTCGGGGAAGATGCCGACATGCTTGAACGAGGTAAGCGCCAGACGCATAGAGAGGTGCATATCCTTGTAGTTAAATCTCACCGTCCAGCGCGAGGGCATCTCGGGTTTTAACTTCCACTCGCCACGCTCCTCACTCTTCGAGTCACGCAGAAACGAGGCATCGGCCTTCAACCATTCGCGGTTATCGAGGCTCTTGCGCCATATAGCCTGAGGCTCAGGGCGACGCACAACGTAGCGACCAAAACGCTCCAACTTCTCGCCCTCGCCCGTGTCGAGGAGTTCATAATCGGGGATATGGGGTGTTAATTGCTTAATCATAGTAGAGATTATCTTCTGTTTTCATTGTTTGTACAATCGATAAGCGACATGCGGCACTTTGCGCAGTCGAAGTCGAGACGGTAGCGGTGGCGACCATGCTCGATGTATAGTCTATCGCGGAGCTTACTACCCTTTTTCAGACACTCGCCAATCTCGCGACGTATGCAGTAGCTCGACTCCATAACGCGCTCACCAATGGTCGTAGCCCAGAGGTCGAGACCATCAACAATATGCTCCACGCCATGCTTGGTGTAGAAGCGGCGAGAAAGCGAGTTTACGACGTTATACTCCGCACCGAGCCTCTGCACGGGGAAGTGCGCCTCGCCACTATCGGTGCGTATGTCGTGCTCCATGGTGCGCATCATGCGCTTTACCGCCAACATAGACAATGCCTCACGGCGCACCTCGGCCAGCACCTTCGCCGTAGCAAACCACTCGGCACCCTCAACATTGACACTCACAACGCGGAAGATGCTGTCGCCACTCTTAGCCATCTGCTCCTCGGCAACCGAGCGCATCTTATCGACGCTCTTTGCGGCATCCAGAGCCACACTGCGCTCCACACTCACGCTGAAACCCTCCTCATCGGTGTAGGTTACACTTATACCCTCGGCCGTCAGCACAACGCGACACTCTGCATCGACAGCACGGCGTGTGCGACTGCGCTCAACGGCCTGTGTGAAGCGATGGTCGTAGTTGCGGTACACCTCCATGCCCGCCTTGATGCCATCCATGCGGTTGGGCTCGACAAGGTTACCCTCCACGCGGTTGACATTTGTGCCCACAATGCCCTCAGGGGTAATCACGCAGATGCCATCACCAGCATTTAGCGGCATCTTGCCCACAAGTTTGAAGTCGCGCTTCGACGTTGTAGCCACGCAGCCCACATACTCACCCACAGCCTTGGGCGTGAGGAACGAGGCGACACCCGCCCTCTTACCCGAGAACATATACTCGCCACCGTCGCGCGTAAAACTCTTCTTGGGATCGGGCTCGAACTCTATCTCTGAGCGACCCACCGAGGCACGCACACACTCAGGACGCGAAGCCAACGCCTCGTCTATCTTGCGGCGGTAGTAGCTAACGACATTTTTTATATAGTTGTCATCCTTTAGTCTGCCCTCAATCTTGAACGACACAACGCCCGCATCTATGAGGTCGCCGATACGCTCCGAGAGGTCGAAATCCTTGACCGAGAGCAGGTGCTTTCCACTCATCAACTTCTCACCGTGCTCCGTAACGAGGTCGTATGTAAGACGGCAGGGCTGCGAGCACTCGCCACGGTTGCCCGAGCGCGAGGACTGCGAACGCGACAGGTAGCAGCGGCCACTATGTCCCACACATATAGCGCCATGGATGAAGCACTCGAGATCCACCTCCGTAGCCGCGCGTATGGCCTTAATCTCGTCCAGCGAGAGCGCGCGCTCCAATATCACGCGTGAAAAGCCACTCTGTTCCAAGAACTTAGCACCCTCGGGAGTCATGTTGCAAACCTGTGTTGAGGCGTGTAGCTCCACGGGGAGGTTCATCTCGCGGTATGCCATATCCTGCACGATAAGAGCATCCACACCTATGGCTATAAGTCTGCGAGCCAACGCCTCTGCCTCCTTGAGCTCACGCTCGTAGAGGATGGTGTTGAGCGTCACGAAGACCTTAACACCAAACAGATGGGCATAGTCCACCACGCGGGCGATGTCGTCGGTGGTGTTCGTAGCACCACGGCGCGCTCCAAAGCTCTCGGCACCAATATATAGCGCATCTGCACCGCAGTCGATAGCGGCAATAGCGGCATCGTAGTTACGGGCAGGGGATAACAGCTCGATATATCTCTTTTTCTCGGTCATCATTTACATGTGTATATAATTGTGCAAAGATAGAAAAAAAATCGTAGATATGAGGAGCAATATTATAAAATAATATTACATCGCGCAGAAAAAAGAAAAAATGGTAATTTATAATGTGTTTTTTTGTGCGAGGCAGTACAACATTGTCAATAAAGTTGTATATTTGTCATTTGAAAGAGAAAATAACCAATTTACAGAACATTCCTATATGCTTACACTCAAGCAATTACGAGAGAATAAAGAGGAGGCGATTCGCCGCCTTCAGAAGAAGGGTGTGGATGCTGCACCTATCATCGCACGCATCGAGGAACTCGACGATAAGCGCAAGGCATTGCAGGTAGAGCTCGACAACTGCCTCGCAGCACAGAATGCCGCAGCAAAGCAGATTGGCGCACTCATGGGTAAAGGAGAGAAGGAGGCTGCCGAGGCCAAGAAGGCTGAGGTCGCAGGCCTCAAGGCTCGCTCAAACGAGCTCAAGGAGGAGGCTGACCGCGTAGCCGAGGAGTTACAAAACGAGATTGTCCTACTGCCTAATATGCCGTCAGACATTGTTCCCGAGGGTCGCACAGCAGAGGATAACGTCGTTGTAAAGCTCGTGGAGCGCGAGAGCAAAATCTCGGGCGAGGCACTCCCCCACTGGGAGCTTGCCAAGAAGTACGACATCATCGACTTCGACCTCGGCGTGAAGCTCACTGGCGCAGGCTTCCCCGTGTATAAGGGCAAGGGCGCACGTCTCCAGCGCGCACTCATCAACTACTTCCTTGACTGCAACACAGCGGCTGGTTATCAGGAGGTTGAGCCTCCAATCATGGTGAACGAGGCTTCGGGCTTCGGTACAGGTCAGCTCCCCGATAAGGAGGGTCAGATGTACCACGCAACAGCCGATGGCTACTACCTCGTGCCCACTGCTGAGGTTCCCGTTACGAACATCTTCCGCGATGTCATCCTCGAGCAGAGCGAGTTGCCCGTGAAGATGACTGCCTACACCCCATGTTTCCGTCGCGAGGCGGGCTCATATGGTAAGGATGTGCGTGGCCTTAACCGCCTTCACCAGTTCGACAAGGTGGAGATCGTGCAGGTGGCACACCCCGACAACTCATACGAGGCTCTCGACGCTATGGTAGCACACGTGGAGTCCATCGTGGCATCGTTGGGTCTTCCATACCGCATCTTGCGTCTCTGTGGTGGCGACATGTCGTTCACCTCGGCACTCACCTACGACTTTGAGGTATATTCTGAGGCACAGCAGCGCTGGTTGGAGGTATCATCAGTATCGAACTTCGAGTCGTTCCAGGCTAACCGCCTCAAGTTGCGCTACCGCGACGACAACCGCAAAACACAGTTGGCTCACACACTAAATGGCTCGTCTCTTGCATTGCCACGTATCGTAGCGGCACTGCTCGAGAACAACCAGACTGAGGAGGGAATTCGCATTCCTGATGCATTAATTCCCTACACAGGCTTTGATTTTATAAAATAATGTGTATATTTGCACGAGATTATTGAATTATTCAAGAAACACTCATTAAAAACTAAGTAATATGGCTTACAAAATTTCAGATTCTTGCGTTGCATGTGGTACATGTATCGACGAGTGCCCAGTTGAGGCAATTTCAGCAGGTGACATCTATGTAATCGACTCTTCAAAGTGCATCGACTGCGGTACTTGCGCAGGCGTATGTCCTTCTGAGGCTATTGCTCCTGAGGCATAATCAACCTCTGAAATAGAGATTACCAGGGCTGTCTTTCGCGGGCAGCCCTATTTTTTTAATGAGTAATGAGGAATTAGGAATTAGTAATGATATTATTAATGTCATTCTGAACGAAGTGAAGAATCTACTCGAAGCCGACCATAGACAACGGTGATAGTGTGTTGTCATTGAGGAGATTCCCACGTCGCTTCGCTCCTCGGAATGACGTCGTATAACCCCCTCATTACTAATTGCTAATTACTAACTACTAATTACCATGAGCCTCCCTTTACGAAGTGTTATAATTATAGGTGCTACCTCGGGCATTGGTCGAGCCGTGGTCGAAAGGCTCGCTAACGAAGGCGTACGAATAGGCATTGCTGGCAGACGCGAAGAGCGTCTCAAAGAGTTGCAACAACGCTTTGGTGCTGAACGTATTAGATACTGCGTTATGGATGTCACCAAGGCATCTGCCACCGAGGCTCTCGACGCGCTTATTGATGAGGTTGGCGCACCCGATGCACTACTCTTCGCCTCGGGCATAGGCAAGCAAAATCCCACGCTCGACGAGGCCATGGAGCTACGCACCGTGGAGACCAACTGCATGGGTATGGTGCGCATCGTAGACCACTTCATCAACTATGTGAAGCGCACTCCCGCCTACAACAAAGAGCATAAGGCGCACATCGCCGTCATCACCTCCGTAGCGGGCACCATGGGCATGGGCCCCGCACCTGCATACTCGGCAACAAAGAGCATGCAGAGTGCCTACCTTGTCGCCCTTGCGCAGCACGCACGCATGGAAAACATACCCATCACCGTGGGTGACATACGCCCTGGTTTCGTCGCCACCGAGATACTCAACCCCGACAAGCGCTATCCCATGCTTATGAGCGTTGAGCGTGCAGCAATGTTCGTGGCACGTTCACTCCGCCGCCACGAGCGCATCACGATATTTGACTGGCGTTACCGACTTCTTGTCGGCTTCTGGCGCTGCATCCCCCGTTGTGTGTGGGAGCGACTGACGATGATACGAAACTAAAAATAGCCCCGCTTGGGGCTATTTTTATTAATGATTGATTATCAATATATTACTTTACTGCCTTTACTTTGTATCCGCAGGCTTTAAGCAACTCAAGGACTCCCTCCTCACCGGGCAGGTGACCAGCACCAACAACAAACAACGTGGGCTTCGCCACCATAATCTCGGGCATAGCCTCCACCCAGCGGCGGTTGCGGTCGGTAATCATCTCGGCGAACTCCTCAGGGGTCATCTCGCCATTCTCGACGCTCTTAATAGTGAGCGCGTGTATGCCCTTCATGTCGAACGTGAAGTAGGCATCGGTCATCGCCTGCATCTCCGCGAGCATCGCCTCCTTGTCATCTACCAACTTCAGCAGCGCCTCGCGCTCCTCTTCGTCGGTGCTCTCACCATAGAGCAACTCCATCTGGAACTCCACACTCTCGAAGCCTCCAACGACCAAGCCACGCTTACGCGCCTCCTTCTGGAAGAAGTTATCTATGAGGTCGTTGGGGTTGAAGTTAGGCGTAATCTTCATAAACTCAAGCAGTCCGAGTTGCATTGCCAACACCGAGGGGCGCATACGACCCAACTGCTCACGAAGCATGGGGTGGCTGAGGTCTAAGCCCATCACACCACGCACATAGGCGTTGATGCGCTCCATCTCCTCTGCCGAGAACATATCGTCGATATACCTACCCTCGGGGAGCATCATAGCCTCCATCATCGCTATCTGCTCCGCCTGCGCATCGAGCATATCTACCTCACCATAGACCTGCTCCACAGCGGCAAAAGCATCCGTCATGCCCTTAATCTCATCAGCAAAGGATGCGGGGGCAAGGTGATAGGTACCAACGACATACGATGCAGATTTTAGGCCGTTGCCCGAAATCTTATAGAGCAACTGTGCATTGGCACTGCCGTAGAAGGCGAGCGCCAAAAATAGTGTTCCAAAAAACTTTCTCATACTCCTCTATACTATTTAGTGCGAACAAAACGTAATGAGTGTGGCGTAGTCTGCTTGATTACGATGCGCTCATCGAAGGCATACTGACGATACAACTCATCGTTGTAGTAGCGTATGGTCACAAGCACTACATCCTCCTGCTTCTCCACATCGAAGCCATCAGCCATAAGCTCCGAGATAGCCTCGTCTATATGCCATGAGGCATCCACGGCGATGTAGAGGTCCACGGCCGAGTTGTGCACAAGGTTAATGCGTATGCGGTGGCTGTCGAAGGTAGCGAAGAGACGTGCGAACTTCTCCTCAAGCACAAATGACAAATCGCGCGAGTGGAGTTTTAGCAACACCTGATTCTCCTTGTGTATCATGATGGGCTCGTAGGCACGCTCCACATCGCCCGTAATCACCGAACCCTTAGCATGCTTATCGCCAAAGGGGCGAACATAGAGTGGGATGTTCTTCTGCTGCAGTGGCTTAATGGTCTTGGGGTGGATAATCTGCGCACCACTGTACGCCATCTCTATGGTATCCATGTAGTTGAGGCGCTCAATCTTCTTGGCATCGGGGAACTTCTTGGGGTCGGCATTAAGGATGCCATCAACATCCTTCCACACGCTCATAGACTCCGCATCGAGGACATTCGCCACGATGGCTGCCGAGTAGTCCGAGCCCTCACGACCTAGGGTCGTTGTTGTGCCATCGGGAGCACCACCAATAAAGCCCTGACCCACGAATACGCTGACGGGACTGTCGGCAATCTCGCGCTTGAGGCGCACCGCCGTAGCCTCGAGGTTTACGTTAGCATCCTTATGTCGCTGCTCAGTGAGGAAGGCACGACGCATATCGACCCAGCGGTTCGCTACGCCATGGCCATTGAGGTAGTTCGATATGATTGTCGTAGATACCAGCTCGCCAAAGGCTACGATAGTATCGTACCACAACTCGGCATCCGAAGCACGATAGATGGTGTTACGCACGATGTTGCGCAACTGCCCAAAGAGCGAGTCCACCTGGTCAATGGTGATGTCGGCACCCATAAGGTTGTCGATAATTGTGCGGTGATAGGCGTAGCTCTCGTCAATGCGGCTCATAGCCAACGCCTCGTCACCCTGCTGCATAGCGGCAAAGACACCCTCAAGGGCATTTGTAGTCTTGCCCATCGCCGAGACGATGATAAATAGTTCACTCTCGCCACTTACTATATTGAGGAGGTTGCGCACACCATCCGCATTCTTAACCGAAGCACCTCCAAATTTGTATACTTTCATAAATATTTATGATTATAAAATTATGTTCATTTACTAACTACAAAGTTATTAAATTTATTTCATAAATTATCCTCGCCATGCACTATTTTTGAGTTACACACAAAAATCTATCACCGAAGAGCCGCTGTTTGCGATAAAATTTTTATCTTTGTATGATGAAAATTGTGGATCTATGAACAAAAGAGTATTAGTGGCAGGTGGCGCAGGATATATCGGTTCGCACACCGCCGTTGAACTTATCAATGCAGGATATGAGGTTATCATCGTCGATAACTTCTCAAATAGCGATGCCTCATCATTAGAGGGCATCCGCAAGATTACGGGCGTAGCACCCACCTTCATCGAGGCAGACTGCTGCGACAAGGAGGCTATGCGCCGCATCTTCGAGGCCCACGACTTCGACTCGGCTATCCACTTTGCCGCATTCAAGGCTGTGGGCGAGTCGGTGGCAGAGCCCATGAAATACTACCGCAACAACCTCGTCTCGTTGGTCAACATCCTCGAGTTGATGAAGGAGTACGAGCGCAAGAATGTGGTATTCTCAAGTTCGGCTACGGTATATGGTGATGCCGATGTGCTCCCCGTTACGGAGCTAACACCACGCAAGCCCGCAACATCACCCTACGGAAACACCAAGCAGATGAGCGAGGATATCCTCCGCGATATGGTCGCTGCAACAGAGGGTCTCTCGGGCATTGCCTTGCGCTACTTCAACCCCATCGGTGCACACCCCACGGCGCTCATCGGCGAGCTACCACGCGGTGTACCCAACAACCTTGTACCCTACATCACGCAGACAGCCGCAGGCATCCGCGAGTGTCTGAGCATCTTCGGTGACGACTACCCCACACCCGACGGTTCATGCCTCCGTGACTACATCGATATCGTGGACCTCGCACGCGCTCACGTCGTGGCTATCGACCGCATGGTGAACAAGCGTAACACAGAACGCTACGAGGTATTCAACATCGGCACTGGCAAGCCCGTATCGGTATTTGAGCTTGTGCACGGCTTCGAGGAGGCCAACAACCTGAAACTCAACTACAAGGTTGCACCCCGCCGTGCAGGTGACGTAACAGCCGTATGGGCAGACACAACACGTGCAAACGAGGTTCTTGGCTGGCGTGCAGAGCGCGAGTTGCGCGACACACTGCGTGCAGCATGGGCATGGGAGCGCCACGTAAGAGGAATTTAGGCAATAGAGTGAATAACTCTGTCGTTATATATAGACAAACACTATCAATTTAGACATGAAGAAGATACTACTTTTTATACTACTTGCACTTGTGGGCATTACCAATGCCGATGCCAAGCGTCGCGAGACAGCCGAGGAGATTGAGCGTAAAACACGACACTACTCCGGTTGGGAGTGGGGCGCAGCAGGTCGTGCCAACCTCATATTCTACGAGCTCGACTACATGCGCGTGGCAAACGAGTCACCCGTGAGTGCATATAAGGCACACGCCAAGTTCGGTGGCAACATCATGCTCAATGGTGGCTACTACATCAACAACCACTGGAAGGTGGGCATGGAGCTCGGCGCGCAGATACAGTATGACTACACATCGGTGCCCATCTACGCTACAGCACACTACTTCTATGGCACACGCAAGAACTGCCTGTTCAACTTCTTGAACCTGGGTACTAACGTACTCTTCGACAAGGGCTTGCGCTTTGGTGCTACAGGTGCTGGCGGTGTCGGTTTCCGCATCCAGACCCCCGACAGCCACTGCAAATACGACATCATGCTCGGTTATCAGGCATTGATGCTTAATCCACGCCCCGTGGTAAAGGAGCCCTTCAACTACAGCCCCAAGGACATCAACCGCAAGAGACTCGACCAGTGCGTGTTTATCGGCTTTGGCGTGTCGTTCTAAACTCCATTAACCCAAACAACTGCAACCATGGACATTGCAAATCACCAACTTAGAGAGTGGTTCCACTCACTGCTCACCGATGCGGGGTTCTCCACTCATACGGCTGATAGGCTCGACGGCTGGCTTGTGATTTTGAGCATCGTACTCATCATCCTCGCCATCAACTTCTTCATGCGCCTGGGTGTGGTACGCTTCGTACAATGGTTTGTGAGCAAATCGAAGGCTACGTGGGACAATATCATCTTTGACGATAAGGTGATGAACCGCCTCTGCAACATCACCATGCCCGTCATCCTGAAATTCTTCTTGCCAACGATAGTTGTCGCTCTCGACATTACGGGCAAGTGGATACAGAACGTGATGGTAACGATAATAGACCTGTGGATAGTCTTTGTTGGATTGTTGTTCGTGAACTCAATAATCAAGGCCGTCTATGAACTCTTCGAGCGTCGCCCAGGACTACATGGCAAGCCCATCAAGGGTCTGTTGCAGACATGTCAGGTGATACTCATAATCATCGGACTTATACTCTCGGTATCCATTCTTGTCGACAAGTCACCCACACTGCTGCTAACTGGTCTTGGCGCCACAACAGCCGTAATATCGTTCATCTTCAAGGATAGCCTCATGGGATTGGTTGCAGGCGTGCAACTCGCCACAAACAACATGCTTAAGGTAGGCGATTGGATTGAGATGCCCTCGCGCGGTATAGATGGCGTGGTTGTGGAGGTTACACTCACAACCGTGAAGATCAGAGCGTGGAACAACACACTTCAAACGATTCCACCCTATCTGCTTGTTAGCGAGCCATTCGACAACTGGCAGGCCATGCGCGACTCGGGAGGTCGACGCATCAAGCGCTCGCTCAATATCGACATTACAAGCATCGCCTTTGCCGATAGCGCGATGATTGAGTCGTTGCGCAACAATGACGTTACGCGCGACCTTATAAACAATGTAGCAACGGAGACTATCGAGGGTCAGCAGCTCACCAACATAGACCTCTACATTCGCTGCATCAACCGCTATATAGATGTGCACCCACGTGTTAACCACACGATGCTTGCTATGGTGCGTCAGCTTCAGCCTACGGAGTGGGGACTACCCATCGAGCTCTACTTCTTCACGGCAGATGTAAACTGGGTTCCACACGAGCACCTTCAGACGGAGGTTATGTCGCATGTTATGGCACTCGCGCCCCTCTTTGGCATTCGCATCTACCAGGCCCCCTCAACAGTGGACCTCCGCAGATAGCCTAACACGACCTCTAACGATAGAGGTACAGAAAGTAAAATGGGGCTGTCTTTTAAGAATAGGTATTTCGATTTTTAACTAATTGATTTTCAGAGTTAGTTTTTACAAATATTGCGAAATACTACATAGAAGACTACATAGAGGTCGTAATTAGACCCAAAAACTACGAGTACAAAGGTAAATAAAACTTTTGAAAGTAAAGCACTGAAATCAAGCATCTTCCAACGATGCATTGTGTATAAACTAAGGTGGCGTATGAGCGAACTACACAGTTCACTACATACGCCACTCGATTTACACCTCAACAGGAATCTGAATTACAGATAGCCACTGTTCAGGGTCCTCCTGATTCCATGCACCGTCAATGTAGGAAGTGCGGAGAGGTCCGGCCATCTTGTAACCTTGTTCTTCCATGTATGCAAATGCTTCGGTGAATGATTCGTGGAAGCGTTCATAAGGACCGACATGTTTCATGCAGAGTGCTTTGGGAACAGCATCAAGATGCTTGAATTGTATGATGGTATTGTCTGTGCCCATCTCTTCCACCTGTTCGCAATACTCGATATCAATGTCGGTGGGGCGATACTCCTTATTGTGCTCAATGGTGAAACAATAACCTGGAGTCGGGCATTTACAGCCGAGACGTTGCATTTCGGGACCTATTTTCTCTACACATAATGGTCCGAGGGCGGCATAGTCAGAAATTACTTCACGATGGCTTGCCACGATAATTTCGGGCAAAGATTGAATACTGAATTTAGATGTATCCATTGTTTTAATTTTTTTGTGAGCGTTCACCCAGTTGATCAACTGACTGCGTCGTGCCACCAATAATTGCAGCTGTCGTTCCGTCTTCTCTATCTTCTCGTTCAGTTGCTCGACACTTGGGGTGTGTGCTCCTTCTTCGTACAACTCCTTGATTTCGTCAAGCGAGAAACCGAGACTTTGCAATTTGCGGATAGTGTTGAGCCTTTGCATCTGTTCAACGCTGTAATAGCGGTAGCCTGTCCATTCGTCCACTTCGCAGGGATACAACAACCCTTTTTGTTCGTAGTGGCGCAGGGTCTTCACGGTCACTTGCATCATCTGTGAGAACTCTCCGATTTTTAACTTTGTTTTTTCACTCATAATCGCGCGATTTTTTTGTCTGATTTCGAAATCTGTTGCAAAGTTAGTCTATGCCCTTGGGTACGAGTCAAGAGAAAAATGAAATATTTTCGGCAGAAATTAAAAAATAGGCTATATATATTGGTTAACTTGGTGGTTTTATTAGGTCTTAATTTAGACTACATAGAAGGCTACACGCAAATAGCAAAATTAGAGTTTAAGCGGTTTTGCGTAGAAACACGCTTCACAACTGTTTAACATAACCTATTGTAAATAAACAAATTCGGCGGTGAAGTAAATTTCACCGCCGAAAAAGGCTATCCCGCACGGATTGCCACATCTGTTTTTAGCACAATGGCTTACAATACCATGAATGTGCTATTCTGGTGTGGATTTTCCCAAAACTTGAAGGGCTCAGACATGTTGTAACCCGCTCCCTCGGTGCGGACAGGAGTGAACTCAATGTAATTCCACTCGCCAAACTTACCATCTGCATCCTCGGCAAACCATGAGAGCGAGTATGCAGTATCGAATACGCAACCGCTATAACGTCCCCATGACTGGTCTACGTGGCTCACGGTGTCGTTCTTAAGCAATGGGATAAGGTGGTCTACACCCAACTCATAGTACTCCAAAGGCAACCACACACCACCATACCAGTGTGCAGCATGCTCATTGGGCGTATACTCTATATAGATAATACAGTTGTCCTCGTATCCTGCCCACATCATAGGCTCCAACTTTGCAAGCTCAGCACCGTTGAAGAGGTAATATTTAACATCTACGGCAGCCTCAGACTCATTCCATGGAATAGATGGAGTCTCAAACTGGAACTCGAAGAAGCGTGTAGTGTTGGTACCAGACCAGCCACATACAATAAGCGAGTAGAGAGAGTCTGATGACCAATAGTAGCTATCCTCGCTTGCACCCATCTTTGCATAGTACTTTGCCTGACCATCGAAATACTCCTCGTCGAGCATATGCATCATCTCGTGATCGTTGATTGTGCCATCCTCGTTACGATACCAGTCTACATACTCGGTCTTCATTACGCAAGCCACCCAGTACTCATCGTCTGTCGATGGGATAACACGGATAATGGGGTGATCCCATGTGTTGTGTACGAGCTCCACCTGGAATGTCATGTTCGAAGGCTCGACCTCTGCTGCCTGCTGGTCGAAGCGCGCTACGGCAGTTGTACGTGAGCCATTGTTGTCCACGCCAAACACATAGATGCGGTATGTCTTACCAGCCTCGAATGTCCAGTCCAGGTCGGCACGACCCCATACGGTTTGCTCGCCAGAGAAGATCCACTCGGCATTGCTCCAATCCACGCCTGCGCCATAGAATCCCTCGTTGAAACGTGCCTGCTCCATGTTGATAAGACGCTGTGCCATCTGCTCGTCGCCATAAGAGCCACAAATACTCTCCTCAACGGGGCAGATCATATAGCGTGTGTTGGCGTTTGATGGCTTCACGTTGATAAGAATATCGGTCTGCTTAACCTCGGGACATGAGATTGCGAAGGTACAATCGTCGACGATGCCTCCAGACTCCGTAGTGAACGTACCGATGTTCATAGGCTGAGTTGTTGCATTGCAACGGCTGTCCATACCCCAAGCAATGATGTGATACTTAGTGCCACTCCAGAGGCGCGAAGGAGTCTGCGAAGATACACCAGAGTGGATGATATCGAGGATATCTGCACCCTTGGCAACCTCAGCAGCGATATTACTAATCATATTCACCATTACGGCATAGTCATCATAGAGGGCATAGTCCATCTCCGAGATGTATGTCCAATAGTAGTAGTCGCTATTGCTGGGGGTAACAGTGATGTTGGCCGAGTTAGCGGTGATATTCTGCACGTCGAGTGTGAACTCGATGTCAGACGATGCTATGATTTCGGTTGAGAACTCCACATAGCAGATGTCGGTCTTGCGTGTACCATCAAGGTCCATACCGTAGCAGTATGCCACGTATGAAGTCTGAGGGTCGAGGTCGCTATACGACATAAATACCTCCTCTCCGTCTGCCGAATATAGTTGTTTGTTAAGGCTGAGGTACTCCTCGAGGCTCATACCATAGCCCTCTGCAAGACCCATAAGCCAGTCGATGTCATCCTGGTAGAGAGAGTCGAGGTCGTTTGATAGCTGATATAGCTCGAAGTAGCTCTTATCAACAACGAGGAAGAAGAATGGACCTTCGTAGTTCATGGGAACATAGTTCACAACGCAGCTATATGCACCTGTTGGTGTCGCGTTGATTACGAAGTCACTATCTGCAACGCCCTGTGTAATGGTGATTGTGGTATTGCAATAGCGCTCATAGTAGATTGTGATTGTCGTGCTACGCTCCTCCTTTGTGGTGTTAGCCTCAACGTCGCACTGGATGATAGCGTCGTAGACCGAGATGTTGCGAATCCACGAGTCGCTGCACTCCACGGTAGGCTTTACACCCACAGCACCCTTGATGGAGTAGGGAATATTGAGCTTGCCACCGAGGCCATTGACACGCGCATCGTTGGCTATAATCTTCACCTCGTCAACCGCAGGGTCGTTGTTACATGAGGTGAACTGCACGGCTGCAAGTGCAACCGTGAGCATGGTGATGATACTTAAAATACGTTTCATTTCTTATTCTGTATCTATTGACTAATAAATGGTGAGTTCGCCAGTGTATGAGCCCTTGTATGTGAAGCCATCCTGGCAAGTGATTGCAAAAGAGATGGTGTAGGTGCTGTCGGCATTGAGAGCGAATGTCGCCTCACCATTTGCTGCCTTGCTTCCGGTCATCATAACCTTTGTGTATCCAGCGTCGAGGTGACCTGCTGTCGCGCTACCTACGGTATATGTACCAGGTGTAATCTGTGTGGTACTGCCATCGATAGTATAGAAGTCAAGGTTCATATATGCTACGGTCTGACCCATGCCTGCCTGACCATCTGTACTACCGGGGGTAAAGAGCTGAACGCCGAAGTTTGAGCCAGAGTAGTGGCGTGCGTAGATTCGCTCGATGGTAAGCTCTACGGTTGATGCATCGTCGCCACCCTCCTCGACACCGGGGAGTGTGTAGCCCTCGATAGCACCTACATATACACCTGAGCATACCTCGTCGTTAACGAGAGTTATGTTCACGGTGATGGTATATGTCTGATCGCCATTATCCTCGAATATCGCGCTACCTGACTTGAGGCTAATGCCATCGTTCCAGTCTGTACCATACCAGCCGCTGGTAATCATGCCGACACCCCAGTCACTGCCTACGGTGTAGGTACCAGGAGTGATGTAGTTGCTCTCCCACTCAAGGTCAATAAGGCCGAGCTTGAGCTGCTTGCCGTTGTCCGCAACGAGATATACATACGACTCGCTGCTGTCATCCGAGAAGTAGCCATTTGCCGAGATGAAGCTAAGTTCCTGCTCAGGAGCCTCAACAATCATGTTGTAGATCTCACCCTCGTAGCTACAAATCCATGTACGACGTGAATCAGTCTCTGTCATGCGGAACGATACATTGTAGTTGTTCTCGCCAAGCCACTCTACAACAACCTCACCGCCATTAATCTCGGGTGTGCCGTTGCTGAATGTCGTAAACGACAGAGTCTCGAGGTTAACATAACCTGCCTCGGTGCTGTTTGCAATGGTGTATGTGCCCGCGGGGAGACGCTCTGCGCCAACCTCGGCATAGAAGTCCAAGGTAATCATATCTGCCGACTCGGTGCCCGCAGTCTTGAAGGTGATATTGAACTGACCATCAGCGCCGTTGACGATGGTGTTGCGCGCTGCTGCAACCCACTCGAAGCCATTCTCGAAGCTCATGCCCTCAATCATACCCTCGTACTGGTTCTGGAACTGACGACCAGAGGCATCGGTAACGTCGATAACGATGCTATATGAGAGGTCATCGTTGATAGCCACCTCGATAGTACCGCTGTCGAGTGCTGCCTTCTCGCCATTTGTGGTGAGCGATGAATAGTAGTAATCAATCTCGCCCGCAGTGAAGCTGTAGCCTGAGTTCTTAACGGTGTAAACACCCTCGTAGAGGTAGCCAAATTTGTAGTTGTAGGTGTAGATGTCCGCCACGAGCTTGGTGCTCTCATCCTCGGTTGCAAATACCACGGTGTGGTACTGACCCTTCCATGTTGACTTCGCCGATGTAAGCACAACCTCCTCTGGCATAGGCTCTGGAAGAGCCATATCAGCTACCTCACCCTCGTAGGTAAAGTGAAAGAGATTACCCTCTTCATCCTCAAGCGTAATATCGAAACTATATACGTAAGCCGCGCCATCAGCCTGTACTGCAACTACCTCGCCATCAACGAAGTAGTATTCGTCATCAGCTGTGTAGAACTCGCAACCCTCAATCATAAGGGTTTCGTTAGCTGCGCTGTAAACATCCTCTGTAAGGACAGAGTTGTGTGTGCCATCGCCCACGAGCACGATGCCAAGTGTATGCTCCTCGTTCTCGTCTGCAAATGCTATGGCGAAGTAGTTGTCCTCGAGGTCGAGTTCTGCTGAAGGAATTCGCGACGCAGCAGCCATTTCAATATCGAAGAGATACTCTGGCTCGGGAGTAGGCTCTGGCTCCTTTGTCTTTGTTGTCATATCGATAGACTGGCTGATGATCTCGCCGCCACCCGATGCTGCGACAACGATGGTGTATGTAACACCCGCCTCAAGGTCGCCAATCTCAATCTCCGCTACCTTATTGCCCTCAATGCTTACGCCATCCGTAAGAATGGCCTCCGCAGATGGAACTTCGGCAATATTGTCAGTGCAGAAATACGCAACCTTGTCAACAGACTTTGTCTCGACAATGAATGTCAACGAGACCTCGGTTGCCACACCCTTTGTGAGTGTTAGCTGTGGCTTTGCAGTAGGCTCATCGCTGGGAGTACATCCCGCCATAAGCATTACAAAACCGACAAGAAGAATCGAAAATAGTCGTTTCATTGTTATGTGATTTTTGGTTAATGAATTATTTTCTGTTGCTTAAATCTTCGATTTAGTAGCGCAAAAATAGTAATAAAACATTAACCAACAAATTAATACATAAAAAAAGAGTCTGCCTAACTTGCTATCGTTAAGCAGACTCCTTACCACAGAGCACACTCTACTTTCTGAGGACTATGCTCTCTCCGCGCTCCACAACACTTGCGTATAGAGCCTTGAGGCTGTCAAATGTTGCCTCGTAAACCTCGCCTCCGTTTATGTACGACAACTTCACCTCATCATCATCCCACGTGAATGAGTACTCGGCACGAAGGTTGAGTGTAAAATGACCATCGGCAGTGATATTCATCGATCCGATACGCACGCCTGTGCGCTCTACTGCGAAACTCACAAACTCGTTGTGTGCTACATCGTGCTGCACGCCGCCATTCTCATACTTAATGCTACCCTCGATGAGTACGTTATAAACCTTGAAACGCTTCTCGAAGAACTCACACACCTCGGTATCAGAGCTGATAACAATTTCGCCCGCGGTGGTGATGCTGTTCGTAACAAATGGGAATGTCTTGCGCTCACCCGCCTGCGATGCTGCGACATTATCCACAACCATCACATTCGCACCATTACCTGTCTCACGCTCCTTCTCGCGCGAAGCATCTACGGTATAGACAAAGCGACCTGGGATTGTGGGATGAGCCTTGAACTTGGCTGCCATCTCGGGTGTTAGGCGGCTCTCGTCAATCTTGAGCATTGGAGCATCGATATAGATCTCGAACGACGTGCCAAAGGGGTCAGCCGAGCGGCCATCACTACCCGTGAAGCTGGTGATGTCGAGATTTATATCCACCTTCTGGTTAGGGATATATGTCCAATAGAGATTGTCCGTTGCATCGGGTGCCGTAAGTGTGGCAGGGTCGGTATTCCATGTACCTACGGGTGCACCACCGTTTATTGCCACCTGCGCCGCAAAACGGAAGGGACGATATGTAGATAACTCAAAGATGAAAGAGCGATAGGTATTACCATCATAGTACTCATCTGTCATGCCTGGTCTCGCACGATACCTGCTTGGGTCGTTGGATGCAACACGAATCAAATCATCCGAATACGAACTATTTGTCTTTAGCAGAAGTGTGTACATACCCTTGTCTTCGCCACTCTTATTGGGATTTATGGGCTGGAACATCATCATGCGACCATTCTTCGACTGCTCCCAGTAGTTGTCGTCTACATCGTAGAAGTTGCACTCGTTATACCAACCTGTGGGGAGGTCGTATGTGGCTGCCTCGTCGTTCGACAAAACATCGAGCGTGCGTGTGTAGATGAAGAACTCATCGCCCTCCATTGCATTAATGCGCTCAGGGTTGTTATCGCCAGTGCTGACATCGTTGATAAGAACATCGAAACGCACTGGAGCATTAACCTTGCGAGGCACGAGGTGGTAGTATACAGGCTCATCAACGATGCCAGAAAGACTGTACGTATTAAGATCTTTCACGCTGATAGCATTCTGGTGAGTAACATACTTAAACTCCTTGGTGATGTCGTTGAAGAACTCCGCCTCAAGCGTAATCTCATCTGCTCCACCATCCTCATGTGTAAGGATGCTATGCAGATAGAGTCGCTGTGTACCAGGCTCAGTCACGGTATAGACATATTTATAACCGAGGTTATTATCCTTGCCATACCAACCCTCATCGCCCTTGCGCACTACGGGTAGCACGCGACCAGTGGTTGCACTACGAACATCGAGACTGTTTACAGAGACGTAGACGTTGAATGGGAAGAATGGGAAGTCGTCGGGAACAGTAAACTTACATGTCGCAAGCTCGCCAGTCTGACCGCCATAGATCTGCGTTGCCGCCCACACAGGAGTGAAGTTCTGCGTCTTGATAAGCACCACGCGTATTGCACGCTGCAAACGACCACTCTTTACAATGAGCGTACCCTCCAACATAGTGTTATCGCCCATCTCGAGAAGCTGGATAGAGACGACACCACGACCGCTATTGCCATTTGGTGTAAAGGTGTGGTTGAAGTTGTGTGCAGCAACAGTGTTACCATCCATCCATACAACCTCCGCCTTGTCAGCAGCAGTAAGTGTTGTTGATGCGGTGATATTGTAGCCCAGCTCAAGCATCGTGCCCGCCTTATCCTCACCAAGGACAACACTTGTCTCGTCCACCGAGAGAGTAACACCATTATACGACACCTCATTTACCCAGTCGGCAACAGCCACCCAGATGTTGTTTGTTGCAGGCGCTGTGAGAGCCTCTTCAAAGGTCTTGCTACCATAGGTAAGGCGGCCAGTGATGTTGAGTTTGTAGTGGTGGTTACGACGAATCATAAGCTGCTCACCCACCTCATCGATAATCATCACGCGGTAGTACAACTCCTCGTTGCTGCCCACGGGCTTACCCTTGATGATGACGTTCACAGGGTCATAGAAGCTATTCTCATGCTCGAAGATATAGGCCTCAGGCTTTGAATTGACATCAGTGATATCAGATAGTTTCGTGCGGTTGGTGGGGATGGTCACAAAATCCTCACTTGTTGCCCACTCAAAGGCGGTACCATCCGTAGGGAAGCGCTTTTCGGGGTGGTATGGCGCAGTAGTGCCATAGGCATGTATGTTGGTTACATCCCAACCGCTGATCTCAATAAAACCATTATCTGTGGGGTTCTCAATCGTAATCTTTGCCTGATTGCGTATAAGCTTGATACCCTCACCATTGTTGGCATTAGCGAGCTGCTGCTGGTGTCCGCCATCGTTAGAGAAGACGAAACGACTCCAGTAGATGATCATGCCCGAAGCACCCACCATGTTATCCTGAATCTCATCCTCGGTGCGGTTTACGAACAACTCGGGTTCAAGGAGGTTGCTATTCTGATTACCCACAAAGTGGATGATACGCGTATCTTCGGGAATGACTGCTGTGTATACACCCGAAAGCGAGGGTGTCTCAACTGCGGGCACAAGCTCCGCATCGACATGAGCAATGTACAAGCCGTAGTCGTTAAAGCAGAAGAGAATGAGGTTCTGGACATCGATACCGTCGGGGTCTACGCCACGCACTGTCACCTCAGTCATCAGAGGGGTGTTGGCCGCAAACTCAATCTTTACCCATCCCTCGGGTGTTGTGTCCTCGACAACTGGAGGCACAACATCAATATCCGCCTGGCACGAGATACCAAGTATCGCAAGAATAGTCGCTACAATATATGATAATCTTTTGATCATAATGTTTGCTTATTAACAGTTGTTTTATTCTCCTTTTTACTAATATGCATCGCGAATGCAACGGATAGCCCACGAGTCATCATCGGCTCTGCCCTCCGACACATTATCATCGTTCTTAGAGTTGAATACAGGACCCGATGCCGAGTAGTAGTAGTTAGCATTGAGCAAGTAGTCAATAGCATCGGCGCTCTGAGACGATGTGCCCTGAAGCTCCATAATGATGCGCAACTCCGAAGCTGTGGGGAGACGCCAGTCGTCGTAAACTGTACCATTATCTGCCACCTCGACATAGTATGCACAGTGGTCGCGCGATACAGACTGTCGCTTCTCCTGGTTATTTGCCGAAGACAAGCCTCCAGAGATTACAAAGCCGAGGCGTGATGCAATCATGAAGGATGGAGACACAAGGTTCTCGTTATCCTGACCTGGGTCGGTATATGCAAAGTCGACATTGTCACTTGTTGTTAGTCGTGGCACACCAAGGTTATACTCACCCGAAGTAGCTGTGATGCGTACATGATACATACGCGCATTGCTGGGGTTCTCCGCATCTGTTGTTCTTAGTTTAATACTCGAATCCATCCATGACCCGCTACCATAGTAATAGTAATCTACATCCGAGCGACCTCGATACGACGCATTGTAATGATTCTCGTCATAGGTCTCAGCGACAACCTTCGAACGCCAGAAGCCAGATGAATTGGCACTATATTTATACGACCAGCGCTTTGTGTTATTGTTCCAACTGCCGAGTGATATGCTCGAATATGCCGAACCCTGATTGTAGATTGTTGTGGGGGCATTATTACCCGACTTGAAGTCATCGCGATAAGAGTAGTGACCAAGAATGTTCACAACATATACCAATGGGTACTGCTCCACGAATACCGTCTCCTGCTGCCCCGTCTCGTTTGTTACTATGAGCGTAAAGTAACGAATAGTGTTGTTTGTAGGCTCGTCGCTATGTACGGTAATATTGCCTGAGATAACACCTTCTTCGGTGGTAGCATAGATATCGTATGATGCCACGCTGATACTCTTTCTGATGCCAAACTTGTCGATATAATATGCATCAACAGCCTCAATTGTTATGGGTGACGATGACGAGAACATCAACGACGTAGAGTCGATATCGGTGTTATACATCTTAAGTTCGTCGAGATTGACCTTGAGGTATTCAGGACCATTCACACCGCCAACATCAATTGTATGCTCTGACCATGGGTGTACGCTATACTTCAAATCACCAATCTCAACAGGCTCCGAAAAGTCCTCTGCACCTGGGGCGTGAACATTTGCCGTCACCTCATAGTAGTGGTTACGCTCAAACTTAAACTCCTTGCTCATAGGCACCTGATAGTAGTTGTTGGGATGAGGTTTCGAGATGCGCGCCCCCTCATGCTCGGTATTATGGTATGCGGGGATGTCAACAAGCAGGTTTGTGGCATAACTGAAGCTATCGTCAGTCTGCCAAGAGTGGCTTAACACATAGAGCGTAATCTCCACACCCGTAATTTTGCCACTCGCGTCACGCATCCACTTGTAGTACTCACTCATAGCCTCGTGTGTAGTCTCAAGTTTCTCACTCTGACGCAATACGCCGTCATTCATCACACGCGTCACGTAGGGTGTGTTACGCACATAATATCCAGGAGTCGAACCCTCCACCTGATCGGAGAACTCAACAGTCTCCGATGCTACGAGTTTCACAACAATCTTCGCAGCAGCACGGCGTAATTTAACGCTAAGTTCTACGACTTCGGTGATTTTAGACTCTGCAATGGTGATAGCACCTGCTGTCGCTGGCTCTGAAGCTCCCATATATGCAGCACCATCCATCAAAAAGTGGCTGTGTGTATTCTGAAGACCTGTGGCTGTGAGGTGCACGTTATAGTTCTCCTCTGTAAGGTCGAAGAGAGCCTCCGCATTTGCTATATTGGCATAGGTTGCCGCAGGGTGTGTACTGTTTGCCACAACATATACCCAATACTTGGCACCGATGGTTATAGCCTCGGTGTCGAGATTGAGATAGACCTGACCACTTGAGTTGGCTGCCGTAGCACGCTCATGATGGAATAGGCTCTTATCGGCATCGTCCTCCGCATCGTTGAATATCATGATGTCGAGGTGCGATATTGCACTCTCACGATCCGTATCAGCCATATCCTCCGCACGGGTGTCAACACCAAGATCACCACCCTTTACGTTAAGTACAATGGCACTCTGACGGGTGTCATCCGCCACATGCATATCCTCATCTACGCTGGTGTGGCAAGCCACAGCCATCGAGGTGAGCATAACCGCCATTGCATATTTCATATATCGTTTCATAGTTCGTTGACTATTTATTAGTTAGAGACCTGCTGGATGTCAATAATTCGTGGCTCTGAGCCGCTATTAGGCCAGATGATATGGTCTACCTCGCCATTTATAAGCAGGTAGCGGGCACCAGCACCCATCCAATCCTGTGTGTAGGTGATGCCAAGGCGAGCTATGCCTGCGTATGCTGCATCTGTGGGTATCACCTTTATGTTGTACCAGCCGCTATATGCTACGAGCTTTGAGCCATCCTTGAGTGTGGGGTCGGTAACGCTCGTCTCGGTGGTATACACCAACTCGTGTGTCACAGCATCAACCTCCTTGTAGACACGTATCTCGCAGCGGTCTGAAGCGGCACGCAGAGTGGGCAACCATGTCTGACCAGTGGGGCTGACCATCTGGAACCAGCATGAGAATGCTCCATCCTCGGTAGTGATGTTACCGCGCTCGTTGGGCGCTGTGTAGTACATCACGGGCTGCTCGGGGTAGACGTCGTTCGATGGGTCTCCGTCGCGTGTCGCAGTGTCGGGCAACACAGGGTTGTGATAGTTTGGATAGTCGAAGTAGTGTACCCACTCCCAATTATCGCTACGCTCCCAATCTGCTACCTCGTAGTTAAGCACCAAATCGCCTGAGTTAATCTGCGTGATGCGGAAGCGGTAGATGGTGTTACGCACGATGTTGTTGACATCTCCCGTAGGACGACCATTCTCGTAACTTCTGAATTGAAGTGCATCGGGGAAGTCCAGAACCGATGAGTTGTGTGTTACACTTACAGATACCTTAGCCTCAAAGTCGGGGAAAAGAGCGTTGTCGTACTCTGGGATGTAGAGGACAAACTTACGACCCTCTTCAACCTCGATGAATGAGTGTGCTGAGGTGTGGAGCGAACGATAACCACGGAACACATAGTTGCGGTCAAGTCTCTCAGTGCTTACGGCACTCTCCCAGCCAGTGGGCAGTGCATAGCCCTGACGATTGTGGTAGTTGATAGATGCGCTGTTGATTACGCAATCCGTAAGCGCCTCGTCCACAATTACCTCTACCTTGGCTGCGGCACGAAGCAGTGATATAGTGCCGAGAGCCTGAACGCGGTTGGCAAGCAAATCGCTAAGGTCGGCCTGCTTGACACCCCACATGGGAATGGCACCAGTGTTTATGTCAAGGTCGTTAAACTCATAGGTAAGCGCAGCGTTGTCACCCTCGGCGCAATTGGCATACACCATAAATTTGTAGTTGGGCATTGCATCTGCTGGAAGGTTGGCAGCATCGTTGAGCAATGCTACAGGTACCTCACCATTAAACTGATAGCGGCTTCCATCCTCACTTATTGGCCAATATACAAGGTTCTCAACCTTGCCAATGTAGTTGTTGTCGGCGCTATATATCTCGACGCGAAGCGTCTCGGGTGCTATTCTGTTCTCGAAACTTGTTCCTATCTCATCGCTTGTCTCGGCCTCGCCCCACTCGGCACGTGTTGCACCCGGAGGGTCGATTGCAAGGACAAAGTTCACGCTGTGCAACTCCTCGAACGCGGGACAGTCACCCTGCTCGAAGATGGAGTTGCACGACGCGAGCATAAGCCCCGCGACAGCAATCATCATATATTTAATACTCTCTCTCATAGCCTCTTTTATATTGCGTTGTTAGAGAATCTCGTTATTAAGCACAACTCTCCATGAGTTCACGATAATTGATGCTGACAACCAATCGCCATCTTCATCAAGGAAGAAGGTCATGGTGTACTCATCCTGACGGTCAAGATACTCCTGATTAGACATATTGCTGTTGTAGTGACCCTTAACCAAGAGTGCATAGTCAGCAACAGGGATTGAGAGCACGGGCACATCCTCCTCAAGGTTGTAGATGGTGAGAATGGGGCTCTTGCCATCAATCATGCGGTTGAGTGTGAACTCCGCCACGGCTACCGATACCTGATCAGCACGTGTGCTGTTGGTGCCATAGTCAGGGTCTACCTCTGCCGTACCTGTCATCACGCTCCAGGGCGCATAGGTAATAATGCCGCTCTCGATAACATCGTTATTCCAGTCGAGAAGACCGTTGTCTGCGGTAATCTCATAGCGGAACTTCTCGGCAACTACACCATCGCTCATCTGCTGCAACATGATGCGCACAACATTAGTATCCTTAACCAACGAAATTGTCTCGGTGTAGGTGCCAGGCTCCGAAGTGTAGTCGAGGGTCATTGCGCCATGGTAGAGAGGCTGCAAATCCTCCTCCACACGATTGTCGTTGGCTGTTTTGAGCGCCACCTGCAACTCCTCACGCTTTGTCTTACCAACCTCCACATCTGCCAAGAGGTCGAACGACTCCTCGTTCATGAGACCTGCCCATGCCACAAGCTCATATTTGCCGCTCTCAAGTTCCAACGGAATAGAGAAACCTGTCGCCTGCACCTTTGTGCTATCATTGACAACGATGTTCTTCACAAGCGTATCGTTGCTATCGAACACAAATAGCGACACGGAGTTAACCTCGTTAGCAAAGGCATCAGCAAACTTCATATTGTAGTCATACTTGAACGCAATGTTGTAGTATGTACCGCAGTCGCCTTCACCCTCGTAGATGAAACCTTCCTTACATGAGCTGGTCGATAGTGCAAAGAACAAAGTGGCCAGCATCAAACCCCACTTACCAAATTTAGCTTGGGTCTTCATTGTTTTATACTTTTTACGTTTTACTTATTTCCTACTACGTTGGGCTGTTGTACCCCTATATATCATCACCTCCGAGGAGGTGTCTATTTTCACATCTGGTGGAGAAGCGCGATGGCCTCTCATGTCGATATCTCTCTTTGCACCGATATCGAAGTGCACTTTCCAAAAGCTGTTAGCGGTTAATAAAAATGGGGCCTGCCACGACTGTCTGCCACGGGCAGACCCCACTGTTCATTTAGTTGTTAGTTTGTCGGTTTGACAAGGTGTTACTCGAGTGTTACCTCGTAAGATACTACGCGCCATGAGAGAACATTAATCTCTGCTGAAATATAGGTCTCCTTGTCGGTAGGCTTAACTGGAACAACCTGTGCCTCAGGATCGTAAACTGGAGTACCCCAGCCCTTCACGCCATTGATTGCAATCTGATAGCTGTGGTTACGGATGATGCCATACTCGCCAGTTGTACCTGCAGAACCAAGGTGCTTAACATCAGCATAGTAGTATGTCATACCATCTTTCCAGATCTTTGCTGGCTCAACGGTTGCCAATACGGTGTTTGCATCAACAGCAGTGTATGTAGAACCATCGAACGAGAACCAGTTAGCGGTGTCAACGCCATCAGCAAGCTGGAACGATACCTCGTAGCTCTCGGTATCTGCCATGCCAGCAACGCACTTAATCTGCGAGTCATCGATAGCTGTATAGGTGTCAGTACCATTGAACTGCAAGAGCTTATTTTTGAGTGTTGGAGCAACAGCTGCCAAAAGAGCCTCCTCGCCTACGTAGTTTGTACCATACCACTGAGCAATCTCCAAAGCGTTGCCTGAAGCATCCTGCAACTGTGCCGCAACAACATATGTAGCACGTGAGCCAACCTGCTCGCCGAGATACTCAACAGTTGAGTCGTTGTTTGAGAGATCGCTGTAAGCGAAGTTGGTGTCAACAGAACCCGCTACGCTCTTTGATGCCCAGTATGAACGGAAGTAGGGAGCATCGTTCCACACGAAACCGATTGCTGCATCTGTCCAAGAGGGATCGATGCTCTTTACAAAGTATGACTCAGTCTGGTTGCCGATAATATTCCAACCCATTACCTTAGCATACACGGCTGAATCGCCAAGAGCGACACCTGTGTCGAAGGCATTGTTGCCAGCAGCAACGTTCAACTTTGCATTTACGCGCTCTACGTATACTGTAACAGGGTTAGCAAGAGCCTTGTCAGATGTAGTCTGGAAGTTGTCGATTGTAAGCTCCGTAGCGTCAACCTGAACGCCTACTGCGTTAGCATATACAGAGTTTGTCATGATGAAGTTCTTACCTGCGGTGTGACCTACGGTCTTAAGTTCGTTCTTCAACGCATTGAGCGAGAGGCTTGATGTGCCCTGATAGTTGACTACAGCAACAACCTTTGCGGGGAACTGACCCTTATACTTCTCAACGACCAATACAGGATCGGTCATCGACTCAATGTTGGGAGCCTGAGTACCGCCATTGTCCGCAACAGCTACATAGTAGTAGTTGCCGTTAGCGTTGATATTGAAGGCATTGCCTGCCGCATCGAAGAAGTAGAATGTTGCTGCGCTTACAGCCTGCTCGTCAGCAGTACCATCAGCATATACACCACCCTCGGCACGTGTGATGTCGTCAGCCGACTTGAGGTTAATAGAGATATAACCCTTCTCTGCGCTAATGCCAGCCTCAGGATTGCTCTGTGGAGCCTCGCTCTTCTCAGAGCAAGCTACTGCTGCCATAGCAGCCATTGCCATAAAGAAATACTTCATTTTCATAGTCTTAAGTTTTTTTAGTTTGTTAGTTATCTTTTTGATTTATTTGTTTTTAGGTCATTATTTTCTGTTGCATGTAACTCTCCAGTGGTTCTCCGCTGCCTCGATTACGGGCGCTGCCTCCACGATGCCAGCCTTCTGTGCTTTGTATAGGTGGTCGAGCGACGCCTCATACTCCTCCTTAAGCACCTCGATGCAGCCAAGCGAGTAGTCTATCTCTGGACGGTTGCCAGCCTTACGGAGATAGCGCAGTGCACGCTCAAAGTCACCCTTGTGAATCGCTGAGTTCGCAGCATTGTAGTTGGCAATCTCGTCGTTGGGATACATTCTCACTGCCACCTCCCACAACTCATCAAGCTTCGCGCTGCCCGACTCATACGTCTGAGCGAGGATATAAAACTCCTCCAACGATAGTTTCTGTGGCGCGGTATTCATGATGCTCTCAATCTCCGCGGGGTCGCTATACTTGCGTACAGTGTAGTGTACGGTGTAATCCGAATGGCGAAGTGCTGGATAGCAGTTGTCCAACAAATATCGATACTCATTGGGGTAATTATTCTTTATCAACCACTCCTTGCGATCGGGCTCCTCATTGCTCTGGATGATACCGAGGATGGCATCCCTGTTTGCAATCTCCGATGCCTCGACATAGCGCTCAAGACCTGCCCAGTCCTCGGGCTCAAATGATGTGGTGATAAGTCCTGAGTCGAAGTTATAGAGAGACTCAACATACTCTTTAAGTGACTTTGTACGTCCCTCTGCCAAACGAGTATTGTGCTTGTAGGAACTCTCGGGAGATGCGTAGCCCTTGATTGTAATGGCCGTGATGGTCATGTCGCTGTCACCCTTCACCGAGTCGATTGTACCTGTTATCTTTGCAAGCTCGGCAGTGTTGTTGCGGTAGTCAGGGCGAATGTCTGTCTTGTTCACAACAAAATCGACATACGCTGTGCCACTGAGTTCGCGTGTTTTTACATACTCTGCCTCGGGACGGATGTAGAGCAACGTGGGCTTGTAAGGCTCCAAGGGGAAGCGGTCGATAAGCACATTACCCTCGGTTCCGAGGTTAGTGTTGCTGCAACCGCAATCCGTGCGCTCAAACACCAACTGACAACCATCCATCCACTCCTCAAAGGGTACTACCGCGTGGTAGGCGATGGTTTCGGGAGCCTTATTACTGCGGAATGTGATATCGTCACCACTCGTAGGTGCAAGCTCTGCGTTACGCTGGTAGTAGAAATCGCGATTACGGCCATAAACGCCAATCGACTTTAGAGCCACAGAGAGGGTGTCTCTAACGATGTGTGGTGTGAGAACAACCGTCTCGGCACTCTTAACATCAAGGTTGCTGATGTCGATGTCCATATCCACTACCACATAGTCCCCTGCGCGCTCCATGGCGTAGCTGTGGATGTTCACGCCTGTTACTGTCTGCGCATCAGCTGCACCGATACCTGCCAACGCAGCTGCTAATATTACTATAAATCGTTTCATTGTAGTAGTCATGCTTAAAATAGATAAACCAAGTTGATAGCCGCCTTTGTAGGGCCGAAGTAGTGGTGGTTGCCACTGCCGATGTTACGGCCACAACCCGCACAACTGAAGATGTCGTAGTCGAGATAGGCATATCCAACACCAAGCTCAAGCTCAAGGTTCCAGTGTTTGCCTAAGATGAAGGCGTAACCATAGGCAACACCTGCACCGAGACCCCAACCCTGATAACGCTTATCAGTAAGTTCCTTGAAGTTGGTGCCAAGGAAGCTGATGTTATTCTTGATACCTCCGAAGTTATACTGTCCACCAAGGGCATGGAAGCCGATGAAGTGACGCGAAAAGCGATCGCAGAACCAATAACGCGCCTCGGGCTGTGCCATCCAGTGACGCCACTTTGTATTCTCGTCATGGTTCCAAGCGTTGAGGTTTCCTGACAGATCGAGTGTCCACTTTGGAGCAAGGCCCACCTCCACGCCGAGATTTACGGTTGCCGTAGCATCGTAGAGCAGGTTTGTCTTGATGGCGACATCCTGGGCTTTGGCATTATTAAAGCCGAACAGCAAGCCAAGAAGCAATGGGATGAAGAACTTTAGTTTCATAACCTTTATTGTTTTTAATTTATTTTAAGTCTTAATGTTTAGTATTTGTTAAATTATTTACTTGGTAGTTATAATGTTTTTTATTGTTTATTATGAGTTTTTTGTTCTTTCTCAGCTGCAAACATAGACTAAAAAAATAATATTTACAATAGCAAATTTAAAATTGTGATAATATGTTTATTTTTTAAATATATTATTTTTTTAGTTTTTTTCACCAATTCACTCTATTGAGCACCTGATTTTAGATAATATTATGTTTTTGCTCTTAAATATGATTTTTGTTGTTTATTTACAAAAATGGAGTTTTTATTTACAAAACACACCCACAAAGCATCCAAAAGGGGTTTTATAGAAATAAACACTACATTAATGGTCTAATACATTTATTTTATATTCAAATTGCACTTTTTGACTCACCAAAGCTATTTATTAAAATATTTTAATTTTGAATATTTTTTTTCACGTTTTCTATTGTGAAGTACATTTTCATAAACAAACCAAAAAATCGGTGAATTTGAAAGATGACCACATTAACGTAATAAAGAATAAATAACAATAAACATCATATTTCAATTTTATCCATTTTTGCGCACTCTGATTAAACTTTTTAATATATATTTGAAATATACTGTCTGAAATGCAAAGAGGAGATGGGGGGGGTATGTTAACGTACAGACAAAAAAAAGGATGCCCTGCTTTCGCAGGACATCCACCACAGATATCTATTGGTATGTTACTCGAAATAAACCTCCTTAGAGCCACTCATACGACCATCGATGTATATCTCAACGGCGTATGTACCCTTAGCGAAGGCCTCGCCATCGTAGAAGATACTAACAGGCACCGACTCATTCTCGTAGTCCACCTTACGCTTTGCCGAAGCCATCATCTCGCTGCCCTCGAAGTTGAATACCGTAACCTCAGATGCGGGGAGCATATAGCCATCAGGACCAGTAATGCGGATGTAGATGGTCTTCTCGCCTGGCTCAGCAAGCTCGTTAGGTGCAAGCTCAAAGTCAACCTTAAGACGCTTAGCCATCTTGATGCGCTTAACCTCCTTTGAGTTGGCATTGAGTGCCGCCATGCGAATACCACCAGCCTGGATAACCGAACCGATACGCACCTTGGTGTTGAGCTCATCGGCCTTCTCCTCTGCCACGTCAGCACGCAAATTTGCAGTGTTAATCTCCTTCTTGTATGCCACGTTCTGAGCCTGAAGGTTGCTATTGATTGTGTTGAGAGAGTCAATCTGTCGGAGGTAGCCCTTCATCACATTACGAAGAGTTGTAACCTCCTTCTTATACTTTGCCAGCTGCTCATAGTTGTAGGTCTTCTCCTTCTGCAACTGCTCGAGCATAACTACCGCCTCGTGATACTTAACCATCATGGTGTCATTCTGATCCTTAAGGCTTTCGAGCTCGGTAACGAGGTCCTCGGCATTGCGCTGAAGCATAGCGTTCTCATCCTCGAAGATGCGACGTGCCGACTCTACAATCTCAAGATTTGCCTTGATGGTCTTCTGCTTCATGCCGAGGCTAAGGCTGAAGTAAGCGGCGGGGATAAGCATTATAAGGAATGCTATTGCCGCAAGTTTGAAGCCATTGGCCGTACGCTTTTGACGTGCAATCTCCGCCTCGTAGTCATCAATCATGTTGTCGTTATAGCCATCGTAGCCGTTATCGTCGTTCTGAGGCATGTACTCCTGCTGTGGCTCGACATGCTGTGGAGCTGCCGGGGGGGGTGGAGGCGTTGTCTCGCGCTTCTCCTCGATGAAGGAGTCGGCGAGTGTTGTTTGTGCGCTACGCTCGCGCATGATATCGTTGAGGGTGCGTGGCTGTGCCTCGGCAATGCTCTCGGCTACGGTTGTCTGCGTCTCGGGTGCTGAAGTGCCGATAGGTGCTCCACATGTGGGGCAGTTCGCAGTCTTGCTTGATGCAAGATTTCCACAATTACTACATCTTATTAATGCCATATATACTATATATTATATTTAAATTAATTGCTGTTTGCGTGCAAAGATAACGTAAAAAGCTACGTTCACATTATGAAATATCCGAAAAATCTATTCGCTCGCGCTTTTTGTGCCTGTCGCGCAGCTCTCGCAACGTGGCATGCTGTGGCAGTTCAAGTGCTGGATCGGTGTTGAGTATCGAGATAGCATCGTTGCGTGTAAGCTCCATAATCTGAGTGTCGGTAGCGAGGTTTGCAATGTTTAGTTCAAAGGCATCGCCACTCTGCTGTGTGCCATGTATATCACCTGCTCCTCGCAACTTGAGGTCGAGCTCCGAGAGCTCAAAGCCATCGTTCGTAGCACACATAGCCTCGAGGCGTGCGCGTCCCTCCTTCGAAAGCTTCTCGCCCGACATGAGTATGCAGTAGGACTGGTTGCCACCACGACCCACACGACCACGCAGCTGGTGCAGCTGTGAGAGTCCGAAGCGCTCGGCAGACTCTATGACCATCACCGTGGCATTGGGCACATCCACACCAACCTCGATGACCGATGTCGCAACAAGAATATCGGCCTCACCACTCTTGAACTGCTTCATAGCCGCATCCTTATCCTCGGGGCGCATCTTACCGTGGCACACCGTAATGCGGTACTGTGGTAACGGGAAGTCCCTCGACAGCGACTCGAAGCCATCTTCGAGGTCTTTATAGTCCATCTTCTCCGACTCCTTGATAAGGGGATATACGACGTAGACCTGTCTACCCTTGGCTATTTCGTTACGCAGGAAGCCAAACATCTTCAGGCGCAACGAGTCGAAGTAGTGGTATGTGCGTATGGGCTGTCGCCCTGGAGGCAACTCGTCGATAACCGAGACCTCCAAGTCGCCATATAGCGTCATTGCAAGGGTGCGCGGAATGGGTGTTGCCGTCATCACGAGGATGTGAGGTGGCTGCTGGTTCTTTGTCCAGAGCTTCGCGCGCTGCTCCACACCGAAGCGGTGCTGCTCGTCGATGACCACATAGCCGAGGTTGGCAAACTGCACCCTATCCTCTATGAGGGCGTGGGTGCCAACAAGGATGTTTACATCGCCCGAGGCTATACCCTCAAGTGCCTCGCGGCGCTCCCTCACTTTGGACGATCCAGTAAGTATGGCAACCCTGACATTGAGTCCCTCCGCAAAGCGTACCATAGAGGCGTAGTGCTGGCGTGCGAGGATCTCCGTAGGTGCCATGATACATGCCTGAAAGCCGTTGTCCACAGCCAGGAGCATCGACATGAAGGCGACCATAGTCTTGCCGCTACCCACATCACCCTGCAACAAGCGGTTCATCTGCTTGCCCGAGATCATGTCGGCGCGTATCTCCTTTATCACACGCTGCTGTGCCCCCGTAAGTGCAAATGGTAACTTCTCTTTGAAGAAGGTGTTAAATGCCTCACCTACACGCGGAAACAAAAAACCACCGCCACGCTTTTGACGATCTGTGCACCGCGCCTGTATTGTCAGCTGCACGCCTAACAACTCGTCATACTTAAGTCGGTAGCGCGCCTGACGCAGTAACTCGGCAGATTGTGGAAAATGTATGTTGTAGATGGCCTCACGGAGCGATATCAGACCATTACGTTGGCGTAGCTCGCTCGGCAGTGGGTCGCTATATGCCCTGGGATCACCCTCCACAATGCGCCATGCATTCTGCACAATGGTGTGCATAGCCTTGATGGGTATCGCCGAAGAGAGCTTCTCGGTTGTGGAGTAGATACCCTGAAAGCCACTCTCCTCCTTGCGCGACAGCGCCTGTTCGATAGGTTCAATCTCGGGATGAACAAGGCTCACGCGCCCCTTGAATATCGAGGGACGACCAAAGACCATATACTCGCGTTGCTGCTCTATGCGCTTCTCCACCCACTTGATGCCCTGAAACCACACAAGCTCGGCAGAGCCCGTCGGATCGGTCACCTCAACCATAAAGCGACGCTTTGCGCCCTCACCCGTGTAGGACTTACCCACAACACGGCAGCGCAAACGCACATAGGTCGTCTCCATAGACTCATCAATCTCGGAGATGCGGAAGGTGCGTGTGCGGTCTATGTAGCGAAACGGATAGCGGGCAAGCAGGTCTCCGATAGTGCGTACGCCCACCTCACGCTCGAGGAGGCGTGCGCGTACCTCACCCACGCCGCCGACATACTTTATCTCTCGACTCAGTATCTCCGACATCGCTACAACAACTTATGTTTTAGTGTTTTATATAACGGTTATTGAGCGCACAGGGGCAATCTTCTCGAGACGCGCCTTGCCACCCAACTCCTCAATCTCCACGATAAAGACAAACTCCTTTACCTTAATGCCATACTCCTTGCCATCCTTTACGATGCGCTGGCTCTGGAGCGACTCTGCAAGGCCCTCGGCTGTGCCACCCGTTGCGAGCACGTCGTCGAGAATTGTAACCTCGATAACATCACCTGCTGCGAGGCTTGTGGCGATGTCGCTAAGGCGGTAGTAGAGCTTGTCGAAGCCATACTCCTTCTCGATAAGCACCTCGATGAGGTCGCCCTCAGCGAATGGGAGCTTGCCACTCTTACGCACGGGAACGATGTTCTCTACGCGCTCCGCCTCGGTGAGAAGTGGGGCTGCGAAGAGGAAGCCACGAGCCTCGGGAGCTATGATTGTTGCCGATGTACACGCCTCGGCTACGCGGTATGTGAGCTCGCGGAAGATAGCCTTATTCTGCAAGAAGGGGATGATGTCAACAAACACGATGCCCTCCTTTGGGAAGTCCTTATAGTATTTAAGTACCTCTTTCATTATAATTAGTAATGAGGAATTAGTAATTAGTAATAGCGTTGTCAAGTGCCGTCATCCCGAGGAGGGGCAAGCACGAGGGTTGTAAGCATATACCCCTCTATGCCCCGACGTGGGGATCTACCTCTTTTTTATTCCCTTTGACAGCGTGATTGCAGGTATCAGCAGGATTTTAAAACAGAGGTAGATTGCCACAGAATTGCATGTTAGGCTTTGGGTATCAGCGACCTTGTTATATGCAATTCTTCGCAATGACGGAGTTATTGTTTATCGTTCGATATCCTTGAAGTAGCGGTATGTTGCCACGCGGAGCTCCTCTACGGCTGCGTCATCTGCAACGATGATGCCCGCGGGGTGGAGCTGCAATGCCGATAGCGTCCACTGGTGGTTGTAGCTGCCCTCGATGGCGTGGCGCAGAGCGCGTGCCTTCTTACGGCCTGTTGCGAGGATGAGCACCTTGCGGGCATCCATGATTGTGCCTACGCCCACGGTAAGCGCCTGTGTGGGTACCAACGAGATGTCACCACCAAAGAAGCGAGAGTTCACAGCGATGGTATCGGGCGTAAGGGTCTTGATGCGTGTGCGCGACTGGAGCGATGAGAAGGGCTCGTTGAAGGCGATGTGACCATCCTCGCCTACGCCACCCATGAAGAGGTCGATGCCTCCTGCTGCCACGATAGCCGCCTCGTATGCCTCGCACTCCGCCTTAAGGTCGGGGGCGTTGCCGTTGAGGATGTGCACATTCTCGGGGTTGATGTCGATGTGCGAGAAGAAGTTGGTCCACATGAAAGAGTGGTAGCTCTCGGGATGTGACTCCTCCAAACCTACATACTCGTCCATGTTGAATGTGATGACATTCTTGAACGACACCTCACCCGCCTTGTGCAGGCGAATAAGCTCGCGGTATGTCTCAAGGGGTGTAGAACCCGTGGGGAGGCCGAGCACAAAGGGAGCATCAGTTTTTGATGCCTTTGCCTTGATCTCGGCTACGATATGCGCCGCAGCCCACTCAGCCACCTCGCTTGATCTATCTTTGATGATAACTCTCATAGTCTATATTTGGGTAAAAAATTTATTCTTTAATTAGCGGTAGACAATCGGGAAGTACATCGCCAGTCATTGGCGCACATACCTCCCCGTAGTCTAAAACATTTTGACAAAGACCTCAATTGCCTGATACTCAGCCATGCCAAGTTTGTCGTATAACTGTGCTGTGTTCTGTGTACGCGCCTCGGCACGCTGCCAGAACTCGCGGGTATCGCTACCCGGGAAGGGCACGATATCCTTCTGCGAGAGGTGGCGGTAGATGGCGTGACGCTTCTTGAGCATCTCATCGGGTGAGAGGGGCACAGCCATATCCACAAGGCCGAGGTTCCACTCCATCCATGCTCCACGGTAGAGCCACAGGTGGCACTCCTCGCGCCAGTCGTCGTCATGCGTAATCTCCAACGCCTGAAATATGGCCTCCATACATGTGCAATGCGTGCCATGTGGATCGGCAAGGTCGCCCGCAGCGTATATCTGGTGAGGACGTATCTCACGCAACAGCTTTACGATGATATCAATATCCTTTGATGTAAGCTCACCCTTCTTGATGCCTCCCGTCTCGTAGAATGGGAGATTGAGGAAGTGTGCGTTGGTATCGGGATTAAGCCCGAATGAGCGAACGGCAGCACGCGCCTCAGCACGACGTATAGCTCCCTTGACATCGAGGAGCTTACGAGGCTCGGGCTTACCGCGCTTCTTATTTTCGATAATCTGCTTAATCTCCTGGTAGTTATCTCCAAGACCCAACTCACGCGCCGTATCTACGTTCTGCAACACCACGTCATCATGCACCGCTACGTTACCCGATGTCTGGTATGCCACATGCACATCGTGACCCTGCTCCACAAGGCGGATAAAGGTTCCACCCATAGAGATAACATCGTCGTCGGGGTGTGGCGAGAAGATAAGTGCTCGCTTTGGATAAGGAAGCGATGGTGCGGGACGTGTAGAGTCGTCAGCATTGGGCTTACCTCCTGGCCAGCCAGTGATAGTATGCTGCAAGTCGTTGAAGACGCGGATATTCACTTTGTCGTATGTACCGCACTTCTCCAATAACTGACCCAACGAATTCTCGATGTAGTCCTTATATGTCAGTTTGAGAATTGGCTTGTTGACAATGCCACATAGCCATACCACAGCCTTACGCACGAACTTTGGAGTCCACTCGCATGGACCTACAAGCCATGGTGTCTGCACACGTGTAAGGTTCTCCGCAGCGCTCTCGTCGATTACAAGCTCGATATTGTGGTGCTCCTGAAGATGACTCGCTGGCACCTTGTCAGTTATAGCGCCCTCGACAATCTGCTGCACAGCCGTAGCCTTCTCCTCGCCCCATGCCATAAGCACTATGCGGTCAGCACGCATGATGGTGCCAATACCCATTGTGATACCCATCTTTGGAGTATTCTCCAAGCCGTAGAACTGGCTTGACTGCACCTTGCGCGAGTTGTGCGACAACTCAACAAGGCGAGTGTGCGACTTGGCATAAGAGCCCTGCTCGTTGAAACCAACCTGACCCTGCTCGCCAAAGCCGATAATCATGAGGTCTATCTTGCGAATTGACTTATCGAAGTTTGCGCAATACTCCGAAACCTCGCTCTCTGGGATAGTGCCATCGGGGATATGCACATTCTCGGGCTGTATATCTATGTGCTTGATAAACTCATCGTGGATACGGAAGTTACGGCTCTGCTGCTCGGTGCGACGAATAGGATAGAATTCGTCGAGTGAGTAGATAGCCACACTCTTAAACGATATCTCACCAGCCTTATGACGCTTCACCAACTCTCGGTATAGACCAAGTGGTGTTCGTCCTGTTGTAAGGCCGAGCACAAATGGTGGCAACTCCTCATAGATGTCGCGTGCCGAGGCGTTGTCCACATGGTTGCGCACGAGGCGACATATAATATCTGCAACATACTGAACACCATGATATTCACTTTCAAAAACACGCGTAGGCATACGCTCATATCGGTGCACAATATCTTTTGGTGCCGACTCCTTGATAAGTCCGCCATCTTTGGGTAGTTGATACTTGTTATTCATAGTTCCGTATCTTTTTGTTATCTCATTCAACCTATATGCAGAGCATACAACGTTCAAAGATATGAATTTTTTTTCAAAGACAGGACCAAAGTGGCCCGTTTTTTTCTGTATCAGGAGAGATATTTGAGAACTTTGCAACAAACAGGACCGCCAAAATGCCTCTATATGAACAGTCGTCTCGTGGGCCTGAAAGTCTCAATACGTTGTTCCATTATGCAAAAAAAAATATCTTGCACGTAATTTATATAGGTAATATGTGCTTATGATTGAAAAAAAATAGTAACTTTGTACCGATTATCGATTATTCACTAATAAAACAATATGGTTATGTTCGCTATCGACAACTACAACTTCGCTGGTAAGCGCGCTATTATCCGCGTAGATTTCAACGTGCCACTCAACGCAGAGGGCAAAGTGACTGACGACACTCGTATTCGTGCCGCTATCCCAACCATCAAGAAGGTCTTGGCAGGCGGTGGCTCTGTAATCCTCATGTCACATCTTGGCCGTCCAAAGAAGAACCCCGAGGCTAAGTACTCTTTGGAGCAGATTGTTTACGCTATCGAGGAGCGCCTTGGCGTGAAGGTTATGTTCGCTGGCGACTGCATGGGCGAGAAGGCTGCTGAGATGGCCGCAAACCTCAAGCCCGGCGAGGTGATGCTTCTCGAGAACTTGCGCTTCTATGCCGAGGAGGAGGGTAAGCCCCGTGGCTTGGCAGAGGATGCTTCTGAGGAGGAGAAGAAGGAGGCTAAGAAGGCCGTTAAGGAGTCACAGAAGGAGTTCGTCAAGAAGCTCGCTTCGTATGCTGACTGCTACATCAACGACGCATTCGGTACTGCTCACCGCGCACACGCCTCAACAGCACTCATCGCTGACTACTTCCCCCAGGACAAGATGTTCGGCTACGTTATGGAGAACGAGTTGAAGGCTATTGACGGCGTTATGGAGAACCCCGAGCGTCCATTCTGTGCTATCATCGGTGGCTCAAAGGTATCTACTAAGATTACCATCATCGAGAAGCTCATGGAGAAGGTTGACTCAATCATCATCGGTGGCGGTATGACCTACACCTTCGCAGGTGCCGAGGGCGGCAAGGAGGGTAAGTCAATCTGCGAGCCCGATATGTTCCCCGTAGCACTCGAGATTTTGAAGAAGGCCGAGGAGCGTGGTATCCAGATTCTCCGTTCACCCGACGCACTTATCTGCGACGACTTCTCTGAGAATGCAAACACTCAGGAGGCTCCCGCAAACAACATCCCCGACGAGTGGGAGGGTGTCGACATCGCTACTGGCGGTAAGGCAAAGTTCCGTGAGCACATCCTTGGTTGCAAGACTATCCTTTGGAATGGTCCTGTAGGCGTATTCGAGATCAACAAGTTCTCTACTGGCTCACGCGCAGTGGCTGAGGCTATCGCAGAGGCTACTGAGAAGAATGGCGCATACTCACTCATCGGTGGTGGCGACTCTGTAGCTTGCGTAAACAAGTTCGGCTTGGCTGACAAGGTATCATACGTATCGACTGGTGGCGGTGCTTTGCTCGAGTACATGGAGGGCAAGGAGCTTCCAGGTGTAGCAGCCATCCGCAAGTAATTTCTTGCGATAAGGGGCATCTACTGCCGCTAACGAATTATCTCAGCAATGGGCAGTACTTTAGTACAGCCCATCGCTTTAAGATTCGCCGAGCGTTGTATTTAACCCCTTCTAACAAGGAATTGAACATCAGGATATGTGACTATGTTCATATCCTAAACAAGATTACTAATTAAATTTATAATAGATGAAAAAATTAACATTTTTCCTTGCATCTGCACTTCTTATGACAGCATGTGCAACCAACGATGCGGCAAAGACCGAGGGTGTTCCCGCTATCGACAAGGCTAACTTCGACGAGTCTATCGCTCGTGCCGACGACTTCTACCAGTGGGCTACAGGTGGCTGGCAGAAGAACAACCCTCTCAAGCCTGAGTACTCACGCTACGGCTCATTCGATGTACTCCGCGAGAACAACGAGATTCGTATCAACGAGCTCTTCAACGAGATGTCTAAGACTGAGGCAGAGTTCGGTAGCGTAGAGCAGAAGATTTCTGACCTCTACAAGATGGGTCTCGACGAGGAGCGCCTCAACGCTGAGGGCGCAGAGCCTATCCGTGAGGCACTTAACAAGATTCTTGCTATGGAGAGCCGCGAGGAGCTTATCGCATCTATCGCTAACCTCCACATCGACGGCATCGGTGCCTTCTTCTACTCATACCCCGCAGCTGACCTCGAGGACAGCAACATGACTATCCTCTACATGGAGCAGGGCGGTCTTGGCATGGGCAACCGCGACTACTACACTGAGGCTGAGAACGCTGAGCTCAAGGCTGGTTACCGCGAGTACCTTGCAAAGATCATCACTCTTGCAGGTGTTGAGGGCGACGTAGCAAAGATGGTTGAGAATGTTATGGCTATTGAGGATCGTCTCGCAGCAAAGCACTGGACAAATGTTGAGTGCCGTGACATCGTTAAGGGTTACAACCCCTACACTTACGAGGCATTCAAGGCTGAGTACAAGGGTGTTGACTGGGATGCATACTTCAACGCTATGGGCGTTAACGACATCAAGAAGATTGTCGTAAGCCAGCCTTCATCATTCGCTAACACTCTTGCTGTTCTCGAGTCTGCATCTGTTGAGGAGCTCCGCACATATGTTGCAGCACACTACATCGACGCTGCTACTTCATACTTGAGCGAGGAGTTCGCACTCGCATCATTCGAGTTCTTCGGCAAGACAATGTCTGGCACACAGGAGATTCGTCCACGCTGGAAGCGCGCTATGGGCGTGCCCAACTCAATCCTCTCTGAGGCTGTTGGTCAGATGTACGTTGCTAAGTACTTCCCCGAGAGCGAGAAGGCTCGCGTAGAGACTATGGTTGCTAACATCCAGAAGGCTTTCTCTAAGCACATCGAGGCACTCGACTGGATGGGTGAGGACACTAAGGCTAAGGCACAGGAGAAGCTTGCTGCCTTCACCGTAAAGATTGGCTACCCCAACAAGTGGAAGGACTACTCTACACTCGCTGTAGACCCTGCAAAGAGCTACTGGGCAAATGTTATCGAGGCTAACCGTTGGTACACTGCTGACTCTATGAGCGAGGTTGGCAAGCCTGTTGACCGCGAGAAGTGGTTGATGTCTCCTCAGACTGTCAACGCATACTATATGCCTACAACAAACGAGATCTGCTTCCCCGCAGCTATTCTCCAGCCTCCTTTCTACAATCCAAATGCTGACGACGCTGTAAACTACGGTGCTATCGGTGTTGTTATCGCACACGAGATGACTCACGGCTTCGATGATCAGGGTTCACAGTTCGACAAGGATGGTAACATGAAGGATTGGTGGACTGCTGAGGACCGCGCAGCATTCGAGAAGAAGACTCAGGTGCTCGTAGACCAGTTCAACGCTATCGAGATTTTGCCAGGCTTGTTCGCTGATGGTAAGTTCTCATTGGGTGAGAACATCGCTGACCAGGGTGGTCTCCGCCTTGCGTTCACAGGTCTTACTGACTACGCATGGGCTGAGGGTCGTCCTGAGGATATCGACGGCTTCACTGGCGAGCAGCGTTTCTACATCGGTTATGCTACTCTCTGGGCACAGAACATCACCGACAAGGAGAAGGAGAACCTCACAAAGAACGATGTTCACTCACTCGGTCGCAACCGTGTAAACGCTACATTGCGTAACATCCAGTCATGGTACGATGCATTCGGCATCCAGGAGGGTGACGCTATGTACATGCCTGTTGAGGAGCGCGTAATCATCTGGTAATGACACCTGAATGGTGATATAACGCACCGCAAAACATCCCCCCACATTCCGCAAGGTTTGTGGGGGATATTTATTTGGGTAATGATACTGGTAATGATGCTAAAGACAACACTTTAGCATCATTTTTCTTTGTCTTGGAGGCTCGAACAGTATAGTCCTTCAGCCAAGGCGTTTGAAGGTGGTTAAGAACGTTTAGGAGTAGGTTTCAATACACTCTATACACTGGGGGATATTACTCCCCAAAGAGCCAATACGACGGATACAAAAACCCCCGCAAACGTTTTGTTTGCGGGGGTATAGCAATGTGTTACGCGATACTACAAATTGCCAAGTTTGCCGTTAGTCTCACGGATAATATTTAGAGTAGACTCATCCTCCACGAAGATTGAGTTCAAGCCCTGCTGCTCCTGTGCTGGATCGCCAGTGTAATCGTCGCCCTTAGCCCAGTACTCATGATCCTCGACATTGGTCTTTGCATAGCCACCCCAGCTCCAGAAGTTACAACCCGCAAATACGTCGTTACTCTGGCGCGCCTTCACGATAAGATCGAATACGAATGTGTAGTACATATCGCGGCAGCTTACAGGGCTACCCTTGTGGAAATCCATGTCGTCGCGTGGCATGCCAAACTCCTCAACAACAACGGGTTTGCCAATCTTGCGACCAAGCTCGAGGTGCATGTTGATATACTCCTCGGTATTCTCACACGACTGCTTCAAATCCTCACGCATAGCATCACCGCGCATCCACTTCCAGTTGTAGGGCCATACATGGCAATTGACATACGAAACCTCATCAATAGCGTGAATACGCTCACAGAGATCCATGTCCCACTCGCAACCGTAGTAGCCCTCAGAGCCTGTCGAGATCATGTGGTTGGGGTCGAGCGAACGAATAAGTTTCGCACTAGCCTCAATCCACTCGGCGAAGGCCTCCTTATTATCAACCTCCTTGCTGCTAAAGGCGCGTGGCTCGTTAGATATCTGCCATGAGAAGATTGCAGGGTCGTCGATATACTTGATGCCTGTATAGCGATTTGTTCGCGAAACGATGTAGCGCACGTGGTCATAGAAAATCTGCTTCGCACGCTCGTTGCGCACAAACTCACCCGCAAAGGTATTATATGAGAACCAGCCATCTACACGTGGCACAAGCACGGGCTCGTTGTTTGCCCAAGCGACATACTGTGTGTAACCACCACTCCACTCCCAGGCATTGTTGAAGTAGAGCACAGCGGTCATCTCACGCTTACCAAGCTCCATCATAAGGTAGTCGAGACCTGCCAGTACCTCATCGTTGTATTCGCCTGGCTTTGGCTGAAGATTTGGCTCAATCTTACCGAGCAAGCCATTCTCACCCTCGCCACCTACCAAGATGCGGAGGTTATCGATGCCATTTGCCTTCATAAAGTCGAGCTCCTTGCAGAGACGCTCACGGTTGCCACCCTCACCCTCCGAGCCGAGGATTGCACCATACCAGAAGTTGGTACCCACGAAGTAATAGGGTTCGCCATTACGCATGAACTGGCCATTCTCCACTGTAATAAACTTTTTTGCAGACTCCGCAACCTCCTTCGAAGTGCAGCCCACAGCCAACATCACCGCCGCAACCAAAGCGGCAAAACACACCTGATGAAATCTCTTCATTGTACTAAGTATATTCTATGTATGAATTAATAAATTTTAGTAGTAATTATCGTTTACAAAAATAGGTATTTTTTTTTGAAAATTACATCTTTTTACATTTGTAAAATTAGTGGATGTTGTGTACTTTTGTAGGGTGAAATTGCGTCAATGCCCCTTTGTTGCAACATATTGACTCGCAACACATTAATAATGAGAATGTTGCGATAATATTCGATGTGAATTGGAGGGCGCGTATAACGGTTTATTTGGCGCGATAATGAGTTACAGAAATATACAAAAATGAAACGAATAATAGTATCGGGCGGAGGCACTGGCGGACATATCTATCCTGCGGTGGCTGTTGCCGAGGCACTAAAACGAAAATATGGCGAGGAGGTAGATATTCTCTTCGTGGGCGCAGAGGGCAAAATGGAGATGGAAAAAGTCCCCGCACTGGGCTACAACATCAAGGGTCTCCCTGTGGCTGGCTTGCAGCGCAGACTAACCCTCAAAAACCTTGCTCTACCCTTCAAGGTGGCTGCGAGTGTGCGCCGTGCAAAGCACATCATCCGCGAGTTCGGAGCCGACGTTGTTGTGGGCTTTGGCGGCTACGCCTCAGCACCCGTGCTCTGGGCAGCACAGCGTCTCGGTGTTCCAACCCTGATTCAGGAGCAGAACTCATACGCGGGACTCACAAATAAGTTGCTATCGAAGCGTGCCAAGCGCATCTGCGTGTCGTACGACAAGATGGAGCGTTTCTTCCCCGCTGACCGCATCGTGATGACGGGAAACCCCTTGCGTGGTCGCTTCTCGGCTGATGGAGCAAACCGTGGCGAGGCACTCACCTACTACGGCTTCAACGACGCTATGCCCGTGGTGTTGGTTGTGGGCGGCTCGCTCGGTACTCGTACGCTCAACGAGATGATGAAGGCGTGGATACTCACGCTCGGTGGCGAGGCTCCCGTACAGGTGATATGGCAGACGGGTAAGTTCTACGAGCGCGAGATGCAGGAGTTCCTTGCGGCACACCCCACCAAGAACATCTGGCAGGGTGCCTTTATCGACCGCATGGACTACGCCTACGCGGCGGCTGACGTGGTGTTATCACGTAGCGGTGCATGCACCGTGTCGGAGTTGTGCCTCGTGGCTAAGCCTACGATATTCGTTCCCTCGCCCAACGTAGCGGAGGACCATCAAACAAAGAACGCTATGGCACTTGTGGAGAAGGGTGCCGCAGAGATTGTGCGTGACAGCGAGGCTGTGGAGCGCGGCATGAAGGAGGCTGTGGCACTCGCTATGGACAAGGAGCGTCTGGAGCGTCTTTCGGCAAACATTGCAAACCTCGCCATCGTGGACTCTGCGGATCGTGTGGTGAGAGAGATAGAAAATATCATTGAGAAGCATCTATAAGAGTATGGAGCGTAACTACAAGAAGATATACTTCCTCGGTATTGGCGGCATCGGCATGAGTGCCCTTGCCCGTTACTACATGCACGAGGGCTGCCGCGTGGCGGGTTACGACCGCACCGAGACACCACTGACACGCGCCTTGGCAGCCGAGGGAGCAGAGATACACTACGACGATGATGTAGCACTCATACCCGAGGACATGCGCTCGGCGGAGGATACCCTTGTGGTGTTGACCCCCGCGATACCTGCCGACCACAAGGAGTGGGCATGGCTGCGTGAGCAGGGCTTCCACATCGAGAAGCGCTCGCAGATGCTTGGTCACCTCTCGGAGGGCAAACTATGCATGGCCGTAGCGGGTACGCATGGCAAGACTACAACCTCAACACTTGCGGCATGGCTCAACCACGCAGCAGCAAAGGAGGGTAACGCAATCCTTGGTGGCATATCGCGCAACTTCAACTCCAACCTCTCGCTCGGCGAGGGCAAGCGTCTGGTTGTTGAAGCCGATGAGTATGACCGTTCGTTCCTGCGCCTGCACCCCAACGTGGCGGTAATCACGGCGGCAGATGCCGACCACCTCGACATCTACGGCACGGCAGAGGCTGTGAAGGAGGCATTTGAGGAGTTCGCATCGCAGATTAAGGAGGGTGGAGCGCTTATCCTCAAGCAGGGTGTAGAACTCAAGTTCGACACCGCAACACGCGCGTTGTATCGCTACTCATGCGACAATGGCGATGACTTCCATGCCGAAAACATCTCTTTAATTGAGGGAGGTCATTATCGCTATGATATCGTAGTGCCAGATGGTCGCATCGAGGGTTGCACGCTCGGCATCCTTGGCAAGGTACACATCGAAAATTCGGTGGCGGCAGTGGCTATGTTGTGGTGCGCGGCGAAGATTGAGAATAAACCCTTCGACAAGGAGGCGGTGAAGGAGGCACTCAAGAGCTTCGAGGGCGTGAAGCGCCGCATGGAGCTCTACATAAACACCCCTAAGCAGGTATATATCGACGACTATGCTCATCACCCCGAGGAGTTGCGTGCTACGATAGAGTCGTTGCGTGGCATCTTCCCTGGCCGCAGACTGCTGGCTATCTTCCAGCCCCACCTCTACACCCGCACGCGCGATTTTGCCGCGGAGTTCTCGGAGGTGCTGTCGCTCTGCGACGAGGTTATCATGGTACCTATCTACCCTGCTCGCGAGCTACCCATCGAGGGCGTTTGCTCAGAGATGATTGGCAACAACCTTTCGGTAAAATGGCAGCTTATCGAGCGTGAGGCACTTGCCCAGGCACTGCGAACAATGGATACGGATGTTGTAGTGACATTTGGCGCGGGAAATATCGACGCTGTGTGCGAGCAGATATACGAGGTGCTCAAAACAAAGATGTAGAATGGCAGGCGAAAGGGGACATAAGGCTATGAGAGCTGCGATATATGCGGTGCTTATCACACTCGTTGTGTGCAGCATCGTATGGTCGGAGGTGCTCAAACGTGAACACTACAAAACAGAACCCGTAAAGAGCCTTAAGGTCAACATATCTGGTGGCGGCAAACAACCTTTGGCAGATGTCGAGAGCATAGACCTGTGGATAAGAGAGCATGGTCTCTTTGCCGAAGGTCTGACACTCGACAAGGTTCAGGTGAGCGACATGGAACACACGGCCATATCGCACAATGCCGTGGCAAGTGCCAACGCATACACCGACTATCGCGGTCATGCCGTTCTCGACGTGGAGTTGCGCACACCCATTGCACGCCTGCGCATTGACGGCTACGACCACTACATCACCGATGATGGATTTATTCTGCCTACGGTAAAGGATCGTTCAGCAGCCGTACCGGTAATTACAGGTAGTTACACACCCCTGTTTGCGGCCAATTACTCGGGATATGCAGCAGAGGTCGTCACCGACTCGTTAGCGTCGCTCGACAAACTTATAGCATCACTCGAGGATGCAAAGATGCCATACTACAGACAACTCGACAGCAATGACCGCGAGCTACGCGAGGTTCTGAGCCAGGGCGTACGTAAGGGCATATTCATGTCGGACAGCGAATATGAGATACTCATTGGGGCACGCGAGGCTGTCAGGGTTGCGGCACGCGAGCGCCACACGGCAAGAAAGCGAGAGATTGAGGCTGCCATTGCAGCGCTCACACTTGCACAGCAGGAGGCACGCCTCAAGCAACGCGATGTGAAGAAGGCGGGGGACGACTTCAATGCGCTTCTCAACCTGCTTAAAAGCGTGGAGAGGAGTCGCTTCTGGAGTGCAGAAATTGTACAGATAATACTCAACGGTGGAGGCAATGAGAACATGGAGGTGGGCTTTGTACCCCGTTCGGGCAACTTCACCGTCGACCTCGGCACAGCAACCGACGTCGACACCAAACTTGCAAACCTATATCGTTTCTACAACAAGGGACTCGATAAAATGGGTTGGGACAAGTACAAGAGCATCAGCCTGCGTTACCATGGACAGGTTGTATGCCGCTAAAACACAATGGAAATATAAATAAAAAAGATATAGAGATGAAAGAGAGACAGATTGTAGCTATTGACGTTGGCTCAACCAATGTAGTCATCGCCGTTGGAACCATTGAAGATGATGGTCGTGTTGGCATCCAGGGCATAGTATCGGAGCCTATCTCGGGTATTGATGCAGGTCGCATCGATAATGGCGAGACAGCAGGTCGCGCAATAAAGATTGCCAAGGAGCGCATCGAGAGTGAACTCAACATTAAGATTACGGAGGCATACGCAGGTCTCTCGGGAGATTTCGTGCGCTGCGTGCAGGTAACGGACTATGTATATGTTCAGGATGACCTTGGCAACGGCAGCAACCAGATTACCGAGCGCGACGTCGAGGACCTCGATCGTCGCATGCATAGCGTCAAGCTGCCCGACGACCGTGAAGAGATCCTCTTTATGGAGGCCATCCGCTACACCATCGACGATAAGGTTGTGAATGAGCCCATCGGAGCATACGGACACGTGCTCTCGGCCACCTACAACTTCATCCTTACGGATCGCGGTATGCGTGACCGCCTTGCCCAGTGTCTCATGAAGCAGGGCATCAAGGTTAAGGATTTCGCGCCCAACGCTCTTATTTCGCACCTCTCAGTGGCTACTGACGAAGATGTAGAGGAGGGTGTTGTTATTGTCGATCTTGGTGGTGGCGTTACCGACGTATCGGTAATTATGCGCGGCAAGGTGCGCCACATCGCATCTATTCCAATCGGAACAGACGCCATCAACAACGACATCCGCACATACGGCATCCCCGCAAACTACACCGAGAACCTCAAGCGTCGTTTCGGCTCTGCCGTTACGAGCCTTACCACCGATGACCAGATTGTATTCCAGTCGGCACGCCGCGGTGTTCCAAAGAGTATCCTTCGCCGCAATCTCGCCACTATCATCGAGGCACGACTCAAGGAGATTATCGAGTGGGTGCGCCGCGAGATTAAGGAGGCGGGCTGTGGTCCCAAGTTCTCGCCCATACTTCTTCTTACGGGTGGTGGTGCCGAGATGCAGCACATCGAGACCCTCTTCTCCCAGGAGTTGGGCATCGATGAGGTACGCGCAGTCTATCCCGAGTATGGTTTTACGGAGAGCATGACCGATCACATCACAACATCGGCATACGCAACCGTAGCATCTCTGCTTATTTTCGGTGCACAGCGTGGTGCCTGCTCTGTGGCAGTGGGTTCTAACCGCGGACATGTAACACCTGCGGTGAAGGAGACTCCAGCAAAGCCTGAGCCTAAGGTAACACCCGCGCCTCAGCGCGAGGTGACAGAGAAGGCTCCCGCCGAGACCGAGGAGCGCAAAGAGCGAACCGAAGCCCCAGTAAGCAAGGGCTCTATCGGTGTCAAGGTGACTAATCAGACCGAGGAGGAAAAGGATATCTTCGATACGGGAGAGAAGGGTACCAAAACAAAGTGGTGGAAGAAGTTCCAGGACAAGGTAACCAACATGGGCAACTCATTTGTTGGCAACGACGAGGACAACGACTTCTAACAGAGATTAAAGATAGCAATACATAATATCGTTTGTAACTAATATGGATAACAATATATCAAACTTGACTGACGACTTGGTGCACGCCATCGCGGGAGATAACATCTCAAATATTGAGCTTGACTCTGAGTCGAAGATTATGGTAATTGGTGTAGGTGGCGCAGGAGGTAATGCCGTAAACCACATGCACAAGATGGGTATTACGGGTGTCAACTTCGTTGTGTGTAACACCGATGCCAAGGCACTCAACAACTGCTCAGTAAAGAATAAGGTGCAGATGGGTCCCGGTCTTGGTGCAGGTAACGACCCAAAACGTGGTCGCGAGCTTGCCATCGAGAGCGAGGAGCAATTGCGAAGCCTTCTGGAGACATCGGGCGTAAAGATGCTCTTTATCGCAGCAGGTATGGGTGGTGGTACAGGTACTGGTGCATCGCCTGTGATTGCAAAATTGGCTCACGACCTCGGTATCCTCACCGTGGCTGTGGTTACGATGCCCTTCCGCATGGAGGGCCCCAGCCGCTATGCCAGCGCAGTAGATGGCGTCAACGAGCTTAACCAGTGGGTAGACTCACTGCTTGTCATCGACAACGAGCGTTTGCGCATGCTCTACGGCAAGCTCCCTCTTAAGGAGGCATTTGGCAAGGCTGATGATGTGCTCGGAATGGCAACAAAGGGTATTGCCGAGCTCATCACCGTCGAGTTTGCACTCGTGCGTGTCGATTTTGCCGATGTAGAGAAGGTTATGCGTGGCAGCGGCCGTGCACACATGTCTGTAGTCAAGGCTACGGGCGAGAACCGTGCACTGGAGGTGGCCGAGGGCGCGCTCACTTCGTCGCTCCTTGATGACAACCACATCACAGGCGCAAAGGAGATCCTCTTGAGCTTCTCGGTACGCGACATAGACATGCTTACGCACGATGATATCACCCTTGCGATGGATTACATCCAGAAGCACGCGAGCTACACAGACGAGAATGGTAATATCCACGCGGCTGACATCATCTGGGGTGCTAGCCAGAAGGAGACACTTGGCGAGGACGAGTTGGAGCTGGTAGTTGTTGCCACACGCTTCACCGATGGTTCAAAGCTCAATATCGAGGAGCGCTTTGAGCCTGTAGCCGACCCCTTCACTACACCCAAGCCTGAGAAAGAGGGCATTAACAAGCCCGTGGATGAGAAGCCCGCGAAGGTGCAGACCTTCAGCCAGCCACGCGAGAATGTGACCATCACACCTCAGCAGGACAAGTATCGCCAGGTGCAGTTGCAGAAGCGTGAGCCTGCATACGTTCGCTTACGCTCACAGTTCGAGGTGGAGAGCGAGTCACAGTCGCGCACTACATTCCATCAGCAGACTGCCTCACGAAGTGTAGAGTCTACATTCGAGAGCAACAATAACGAGCTATTTAACAACTAAACATGAATAGTATCCTAACAGTAGCCGATAGCCTGCCCGACGTGGCAGACACGCTTCGTGTGTGTGAGACTCTACAAAGCGGCGTAGCACCCGTTGCAGAGCGCACTATGGAGGTGGCTGCTATAGCCCTGAATAGTAACATCGACCTTGGCAATGTGGTCATCTACGCTATCATTGCCTTGGTGCTTATTCTGTGTTCGGCAATGGCATCAGGTTCGGAGGTTGCCTTCTTCTCGCTGACGCACAACGACATCGACGAGTTGGAGAGTGACAACAGCATAGCATCACGCCGCGTTATCGAGCTACTATCCAACCCAGACCGTTTGCTGGCAACAATACTTGTCACCAACAACATGGTCAACATCTGCCTGGTCATTATCGCCACACAACTCGTTCACGCGATATTTGTGTTCAGCGGTATGTGGGAGTTCATCTTCAACACCATCGTCATTACCTTCATACTCTTGCTCTTTGGCGAGATTATGCCCAAGGTGTTGTCGCAGTCCAACCCCATTAAGGTGTCAAAGATGCTCTCAGCACCCCTTAAGTTCCTGCGCTGGGCGGTATACCCTTTGGCATTTATCCTCATACGCACATCGAGTCGCGTCAGCCGCTTCGCATCGAAGAATGCCGAGATATCTATTGAGGAGCTTGCCGATGCCGTAGATATTGCCGAGACGGGCTCTGCGGAGCAGCAGAAGATGCTCTCGGGCATCGTGAGCTTCGGACAGACCGAGGTGGTGGAGATTATGCACTCGCGCGTGGATATCACGGGTCTGGAGTTCGACGCCAACTACGAGGAGGTGCGCAAGGTGATTGTTGAGACGGGCTACTCGCGTATTCCTGTCTATGGCGACGACCTCGACGACGTGCGAGGAATACTCTACGTCAAGGATCTCCTTCCATATATTGCAGAGGCGACCACATTCGAGTGGCAGAGACTCCTCAGAAAGCCCTACTTCGTGCCCGAGCACATGATGATTGATGACCTGCTGAAGGAGTTTCAGAAGAATAAGATTCACATCGCCATAGTGGTGGATGAGTATGGCGCAACACAGGGTCTTATATCATTAGAGGATATCTTGGAGGAGGTCGTGGGCGAAATTACCGACGAGAGCGACGATGATGAAGACAAGCTCTACGAGAAGATTGGTGAGCACAGCTACATCTTCGATGCCAAGATACACATCGGCGAGTTCTTGCGCGTTATAGGCTTCGACGAGGATAGCTTCCAGGATGTTGAGGGACATGCCGAGACGCTTGCAGGTCTGATGATGGAGCTTAAGCGCGACCTGCCACGCCGAGGCGATGAACTCGAGGCACACGGCGTGAGGTTCTTCATCGCAACGATGGATGGTCGCCGCGTGGATAAGATTAAGGTAGATATAAATGGTTAAGCTTATCGTTGAGGCAGTGCCTCCCGTCTATCTCTGTTGCGACACGCTGATAACAGCCGCCGACATAGCCTCGGCCTCACGCTTTCAAAACGATAGTCGCCGCCGCGAGCACCTTGCATGGCGCCGCATAGTGCGCAATGAGTTGGGACGCAGTGTTATGATTGACTATAACAGTGTGGGAGCACCCGTGGTTGACACACCAAACACCTACATCAGTGTGGCACATGGTGGCGAGAGCGTCGCTGTGGCCATAGCCGATGAACCCGTTGGCGTAGACATAGAGTCGCTCGACCGCAACTTCAACCGCATACAGTCGCGCTACATAACCGATAGAGAGATTGCCCTATCCGACAGTAAGGAGTGGGCAGCGCGCGTGTGGGCAGCCAAAGAGGCTATTTATAAACTCTACGGCAAGCGCGAGGTGGATCTGACGAAGGATATACGCATCACGGGCCTCGACAGCGAGAGCATGACACTGATGGCCGAGGTGCGCGACACAAAGGGCATAGTGGTTGAAACCAAGATAGTAGAAAATAGCGTGGTTGTAGCTACTGCCACGTATAAATAGATAATAGATGTCATCAGTACAAAACAACACCGTATCGCTCGGCACCGACTCGCTCGGTAAACTCCTTGCTCGATATGCCATACCAGCAATCATAGCCATGGCATCGTCGTCGCTATACCACATCATTGACAGTATCTTTATCGGTCACGGTGTGGGTGGCTACGCAATCTCGGGCATGGCAATCACACTCCCCATTATGAACATCGCCTCGGCATTTGGTGCGATGGTGGGTGTTGGTGCCGCTGCGCGCATATCTATACGTCTGGGTGAGGGTAACAAACGTGCCGCAGAGCATATTCTCGGAAATGCCGTAATGCTTAACATGGTGCTCGGTATCTCCATCATGCTCATATTCCTGCTCTTTCTCGACCCCATCCTAATCTTCTTCTCGGGTGGCGAGGCTGGCGAGGAGACACTGCACTATGCACGTGAGTTCATGCGTGTGATTATGTTCGGTAACATCATCACACACCTTTACCTCGGCCTTAATGAGCAGCTACGCGCCTCGGGATATCCCCGCAAGGCGATGTTCATCATGATACTCTCGATGGTGATATGTACTATCCTCAACCCTCTGTTTATCTTCGGTTTCGGCTGGGGTGTGCAGGGCTCAGCTATCGCAACTGTCATTTCGCAGACCATCTGCCTGCTCATTCAGATACACCACTACACCTCGAAGAAGAGCTTCCTGCGCTTCAAGCGCGAGAGCTTCCGCTTCAAGCGTAGCATCATCATCAACATCGTATCTATTGGCATGGCGCCATTCATCCTCAACGTGTGCGCATCACTCGTTACACGCTTTATGAACACGGCGCTGATCCAGTATGGCGGCACGGGTGCCGATGACATTATCAAGGTGGCTACGTTTGGCGACGGCGTGGGTGATATATATGTCGGTGCCTACGGCATCATGAACCGCGTAATTCTGCTCTTTATCATGGTGGCTAACGGCTTCAACCAGGGTATGCAGCCCATTGTTGGCTACAACTACGGAGCAAAGCAGTATGGTCGTGTGCTAAAGACATTGAAATATACCATCATCTGCGCAACATGCGTAACAACATTCGCCTTTGCTATCGGCATGCTCTTCCCACAATATGTCGCAGCACTATTTGTCGAGGGAGGTAATAGCGCAGCCGATAAGGCGATGATTGATGTTGTGGAGCAGGGACTTAGCATTGCGATGATTATGTTCCCCTTGGTGGGCTTCCAGATTGTAGCAGGTGGTTTCTTCCAATATATCGGTCGTGCACCTATGGCTATGCTTCTGTCTGCCACACGACAACTCCTATTTCTATTACCACTGTTGCTTACCCTCACACCTGAGTTTGGTGCTGTGGGCGCATGGATGTCGATGCCAATTGCCGACGCTGCATCAGTGCTTGTCGCTGCAACACTTCTATTCATACAGATACGCAAACTCAAACGCATGGAGCGCGAGATGCTCTTTCAGCGCTAAAGGCTATACCTATATATAATAACAGAGTCCTACCTTTGCGGGTAGGACTCTATTATTATGAACAGCCGATTACTGCTCAGGCTTAATATCCTTAACACGGAGCTGCTTGCTAACCGTGCCTCGATAGTGGTTGTCCACAATCTGGTAGCATACCGAGATTGGCTTGCCTGCACGCACCCACTGATAGTGTGTTGGCTGCTGGAATGCAATAGCCGGTAGCGACGTGTGTGGCTTCTGACGCTGGATAAGATCCATACGCAAGTGGTCACACTCAACACCCACAAGCTTCGCATCACCACGATTGCAAGCACCACGAGTCATAAACACCGGTGCGTTATTGCCAGGACCAAAGGGCTGGAAGCTATTGAGGTGTCGCTGGAACTGATCTGTGATGTCCGAGAACAACAACTCACTATCTATATCGACCTGTGGCACCAAGATGTCAGGGTCGATATTCTTCTCTACATAATCGTTGAAGCGCTTGGTGAAGGCCTCAACATTCTCCTCCTTCATCGTAAGACCCGCAGCGTACATATGTCCGCCGAAGTTCTCCAACAAGTCGGAGCAAGACTCCACAGCCTGATACAAATCAAAGCCCGCAACCGAGCGTGCCGAACCTGTAACAAAGCCATTCGACTGCGTGAGTACTACCGTAGGACGATAGTAGGTCTCGATGAGACGCGACGCAACAATACCCACGATACCCTTCATCCATTTGGGATTGTAGATAACCGTACTCTTGAGCGCCTTCAACTCTGGGTGTGACTCCACATAGTCGTGCGCCTCCTGAGTTACATTGCGGTCAATACTCTTGCGGTCCTGGTTGAATGAGTCGATAACCTCACCAAACTTCGCCGCCTCCTGCTCGTTACCCTCGATAAGAAGGCTCACAGCAGCATGACCACCCGAGGGTGCTGCGTTCTCATCATCCTCATCCATACGCATACGTCCCGCAGCATTGATACGAGGACCAATCTTGAAGACGATGTCATCGATGGTGATATTATGACCCTCCATACCACAAATCTTGATGATGGAGAGCAATCCCTTCGATGGCGTAGAGTTGAGCTTACGCAATCCGTAGTATGCCAAAATGCGGTTTTCGTCCACAAGAGGCACAATGTCTGAGGCGATACTTACAACCAACAAATCCAACAATGGCTCGATCTGCGAGAATGGAATGTTGTTGCGTCGTGCATAGGCCTCGACGAGTTTAAAACCAACGCCACAACCACTCAACTCATCAAAAGGATAGTTGCAGTCGGTGCGTTTGGGATCCAATACAGCCACTGCCTGGGGAATCTCCTCGGCAGGTAGATGGTGGTCGCAGATGATGAAATCTACGCCACGCTCTTTGGCATAGGCCACCTTCTCAACGGCTTTGATGCCGCAGTCCAAAGCTATGACCAGCGTAACACCCTTGCGCAACGCATGTTCAATGCTTCGAATTGATATGCCGTAACCATCGACATATCGGTCAGGAATGTAGAACGACAAATTTTTGTGTCCTATCTGGCTTAAGAACTTGTAAACCAGCGCAACGGCAGTTGTTCCATCGACATCGTAGTCTCCGTAAATCATCACCTTTTCGCCAGCTTTCACTGCTCTCTCGATGCGCTCCACGGCCTTGTCCATATCCTTCATTAGGAACGGATCGTGCAAGTCGCGTAGCGATGGCGAGAAGAACTTCTTGGCCTTCTCCATGGTGTCTATGCCCCTCTGAACCAGTAGGTTGGTCAATACCGTTGGCATACCTAACTGTGCGGATAGTGACTCCACGACAGCGCGATCGCCCTGTGGCTTGACAACCCATCTTTTCTCTATGGGCATAACTTCTATTTTTTATATTTAACATTTAAATTTTTCGTTAAGTGATTGATAAACTTGTGCTTAACCTCATCCATTGTCACCTCACGGCCAGTGAGCGTGGTGAGTGAGCACACGCCACGGTCAGTGAAACCACATGGGTTAATCAAATGGAACCAGTTGAGGTCTGTCGATACATTCATGGCCAAGCCGTGCATAGTCACACCATGTGAAGCACGAACGCCGATTGCACAAAGCTTCTCCAGACGATTTCCAGGGCGGGTAATCCACACACCCGAGGCACCCTCCGAGCGATGCGCCTCGATGCCATACTCGGCTGCGAGGTCGATGATTGTCTGCTCGAGAGCTTCAATATAACGTCTGACGCCCAAACCTATTGCGTCAAGGTCAACAATGGGATAACATACGAGCTGTCCGGGACCATGGAAGGTGATATCGCCACCACGGTCGATGTGGAAGAATTCGGCACCGAGGCTCTGGAGATACTCCGTTGAACAGAGCATATTCTCGGCATGGCCACTCTTACCAAGGGTATACACAGCTGGATGCTCAACGATAAGGATTGTTCCGCGAGGATCGCCCTCCTGGAACTCCTTGTTGAGCTTCTTGGCACACAACGCGTCGAAGAGTGAACGCTGCAAATCCCAGCACTCACCATACGACATTGTCTGTAAATCTCTGATTTCTACTTCGTTCTGCATACCTTCTTCACAGCATCCAATGCAGCATCAGCCAAGTATGACGAACGCACAAGAGGTGCGCTTGCACAATAGCTGAAGCCCATGTCGAGAGCTGCAAGTCGGTACTCTTCGAACTTCTCGGGAGTGATATACGCCTTTACGGGGTAGTGCTCCTTTGTTGGTCGAAGATACTGTCCGAGGGTGACAATGCTCACGCCCACTTCGCGCAGGTCTCTGAGTGTTGCCAACACCTCCTCTTCGCTCTCGCCCAATCCGACCATAAGACCGCTTTTTGCCACTGCTCCGCTATCAGCGATGTGCTTGAGTGTCGCCAACGATGTGCGATACTTGGCACGCGAACGCACCTCGGGAGTTAGTCGCTCAACAGTCTCGATATTATGTCCCACAATGTCGGGACGCGATGCCAACACCACATCCAATAATTCGGGGCGGGCATCCATATCAGAAATAAGGAGCTCTATTGTTGCCTCTGGGTTATCTCGACGAATAGCCTCTACTGTGCGTGCCCAGATACGCGCACCATGATCTTCGAGGTCGTCACGTGTTACTGATGTAACCACAACATGCTTCAGGCCCATGAGCTTCACGCTCTCTGCCACCTTGTCGGGCTCTGCCTCGTCGGGAGGCAAAGGTCTACCCGTCTGCGTTGCACAGAAACGGCAATTGCGCGTGCAGATATCGCCCAGAATCATAAAGGTAGCTGTACGACGACTCCAGCACTCCGCCTTGTTGGGACACATTCCACTGCTGCATATCGTATGCAGGCAACGTCCCTCGACGATTTGCTCCACCTCCGCACTATCAGCCGTACTTCGCAGACTGATTTTCAGCCATTCGGGCTTACGCAGATGCTCGTATTTTTCACGAACCTTCGGCATTTTTAAGTTCACTTTTTTCCAATTGATGCAAATGTAGGTAAAAAAAATAAAAAATGCAAAAAAATATATTAATTTTTTCATTTATGGACTGCATATAACAGAGCGCAGCACCCCACATTGGAGGTGCTGCGCTTTTAGATGTTTATGCAAATATGCAACTAAATAGCCTTGATGCTGATAGCAAAACCACCGCCCGGAGCCATTGTGATATTTAGGACATCGTCTTTTGTAATATCCTTGTTCTCAATAACGTATTCCGTAGGATTAGTATTCCAACCAGCATTATTACCATCGCGGTAAATAGTTGCTCGGTATGTACGATTTGCATCAAGGAAATCGAGCGAAACCGCCACCTCGCGACGCTCACCATCGGTGATACCGCCAACATACCAGTCGTCGCTATACTTATCCTTACGTGCGGTAACAACATAGTCACCAATCTCGCCATCCAAACACTTTGTTGTAGCCCAATCAACGGGAACATCGCGGATGAACTGCAAAGCATCGTCGCGCTCGCGGTAGTTGTCTGGCAGGTCGGCAGCCATCTGTATGGGGCTATAGAAGACCACATACTGAGCAAGCTGGTGCGCAAGGGTAGAGTTTACATAGAAGGTGTAGTTGTACGCCTCATTAACTGAGCCATCAGCCGTTGCCGCAGCCTTGTTAATGGTGTTGTGGTAACGCACATCGAAGATGCCTGGGGTGAAGTCCATAGGGCCCGCCACGTTGCGCGTAAAGGGCAAAGTTGGGTTGTGGTCGATGCAGTTGCCCGCATTCCATGCGTGCCACTCCTGACCGCGCATACCCTCAGCCGACATAAGGTTTGGGTAGGTACGGCAGATGCCCGTAGAGTGTATAGGCTCGTGGATATCGATACAGAGCTTATGACGCGCGCCATCAACCACAGTGCGGTTGTAGTGGTCTACCATCTCGCGGTCATAGTGATTACAGTCCTGAATACTACCAACATAACCTGTCTTGACATTGTTTACGCCTAAGCCCTCGTAGAAGGCGTAGGCATCCTCCATCTGAGCGTCGTAGTTGCTGACGTTGGCGTAGGTCTCGTGGTGGCCAATAAGCTCCACACCGCGCTCCTCGGCATAGCGGCATAGCTCCTCGATGTCGAAATCGGGGTATGGCTTTGAGTAGTCGAAGCGCTCACCCCAGCCCCAGCCTTCGTTCCAGCCCTCAACCAAAACACCGCCAAAGCCATTCTCAGCTGCAAAGTCGATATATTTTTTGACATTCTCGGTAGTTGCACAGTGTGGGTATTTGCCATCCATATCCCATATAGAGACCTTGAGGTGCATCTCCCACCATACGCCGACATACTTCATAGGCTTAATCCACGACGTATCCTCTAACTTGCAGGGCTCATTGAGGTTTAGCACCATAGATGACTCCACCAACGCACCCACTCTGTCGCCCACGATAACGGTGCGCCAAGGTGTCGAAAATGGCAACTCTACGCGGCTCTTAACAGCCTTGTCACCAGAGAGTTCTGTTGTGAACTTCAGCTCCTCGGCATCGAACTCGAGTGCCATACCTGGATACTCCCACAACGCCGCCTCGTGGATAGCCACATAGTTACCCGCGGGGCTCTTCATGGCTACGGGTGTTGACACGCCACACTCCATTATATCCTGCACGCGGCCTGCCGACTGCTGCATGGTTGCGGGGTTAATCTCCGAGAGCTTGGTGTGCACATAGTTAAACTCGGCATCGTCGTCGCTGCCCGCCATCCAGTGTGCGTCATAGTCTGCCGCCATGCGGAACTCGGTCTCCTCGTCGAGGATGTCGCACGCTCCCTCACCATTAAGTGTGTAGCGCAACGCCATACCATCATTAAATAGGCGGAAGGTGACATCCACTCTCTCCGATTTGCTGTTCTCGAGCGTCACAACCATCTCATTGTAGTGGTTCTCAATCTCCGAGAACTGACCCCACACGGGCTCCCATGTCTCGCAGAAGGTGCTATGCTTGATATCGACGATACGCATATCGTCGTCGAACTCACCACGCGAGGTCTCGATGTTTAGTGCCGAGGGTCGGATAATATCCTCGCCTGCAAACGACAACGCATAGAGCGCCTCACCCTCACTGTTAACATCAAATGTGAGTACAGTGCGTCCATCGGGCGACTTCACTATCTCCGTGCCATACTCCTCGTTCACGCTGCCACAGCCCACCAGCATTGCGATGGCCGCCATGATTGTTGCTATCCTACACATATTATAAATGGTTTAATGTTATAAGTCGATATCGCATTTGTAAGTATATAGTTTACAAATGTATAAAATTTATGTCAAAGGAGCAAAAATATTGTTGTGATTGTGGTGCCGACGTGTGGGAGTGAATCTGCGTAGCACCATTTGTGAGATTCCGGAATATCTGCCCAAAATCATGCCTGAGCACTACTTCCCCACTAACATCACAACGGCAACTACGACAGTTGCAATTCCACACACAGGTTAGGCATTAAACATTTATATAGGCAAATTGCAAGAAAATCAAAACAGATATATTTTGTTTGGTTGAAGTTTTTTATATTCTATAATTGCAATTCTGCACTTAAAAAGTTATCTTTGCACAAGGTCAATTATCACTATTAAATAAGATAGTATGAGACGATTTATCTATACCTCAATTATTGTAGCAGTTTCGCTACTATCTACATCGTGTCAGTGGCTCGTTAGTTGAGCACCACCAGAATTCGAGCCCAGAGAGATCGTAGAAACTGGGTTCATATACAATTACTTTCACATAGATGAAAATCTTAATATCGAGTGCAAGGCGTTTGATGATAGCGTAGTAATTGATTTCTCTGCATATTGTGGCGACGAATATGCTGTCAATGTGTACTTGGATACCCCAGGTGAGATCTATACCGACTATATGGAGAAATATGGTGATCAGGTCGGTTTTGAAGAGACAGATATGCAGGACATTGCGTGCGCAGAGTCTATTAAAGGTATTGATATAATATCTTTCCAAGAGTGGAACGAGGACTATCCTGCTCAATCATCGCTTAATAACATTTTCGAGGTGGAGTATGCTACCTACAAATATTTTGTAGAGAGTGGCTTTGATGAGGCATTTGATGTAGAGGAGCGTGAGCGCACCGAACGCAAGCGAGTATCGGAACTCCAAGAGGATGACATGTGGTTTATCCACACCGATTTCCGCCTTATTTGCAATACGCTACACAATGAAGACCGTGCGCGCAGACTTAAGATTACCCTTTCGCTTGATACAGGTGAGGAGATAACTTATAATGTGAATGTAAATTAAAAGTTTCAGCAATATAAAATGCAATTAACAAAAGAGATTGTCCAAATGGACAATCTCTTTCTCTTTAATTAGCATGCAGAATTATTACTCTAAGATAGCATCCAAGCGCTCGTAGATGCTTGTGCGCAACTGGCGCAACTCGTTAATCTTTGCTCGGTTCTTGCGACGCACAAAGTTGCATGAGCCAATAAACTTATGGAACAGGCGCAAATAGTTCCATGCCAAGATAAACATGAATGGGAAGGCAACAAGGTAGCCCAATGCCCACCAGAAGTTGAGGAACACCCACAACAACACAAAGGGCACAATCATACATATAGGCACAGAGATAAAGGCACTTGCACCAACGTTAAACGAACTTACGAACATCTGATCCTTGATGAGCTTCTTGATAAAGATCTTCGGAATCAAGAACAACAGACCCGTAGGGATAATCGAGATGATGAAGAGTGGCAACAGCAACAAGAGGCCCAAGCCGCGAAGAATGGCGGCACCAGCACCCGGATTGCGCTTGAAAAGCCAATCACGAAAGCCCAAATTCTTGATGCCCAAAGCAAACTCCTTAGTATCAGCATATATTTGCTCCATCTCCTCGGGACGCTCCACAGTAGCCCTCTGCAAGCCATCAACAAGCTGCTGGTCCGAAAGCAGGCGCGAAGGGAGATAGTTGGGCTTGAAGCCGTGCTCACGCGCGTACTTATTGCCATAGCCCGTCTCACGCAAAAAGTCAATCTGGTCGTAGTGCTCAAGGTCGCTCACGTGGAGCATCATATCCTGAATGCGGCTACGCACCAGGTTGTTAACCTCCACCATTGTCTCGCGTGCATTCTCCTTGTATCGCTCATAGTAGGGTTTCAGCGAGATAGGCTTATCGAACTTAATAAGCATATCTGTGCGGGCATGGAAATAGTTAGAGTAGTGGTTGCACGAGGGCAGAATCATCACATCCTGCTCGAAGTTCATCTTCTCTGCCGCCTCGAAGGCTATGCGCAAGTATCCGAGCTTGAATGTTCCGAGCCAGCGCTTATCCTGGTGGTCGGCCTCGGGGTAGAGCATGAGGGTCTCGCCATCGGTGAGTGCCTGACCCGCAGCATCCATCGTCGAGCGGTTCTTGTTGATAGCACCAAAGCCCTCGTGGCTCATGCGGTATGCGGGCAAGAGACCCATTGCGCGGAGAGCCTTATTGAATACAGGATTTTTGAATACATTGGCGCGGGCTATGAAGTTCATGCGCCTATCGGTGAGCTGCAAGCAGACGCACAAGGGGTCGTTGAGGCAGTTCTGGTGGTTAGAAACAACAACTGTGGGTGTGCCATCTACGGGGACATTCTCCAAACCGATGATATGCTCCTTGCGGAAGTAGAGGCCCGAGTTTACATATTGCAAATAGACGCGAAATGGCTTCAAAAAGAGTGAGTGATCACCAGGTGTTGTCTTCATAAATATCT
>JAZTYW010000035.1:0-15482 GCA_045637085.1 Alistipes sp. | reverse complement strand
CAGGCTTTGGTTATGGCTTCCGAGACTAAAAAATCACATCATAAGCGCCTCTTTTTGCAACTCCTAGCCTTCTCGTGGGCAATGGTGCTATGCTTTGTTGGATACCAATATATAAGAGAGAAAGAGTACAAATCGGAGTTCTTGAATGCTCAGTTACAGCAGTATAATCGTCATCTGCTCGCTACGGTCGAAGAGGGTGAACCGTATGAAGAGTATATCGCCACACACGACAAACCCTTTGATGAGTTACGAATATCCATTATCACACTTACGGGTGCTGTTATATACGACAATATTATACCGCTCGATTCGCTCGATAACCATCGAGGCAGACCAGAAGTGGCCGATGCTTTGACCAAAGGCGTAGGATATAACATCAGCAGACAATCCACGAGTGATGGACGAGAATACTTCTACTCTGCAACACGAGGTGAGCGAGTTGTTGTTCGTACAGCAATACCATATTCAAGCACCTTGCAAGACCTACTTGAAGCAGATTGGTCGTTCTTGGTTGTGATGATTTCAATCACGCTTGTGATGAGTGTGGTGGCATACTTTACAACTCGTAAACTTGGGAAGGATATTGAGAGAGTCAATCGCTACGAGGCTGAACAGGAGCGAAATCGCCTTAAACGACAACTAACCAACAACATCAACCACGAATTGAAGACCCCCATAGCATCCATTCAAATATGCCTTGAAACACTGCTATCGGGTATTAGCCTTAGCGAAGAGAAGCGTCAGGAACTCATCGAGCGATGCTATGCAAACAATGACCGCCTTCGCCGACTGCTTAACGATGTGTCGTTAATAACTCGAATGGAGGATGGTAGCGCACTAATAGGCAAGGAGAGAGTTGTAATAAACGATATAATTGGTGAGGTGGCTAAGGAGTTGGAGATGCTGCCCGAAGATGAACGCTTGCTTCTCCATACCGATTTTGGCGACGAGGTTATCATTGATGGCAACCCATCGTTGATTGGCTCCATTTTTCGTAACCTAACCGAGAATGCCATTGCCTATTCCGAGGGTAGAAACATCTATATATCGCTACTTGAAAACAATGAGAAGCTGTGCCGTATCCGCTTTGAGGATGATGGTAAGGGTGTTGAGCAGAAACACCTATCACACCTCTTCGAGCGATTCTATCGTGTGGACAAAGGTCGCTCCCGCCAAAAGGGTGGTACAGGTCTCGGTCTTGCCATTGTAAAACACGCTGTCCAATTCCACGGCGGCACAATCACCGTCACAAATAGACCCAATGCCGGTCTTAGGTTTGAGTTTACTTTGAGTAAGTAACCTTACAATGAGCCTCGGGTTAGTTAAATAACTCTTTGATATAACTGCATACAGAAATCGGTAGTCACAATTAAGTGGCTACCGACTTTCTTGAATACACCCAAAAATTGAATACACTTGATGTGTTTTAATAATGAAGTTTTGATTATCGTTTCCAATCATCAAGCCACTTCATAAATCTAATAACACTCTCGTAGTCCTCTATAAAACGGTTAGAAATTTCGATGTGGTGTCCTACTAAAGATGACAAGTCGCAAGATTTGTCCTTTTCTTTTTCTTGCCTATTCTTGTAACTATCCGATACACAGTGTAGTATTTCAAAGAACGAATTGTAGTTTGTGGTTCGATAGCTGCGTGATTCTTTATCCCATTTTTACAGTGATCCGTAATACTTGGTCAAAGAGGCGTCTAAAGGCTATTTAATAAAGCGGATGTTTTGGATTTTCAATTTGTGAGATTCGCGAAATTCACTCTAATACATCATAGACAATCGGTGGTTAGCGCTGCCGATTGCCTATTTTTAATGTTTTTACAAGTATGTTAAGTCTTTTTCGAACATTGAGCGTTATATATTTGGAAGCGCGTTTCCAATAAACGATAACAAATTATGAAACTTACAAACGAAAACAAACAACTCACCCGCCTCGCTGAGCTAATGCAGTCCGAACGCAACGATCTGTTTCGATATGCCTGCTATCGGTTGGGGTCTGCTTCAGAGGCTGAAGACGTGGTACAGGACCTATACCTGAGGCTCTCGAAACAGAGCGCACGGCTTGCCGAAATTGAAGACTTGAAAGGCTATGTTTATCGCTCATTGACAAATAGTTGCACATCTATATTGCGTTCGCGCCGAAATTTTACATCGACCGACACACTTGACACACTATCGAGCGAAGACCTTGCGCCCAAAGATTTTGAGCAGGAGTTTCGATTGATTGAACGACTAATGGCTTTGCTACCCGACGAGCAGAGCGAAGTGATCCGCTTGCGAATCTATGGCGGACGTCAATTTTCCGAGATCGCTGCAATCTGCGACATACCGCTCACAACGGCAAAGTCGCGGTTTCGCTACGGTATCGACAAACTGCGCGAAGCTCTCGCGGAGCGCGGGTTAATCTAACAATTAAAAACAAGTAATCACTATGAAGACCAACAATTTAGACAACTATTCGGACAATCGCGTGGTCGATATTCTCTCGCCCCGATTCGCCCCCTCAACCAACCTCGAATTTAAAGTCGCTGCACCCGCACCGCGCCGCCGCTTTATTTGGCAATTTGCACGCGTTGGAGGTATTGCCGCAGTAGTTGCTATCGCCCTCTTCGTTGGTATCAAAGGCGTGCAGACCAGCACCGCCCGCGAGGTGGTCGAACGAGCAATGACTCAATTTCTCGAATCTGACAACTGTCTCGTTCGATTTACTGCAAATGTTACCGAAAACAAGAGTTCACGGGAACTCTATGATATTGATTTCGATGGCACTCCGATGCAGGGCACCGTCGAGATTCGCAAAGAGGGCTCAAAGATCAATATGGCTATCAAATGGCAGGATCAGTATAGTTCTATGGAATTCTATGACGGCGAAAGCTATCGACGCTACCAGAATGGACAATTAGTACTCGAACGACCCCACGGAGGAATCGACCTCACTGCGTTCTCTACGATCGATAAATTGAATGAGTACGCTTTGTTAACGGGTATACTGCTAAAATTCCGAGAGGAAGGCGATATGATCATAGTCAGCACTAGGGGCGACAAGGTTGGGATTATTGCTCGTTTCTCAAAAAGCGAGGGGCGCCTGCTCGGTGCTGAGTGCTCAGGACTATACAATGGACAGCAAGTTACGGTACTAACCGTCAATCAGATTGATTTCGATGTGCTACCCACTGAGTAAGTGCTACATGTCTTTTTATAACACCCCCCCCTGGGAACTCTCCGCTTATAAACTCTAATTCATTATTGGCAATCGGTGGTTAGCGCTGCCGATTGCCTTTTTCGTATCTTAATACCCAACGTCATAAATCTAGTAACACGCTCGTAGTCCGCTACAAATCGGTTAGAAATTTCGATATGGAGTCCTACTTAAAAGGATAAGTCGCAAGATTTGTCCTTTTCTTAATTTTGTAGCCACGTGTCTATATTGTGAGGTCTCTTATACTCAACAAATGTGGCTCGCCAGTAAGACGAGCCACGCAATGATACATAATTATATTGTTAGTGGGTGAATACCTTGCCCATTTGTGCCTCGGAGCGTTCGTAGGTGAGGCGTGAGGTGGTAGGGTATTTGAGGGCGTCAAGCTCTTTGACTGCATCTTCAATATCGCGGAGAAGCATATCTGCCATGTCGCGCGACATGCCCTGACGCACTACGATGCGCATAACCACCATATCCTCGATACTCTTCGGCATTGAGTAGGCAGGAACCATCCAACCCGACTGCTGCAGGCGTGCCTGAAGGTCGTAGAGTGTCCATTTCGCCGTCTTATTATAGTTATCCTCCATCGTCCAGATGAATAGAGGATTTACAACCTCGTCAGAGTAGTTTTTGAAGTATGGCATCTCGCCGATACGCTTATGGCAATACTGAGCAATCTCCATTGAGTTGCGGTGGATGTTCTCGTAGCCTTTGCGTCCGAGGCGTATAAAATTATAGTACTGGCCCAAGATCTGTGCTGCGGGGCGTGAGAAGTTGAGACCTACCTGGGTCACCTCAGCTCCGAGATAGTTGACCGAGAAGCTCATCTCGTCGGGAAGATAGCTCTTGTCGCGCCATACCACCCAGCCAAGGCCCGGATATACCAAACCGAACTTATGTCCTGAGGTAGATATGGAAACTACCCACTTCAATCTGAAGTCCCACTTATGGTGTGGCTTGATGAACGGAAGGATAAAACCGCCTGATGCGCCGTCAACGTGTATCGGAATGTTATGCCCCGTGTGGTTGTTGTACTTATCAAGAGCCTTGTCCAGTGCTTCGACATCGTCGTTGAGGCCTGTCCATGTTACACCAGCAATGGCTACCACACATATTGTGTTCTCGTCGCACATCTTGATGGCGTCCTCGGGGCATAGTGTGCGTTTCTCGTGAGTGAGCGGCACCTGTCGCAACTCTATCTGCCAAAGCTTGCAGAATTTCTCCCATACCACTTGCAATCCTGTGCTAATCACAAGGTTCGGCTTATCTACGGGTTTACCCTCCTTGATACGACGGTGGCGCCAACGGAGCCATGCCGATACGCCTCCGAGCATACAGGCCTCGGATGAGCCGATGCCCACTGCGCCCGTCTTTGACTCGCTCTTCTCGGGGCTGTTCCAAAGGTTGGCGATGATGTTGATGCATCGTGATGCCATTACCGCAATACGCGGATACTCAGTCTGATCGATGTAATTTACGGCTATTGCCTCGTTCATCAATCGTGTAGCATAGTCGTCCATGTAGGTTGTGACAAACGTAGCGAGGTTTAGTTGAGGTTGTGTCTCAACAGCCGCTTCGTCTTTGACCATGCGGTAGGCGATTTCAGGGAGTGTCATGTCGTTTGGAATCTCCGTTGTTGGTGCTGGGTGGAGCATCTCCTCCGACCCGTATACCGCAGCTGTGGCGGTCGAACATTTTTTCTCGATCATAGTGTAAATTTATTAAATTAAATGTGTTGTTCAACTTGTCATAAATCATGCCACAGGGTATCGTGGTATATGTACTGTGAGTTCGTTTTTATGCGACGTTTTATTCAGTTTCAAAAAGTGTTGATATAGGGATTTTTGAGGTCGTGAAATACCTCAATTTTTAGAAAAAAAGCGCGTTTTATTGATAAAAAATAGCTGTATATAATTACGTTATTTTTATGATTTAATTCCATGCTAAAATGGCATTAGATGTGTATGTATGGGTGTTTTATCGCTGTTTTGTGTTGAATGGTTTGGTCATATTTTTGCTTGGGAAAACCAAAAAGGTTGGACTTGTGTTTTGGTGTGCGAAAACATGCGAAAAAAAAATGTGAAAAATGTTTGAGAAAATTTTGCCACATGGAAAAAAAAACGTACATTTGCGGCATAGTATTGCATAATGTGTGGCGGGTGCAAAGGTCACACATCAATGACATAATTGTGTAAATTAATGATACATAATAAATTAAGCGTATGAATTTTAAAAAAATTACTCTAACATTGGCTGCTATGTTGGCTTGTGTAGCTCTCTACGCACAGCCTCAGAGCAAGAGTGACGAGAGCGTTGAGTTCCGTCCTCACTGGGATTTGCAGTTGCAGGGTGGTGTAGGTCACACTATTGGTGAGGCTTCATCTTTTGGCAAGTTGTTGTCACCTGCAGTTGTTCTTTCTACTAACTATCGTTTCCACCACGCTATGGGCGTTCGTTTCGGTCTTGGCGGTTGGCAGGGTAAGGGCGCTGTAGTAGGTTCTGTAGAGCAGAACTACTCATTCGACTTTGTTCAGTTGAATGCAGACTACAAGCTCGACCTTTCTGCTCTTATTGGTGGTTACAACCACAAGCGCCCCGTATCTGTATACGCACTCGCGGGTGTAGGTTTTAACTATGGATTTAATAACAAGGAGGCGAATGCTATCGCAGCAGGTAGCCCAGCTTGGTCTACCCAGTTGGAGTACTTGTGGGATAAGAAGGCTTTCGTAGCTGGTCGCCTTGGTTTGGGTATCGACTTCCGCGTTGCAGAGCGTGTTGCTTTGAGCCTTGAGGCGAACACAAACATCATGTCTGATAAGTTCAACTCTAAGCGTGCTGAGAACGTTGACTGGCAGTTCAACTACTTGGCAGGTGTTTCATTCAGCTTTGGTCAGAAGCACCAGACTTCAAAGGTTTGGCTTGCTGAGCAGGAGGCTCTCCGTCTTGCTGAGGAGGCACGCATCGCTGCTGAGAAGGCTGCTGAGGAGAAGCGTCTTGCTGAGGAGGCTGAGGCTAAGCGTCTTGCTGAGGAGGCCGCTGCTGCTGAGGCTGCTCGTCTTGCTGCTATCCGCGCAAAGAATATCGAGGAGAACTCTGAGAACGTATTCTTTACTATCAACTCAACTTACATCCGTAAGGCAGAGCAGGTTAAGATCACTCGTTTGGCTGAGTGGCTTAAGAACAACCCTGACTACACTGTAGCAGTTGTTGGTTACGCTGATAAGGAGACTGGTTATGCTGCTGGTAACATGAAGCTTTCTGAGCGTCGTGCACAGAATGTAAAGAAGGCTCTTATCGCTGCTGGTGTTGAGGAGTCTCGTATCGAGATCGGTCACAAGGGTGACACAGTTCAGCCTTTCGAGAAGAGTACTGACAACCGTGTCGTAATCTGCGCCTTGGAGTAAGATTTAAGATACCTATATATATTTGACATTATTATTTTTTCACTAATTTTTTATTATTAAACAATGAAGTACTTATCTAAGTTGTTGAGCATGTTCCTTGTAGGTACAATGCTCTATTCGACAGGATGTACCGACCATGCTGCTGATATCAAGGATATCAACAACCGTCTTGACGAGTTGGTACAGAATGAGATCGATCCTCTTAAGGCTGATCTCGACAAAACAAAGACTGAGCTTCAGGCAGCTATCGCTGATGTAAACGAGGCTATCGAGGATCACGCAGAGGATCTCGCAGCTCTCGAGTCAGCAGTTGCTGATGCTGAGGAGGCTATCGAGGATCTCGAGGCTGCTGATGACGAGCTTCTTACAAAGATCAACGCTGCAAACGCAGCTATCTCTGAGGCTAACGAGAAGATTCAGGCTCTTGAGAATGTTGACAAGGAGCAGAAGCAGGCTATCGATGCTCTTACTTCTTCAGTAAACACTTTGTCAGGTGATGTTAACTCTTTGAAGGAGTTCGCGATGCAGATGACTGCATGGGTTGCTAACGCTGAGTCAGCAATCGCAACTCTTCAGGAGAAGGTTGCTACTCTTGAGGAGTCTGTAGAGGATCTTGAGGAGTCTGTAAAGGATCTTGAGGAGACTAAGCTCGACGTAACTACTTTCGAGGAGTATAAGACTGAGGCTGCTGCTAAGTTCCAGGCTCTTGCTGATGCTGATGAGGCTCTTGCTAAGGCTGATGAGGTTCTCGAGGGTAAGATCGCAGATCACGTTGCAGCTGTTAATGCAGAGTTCGAGAAGGCTTATGCTGAGATCGCAAAGAATACTACTGAGATCAACAAACTCGCTGCTGACCTTCTCGCTAAGTACAACGAGTTGAAGGCTAAGGATGAGGCTCTTGTGGCTGCTGACGAGGCTATCAAGGAGGACGTAAAGGAGCTTGATGAGGCTATCCAGAAAGTTGAGGGTGATCTTGCAGCTTACAAGGCTGAGGTTAACCAGCGTTTGCTCAACGCTGAGGGTTCTATCGGTCAGTTGCAGGTTGATGTTCAGGGCTTGAATGATAAGCTCGATGAGTTCAAGGCTGCTTACGATGCACACATCGCTGCTTATGAGGAGTTCGTAAAGAACACTAACGAGGCTTTGGCTGCTTTGGGTCTTTCAGTTGAGAACATCATCAACCGTGTTCAGAGCATCGTTTACCGTCCTGACTACGCTGATGGTAAGCTCTCTATCGACTACGCTACTTTCGGTAAGAACACTATCGTTGAGGGTCGTTCAACTGCTGAGTATAACGTATATCCTGCTGAGGGTGCTTACGCTATCGCTAAGGCATTCGCTGATGGTAAGGCTATTGTTAAGTTCGATCTTTCTGACGAGCTCAAGACTCGTGCTGCTGCACCTGAGTTCACAGTTGTTGACGTTCAGAACACTGAGACTGGCCGTATCGCTGTTACTTTCGTAACTCGTGGTTTGTCTGACAAGTTCTACCAGCGCGCTGCTGATGCTGAGAACTATGCTATCTCACTTGTTGTTGATTTGACAGGTGTTGAGGCTGCTGCTGACGCTAACCTCTCTACTTGCTTCACTAACATTATCGGTGGTGAGCACTCACCTATCACTATGGACATCATCTACAAGGATGAGGTTGTTACTGGTAACAATGAGGTTTACGTTGACGAGCTTATCTACACTCAGTGGGCTGTTAACCCTGATTTCGTATCTCTTCCTGGTTACTTCCTCCAGTACACATTCGAGGGTGAGACTTACACTGCTGCTGAGCTCGTTGAGTTCGGTTACGAGGAGGTTAAGCCTATCTACGCTGGTACAAAGGTAGTTCGCGAGAACGTTAAGGTTACTGATGTTCTTAACGCTGAGACTGGTTACAACGAGCAGAACCTTGACATCACTGCTCTTGATGCATCTCTTATCGGTGAGAAGTTCAACCTCGTTTACACTTATAGCTATAGCGATGCTATTGCTGAGGAGTTCGTATCAGCTGGTGCTTCTCTTGCAGTTGTTAAGGAGCAGGCTACTATCACTATCGCTCCTGAGTACACTATCCACTGGAGCTACCTTGTTGATGCTATTGCTGACGCTGAGCGTCTCCAGAACGCTGATGATGCTGCTATGAACTTCCGTCCATACGAGCGTTCACTTGCATTCAACTATGCAAACGTAACTACTGACAAGTTGCCTGAGGATACAACTATCGCTGGTGTTCTTGCTAACGCTCCTGCTATGATCACTGTTAACGATGAGGTTAAGGCTGGTGATCTTTTGATCGAGCTTACTGCAGATGATGATGCTAAGAATGGTTCTATCGTATTCAGCGGCTTCGAGTGGGACAAGACTTACAACGTTGTTGTTAAGTACGAGTTGGCTAACGTTGATGTAAAGGTTTACTTCACAGTTGTTACTGTTGACCGTTCACGCAAGCCTATCCTTGTTGACCTCGGTACTTTGGCTAAGGTTTACACTTCTAACTTCGAATTTGTAAATGCTGAGGTTAATCCTATGGCTTCATTCATCGCTCAGACTGTTGAGGCTTATCCTATGAACTTCGCTGGTATCTCAATCAACGAGTACTTGACTGATGTATTTGTAACTAAGGCTTACTACAACCTTGTTAACACTGTAAACGGTGTTGCTGCTACTGAGGGTACAATGCTTGATATCGTAGAGGGTAAGAACGTAAATGTTAAGTACAACTATGCTGACGATCAGATCACAGTTAAGGATGGTCTTGTAGTTCGTGATCTTGCTTACTCTAAGAAGATTACTCTCTGGTACGGTCAGGAGGTTGAGTTCGTTAAGAACGTTACATTCAACGAGCCTACTTACTGGTTCAAGCGCGTTCCTAACTATGTATACGATGTTTATAACGAGTCTGGTATTGTAGTAGGTTATGCTACAGATGTTCAGCCTAACTACACTCCAGATTCTAAGCCTACAACTGCACTTGGTGCATTTGATGTAAACGCTGTTGATTTGGATGCTGCATTCGACCTTATGGATGCTAAGTTCACTCTTATGACTGTTCCTGTTGTAACTGAGGCTGAGGCTGTTCGTGGCCAGGTTGTTGCTGCTAACGGTGATGTTTTGAAGCCTGTATTCCGTCTCACTGACGTTAAGGATGCTGGTATCACTATCGCTGACAACCTTATCAGCTACTACGGTGCTGACGACTTCGTAAATGTTGATGCAACTCTTAACTTGTGCAACGATAACGGCGCAGTAATGGTTCTCACAACTAACTTCGATGGTCCTGCTGCTGACGTTGACGATTACTCTTCATACATCGTTAACAAGTACGATCCTATCTATGAGGTTACTTCTAAGAACCACGTAGAGCCAGTTATCGAGTGGGGTGACTACACAGTTGATCTTACTAACCTCTTCTCTATGACAGACCGTCGTGGTGTTGAGATGATCAACCAGGGTCGCGTTTACGGTCAGCGTTACTTGGTAGAGGGTTACGAGGATGCTGAGGGCAACAACGGCTTCAAGAACGGTCTCTACGCTGGTGATGTTTACGGTCACTATGTAAACGGCGAGCTCAAGCCAGTTGAGGTTAAGTTCACTTACGGTGGTTCTGACGCTGCTCAGCTTGAGAACAAGGGTCTCCTTGAGTACTTGCCTTCTGGTAAGATCGTATTCCACTACATCAGCGAGAACGATCTTAAGCGTGATATCGAGATCAAGGTTTCAATGAAGGTAATAACAGCTTGGGGTCCTCACACTTCTAACGCTACTGTTACATTCACTAAGAGCGCTTACACTGCTGAGTAATTTGCTCTAAACCCTATAGTAAGAGGCGGACTTTGGTCCGCCTCTTTTTTTTGTGCTCTTGTGTGAGGGCGGGGGGAGGCTGGCAGTGTAGTGAAGTTAGGAATGTTAGGAATGTTAGGGAAGTTAGGGAAATTAGGGAGGTTAGGGAGAGTGGAAAGAGTGTGAGGAGTGGAAAGAGTATGAGGAGTTGGGAGAGAGCGTGAGGGGGAGGGGGAGATGGATGACTAGGAAAGGATAGAAGTAGGCTCGTTTGTAGTCTGATTGTAGATGTTTCTTTTGCCTTTTTATAGGGTATTACACTTGTTACGGTATAGATATATAACTGTGGTATAGATGTCCAGAACTGCATTATAGACAACCAGAACTGCGGTATATACGAATACGGGGTAATGGTGCCAAAAAAACAGTGCTCTGCGCGATGCAGAGCACTGTTTTCTTTAAGCTTAGGCGGTGTTTAACGCGCGTTGCTTATCTTGTTAGTCTATGTCGTCAGTCGATTAGCGGCGTGGCTTGATGTCGAGCTTAACGGGCTTAATCATATTCTCAGGTGCGAGAATAGTATCGAGCTCCTCCTTTGTAAGGATGCCCTCCTCGAGGACGATGTCGTAAACGCGACCACCAGTAGCCATAGCCTTCTTAGCAATCTTTGTAGAGTTCTTATAACCGATGATTGGGTTAAGAGCTGTTACGATACCGAAGCTATCCTTAACATACTTCAAGCACTGCTCCTCGTTAGCCTTGATGCCATCAACACAGTTAACACGCAATGTGTCGAAACCATTCATCATAATCTCTGCAGACTCGAAGCAGCACTGTGCCATTGTGGGCTCCATAGCGTTAAGCTCCATCTGTGCCTCCTGAGCACACATAGCAACACATGCGTCGTTACCGATAACCTTATAGCAGATCTGGTTCATAACCTCAGGAATAACGGGGTTAACCTTACCTGGCATGATTGAAGAACCTGGCTGGCGTGCAGGAAGATCGAACTCGTGGAGACCGCAACGAGGACCTGAGCCCAAGAGACGAAGGTCGTTACAGATCTTGTTCAACTTAACAGCCACACGGCGCAAAGCTGAAGAGTAGCCAACCATGCATGTAGTGTCAGATGTAGCAGCTACGAGGTCCTCAGCGAGCTTGATGTCCCAGCCTGTGATCTCGCGCAATGCAGCGATACACTTCTCAGCATACTCAGGCTCTGAGCAGATACCTGTACCGATAGCAGTAGCACCCATATTAACTGTCAAGAACTCCTCAGCTGCGAACTCGAGGTTCTTGCGCTCCTCCTTCAAGATCTGGGCGAAGGCACCGAATGTCTGGCCGAGTGTCATAGGCACTGCGTCCTCAAGCTGTGTACGACCCATCTTCAAGATGTGTGCGAACTCCTTAGCCTTCTTCTCGAACGATGCGATAAGGTCGTTGTAGTGACCCATGAAGACCTGGTGTGTAGCGTAGAGACCGAGGTGGATACCGCATGGGTATGCATCGTTTGTAGACTGTGAGCAGTTTACGTGGTCGTTAGGTGAGCAGTACTGATACTCGCCAGCCTCGTGGCCCATAATCTGGAGCGCACGGTTAGCGATAACCTCGTTAGCGTTCATGTTGGTAGTAGTACCTGCGCCACCCTGGATCATGTCACATGGGAAGTGCTCGTGGTGCTGACCTGCCATGATCTCCTCGCAAGCCTGCTTGATGGCGTTGAACTGTTCGTCAGTCAAGAGACCGAGCTGGTGGTTAGCAACTGCTGCACCGAGCTTTGTCATTGCCAAGCCATTGATGAACAATGGGTAGTCATTGAGGTGGAAGCGGCTAATGGGGAAGTTAACAATACCGCGCAATGTCTGCACGCCATAAAGCGCCTCAACGGGCACCTCCATCTCGCCGAGAAGATCGCTCTCGATGCGAGTCTTACCTGAATACTTGATAGTCATAGTTAGTTGTTTTATGTTTGTTTAATTGTTTGTGTTCGTGCTTTGATACGTATATTATCATGTAAAATTACTACTTTTTTATTAATCCACCAATTATTCGACTAACAATTTGCAAACTTTCCGCATTTTAGCCCCATGACACCGATATTTAGAGGGTTTTTGGGGTCTCAGCACGAGAAAACTTGCAAAGGTGTGTTGTCGTAAGAACATTATTTATATTTTTGCGGTTGAAAATATCGTAAAAAGGTCACGTATGAAGCGCAGTGTACTACTACTAACCCTTGTTTTGGCGCTGATAGCTTGTAGCATCAGTGAGGTGGCGTATGCTCAAGTGTCACGCTCTGTATTGCAAGTCCCTCCCCCGCAACAAGTTGATAGTTTGATAAATAACCTCAATGTAGAGCAGCAAGATATTGGTTGGTGGCAGAGTAATCAGACACACTCTACACGCTTTCGCCCTGCGCAGCTTATCGCTCCAGCAGCGTTTATCTCAATAGGTGCACTCGGTGTGGGAGAGAATGCTCCTCTGCGCGGTGTTAGCGTTGCTGTGAATAATCAATTTAGAGAGTGGTCTGGGGGTGGAAAGATGCACTTCGATGATTATCTGCAATACCTGCCTGTAGGTTTTTATCTCACCTTAGATTTTATGGGTATGGATGCAAAGCACACCTTTGGTGAGCGTGTTGCCGTGGCGGCTGTTACCTACCTATCGGTGACAGCATTGTCGCAGAGTGTTAAGTATGCGGTGCGTGAGCCGCGTCCAGATACAGGCACGCGTAACTCCTTTCCCTCGGGACATACCACTACGGCATTTGCGGGTGCAGAGCTCGTGCGCTCGGAGTATGGCTGGGGTGCGGGACTCGTTGCCTATGCTATGGCTGCTACCGTAGGCGTGATGCGTATGTATAACGGTCGCCACTGGATGAACGATGTGATTGCGGGTGTGGGCTTCGGCATTCTATCGGCAAGGATAGGTTACTGGATGCTGCCTCTGAGCCGTCATATATTCAAGATGCCACGTAGTGGTCAGGCACTTGTTGCTGCGCCTATCTATGAAACAAATACACGCGCGCTGGGTATATCGTGCGCGGTGCAATTCTAAGTTTCTATTTTTTTTAGAAATCATAGGCTTTATTGGGTTGTATATTTGTAGCGAATTATAACCCCGAAATTCTATGAAAAAGTTTATGTTTGGGGTGACGCTTGTCACCCTTATTTGTGTTGTTGTGTGTGGAGGTGTGATATCTCATTTGGTCAGTGAGAATAGGCGCCTTAGGAGTAATGAGCACGCCCTCGTGGAGGGCGTTACATATTACCGAACAGAAAATGGCAAGTCTGCCGTGTCGGTGGAAGCTCTCGAATTGGAGCTGTGTGAGTTTCGTGAGCAGCATAGGCGCGATGCGGAGGAGATAGCCTCGCTGGGGATACGTCTCAGGCGCGCAGAGAGCTATGCCAAGAGTGTTGCTGTGACTACGATTGTTGATAGTGTCGTAGTGCGTGATACGGTTGTTGTGCGTGACACCGTTATTATGCCTGCACACCACTTCGCGAGTGGAGATACATGGAGTAGGGTGGAGGGCATACTCTTTGGCGACTCGCTGCGATATGTCGTTCGCACTATAGATACGCTGCATCAGGTTGTGCACCGCGTGCCTCGCAAGTTTTTGTTCATCCCCTTTGGCACAAAGGCCATACGCCAGGAGGTGTGGTCCTCCAATCCTAATACGGAGTTGGTCTACACGGAGTATATAGAACTACCGCGCAAGAGAAGTATATAGCCTATATATATATATAGAAATAGGAGTTAGCCCCATCGGGCTAATTCCTATTTTGTTGAACAGCTTGTCTAAGCCTACTTCAAGTTCATCTGGTCGATGAGAGCCTGAGTCTTTGGCTTGTGGCCGCGGAAGTTCTTGTAGAGAGTCATAGGATGCTCGTGACCACCCTTCTCCAATACCTCGTTGCGGAACTTGCTTGCAACCTTCTCAGAGAAGATGCCCTCCTCGCTGAAGTATGAGTATGCATCAGCAGCAAGTACCTCTGCCCACTTATAGCCGTAGTAGCCCGATGCGTAACCACCGCTGAAGATGTGAGTGAAGGCTGTCTGCATAGCTGTGCCATCAACATAAGGAAGTACCTGTGTAGGTGCAATAGCCTTCTTCTCGAATGCAAGAACATCGCCTGTGTAAGGAGCTGTGATTGTGTGCCATGCCATATCGAGCATACCGAATGACAATTGACGGATACAAGCATATGCAGCGTGGTATTGGCTTGATGTGATAATCTTCTCAACCAACTCGGCGGGGATAGTTTCGCCGGTCTCGTAGTGACGAGCAAAGCCATCGAGGAATTCTTTCTCTGTGAGGTAGTTCTCATTGAATTGAGAGGGCAACTCTACGAAGTCGCGATATACGTTTGTACCAGAGAGTGAGTTGTAAGTAACGTCTGAAAGGAGACCATGGAGTGCGTGACCGAACTCGTGGAGGAATGTCTCAACCTCGCCATATGTGAGCAAAGAAGGAGCTGTAGCAGTAGGACGAGTGAAGTTCATAACGATAGTTACGTGGGGACGGCTATCGACTGTATCGTTCTCCATCCATTGACCTTTGAACTCGGTCATCCAAGCACCTTGACGCTTGCCAGCGCGGGGGAAGAAGTCGGTATAGAGTACACCGATATACTCGCCGTTGGCATCGGTTACCTCATAGGCACTAGCCTCTTCGTGGTAAACGGGAATATCTTTGTTCTCGGTAAATTGAAGACCATAGAGTTTGGTGGCAAGACCAAATACGCCGGTGATAACATTGTCGAGCTTGAAGTAGGGACGCAACATCTCATCGTTGAGGTCATATTTGAGCGTTTTCAATTGCTCGGCATAGTATGAGAAGTCCCAAGCTTTCAACTCAAAGTCGGCACCCTCTTTCTCTGCAGCAAACTTTTGAAGTTCAGCAACTTCTTCCATAGCAACGGGTTTGTATGCATCGAGAAGTTGGTTGAGAAGGTTGTAAACAGCATCGGTAGTACCGGCCATTGTGTTTTTGAGTTGATACTCGGCAAATGTTTTGCAACCGAAGAGTTTAGCTATCTCAAGACGTACAGTTGCAATGCTATCGAGAATAGGAAGGTTGTCGAACTCACCACCG
>JAZTYW010000034.1:0-3244 GCA_045637085.1 Alistipes sp. | reverse complement strand
GGGGGGGGCAAGGAGATTAGAGACGATAGAGACAAGTGAGACGAGAGGGACGGGAGAGAAGTCTGTATCAGCAGTGGTCAGTTACCGCTGACACTATCAACGATTGCCCGAGACCTCGCTTTCGTCTCTTTGGTCTCTCAGGTCTCTCTCGTCTCTTGTTATTTTGAGAGACGAGAGAGACGAGAGGGAGAGCGGTTAAGGAGGGGAGGGAGTTTAGGGAATTTAGGGAATTTATGGACGACCCCCTAACCTCCATAAATTCCCTAAATTCCCTAAACTCCCTAATTCCCCTAAACTCCTTAACTCCCGCATAAAAAAATTCTCTTCCACTATTGCACAAACCAAGAAAATTTCATATCTTTGCGCCAATTATATATAACACTATGAAACGCGCGATGAACAACCATAACTATAATGCTCAGGCCTACCCACAGGTGGCGTGTTGTCGTCGAGGTTTCAATGTTGTGGCATTCACTGTTTTTAATTGATTTTAGCGGCTCTTTGGGCCGCTTGTTTTTTATAGTAAGGTCGAGAATATGGCTAACACAAGAACAATCATCAAAGACGGCTTCGTCGTAGGAGTCGGCAAGAGAGATATAGCAATCGTCGAGGGTCGCATCGCCGAGTGCGCAGAACATATTGAGGTAGCGGAAGTTGATAGGGTTATCAACGCCGAGGGCTTGGTTGTAGCACCCGCATTTGTCGATGTGCACGTACACCTCCGCGAGCCAGGATTTGGCTACAAGGAGCGCATCGCTACGGGCACCATGGCAGCAGCGCGTGGCGGATACACCACCGTGTGCTCAATGCCCAACCTTAACCCCGTTCCCGACTGCGTGGAGGGCCTCAAGGCTCAGCAGGACATCATAGACCGCGACGCTAAAATCGAGGTATTGCCCTATGCCGCTATCACCATCGGACGCAAGGGTGAGGAGTTGGTTGACATAGCATCGCTCGTTGGCAAGGTGTGCGCATTCTCGGATGACGGCAGTGGCGTGCAGGTAGATGGCATGATGGAGCGCGCGATGACCGAGGCGGTGAAGCACGACCAGCTTATCGCGGCACACTGCGAGGTTGAGGAGTTGCTCAAGGGTGGCTACATCCACGATGGCGAGTATGCCAAGGCACATGGCCACAAGGGCATCTGCTCGGAGAGCGAGTGGGAGCAGGTTAAGCGCGACATAGAGATTGCGGAGCGCACAGGCTGCCGCTACCACGTATGCCACATATCTACAAAGGAGACCGTGCAGTTGGTACGCGAGGCTAAGGCTCGTGGCGTGAAGGTGACATGCGAGACGGGTCCCCACTACCTTATCTACACAGATATGGACTTGCAGGAGGATGCACGCTGGAAGATGAACCCACCTATTCGTTCTGCCGAGGATCGAGCAGCACTTATTGAGGGCATCAAGGATGGTTCCATCGATATGATTGCTACGGACCATGCCCCACATAGCGTGGAGGAGAAGTCACGCGGATTGAAGGATAGCGCCATGGGCATCGTGGGCCTTGAGACAGCATTTGCGGCACTCAACACTCACTTAGTACGCAAGGGCGTTATCAGCCTTGAGCGTCTTGTGGAGCTTATGAGCATCAACCCCCGCAAGGTGTTCCGCATCGAGGGTGGTTTGAACGTAGGTGACCGCGCTGACGTGGTACTTTTAGATACAGAGAAGCAGTGGCGTGTGGACAGCAGCAAGTTCTACTCTATGGGCAGGATTTCGATGTTCGACGGCATGGAGATGGTTGGCGACGTAGTGATGACACTACATCGCGGTGAGATTGTCTATGATAACAAAACAAAATAATATAAAACAATTCAGTAGATGAGACCTTTTACAAAGAAACTTGTACTGGAGAACGGCAAAGAGTTTCCCGGCTATGGATTCGGCTCGAACCGCAATGCGGTATGCGAGATTGTTTTCAACACCTCAATGGTGGGCTATCAGGAGATTGTTTCCGACCCAACGTACACCGACCAGATTGTAGTTATGACCTACCCTCTCATGGGCAACTACGGATTTATGGATGAGGATTACGAGAGTAAGTACCCCGCAATGGGTGGTATGGTCGTTCGCGAGTGCTGCGATGCACCCAGCAACTTCCGCTATACCAAGACCATGAACGAGACATTCGAGGAGTTGGACATCCCCGCAATCAGTGGCGTCGACACACGAATGATTACACGCATCATCCGCAACGAGGGTACACAGCGTGCCGCAATCGTTGACATCGACATGTCACACGAGGAGGCAATGGAGCTTATCCGCACCACAGAGCCTAAGCGCAACCACCTCGAGCGCATCAGCTGCAAGAAGCGTTGGTTCTCGCGTACGCCCAACCACAAGTGGGATGTAGTGGCTATCGACTGCGGCATCAAGTACAGCTTCATCCGCCAGCTCAACGCCAATGGTTGCAACGTGACTATCGTGCCTTACAACGCAACCGCCGAGGAGATTATGGCATTCAACCCCGATGGCATCTTCGTCTCTAACGGTCCGGGTAATCCTGCCGATGCGGCTGTTGTCTGCGAGACGCTTCAGGCATTGCGTGGCAAGCGTCCTATCTTCGGTGTTGACCTCGGCCACCAGCTTATCGCCATGAGCTACAACGCCCAGATTGAGAAGATGAAGGTTGGTCACCGCGGTGCTAACCACCCCGTCAAGAACCTCGATAACGGCAAGCTTGAGATTGTCATGCAGAACCACGGTTACACAGTAAACGAGGCATCACTTGCAGCAACACCAATCAAGATTACTCACCGTAACATCTTGGACAACACCATCGCTGGTATTGAGATTTTGGAGGATGGCGTATTCTCAGTGCAGTATCAGCCCGACTGCTCGCCCGAGGCAAGCAGCACATACCTTTTCGATAAATTCATTAAATTGATGGAGGACCAGAAAAATGCCTAAGAGAACAGATATAAAGAAAGTAATGGTCATCGGCTCAGGACCTATCGTCATTGGTCAGGCCGCAGAGTTCGACTACGCAGGTACACAGGCGTGTCTTGCACTCAAGGAGGAGGGTTATCAGGTAATCCTCGTTAACTCTAACCCCGCAACAATCATGACCGACACCCATATTGCCGACAAGGTATATATGGAGCCACTCACCTTGGAGTACGTAGCAAAGATTATCCGCTATGAGCGTCCCGATGCTATCGTTCCAGGCCTCGGCGGCCAGACAGGTCTTAACCTCGCCGTGCAGCTCGCCAAGAAGGGGATCCTCGAGGAGTGTGGCG
>JAZTYW010000033.1:0-93842 GCA_045637085.1 Alistipes sp. | reverse complement strand
AACCCTGTCTCTGCCTTTACAGCAGCCACGGGCTTGGTTCCACAAACGAGGCAATACGCTACGCTGTATGCGTACCTCGTCAGACACTCCGTTGATAGTAACACGGACTACGATAGGTGCTTCGCCGTTCTTCAGCAAGCTGCTCTTCTTGATTACGAAGAGAATTTTCATTGTTTCATGCTTCATCTTACATACATTTTTTTGTGGTACAAAAGTGCTAATGTTTGATGAAATGCACGCTATGCAAATAAGTGAATATCTGTGCTTAACATATCATATCGTGGCTTTTTTCTGTGGCTCAAAAAAAAGCCACGAATTTGGCACGATTGAAATTCCTGAATCGACAAGTTTTGCACAGTATAAACAAAAAGAAAATCGCTGAATTTCAATAAATTCAGCGATTTTCATCTTTTTGCTTTGAATCTTCGTGGTGCCACCAGGAATCGAACCGGGGACACAAGGATTTTCAGTCCTTTGCTCTACCAACTGAGCTATGGCACCATCGTATATGCTTCGTGTCTTAAAGCGAGTGCAAATATAGAGTGTTTTTTTGACTCTTGCAAACATTTTTTGAAAAATTTTTGTAATTTTATGGTGAAAAAATTATTCGAATTAATCAAATAACTAACACCCGCCTTCATAAAATGCTAACACTCATCACAAATGGCTCGATACTGACCCCCGCTGGTTGGATGGACGGCGCAACGATAAAAATCGATGGTAGCCGCATCGTCAGCATCGAAAACGGCACAACACTACCCACCCAGACTCCCGACTCGCCCGAGGCGGAAATCAACATCATCGATGCAAAAGGCGCATACATCATCCCCGGTGGCATCGACCTACATCTGCACGGCGGCGGTGGGCACGACTTTCTGGAGTGTAGCGAGGAGGCCTTCCGCACAGCCATTACGGCACATATGCGCCACGGAACAACGGCCCTCTACCCCACCCTTGCGGCCGCAAGTCGCGATATGATGGCCGAGGCAATCCGCACAACCACGAAACTTATGGCCGAGAAGAACTCGCCAATTATGGGACTCCACATAGAAGGCCCCTACCTCAACCTTACGATGGCGGGCGGGCAGATTCCCGAATACATCAAGAACCCCGACGTCGAGGAGTACACCTCGCTACTCGCTATCAGCGACTGCATCAAGCGCTGGGACGCCTCGCCCGAGCTTCCGGGCGCGCTGGAGTTCGGACAGCTCCTCGCATCAAAGGGTATCGTCGCATCGATCGCTCACACCACGGCTGGCTACGATCAGATCAAGACAGCATACGAGGCGGGATATAGTCACGCCACGCACTTTTACAATGCTATGACGGGCGTACACAAACGTCGTGAATTCAAGTACGAGGGTACCATCGAGAGCATCTACCTCCTCGACGACATCACAGTCGAGCTCGTTGCCGATGGCATCCACGTTCCGCCAGCAATTCTGCGTATGGTGCACAAATTCAAGGGCGTGGAGCGAACGTGCCTTGTCACCGATGCGATGGGATGTACTGCCAGCGACAGCGACGAGCTGTTCGACAAGCGCGTGATAATCGAGGATGGCGTATGCAAGCTCTCCGACCGCTCGGCTCTGGCAGGAAGCATCGCCACGATGGATCGTCTCTGGCGCACAATGGTGCAACAAGCGGGCATACCGCTCGCAGATGCAGTAAGGATGAGCTCCGAGACTCCTGCCCGCATTATGGGTATCTACGACCGCAAAGGCTCGCTCGAGGTGGGCAAGGATGCCGACATTGTCCTGCTCGATCAGGAGCTCAACCTACGCGGCGTAATGGCCTGTGGCGAGTGGGTGGAGGGAACGCTGAACGTGTAAAACCGTACTCAAATGAAATATCTACGCCTATTAATACCAATCCTCGCAGCCCTTCTCCTTGTGGGATGCGTGAAGGACGAGCACCCCTCGCACGAAGAATCTACGCTGGTTAGCATCGGCCAGCTGGCCCCAAATTTCTCGGTCGAGCTGCTCGATGGGCGCAAAATTGAGTTATCCGACTTGCGTGGTCGGACGCTAATGCTTGTCTTCCTCTCGACCACCTGCTCCGACTGCCACGCCCAATTCGAGGATATTGCACGGCGTTGCGAGGGACAACCCGCGCCATTCAATATTTTGGCTATCTCGCGCGGCGAGAGTCGAGAGGCTACGGAGGCATTTGTAAGCCAATTTGGGCTTGATTGCAGCTTCGGCGTAGATTCCGACAAGTCGATATACAATCGGTATGCGACGATGTACGTTCCGCGGGTGTTTCTGATCGACCCCGACGGATACATCAAAGGCCTCACCATAGAGTACTCTCCCTCGGAGTTTGACACCCTGTGGCAAAAGGCTATGCAGATGATTAGATAGAAAACATCACCACTATAGCATAAGTATCAAAAAAAATTTACTACCTTTGCGCGTTGGATTAGAGTAATATTGGGCTATGAATAACTTTTTGGCGACATACCGCAATGCTGTGAACTGCACCTCTTGTGCAGTCGTTGCATCGTGTGCCACAAATCCCCCCCCCCATTACTCAATATTCTAATAGTCAAATAGTTAGAGGATATACACCATCTTATAGTTGGCGTTATGGCTTGTCGTGAGCCGTAACGCCATTTTTGTGCTTACATATCAATAAACATAACAATTAAAAACAGAGTAATTATGAAGACTTTCAGAATGATTGGAATGGCCCTGGTGGCTGTGATGCTCAGCTTTACTATGAGCAGTTGTGACAACGACGATGACGAGGTGAATCCTTACAAGGATTATCCGCAGCTGATCGTGGGTAAGTGGTTTAACTTTACACCAGAGGCAAGTATGTTGTTGGAATATAAAGCAAATAATACTTGCAATGTAATAGGTTTAGATAAAGATTTTGGATGGTTTGAAATATCAAGTACCTATCGTGTCGAAGACAATAAACTTATCGTTTCAAGTATGGATAATGGTGTATTAATTGAGACGCCAAAAGTTATTGAAATCACGGACGATAAGTTGGTATTTAAATCTACGGCTGGCGAAAAAGTTAACTACCGTGTTCAAGAATCATTCGACATCAAAGGTAACTATACCTATCTTAATTCAGCAGTTAGAGTTGTTCCTGCCGCAGGCAAAACTGCTCTTCAACTTCCCGAAGGTGTAACTTTCAATGGTCAGAACTCTATCTCTATCGATGCTATGCACGGAGACCGTATTATTGATGTGATGAAGAAATTCTTTGCAGATGCGACCTTCGCTGCTGATGGCAAACTCAACCACACAATGGATGGTGAGGCAAAGGTAAAGAACTACACACTTAATGGTAATAACCTTACATTCGACCTCTACGAAGGCAGCGATACTTATAAGGTGAATGCAACTTCGTTCCCTGATGAGGATGGTGACCGTCTCTTCATCATCATCCCGAAGCAGGCAGCTTGGTTAGGTGGTATGGTTGACCTCGTAGAGAAGGAGAACGAAGGCTTGACACTTACAGAGGCTCAGATTGCCGAGTTGGAAAAGGAGTTTATGGCAACCTTTGAGACTTTCACCGTCATCTTGAGTTTGAGCAAGAAGTAAGAGAATAGTCTATACACAAAAATTGGTGCGTGTAGGGAACGATGTAGTCCCGTCACGCACCAATTTTGTTTAGGGAGGTTCTATAAATTAGGTCGAGTTGATTTTGGATATTATTTTGAGCAGCTTTCTCAGCTATTCCGAAGGCGCGATGCAAGCATAGTAACTGAGGAAAGATGAGAAAGATGCCAAAATAAATTCAAAAGCGACCGAAACAAAATCTGCCGACAAAGACTAACTTATCTCTTAATTTGTAGAACATCCCTACACATATCGCATCTGCGAAAGATGCTCGATTTCAGAGCCGTACTTTCAAAACTGCTATACAGATTTTACTCGTTGGGAAATGGATTTAACCACAACCTCCATGTAGTCTTCTATGTAGGATTTCGCAATTTTCGTAAAAACAAACACTGAAAATCAATCAGTTAAAATAAAATAATGGCTACCCGTGAGTGGGTAGCCACTTATTTGTTTTATGCTTCGAACTTATCTCCCATAAACAAACGGGGGAGGTTACAGCCTATGTAGTTGCCTACAACAGAGTAGATCCATGTTAAAATCATCCATGCGGCGAAGTCACCATTGACAATTGCCATGCAGTAGTAGAAGGCATCGGCAATGCTATGGGGTAGTCCGCACATGATGAATACGGGAACACCATAGAGCAGCGGTAGGTAGGTGCCATTACGCACGCCATGCAACGCCATGGTGACGATGACGCCAGTACCCACGGAGGTGATAGCGATGCGCCACGATGCCGCCTCGCGTGCCACCATAATGGCATCGAGGGTAGAGAGGGCATTCTCGTTCATGGTGTAGTAAGCTATGCATGCCATAAGCATGCAACCCACAGCATTAAGTATGACCATAGGCACAAGCTGTAGCGACTCCTTATATGGTAGATACCCCGCCTTGCCCGTGAAGAGCAGGGCCTTGCTGACGCTCACCGACATAAGACCAAAGGCGAAGAGCACAGCACCACCAAGCTCACCAAAACCACGACCCTCATCCAGACCTCCGACCTGCAGGAATACGAGGCCGGCAATGCCGATCAGAAGACCGGCAAATACCGACTGCGTAATAAACTGTCTGATCATTACATCACGATGTTGATGATCTTGCCCTTGACCACGATGATCTTCTTAGGCTGCTTGCCCTCAAGCCACTTCTGTGCGCCCTCGGTAGTGACGATGTGCGCCACGATATCCTCCTGTGTAAGGTCGAGGGCGTACTCCTGCTTGAAGCGGAGCTTGCCATTAATCATTACGGGATACTCAAATGAGTTCTCCACGAGGTAGTCGGGGTTGAACTTGGGAAACTCAGCATCGCATACCGAGGTCTCATTGCCAAGTACGTGCCACAACTCCTCAGCAATGTGAGGTGCGAAGGGCGCGATAAGAGCTGTCAATGGCTCCAAAATCTCACGCTTAGAGCAGTCGCCAAGCTCGTTGAGACAGATCATAAATGCCGCAACAGAGGTGTTGAACGAGAAGTTCTCGATATCCTCGCCAACCTTCTTTATTGTCTTGTGCAATACCTTCAGTTCAGCGGGTGTAGCCTTCTCGTCGTTCACGAGCAATACGCCATCGCGAGAGTAGAACTTAGCCCAGAAGCGACGCAAGAACTTGTGCACACCGTCGATACCGTTTGTATCCCAGGGCTTTGACTGCTCCAAAGGACCGAGGAACATTTCATACATACGCAATGTGTCGGCGCCATAAGCCTCGACGATGTAGTCGGGATTCACGACATTGAACATCGACTTTGACATCTTCTCCACAGCCCAGCCGCAGATATACTTGCCATCCTCCAATACGAACTCTGCATCGTTGAACTCAGGACGCCATGCGCGGAATGCCTCGAGGTCGAGGATGTCGTTCTTAACGATGTTGACATCTACGTGGATCTCCTGAGTCTGGTAGTTATCCTTAAGGCCGAGCGACACGAACTGATTTGTGCCCACGATGCGGTATACGAAGTTAGAGCGACCCTGAATCATACCCTGGTTAACGAGCTTCTTGAATGGCTCCGACTCACATACGTAGCCGAGGTCGTAGAGGAACATGTTCCAGAAGCGTGAGTACATAAGGTGACCCGTAGCGTGCTCAATACCACCAATATAGAGGTCAACATTACGCCAGTACTCGTTAGCCTCCTTGCTTACGAGACCCTTGTTGTTGTGGGGATCCATATAGCGGAGGTAGTATGCCGATGAGCCTGCGAAGCCTGGCATTGTAGAGAGCTCAAATGGATGACCCTCTGCTGTGCACCACTTCTCCACGCGTGCCAATGGTGGCTCGCCCTCCTCGGTAGGACCGAAGTTTTCGATAGGGGGTAGGGTGAGAGGCAACTGCTCGTCAGTAAGGCGGTATGCAACATCATCCTTATAATATATAGGGAATGGCTCACCCCAGTAGCGCTGGCGCGAAAAGATTGCGTCGCGCAAACGGTAGTTGATGAGCTTCTTACCCAAGCCGCGGCGCTCAACCTCCTCGAACATGAAGTTGATGGCATCCTTAACATCCATACCGTTTATGATGTCCGAGTTGATTACGTTACCCTCCTTAGCGTCGTACGACTCTACCTCGAGGTTGCCGCCCTCAACAACGGGGATAATCTCGATGCCGAAGTGGCGTGCAAAGGCGTAGTCGCGTGAGTCGTGCGCAGGAACTGCCATGATAGCACCTGTACCGTAGCCCGCCAAAACGTAGTCTGATATATAAATAGGTATCTCGCGACCAGAGAATGGGTTGATTGCATATGAGCCGGTCTTGACACCGCTTACGCGCTTAGTGTCGGCGATACGCTCACGCTCCGAGCGGCGCTTAGTCTCGGCGATGTATGCCTCGACAGCCTCGCGGTTCTCAGCGGTTGTAAGCTCCTCCACCCACTCGTGCTCAGGGGCGATAACCATGAATGTTACGCCGTAGATAGTGTCGGGGCGTGTGGTGAAGATCTCAAGCTTGCGCTCTGAGCCCTTAACGTCGAAGAAGACCTGTGCACCTACCGAGCGACCAATCCAGTTGCGCTGAATCTCCTTCAACGACTCGCTCCACTCGAGTTTCTCCAAGCCGTCCAACATGCGCTGTGCGTATGCTGTAACGCGCAACAACCACTGCTTCATACGCTTCTGCTCTACTGGGTGACCACCGCGAACTGAAAGGCCCTCCTTTACCTCGTCGTTAGCGAGCACTGTGCCGAGTGCAGGACACCAGTTAACCATGGTGTCGGCACGGAAGGCGAGGCGGTAGTTCTGCAATACCTGCTCGCGCTCTGCCTCGCTCATAGCGTTCCACTCCTCGGCTGTGAATGTGAGGTGTGCAGTCTCTGCTGCGTCGATACCCGCAGTACCATTAGCCTCGAAGTGCTTAACGAGGGCTGTGATAGGCTCTGCCTTCTGGGTGAGGTTGTTGTACCAGTGGTCGAACATCTTGAGGAATGCCCACTGTGTCCAGTGGTAGTAGTCGGGCTCGCATGTGCGCACCTCGCGTGACCAGTCATACGAGAAGCCAATCTTGTCGAGCTGTGAACGGTAGCGTGCAATATTCTCCTCGGTTGTTACTGCTGGGTGCTGACCTGTCTGGATAGCGTACTGCTCTGCGGGGAGACCGAAGGCGTCGTAACCCATGGGGTGAAGCACGTTAAAACCACTCTGACGCTTGTAGCGTGAGTAGATGTCCGATGCGATGTAGCCGAGTGGGTGACCAACATGGAGACCTGCACCTGATGGATATGGGAACATATCCAAGACATAGAACTTAGGTTTTGAGGCATCTACATCAACCTTGTAAGTGCCCTCCTCTTGCCATCTCTTCTGCCATTTCTGTTCAATGGCTTTGAAATTGTATTCCATAAATCGTTGTATATTAATTTGTTGTTATTAATTATCTCGTATTGTGAAGTTTAATCTTCGTCATCATCTAAAATATCGCTGTCGTCGTAAAAGAAACCATCCATCAGTGCGTCGATGTTGCGTCGGTCCTTCTTTGTTGGGCGACCCATGCCGCGTTCGCGGAAGACAAATATTGTCTCGTGTGGCACGTTGAGCTTATCGAGCTCCTCCTGGGGTGTACAGTTGAGGCAGTACATGGGTACATTCTTCGCGGGCTGGCGACTCGACACGAGGTCGAGCACCTTGTAGCTGTAGTGCACGCGCTCGCGGCGCACTGATATCATATCTCCAACCTTGACTTCGCGTGAGGGCTTGGCATAGGCGTCGTTTACCAATACGCGGTTTTGGCGTATGGCATCTGCGGCATCGCTGCGCGTCTTAAAGATGCGCACAGCCCACAGATATTTATCTAATCGAATAACATCACTCATCGCTTTTTGTCGTTTTGTTCTTTAATTGGTTAATACGCATGTCGTTGGCACGGCTGACACCGAGAATAAGGGCGAAGGCGAGGGCTGAACACAAAAGCGACGAGCCACCACGTGATATGAGTGGTAGGTTCTGACCCGTCTCGGGCAGAATATTCACCTGCACAAGAATGTGTAGCAGCGCCTGGCATGTTATCAGCAGTCCCAGACCTGCAGTCATAAGTGTTGGAAACGCTGTGGTACAGCGACGACATATCTCTATCGAACGGAAGGTTATCCACAAGTACAGAAGCATGAGTATGAGTGCTGCCACAAGTCCATACTCCGAAGTAAAGAACGAGAAGGCGTAGTCACTCTCGGGGTGGATAATTGCGGCGCGCGATGCGCTATGTCCTGCACCCTTACCGAAGAGACCTCCCTCGTGTATTGCTATCATGGCGCGTTCCGTATCCGTAAACTTATATACGGCATTATGCTTGCCATCCGTAGTCCATGTGTTCGCCCACTGTGAGAAGCGTCCTCCAGCAGTATCACCACGTCCAACGCCTATCATTGACATAGCCGTGATGCCCAATACACCCACTAACGAGGTGATGACAACAAACTTGACAATCTCGCGTATCGAGACTCGTCCAATAAAGAGCATCAGTATAGATGCTGCGAAGATAAGCACCGCCGATGATGTATGTGCGGGCAGGATTACCGCGCATGCTATGGCGATAGGCCCCACAAGTGGCCAAGTATTCTTCTTGAGAATCTTTATCTGTTTGGCATCGGTCAATCGCCACGATGTAGGCAACAGATATATCTTGTCGATATCCCTCTGTCGCTTCTCCATGCGGCGTGCAAGCATCAATATTGTGCATATCTTGAGGGCCTCGGAGGGCTGAAACTGGAATGAACCAATCGGTATCCAGCGCGCTGCGCCATTGGTTGTGCTGCCGATGAAGTATGTAGCCGCAGTTAGTGCCACGAAGAACCAGAAGGCCGCAGGCGTGAAGAAGCGTACTACGGTGTAGTTTATCTTGTGCACGATAAAGACAATGGCTATGGCCATCATCACAAGCATCAGCTGCTGGCGTAGTGAGTCGGTAGTCGAGAGATCTGATGTGATGTCATACGCCATCTTTGCCGTTGAAGAGTAGACGACAAGGATGGATATGACGATGAGCGCTGCAAAGATTATCCACAGCGTGCGATCACCCTCGAAGATGCGTCTGCCATTGTCGAGGAGTTCGCTTGGTCTTACCTCGCCACTATTATTGCTCTTTGTTGCCATCAGCTTATGGGTTATTCTACTTATTTTAAGTTTGGGTTAGTAGTTTTGTTATCTATTTGTTGAGTACATTCTCCTTTACCCACTCCTTGAACATGCGACCACGCTCCTCGTAGTTGCGGAAGAGGTCGAAGCTTGCGCATGCGGGAGAGAGCAATACGGTGTCGCCCTCTATTGCGAGCTCCTTGGCTGCTGCCATCGCCTCCTCGAAGGTGTGGCAGTCGCGGATTACGGGCACGATGCCCTGGAAGTCGCGCAGAAGTTTTGTGTTGTCCACACCCATGCAGACTAAAGCCTTAACCTTGCGGCGTGCAAACTCCTTGATTGGGGTGTAGTCGTTACCCTTGTCTGTGCCACCGGCAATCCACACTGTTGGGCGCTTCATGCTCTCAAGGGCGTACCACACAGAGTCTACGTTGGTTGCCTTGGAGTCGTTCACCCACTGTATGTCGTTTGCCGTGCCTGCGGGCTCGAGGCGATGCTCCACGGGTGAGAAATCGTAGATTGAGCGCTTGATAGACTTAGGGTCAATACCTGCGGCGAGCGTTGCGAGAGCAGCAGACATGGCATTGTAGATGTTGTGCATACCCTCAATCTGCATCTTGCGCGTATCTATGGTTACTGACTTCTTGCCTACGGTTGCGGTGAAGGTGTGACCCTCAAGGATTGCGTCGCCATCACCACTTGCAATAGCCGTGTTAATGGCAAAGGGCAACTGATGTGCACGCAGGGTGTCGTCCATCTCTGCAAGCATGACGTTTGTTTGGTCGTCATCTGCTGAGTAGATGAAGTAGTCCGATGCCGTCTGATTTTGGGTGATACGCATCTTAGAACGTGCATAGTTCTCCAGTTTGTAGTCGTAGCGGTCGAGGTGATCGGGCGTGATGTTCGTCAATACGCCGATGTCTGCCTTAAATTTGTAGCAGCCGTCGAGCTGGAAGGAGCTAAGCTCCAATACATGCCAGAAGTACTTCTCAGTGGCAATGGAGTAGGCGAAGCTTTCGCCGATGTTACCGCCGAGCGACACCTTACGTCCCGCATCCTTCATAATCTTGTAGATGAGCGATGTTGTCGTAGTCTTGCCGTTCGAGCCAGTGATGCAGATGGTCTTTGCCACACCCTTGTATCGTGCTGCGAACTCAATCTCCGAGATTACGGGGATGCCGCGCTCGCGAATCTTTACGACGATGGGTGCTGTGTCGGGAATACCTGGCGACTTGATGACCTCGTTAGCATCGAGTATGCGCTTCTCGGTATGCTGTCCCTCCTCATACTCCACGCCCCACTCATCGAGGCGCTCACGGAACTTGGGGGCAATCTTACCCATATCTGAAAGGAAGGTCTCGAAGCCCTTCTTCTTTGCGAGGATAGCTGAGCCGTAACCCGAGATGCCTCCGCCTATAACTACTATCTTGCGTTTCATATTATATCTATGTTTTTTGTCGTTACTGAATCTTCAATGTTACGAGTGTGAGGGCCGAAAGAAGGAGCGATACGATGAAGAAACGCATCATAATCTTAGTCTCGAACAAGCCCTTCTTCTGGTAGTGGTGGTGGATGGGAGACATGAGCAGGATGCGTCGTCCCTCACCATACTTGCGCTTTGTATATTTGAAGTAGCCCACCTGCACCATTACCGAGAGTGCCTCGACGAGGAAGACGCCGCATAGCAATGGAAGCAACAACTCCTTGCGGATGCAGAGGGCAAATACTGCGATGATACCACCGATGGTCAGCGAACCTGTATCGCCCATGAATATCTGTGCAGGGAATGAGTTATACCACAAGAAACCGACCAAAGCACCCACAAAGGCTGTTGCAAAGATGAGCAACTCGCCGCTATCGGGGATGTACATGATGTTGAGGTAGTCCGAGTAGATTATATGTCCAGAGAGATATGCCAGCATACCCAGAACCATGACTATAGGCACTGAGACGCCCGTCAGCAATCCGTCGATGCCATCGGTGAGGTTGGCTCCGTTGGATACTGCGGTGATTACGAATATAGCCACAAGAACGTATAGCAACCATGATAGTGTTTCGTTGCCACCTGTGAAGATGCTGTAGTCGAGTGATGTGTCTTTGAGGAATGGAATAGATGTCTTTGTGGTCTTGACAGGTGTTGTGCTGATTACATTACGTGAACTCACAGTGTCTACGACGTTGCCCGTCTGAGTATCTACCACCTCATACTGCTTTGTCTCAAATACCTTCTCGTGGATAACAATGTCGCTTGACAGCCACATGGTAGTGCCAACGATGATACCCAAGCCCACCTGACCAAATACCTTGAAGCGACCCTTGAGACCCTCCTTGTTGTGGCGGAACACCTTGATATAGTCATCGAGACCGCCAATAATGCCGAGCCATACGGTGGTAATAAGCATCAGCTGTATGTAGACATTCGATAGGTCGCCAAAAAGCAATACGGGAACAAGCACCGAGAGGATGATGATAATACCACCCATTGTAGGTGTGCCCTTCTTCTGAAGCTGACCCTCGAGGCCGAGATCGCGTATATCTTCGCCAATCTGCTTGCGGCGAAGGATGCGAATGATGTATTTACCGAAGAAGATAGCGATGAGTAGTGATACAATAATCGCGGCACCAGCACGGAATGAGAGATACTCACCAACGCGCATGCCAGGCAAGTCGGTGTGCTTGTTTAAGTATGAAAATAGTTCGTATAACATTGTGTTAGCTCTGTTCTGTCAAAGGGTTAATTAAATGCTTGTGTTGTGTGTTGTCTGAAATGCGTTGCGCACCTCTTCGCGGTCATCGAAGTGGTGTTTCTCCGTGCCGATAATCTGGTAGTCCTCATGCCCCTTACCTGCAATAAGGATTATATCACCCGCCTTTGCCAACATTGCGGCGGTGCGTATAGCCTCGCGGCGATCGCTGATGCGAAGGTAGTTGGTTGCCCCTGCAACACCCGCAACCATATCGTCGAGGATAGCCTCTGGACTCTCGGTGCGAGGATTGTCGGATGTAAATATTGCTGTTGTGGCGTGCTCCACAGCAATCTTAGCCATCTCGGGACGTTTGGTCTTGTCTCTGTCGCCACCACAGCCACATACTACGATAAGGCGCTGACCCTCGGTGCGTATCTCACCTATTGTCTGCAACACATTCTCCAGTGCGTCGGGCGTGTGTGCATAGTCAACAATCGCCATTGTGCGATCCGTGGCGGTGATGGTCTCGAAGCGACCAGCCACGGGATGAAGCATCGAGAGCGTTGTGAGTACTTCGATAGGCTCTATGCCGAGGAGTGTTGCCGCGGCATATACGGTGGTGAGGTTGTAGGCATTAAATCGACCTGTAAACTTTACCCACACCTCCTTGCCGTCAATTATAAGCTGCATGCCGTCGGGCATCATCTCCACAATCTTGGTGCGGAAGTCAGCCATTGAACGCAGCGAGAGACGGTAGCCTCGTGCCTTGCAGTTCTGAAGCATCACCTCGCCATTGCGGTCGTCAGCATTCACCACTGCCCATGCCTCGGGGGCAAGATTGTCGAAAAATGACTTCTTGGCACGGATATACTCCTTGTATGTGCCGTGATAGTCGAGGTGGTCGTGCGTAAGGTTCGTAAAGAGCGCACCAGCGAAGAGAAGGTTGTCGATGCGGTGTTGTGCTGCCGCGTGCGACGATACCTCCATAAAGCAGTAGTCGCATCCCTCATCGACCATCTCGCGCATCATGGCGTTGAGACGGATAGCGTCAGGGGTGGTATGTGTTGAGGCGATGCTGCGCTCACCAATGCGGTAGATGACCGTAGATATGAGTCCCGCCTTGTAGCCCATTGCCATGAACATGTCGTATAGGAGTGTTGCGGTGGTCGTCTTGCCGTTAGTGCCCGTTACGCCCACGAGTTTAAGTTCCAATGTGGGGTGGTCGTAGTATGCTGCAGCCATGGCTGCCATAGCCGTATTGCTATCCTCCACCACGATATAGGTAACGCCCTCCACGACATCTGCTGGGAGGTGCTGGCAGACAACTGCCGATGCACCGCGCTCAATGGCTGCAGGAATGTAGTCGTGGCCGTCGCTTGCAGTGCCCACAACGGCAAAGAAGCATCCATCCCTCTCCACACGGCGTGAATCGTACTCAAGAGAGGCAATCGTGGGGTTACCTCCAACTATCTCTATTGCTCGAACATCGTCGAGCAGATCGTTTAATCTCTTCATATTCTCTGTATCTCATCGAGAGCCTACTCTCGCTAATAATCTCTGTTATTTCAGTGTTAAGTGTATTCTCAGATTGTTATCCTTAAGCGCAGATCCAGCCTCGATGCTCTGCGTGCGTACCGAGCCATGTCCGCTATGTGTCACGGTCATGCCTAACGACTCCAACAGGTAGAGGGCATCCGAAAGACCCATGCCTCGTACATCGGGAACCTTGCCTGTCGTTACCTCTATGCCCGTTATGGTACTCTTGCCGTCGCTGTCTATCGTGGTGTGGCTCCACTCTGCACCCTTTGCCTCGCTTGTGTGCTTGGCACTCAGTCGTCGGTTGACCTCTGTCACGTCGTCGTTATCTCCCGCCTTGATTTTTGTAGGGCTGTATGGTTTCTCGGGTGTCGCAACACGCGAATGCAGTTTGGCATCGTTGGCGTAGATGTATGTCATGATGTCATTCGCAACGGGACCCGCCAGGAGGATACCGTAGTATGGATCTCCGCCATACATCTTCTGCTTGCACACTCCTACATAAATCGTGTACTTAGGCTTCTCCGCTGGCATTACACACACGATAGAACCATAGTAGTAGTTGTCGTAGAGGTTTATACCATCAAGCATCTGTTTGTAGTCCTGCTCGCCGTTCGATACGAAGTTAGACCACATCTGAGCAGTACCTGTCTTACAACCAAAAGTCGTGGGGAAGTTGTTGAACTTGCCCGATGTGCGCTGCGATGCCGCCACAAGACAGCTGTCGAGAAGTTTAAGCGTGCGCTTTGAACACATCTGCTCCATAAGTGTCACCGTGGGCATAACCTCTACCACCTCGCCCTCGCGCTCTATACGATCGACAATGCGTGGTGCCACCATGCGGCCCTCGTTGGCCACACCGTTGAAGAAGGTTATCATGTGGATGGGTGGTGTCTCCAGCTCGTAGCCGTATGCAAGGCGTGGCAGACGTGTCGATGTGCTGCCGTTGATGTTCCACTCGGGCGTGCCTGCCAATGGTATCTTTGAGCGCATCTCGCCATACTCCTGCATGCCAACATAGTCGTTGAAGCGTAGCTTTGCAAGGTAGTTGGTGTACTCCGCGGGCTTATCCTTGAAGAGTTCGTACACAGCCTTGGCAAAATAGACGTTTGATGAGTGCGCAAAGGCATCTATGAGTGTTACGTTGCCATCGCCACCCTCGCAAGCGTCGTGTGTATCCTGTACTTTTGATTGTCCCACCATGATGCTGCGTCCGGGGCGTGAGTGCTCGGTGTTGACCTTGGTGTTGAGGTTGTAGCCTCCGATTTCCAAAAGAGCCATTGTCGTTGCAAGCTTCATCGTTGAACCTGGCATCATCCTGCTGCGCAGAGCGTGGTTCTCCACGCGTTCCGAGTACTCGTTGCCGCGCTCTCGGCCCGAACCGAGGTTTGCCATGGCAAGGATATTTCCTGTCTCCACCTCCATGACTATTGCAACGCCAAACGATGCGCTCTGCTCCTGCAACACCTTGCGCAACTGCTCGTCTGCCACGCGCTGTATGCCGGCATCTATAGTGGTGATGATGTTGCATCCATTCTCTGGAAGCTGGTTGTCATCCTCCTCGACACGCGCCCAGAAGCCATGGGCAATCCACTGCTCCTTTACCGAGCCATTATGACCCTTGAGGTGTTCGTCGAAGAAGTACTCTATACCAGTACCCTTAATCTCTTTGTCGTCCTTATCCTTGAGTGCCGTGTGGCGACCTATCACCTGTCGTGCGACATCACCCAGGGGGTAGATACGCTTATCCTCGGCACGCGTGAAATATACATAGCCGAGGTTGCCATTCAGAATGGGGTAGTTGCGCAAGGTGTTCCACTCATCTATGGTCACAAGGCGCGGAAATAGCTTGTAGGCACGGTTGCGACCCTTGGCGCGCTGCTCATGGAATATCTTGCGGTAGCCCTCTGCTGTAATGTGTTTGTAGTTGTTCTCCTGGGCATCCTCCACGCTGAAGTGCATGGCGAGGAGCTTCGATAGAGAATCTACATTCTTTGCGTATATGTCATCCTTGGCTTCGCGTATGCCCTCCGATTTGAAGTCCATCTCCACGTTGTAGCGCAGGCTCGATATGGCAAGCGGCTCGCCGTCATGCGTGAGGATTGCTCCGCGGTGTGCGGCAATCTCCCTGATGCGGAATACACCATCCTGAAGCACTGCGGCATTGTGCTTTACCGCAGGGCTCACCATCTGTACCCACACCAATCGCATGGCGATGAGTGCACCAACAATCATAAAGGCAAGATATAGGAAACTGACGCGAGATATAACATCGCGCTTGTGGCCATGCTCTATGCCGTTGGTGTTATTTATTCGTTGTTCTCTGCTCATAGCTCTATTTCTCAATCAGTCGGCTATCCTTCGATAGATCGACAAGCTCTATGTTGTACTCCTTGAGGCGTGAGGTCACTGCACTTTTGGATGATAGTCCGTAACGCTGCTCCTCCTTGATTACCGAACGCTCATGTAGTGTCGTTAGCGTGCGCTCCTTGCGACGATACTCATTGCTTGTGTTGAGTGACAGAAACGTCAGAAATATGCTGACGAAACACATCACGGCAATGGCTATGAAATAGCGGTGGTAGGGTACCGCACCATCGGTTAGCAGTGAGCCTGTGATGATATGCTGTGCAATGCTTTTGTTGCGCTTGACTTCAGTAGCATGACCCTCGTTGAGCTCCTCATGCTCCTCTGTGCTGTCCACTGTGTTCTCCGTAATATCGGCCTTCTGCTCCTCGTCTTGCTCCTCGTTGTTTTTGACAATGACCACCTCACGGTCTATGCGACGCTGTATCTGTCGCGCAGACTGCTTGTTGTCGATGGGGTCATCCTCAAAGGGAACTTGGTTATATCGTGTCATTCTTCATTTACGGGTTTTGTGAGCAACGGATAGTCTAAATCTTCTCGGCTACGCGCAACTTGGCGCTGCGTGAGCGTGGGTTTGTGGCAATCTCTTCGTTCGAGGGTACTATTGCTTTGCGGGTAATTACCTTGAGGGGTGTTGTCTGTCTGCCGAAAAAGTCCTTTTCGATGCGGCCCTCGGTGTTGCCACTACGCATAAAGTTCTTCACGAGTCGGTCTTCGAGCGAGTGATACGACATGATAACCAGACGACCCTCGGGTGCCAGAAGTTTAAGGCTCTGTTCCAATGCCATCTTGAGTGCCTCAATCTCGCCATTAAGCTCTATGCGCAGCGCCTGGAAGAGTTTGGTGAGAAACTTGGACTCATCCTTTGGAGGTGTGCATGGCTTGACCGCCTCGACGAGCTCCGCCGTGGTGGTGATGGGCTTGATGTTGCGGGCACGCTCAATGCAGTTGGCTATCTTCCATGTGGTGTCGAGTTCGCCATACTCTGCAAAAATGCGACTTAAGGCATCATTTGTGTATGTGTTAACGATGTCGGCAGCTGTGCGGCCTCCGCGAGTGTTCATGCGCATGTCGAGGAGAGCCTCGCCACGGAATGAGAAGCCGCGGTGCTTGGCGTCGAAGTGGTGTGATGACACACCGAGGTCGGCAAGGATGCCGTCCACATGTTCCACGCCGCGCAGACGCATCGCGCCGCGCACAAAGCGGAAGTTCGAAGCCACGAAGGTGTGACGCTCATCGTCGGGAGCATTTGCTGCTGCGTCGGGGTCCTGGTCGAGGGAGTAGAGATGTCCCTTGGGGCCAAGGTGCTTGAGTATCTCGCGCGTATGTCCGCCGCCACCCATTGTGAGGTCGACGTATATGCCATCAGGCTTGATTGCGAGGTGCTCGATGCACTCCTCGAGCATTACAGGTATGTGGTATGTTTCGGCTGCCATTTTATATCGCTTTTTACATAGTAAAAAATATCGCGACGAAGATACGAAAAAATCGGCAAATAATATAGCTCTTTGGGGGTGAAAAATTAAAAAGAATTATGCAAACTGCAAGTATGGAGAGAGAAGCGATGGCAAGGGAGTTGCGTCGTGCGACCTTCTGGGGATGTGCAACACGTTGGTATGCCACTATTTACACATTTGATGGTGCTCGTTCGCCACGCTTGATGCATGAGGTGTGGCGACTGCGCGAAGCCTCGTTCAAGAGAGCGGGCGTGTCGCTGGATGGAGATGTTAAGGGTAATCATGCTGATGTGGATGGATCGTGCCGACAGCTGATAGTGTGGGATAATGTTTTGGGGCGTATCGTGGGAGGCTATCGCTATACAGTTTGTGCGACGATGTCGCCCGAAAGGCTCGCCTTGGCTCGTTATTACAGACTTTCAAGTCGCTTTATACGCGGCTATATGCCCCACTCTCTCGAGTTGGGTAGGTCGTTCGTATCGCCTGATTATCAGTGTACATCAGGTCGTCAAACGATATACGCTCTTGATGCTTTATGGGAGGGGCTTGGTAGGGTGGTTACGGCTCTTGGTGTGCGCTATCTTTTTGGGCGTGTTACGCTCTATCCTGCGATGTCGGACGGGGCGAGGGACCTGTTGCTCGGCTTTATGCGGTACGTCTTTCCGTCGCGTGTGTCGCTGCTGCGTGCTCACGAGTCGATGGATGTAGGGTTAAATAGGTTTCGATGTAGAAATATCTTCGTTGGCGAGACGCTTGCGGATAACTATCGGATACTTTTGTCGCGTATGCGAGATATGGATAGCGCCATCCCGCCGATAATATCCTCCTATATGCGATTATCGCCAACTATGCAGACGTTTGATGCCTACGCCAACCATGATTTGGGAGGGGTTGTCGAGGTGGCAATCATGCTCACGGTAAGTGATTTCTATGATGATATTAAAAGACGATATTTATCGCATGGTGTGGTGCGACATGATGCCATGACGCAGGCTGTGATGTAATCGTGTAAAAGCAGATATGGAGTAGTAAAATGCTACTCCATATCTGTTTATTAAATTTATATATGAGGATTAGTAGTTCTCGATGACTGCCTCGAGGTGCTGCTTCCAGATAAGTGCTGCGCCGCCCAAAATAGCGACATTCTTATCCTGGATGCCACTCATCATCAACTTAACCTTGCCCTTGAATACGCTGAGCTGGTTCTCCTCCATGTATCTATACGTAGGACGCATAATGTAGTCGCCAGCGTTTGCCAGACCGCCGAAAAGGATGATAGCCTCGGGTGAGGTTACAGCTGTGAGGTCTGCCAATGCCAAACCGAGCACCTTGCCTGTGCGCTCAAATGCCTCAAGAGCGATAGGGTCGTTCTTTGCTGCGGCGTCAGAGAGCATCTTTGCCTCAAACTTCTCGTATGGGATAGAGCGAAGCTCACTGTCACACGTCATAGATGCCATGAGGTCGAAGGCTGTACGCTTGATACCCGTAGCCGATACGTATGCCTCGAGGCAACCACGGCGACCGCAACCACACTGACGACCAGTCTCGCGAGAGTCAACAGCGATGTGGCCATACTCACCTGCAAAACCGTCGTGGCCATAGACCATCTCGCCATTACATACGATGCCTGAGCCAAGGCCTGTACCGAGAGTAATCATAGCGAAGTCCTTCATGCCGCGCGCATTGCCGAATACCATCTCGCCGATAGCAGCAGCGTTAGCGTCGTTGGTAATCATCACCTTAGCACCACCCATCAAGCGGCTGAGGTCGTCAACGAAGTTGAAGATGCGGATTGAGTCGGGACGTGGATCCTGTGGGTCCTCAAACTTCCATAGGTTGGCGGGAGTCTCGATGCGACCAGAGTGGATGTTTGCGTTTGGAGCGCCCACGCCGATGCCGATAAGGTCGCACTCGGGCTGTGAAGCGATAAGCTCCTTGAGTGCTGCGGCGAGAGTCTCTATGTATGGTTTGTAGTCGTCGAAATATCTGAATTTGTCTGTTGATATCTTACCTTCAGCAACTACATTTCCATCCTCGTCAACAAGACCAAAGGCAGTATTGGTGCCACCAATATCGATGCCCATTGCATATTTTTTTGTCATACTTATAGTATTATTATAAAATTTTATTGGTCAAAGTTACCAAAATTATTTTAATCTATGCAAAAATTTTATTAATTTTGACGCATTATTACCAAATATATGTCTATAACGTTGTGTTTTATGGAGTGTTTGGTAGTAGTTTGGGGGCGGTGTGCCCCGATGAGAAATGAGAGACTTAAATGAATAAATAAATATGATTCGTAATAACGATGAAATTCTAAAGGCGTTCGAGGCTACGCTGCAACAGATGCAGACTCCCGAGGAGCCTGAGTTACTATATGCCCCCATCATATACTCGATGTCGGGTGGTGGCAAGCGTCTGCGTCCCGTGCTGCTTCTTATTGCATGTGAGGCGTTTGGTGGTAATATCGACAAGGCTATGCCTGCGGCTATGGCTGTGGAGGTTTTTCACAACTTTACGCTGTTGCATGACGACATTATGGATAATGCTGATACGCGTCGTGGCAAGCCCTCTGTATTTGCGAAGTGGGGTGCCAATGTCGCTATTTTGTCGGGCGATGCCATGCTGATTACGGCGTACAAGATGCTCTCTGCACTCGATGCCGACTCGCTCTCGCGCGTGATGCCACTCTTTAATGATATGGCTATCGAGGTGTGCGAGGGTCAGCAGTACGATATGGACTTCGAGAGCATGGATAGTGTGGCCGTTGAGGACTACATACTCATGATCGAGCGTAAGACCTCAGCCCTGTTGTCGGGTTCGGCAATGATTGGTGCTACGTTGGCTGGTGCAAAGGATGATGACATCAAGAAGTTGTATCGCTTTGCTACGGAGCTTGGTCTCGCGTTCCAGCTTCAGGATGATATGCTCGACAGCTTTGGTGATGAGGCTCTCGGTAAGAAGATTGGCGGCGACATCCTCGAGGGAAAGAAGACATACCTTATGGTTCAATCTATGAATCGTGCATCGGACGAGGAGCGTGAGGTGTTGCGCACTACGCATAAAAATGAGGCATTGAGCGATGCTGAAAAGATTGCCACTATCAAGGCTCTCTACGAAAAACTCGATGTCAAGCACGCCACCGAGCAGCAGATTGAGTTGCGTTTTGAGCGTGCCTTGTCGGTATTGGATACATTGAGCATTAGCAGCGAGCGCACAGTGCGACTTGCGGAGTTCGCACGTAACCTCATGGGTAGAAAGAAGTAAAGTCTATAAAGTCTATGATGATTACAAGAAAAGATATAGAGATTATGGCCCCTGTGGGCTCATACGAGTCACTCAACGCAGCGATAAATGCGGGAGCTGATTCGGTATATTTCGGTGTCGAGCAGCTCAATATGCGTGCTGCGTCGAGCGTAAACTTCACTCTCGACGACCTTGCGGAGATTGTGCGTGTGGCACACGCTGCGGGTGTCAAGACCTACCTCACTGTGAACATCGTTATCTACGACACGGAGATGGAGATTATGCGCCGCATCATCGACCGTGCAAAGGCTGAGGGTATCGATGCCATCATCGCTACCGACCTTGCCGCCATCCTCTACGCCCGCGAGGTGGGCATGGAAGTGCACATCTCTACGCAGAGCAACATCTCGAACATTGCGGCTGTTAAGTTCTTCTCGCAGTGGGCAGATGTTGTGGTGCTGGCACGCGAGTTGTCGTTGGAGCAGATTGCCTATATCTCGAAGCAGATTGAGGAGCAGCACATCTGTGGCCCTGCGGGTGAGTTGGTAAAAATTGAGATGTTTGCACACGGCGCTATGTGTATGTCTATGTCGGGTAAGTGCTACCTCTCGGAGCACGAGTCGCACAACTCGGCAAACCGCGGTGCTTGCCGCCAGATATGCCGACGTAAGTACACCATCACGGATAAGGATAGTGGTCAGCAGTTGGATATTGATGGCCAGTATGTACTCTCGCCCAAGGACTTGTGTACGGTGGACTTCCTCGACACATTCATCGAGGCGGGTGTTCGCGTCTTGAAGATTGAGGGTCGTGCGCGCGGTGGCGAGTATGTCAAGCGCGTTGTGGAGAGTTACGATGAGGCACTCAGACTTTTGGAGGCGGGTCAGTACAACCCAGAGAGTGTTGCGCCTATCAAGGAAAAACTCCGCACGGTGTTCAACCGAGACTTCTGGGGTGGCTACTATGCTGCCAAGACCATGGTCGAGCATAGTGAGCGCTACGGCTCGTCGGCTACCTTGAAGAAGGTATATATGGGTAAGGTGACTAACTACTTCAAGCGCATTGGCGTGGCTGAGGTGTTGGTAGAGGCCTGTGAGGTAGCCGAGGGTGACGCACTGCTCTTTATGGGCGAGAAGACTGGCGTCGTGGAGCAGAAGGCCGAGGGCATCATGCTCAACGAGCAGCCCACGACAAGCGCCAAGCAGGGTGACTTTATCTCGTTGAAGACCGTGGATGAGGTTCGCCGCGGTGATAAGGTCTATAAAGAGGTGGCAAGATAGTAGTGAATTTAGCGAGTTTAGTGAATTTCGGTAATATCCTTAAACTCCTTAACTTCCCTAATCTCCCTAAAACATAACAAACGAAATAATATAAATTACCTAAAACTATAAAACTATGTTCAGCAAAGAGACTTATATTGGCCGTCGTGCCGAGTTGGCGCGCCGCGTAGGCAAGGGACTTATCCTTCTTCCCGCAAACCCCGAGGTGCCTAACAACTATCCAAATAACACATACTACTACCGTCAGGACTCTACATTCCGATACTACTTTGGCTTGGATGTACCCTCGCTCATCGGTCTTATCGATGCAGAATCGGGTGAGGCTATGCTCTTCGGTGATGACTTCACCGTGGAGGATATCATCTGGACAGGCCCCATGCCCACAATCGCTGATCAGGCTCGCGAGGTAGGCGTGGAGAAGAGCTACGCTCGCAACGCTATTCGCGATGTATTGCGCAAGGCTATCGAGCAGAACCGCCCCGTGCACTACTTGCCTCCCTACCGTGCAGAGCTCAAGATTGAGGTTGCCGACTGGCTCGGTATTCGCCTCGGCATGCTTCACGAGCGTAAGTCGTTGGATTTGATGTTCGCCGTAGCTGAGATGCGCGAGAAGAAGTCTGCAGAGGAGATCGAGGCTTTGGAGCGTGCATTCAAGATTGGCTACCAGATGCACATGACAGCGATGAAGATGTGTCGCCCAGGTGTTGTGGAGCGCGAGATTGCTGGTCGTGTTGAGGGCATCGCAAAGTCGTATGGTCAGGGTGTGTCGTTCCCAACTATCGTGACACAGCATGGCGAGATTTTGCATAACCACAACCACGATGGCGTGTTGGAGTCAGGCCGCTTGTTGTTGGTAGACGGTGGTGGCGAGTCGGTTGAGGGCTACTGCTCTGACCACACTCGTACATACCCCGTAAATGGTAAGTTCACAGACCGCCAGCGCGACATCTATAATATTGTGTTGAACGCCCACAGCCAGGTTAAGGATATGATTAAGCCAGGCACTATGTATCCCGAGATTCACAAGGCTGCCTATATGTCATTAGCTGAGGGTCTCAAGGGATTGGGTCTCATCAAGTCTACTCCCGAGGTTGCTGTAGAGGCTGGTGCTTTGTATATGTTCATGCCTCACGGCTTGGGTCACGGCATGGGTATGGATGTTCACGACTTGGAGAACATTGGCGAGCGTTCGTTCGACTTCTCGACTGTTGCAGAGCGTGCTGCAAAGTCTGCAACATGTATCCACCGCGCTACATGGCGTGTTGAGCCAGGCACCGTTATGTCTGACGAGCCAGGCATCTACTTCATCCCTGCACTTATCGACAAGATGCGCGCGGAGGGTAAGTTTGAGGGTATCGTTGACTACGCTTTGCTCGATACATACCGCGACTTCGGTGGAATCCGCATCGAGGATGATGTGCTTGTAACCGAGACAGGTAGCCGCTTTATTGGCGATAAGCTCTTGCCTCTCACTGTTGAGGAGCTTGAGGCTGTTGTTGGCAAGGAGTAAGCTGCTAAGTGATATTATAATTAAGTATTTAGGGCATGTGTAACCACCTATGGTACCATGCCCTAACGCTTAAAATTTAGGCCCGATATTTGATTGTGTGAGTGGTGTATCTGTTTTGCTTATATGGGTATAAAAACATATTATGTAAATTTTAGATTAGATATTTATTTTTTATATATCTTTGCAGCAGAATAAAAACAATAAAAAACAGAAAGAGATATGAAAACAGATATTGAGATTGCAAGAGAGACAACACTTAAGAATATTCGTGAGGTAGCTGCCCATGTGGGTATTCCTGATGATGAGGTGTTTAACTACGGTAAGTATATTGCAAAAGTACCTTATAAACTAATCGACGAGCATAAGGTTGCAAAGAACCACCTTATCCTCGTAACTGCTATCACAGCTACCAAGGCGGGTGTAGGTAAGACTACCGTGAGCATCGGCCTCGGCATGGGTCTTAACCACATTGGCAAAAAGGCTATCATCGCTTTGCGTGAGCCTTCGTTGGGTCCCTGCTTCGGTATGAAGGGTGGCGCTACTGGTGGCGGCTATGCTCAGGTGTTGCCTTCGGAGGATATCAACCTCCATTTCACTGGTGACTTCCACGCCATCACATCGGCAAACAACCTTATCGCCGCACTTCTGGATAACTACCTTTATCACAACCGTTCAACTCAGGTTGGCTTGAAGAAGGTTATGTGGCGCCGAGTGCTCGATATGAACGACCGTTCGTTGCGCAACATCGTGTCGGGTTTGGGTGGCTCAGCTAATGGCATCCCCACGGAGACTGGCTTCGACATCACTCCCGCATCGGAGATTATGGCTATCTTGTGTCTCGCACGCAATGTTGATGACCTCTATGCGCGTATCGGTCGCATCGTGCTTGGTGTGCGCTATGACGACACCCCATTTACTGTCAACGATCTTGGCGTAACGGGTGCAGTTGTGGCGTTGCTGAAAGATGCTATCAACCCCAACCTTGTGCAGACAACTGAGCACAACCCCGTAATCATCCACGGTGGTCCATTCGCTAATATTGCACACGGTTGTAACTCTGTGATTGCTACTAAGATGGCGATGACGCACGCCGAGTACACTGTGACCGAGGCAGGCTTCGGTGCCGACCTCGGTGCAGAGAAGTTCCTCGACATCAAGTGCCGTCAGGCAGGTTTGAAGCCCGACCTTACAGTGTTGGTTGCCTCTACTCTCGCACTCAAGATGCACGGTGGCGTGCCTGAGACGGAGATTAAGTTGCCAAATGCTGAGGGCCTCAAGCGTGGCTTTGCAAACCTCGACCGTCATGTTGCTAACCTCAAGAAGTTCGGCCAGACAGTCCTCGTATGCTTCAACCGCTTTGCGAGCGATACTGACGATGAGATCGCTATGGTTATGGAGCATTGTGAGAGCCTTGGCGTGCGTTGTGTGATTAACAATGCATACGCAGAGGGTGGCGCTGGTGCCGCAGACTTGGCGCGTGCTGCTGTTGAGCTTATCGAGACTCAGCCTTCGCAGCCTATCAACTACGCCTACGATCTCGAGGATAGCCTCAAGGAGAAGATTACCAAGATTGCCAAGAACATCTATGGTGCTGGCAACGTAGTGTTTGGTCCTCGTGCGCAGAAGGAGATTGCGCTTTTGGAGAAGTGGGGCATGGGCAATCTCCCCGTATGTATCGCCAAGACACAGTTCTCATTCAGCGCAGACGCTAAGCGCTATGGCAGTGTCGAGGGCTTCGAGATCAATATCAAGGATATCGAGCTTAACGCTGGTAGTGGCTTCGTCGTTGCTCTTGCGGGTGATATCATGCGTATGCCTGGTTTGAGCAAGAATCCTCAGGCAAGCCATATTCACTTGGCGGAGGATGGTAATGTGGAGGGCATCGTATAACAATTTGTTGTGATAAGGGCGCATCTGCGGCATCGAGCTTGTCCGCTAAATGCTCACATACGTTTTAGTATGCTCCGCTTTATCGGACTGCGACTCGCTGTCACATCTGCAACCCTTCTGACAACAAATTGCAGTGTAGGATTGTGAGTTCATCTACTGCGCTAGCTAATGACTCTCGACTTAAATTTATAACAAGGGGTAGCCATTGGGATACCCCTTAATCTTATAATTATGATTGTATATCTATTCCCTACTGAAATGGAGGCGAAGGCATTCCGTCAGTTGTGTCCCGATGCCGAGGTTATCATATCGGGAGTTGGCATGGTTGCCACTGCAGCTGCCATAGCCTCGTTGGATAGGCGTAAACACCTTGTGGCAAGCGATATGGTGGTGCTTGCTGGCATCGCAGGATCGTATGGCGATAGTGTCGCGGTGGGAGAGGTTGTCGAGGTGGTGAGTGAAGTGTGTGTGGAGCTTCCTGAGCGCTTCCGACGTGTATATAAGCAGGCTCAGCCATACACATCATTGCGTGGCGTGAAGTCAAACAGCGTGCATACGATGCAGAGCGAGTCGCATGGCGCCGAGATAGAGAATATGGAGGGTGCTGCGCTCTTTGCAATGTCGGAGGCTATGGGCTTTCGCGCTGTGGAGGTGCGCGCAATATCTAATCGTGTGGGGGAGAGCTTCGATGAGTGGCATCTTGATGATGCAATCGTGGCTCTTGCCGCAGAGCTAAAGAGAATTAATGATGCAAAGTAGAAAGATACGTTTGGCAATTTCGCCATGCCCAAATGACACCTTTATGTTCGATGCTATCGTCAATCGTCGCATCGACACCGATGGCTTTGATGTGGATGTTACCTACCTCGATATCGAGCAGCTCAATGCTGCACTCCTGGAGCATAAGTATGATATTTCAAAGTGTAGTACCGCTATGCTGAGTGCTGTGGGCGATAGTTATGTGTTGCTTGATAGTGGCTCGGCTCTCGGACGTGGCAATGGCCCGCTTCTGGTGAGGCGCAAGGGTGAGACAACGCCGCTGAAGCGTATTGCTGTGCCTGGTGAGCATACAACGGCTAACAGGCTTGTCATGCGCCTATTCCCCGATATTGAGGAGCGTGTGCCTATGCTCTTTTCGGAGATTGCCGAGGCTGTGGAGCGTGGTGACTACGATGGTGGAGTGCTCATACATGAGGGTAGGTTTGTCTACCATAAGCGCAACCTCGAACTTGTTGCCGACCTTGGTCTGGAGTGGGAGGCTCACATGCAGTTGCCCTTGCCACTTGGCTCCATAGTGGCATCATGCGATTTGGATGAGGCTACACGCATGCGTTTTGAGTCGCTTTTGCGCCGTAGTATAGAGTTTGCCTTTGCAAACCCTATGGTGTCACGTGACTTTGTCAAGGAGCATGCGCAGGAACTCGATGATGAGGTCATCGACAAGCACATCGCCCTCTTTGTCAACGACTATTCGCTATCGTTGGGCGATGAGGGTCGCAGGGCTGTGGATGCACTGCTGTATTAAATTAGTAACGAGTAATAAGTAATGGGCGTTGGCTGCGGCTGACGCCATTTTTTGTGAGACTAAAGAAACCTTTTCTCTAAGGTCTCTAAAGTTAGAACCAATGCATTGCTAATTGCTAATTACTCATTACTAATTAAAAAAGATTGGGCTGTCCAGCATTGCTGAACAGCCCTAATCTTTTGACTATCTGTGTGGCTTACTTAAGCTCGATGCCGTAGTATGCCTCAACAGCAGCCTTAGCACGCTTGTGGTAAGCCTCAGCGCCAGCCTCGATCTTACGCTCAGGGATGATGCGTGTGCGAGGTGTGATGTTCTCGAATGATGTCATTGAGAACTCTGCGCGCTGCATAGGCTTGCGAGCCTCACCCATTGCTGCGATAGGAGCAGATACACCCTTAGCAGTTGCTGCGTTAGCCTTAACTGAAGCAGTTGCACCAGCCTTACGAGTGAGGACAACCTCGCTGCGTACGCGTGGGTTAAGAGGTGTAGCGTAGCCATTCTGGAGCTGTGTTACGCTTGGGTAGTATGTCTCGGTTGCACCTGTAGAGTCGGTGTAAACGATAGGCTTGATAGTGATTGTGTTGTAGTCATCAGAAACCTCAACAGGGAAGCGAGCCTCGATAACAGTCTGACCATTAGTGCCAATTACGTCGCCACCGAGGTATGAACGCTCGCCAATAGCCAACATGTAGAATGTGTAGTCGATACCATAGTAGAATGCCGACATTGGGTACTCACGCTCGATGTCGATTGGCAACCATACGCTACCATCGGCGTCGATCTCGAGGTTCCACTTTGGACCGAAGTCGTAGAACATATCTGCAACAGTAGCTACAGAGAACTCATCAGAGATGAACAAATCCCATGGAGTCTGTACGATGCCGAGGTTGTAGTCGGGGTGAGCGAAGTTGTAACCGAGGCACAAGAGACGGTTGAAGCCGCGTGTGCGTGCGTTGTACTGCTCAGCCATAGCCAAGAACTCCTCGAAGAGCTCGTCAGTCTTCTCGCGGCTGACGCCCCACTCTGCATAGAGGTCATATACATCCTCTGTGAGAGTCTCAGGATACTCGATGCCACCAGCGATAGTAACAGGTGACTTGTATGTGCCAGCGTTCTCGAACTTATACTCGCCAGTAGCGTTACCCTCAGAGTCGGTTACAGGAACATAGTTCTTCATGTCAGCTGAAGCCTCCCACTCGCCCTGGAGCTTTGTGAAGAGCTCAGAGTTTACGCGCACGGGGAAGTTTGCGTTAGGTGTAGTGTACTCTGCAACAGCCTTTGTGTTAGGATCGTCGGGGTTGTTGCCAGTACCCTCCCAGTTGTATGCAAGCACTGCAAGGCGTGATGTAGCGTTCTCGCGTGAAGACATAGTGAAGTTGAAGCCCTCGGGAGAGTTGATGAGACCTACTGCTGTAGCATCGAGGGGGTTACCCATCTCCTTGAGGAGAGATGTGTAGCTATACTGTGTGAGGATAGCATCGAACTCACGTACATAGTTACATGCGAAGTAAGCCTCGGTGATAGCGTTATCGGGGTTGGGGTTCTTGATGTTGAATGTGAATGAGTATGGATCGTCGCTTGGTACGGGTGTTACAACAACCTCAGGCTTTGGAAGAGTAACCTCGGGAAGTGTGAAAGTTGTTGTTGCGAAGCTCTGTGTCTTACCCTCTGCATCACCAATACCTGCTACAAGAACACGAATCTCCTGACCTGCCATACCCTTAGTATCTACGAACCAGTCTGTGAGCCACAACTCTGTAGGACCAGCACCCATCTGGATACCGAAGCTCATCATAGCGAAGTATGAGCCAGTGAACCAACGCAAGTGCTCCTCGTTGTTCTCAATAAGAGGCAATACCTGTGTCTCGAACTCAGACTCTGTTAGCACGAGGATGCAGTACTGCAATACATCATCAGAAGGAGTGAATGAGAGACAAGCATCGATAGGAGTTACATCAGTAACCTTAATCTCAACATTACCCTCGAGAGTCTCAGCGGGGAGTGTCTCAACATAGAGACGCTCGTAGTAACCTGTCCAGTACTTCTCCGAGTCGTACTCGTCGGGGTTGTTCTGCTGGTCGGTGTACCAACCTACCCAGTCGTACAATGGGTTGTAGTAGCCAGGCTGCCAGCCTGCAGGATACCACCATACGGTGCTCTCCCAGTATGAGTCGTCGTTAACGCGCTTAGACTTAATCTCGCCAGTCTCCTCGTCGATGTAGAGAACTGTACGCTCCTCGGTGTCGGTCATATACTCGAACTCACCTACCAAGAAGTAACCAGGCTCACCAGGAACTTTAGGATCGTAGAAACTTGCACCAGCGACATTACCCTCCTCATCGTAGATAACATCTCCATCCTCGTCACGCTCTGTGCTGTGGTAGTCGTCGCAGATAACGGTCTTGTCGGCTGTAGTCCACTGCGCAGCGTTGTAGAGCAAGTTGTCGTAGGTGCCAGTGCCCATAGACTTCATGTAGTTGAACATAGCCATAGAGGTCGTAGAGTAGCGCAAAGCGTTGCCACGCTCCTTAACCTCCTCGGGAATCTGGATGTGTACAGAGAAACCATCGTACATGCGGTCAACAACTGTCAACACATTGTCACCATAGCTTGTAGTGGTGAACTCAACACGCTTAACCTCATCGTAGATAGTCTCGTCTGCGAGGCGGAAAGCGAAGAATACAGTGTAAGTCTCGCCGCCTGTGCAACCATCGATTGTGATAGTTGTGTTAGTAACCTCCTCGGTGTTCGCAATCTTAGTTTTGAACTCGTCACCCTGAAGGATTGCTGAAGCGGGAATCTCAGAGTCGCGCTGAACATATGCGAACTCCTTTACATTCTGTGTTGTCACAACGATGGTGGCGCCGCTCGCTGATGTCTCAGTTACCGCTACCTCCACCTTTGTCTCCTTCTTGCCTGGTATAGGCTCATCGGGAGTGGGTTTACATGCACTCATTGCAAAGCCAAGCACAAGGGCAAAGGCCGCAAGCATGTAGTTTGAAAAGTTTTTCATAGTTAATAAATATGGTTTTAATGTGTATATATATATTTCTCGTTGTTTTTTTACAGCCCGCAAATATACTCAAAAATATCGAAACTCACACTATTACAGATAAATATTATTGCATAAACAGCATTTTTATTCGTGTATATTTCGCTAAAATTGTGCGATAAGAGGGTGTTGAAATGGGACGGAAATTGACAACCGTTGCAGCTATATGTTAGCCGATATTTCTCGGCAAACAAAAAAGGGCCACCCGAAGGTAGCCCAAGTTAGTAAGCTATGATAGCCTCTACTCCATGCAGCGGCAGCAGAGATTACGGTCGCCGTAACCATTGTCAATCTTTGTTACATAGGGGAAGAACTTACCCTCGGCAATCCACTCCAAGGGGAATGCAGCCTCCTCGCGTGAGTATGGGTGGTTCCACTCGCCTGCCAACTCCTTAGCAGTATGTGGAGCGTTTACAACAACATTGTCGCAGTTGCCACTCTCGGCAGCAGCCTCGCACTCACGCTTAATCTTGATGAGTGCCTCGATGAAGCGGTCCATCTCAGCCTTTGACTCAGACTCCGTTGGCTCAACCATCAAGGTCTCGTGTACGGGGAACGAGAGGGTAGGAGCGTGGAAGCCGTAGTCCATAAGGCGGTGTGCGATATCGCCACAGTCGATGTTGTAGTCGTGCTTGAAGCGTGTGAGGTCGAGAATCATCTCGTGACCTACGCGGCCAGTCTCGCCAGAGTAGTATGTGCGGTACTCGTGCTTCAAGGCTGACGACATGTAGTTAGCATTCACGATAGCCATCTCTGTTGAGCGGCGCAAGCCCTCGAAGCCGAGCATGCGGATGTAGCCGTAGGTGATGGGCAACAACATAGCCGAACCCCATGGTGATGATGATACTGCGGTGATACCCTCCTCGCCACCAGTCTCCATGAGAGAGTGTGTAGGCAAGAACTTAACGAGGTGCTCAGCAACGCATACGGGACCAACACCAGGACCACCACCGCCGTGAGGCATAGCGAAGGTCTTGTGGAGGTTGAGGTGACATACGTCGGCGCCGATGAAGCCAGGGTTGGTGAGACCCACCTGTGCGTTCATGTTAGCACCATCCATATATACCTGACCGCCGGCGTCGTGAACAGCGTCTACGATGTCGCGGATGCGGCTCTCGAATACACCGTGTGTTGAGGGGTATGTTACCATCAAGCCGCAGAGCTCCGATGCGTGCTCCTCGGCCTTCTTCTTCAAATCCTCAACATCGATGTTACCATTCTCGTCGCATGCCACGATAACGATCTTCATGCCCGCCATAGCAGCAGATGCGGGGTTAGTGCCGTGTGCTGAAGATGGGATGAGGATGATGTTACGGTAGCCCTGACCGCGGCTCTGGTGGTATGCACGAATCATAAGGAGACCTGTGTACTCACCCGCAGCACCTGAGTTGGGCTGCAAGGTACAGCCTGCAAAGCCAGTGATTGTTGCAAGGTAGCTCTCGAGGTTCGAGATAAGCTCGCGGTAGCCCTCAGTCTGGTCAGCGGGGGCGAAGGGGTGTATGTTCTGGAAGCCAGCGAGTGAGAGTGGCTGCATGAGCTGCGCTGCGTTGAGCTTCATGGTACATGAACCGAGCGAAATCATAGAGTTCATCAACGAGATGTCGCGCAACTCAAGGCGCTTGATATAGCGCATCATCTCGGTCTCTGTGCGGTATGAATTAAATACCTTCTCGGTGAAGAAGTCGCTCTCGCGCGCCACTTCAGATGCGATAGCGGGCTCCGCACGCTTTATTGTCTTTGCCTTCTTGCCGCGTGCCTCCGCGAAGATGTCGACGATAGTCTGCAACTCAGCGTCGGTAGTAACCTCGTCGAATGACATGCGTACGCACTCGTCAGTGGGGTAGAAGAGGTTAATCTCGCGTGCAAGGGCGATGTCCTGGATAACTGAAGCCTCAGCCTCAACCTCGAGAGTGTCGAACAAGCTCTTTGTGCGTACCACATAGCCCATAGCCTCCAAAGCCTCCTTAACTGTTACGGCTGCGGTGTGAGCGTTGAGCGCGGCGCGCTGGAGACCCTCCTTACCATTATATATACAGTAGAAACCTACCATCGAAGCCATCAACGCCTGTGCAGTACAGATGTTCGATGTAGCCTTCTCGCGCTTGATGTGCTGCTCACGCATCTGGAGTGACATGCGGAGAGCCTTGTTGCCAAGACGGTCGATAGATACGCCGATGATACGGCCAGGCATCTGGCGCTTGTAAGCGTCGCGTGTAGCCATGTAACCTGCGCTTGGACCACCCATACCCATAGGGCAACCGAGGCGCTGTGTAGTACCTACGGCGATGTCTGCGCCCCACTCTGCGGGCGACTTCAAGAGTGCCAATGAGAGAAGGTCGGCTACGGCAGTAACGGTGATGCCCGCCTCGTGTGCCTTAGCTGTGAAGGCTGCGTAGTCGCGCACCTCGCCATTTGCTGCGGGATACTGCAAAATAGCACCAAACTCCTTGCCTGTGAACTCGTACGAAGCGAAGTCGTCACGGATAATCTCGATGCCGAATGGCTCAGAGCGTGTGAGCAATACGTCGAGCGTGTGTGGGAAGATGTTCTCGTCAACGAAGATCTGGTTGCGACCCTGCTTAACGGCCTCGCGTGAGCGCAATGCGTACATCATGAGCATAGCCTCGGCAGTCGCTGTAGCCTCATCAAGGAGTGAGCAGTTTGCCACCTCCATGCCTGTGAGTGAGAGGATAGCGGTCTGGTAGTTGAGCAATGCCTCCAAACGACCCTGCGAAATCTCAGCCTGGTAGGGGGTGTATGATGTGTACCATGCGGGGTTCTCGAAGACGTTGCGTGTAACGACTGCGGGAACGGCGTTGGGGTAGTAACCCATACCGATGAATGAACGGAAGGTGCGGTTCTTGGCTGCGAGCTCACCGATGTGTGCTGCATACTCATACTCGCTCATCGCTGCGGGGAGGTCAAGATCCTTCTTAAGACGGATATTCTGTGGGATTACCTGCTGCAATAGCTCCTCAACTGAAGCTACGCCAATTGTTGCGAGCATCTCGCGAAGGTCATCCTTGGTGTTAAGACCGATATGACGGTCTACAAAGCTGTCAAAGGTTTTCATTTTGGTTTTAGATGTTTTATTGTTGTTTTTGGTTTAATACTTAAATGAACTGCCACCTATGAACTCACGAAGTAGTGAGGTAGGGGGTATTTCGTCGGGCTCGATAGGCACGAAGTTGTCGAGGAACTTGAGCATACGCTTTGCCTCAGCATACTCGGGTGCAGTGTCGGGTACCTCGCGGAGCACGGGCTCGGCAATGGCACGGAGCACCGAAATCTCATAGAAGAGTGACGAGTTGAACATTACGTTGGCATTCTCCTGATAGGGGAAGATGTGCTTCTCCTCGCCACGGCGTACCGAGGGCCACATCTGGAGTGTGCGTAGCGCGTTGTTGCCGCGTGTTGCGTGGTCGCGGATGGTGCGGCGCAGCATGCGGTTGTCCGACGTTGGTATGCGCGAGAAATTATCCATTGCCACCGATGTGAAGCAAGAGATGTAGATTTTGAACTTGCTGCCATCTGCAATGCCAGGTGTGAGGCGTGGGTTGAGGGCGTGAATACCCTCCAATATGAGTATCGAGCGGTCGGTGAGCTTGAGTGGGTTTTCGTGCCACTGACGCTTACCCGATATAAAGTCGTAGCGTGGTATCTCAACGCTCTCACCCGCAGCAAGGCGCTGCAAATGGTCGTTGAGTGTCGCGAGGTCGATAGCCTCCAATGCCTCAAAGTCGGGCTTGCCATCCTCATCCAGCGGTGTCTTGTCGCGATCAACGAAGTAGTCGTCCAGAGCTATAAGCACGGGGTCGAGACCCAATACGCGCAACTGCACACCGAGGCGCTTCGAGAAGGTGGTCTTGCCACTCGACGAAGGACCTGAGATGAGTGCCATGCGCACGCCGCGCTCGGCATTCGCTTCGGCAATGGCGCGTGCTATGTTTGCAATCTTGTTTTCGTGGAAGGCTTCGGCAATTTTTATAAGCTCCGAGGCGTCGCCCTCCATCACGCGGCGGTTGAGCTCTCCGACCGTAGGCACACCCATGATGTCTATCCACTGCTGGTACTCGTGGAAGATGTCGAACATCTTGTCGAGGTGGATATTTGTTGTTACCTGCTCGGGGTTGCTGCGCTCTGGAAGAGCAACGTAGAAGCCGTTATAGTAGGGCGCTACGTCGAAGTGACGCACATAGCCTGATGATGGTGCCAATGCGCCGTAGAAGTAGCCAGGCATATCGCCGAGGTAGTTCACCGTGCGATAGAGGTGTGGTCGTGTCTCAACAAGGTCGAGACGGTCATCGAAACCATAGCGAGCATACTCCGCAGCCACCTCTTCGGAGAGACGCTTGCGGCGTACGATGGGTAGGTCGCGCTCCACGATATCCGTCATGCGAGCCTTCATTAGTTGCAGCTCCTCGGCTGTGGGTACAACGCCATTCTCGAACTGGGCATAGAAACCGCTGCCGAGGGTGTGGCGTATGCGAAGTTTGCGCTCGGGGAATAGCTCCGTGGCTGCCATCTGCATCACGAAGGATATGGTACGCTGATATGTGCGATAGCCCTCATAGTGGCGCACGTCGAGGAACTCCACGGTAACGGGCTTAAAGATACGATGATTAAGCTCCTTGTATCGGTTATTGACACGTGCGACAAGGATTGGATAGGGACGGTCAAAGTTGACAATGTCGAGCACCTCTGCAAGCGATGTGCCCATTGCAACATCTATCTGAACGCCACTATTGACAAGGCGAAGTGTGATTGTCTCCCTCATTTTCTACCTCTTTTTAATTAATTCGAGGGTAAAGATAGTAATTTTTTATAACTTTGTAGCAACAAAACGAAACAACTTATGCAAAAAAATCTATTTTTAATATCATTCGCACTTCTCGCTATGGTGTCGTGTGTGCAGCAGGAGAGTAAGCAGGAGAGCCATGTATATGTCATCTCAACAAACGATATGCACGCCAATATTGAGGTTATGCCACGCCTCGCCACGCTCGTGGAGGAGTTTGAGACTCAGGGTGAGGTGCTTCTTGTGGATTCGGGCGACAGGGTTACGGGTAATGCCTATGTTGATGACGATGCCGAGCCTGGCATCCCAATGGTGAAACTCATGAACGAGGTGGGTTACGACGTAGTAACGCTTGGCAATCATGAGTTTGACAAGGGACGTGATGCACTCTATGCCATGGTCGAGGCCTCGGAGTTCGAGTGGGTGTGCGCGAATATGTGCGATACACTGGGCGAGGGTCTGAAACCCTACACAACGACGACTGTTGATGGGGTCGATATAGTCTTTGTAGGTGCGGTTGCAACGGACTTCAATGGCAGACCTATGGGTGGTGATGCCTCTTATGTGGGATTTAACTTTACGGATGATGTTACAACATCGTTTGAGGTGAGCCATAGCGTCGCTTCCAAGGCTGATTTTGTAGTGCTTCTTTCGCACATGGGCTACGATATGGATTGTCGTCTTGCTGAGATGTCGCCACGCTATGACTGGATTGCAGGAGGCCATAGCCACGATGTGGTTAATGAGCCGATAAATGGTGTTCATATCAGTCAAAATCGCAAGGATATTCGCTACGTTACGGTTGCCGATCTTACGGTTGTTGATGACAAGATTACGAATGTTGAGTATAAGCAGATTGAGACTGCATCCTATGCTGAGGACGAAATAGTTAGAGCGATGGTCGAGGAGATTAAATCTCGCGATTTAAGACTCAACGCCGTTGAGGCTCGTGCCAATGCACATGCCACAAAGGATGGTATTGCCAACTTCACCTGTGATGCTCTTTTGAACTACTCTTATGAGGATGGTTTTGTGCCCGAGATAGTCTTCTATCACTACGGCGGTGTGCGCCTCTCGGAGATTAAGGAGGGGGACATTAAGCATGTCGATATTCTCAATAACGACCCATTTATTTCAACTATCTATGTAGGCGAGATGAGCCTCGATGATATACGTCGTTTCATCCTCGAAAAGTACAATAACGGCACTGCCGAGAAGCCCGATAAGGAGTCACACTATGCCTACTTCCGCTCGAACGTACCCTACGAGATTGTGGTTGGCGAGGATAAGGATGCCGTAGATATTCGTTTCGACCTTGAGCCCCGCAACTATCGTGTCGCGATGTGTAACTATATCGCTGAAAACTACCTCGATAAGGATGTTTTGGCGCGTTGTCTAAAGGAGATTGATGTTACCGTTCGCGAGGCTATGTTGCGCGAAATACGCTCCTATGGCGAGGCGGGCTTTACACCCGACAATAACGTTTATCAGATTGAAGTAAAGGAGTAGCGACTATGTTGGAGACTACATTTCAGCGTGAACTTATAGAGGCGGGATGCGACGAGGCGGGGCGTGGTTGTCTTGCAGGCTCGGTATTCGCTGCGGCGGTGATTCTGCCGCCCGATTTTCACCATCCGTTGCTTAACGACTCAAAGCAGATGACCGAGCGCAGACGCAACCAGCTGCGCGAGATTATCGAGCGCGAGGCACTTGCTTGGCATGTCGCTGAGGTGACTGCCGAGCGCATCGATCAGATAAACATCCTGCACGCCTCAATCGAGGGTATGAACATTGCTCTCAAGGCGTTAAGCACTACGCCCGAGTATATTATTATAGATGGCAATCGCTTTCACACCGACCTTACAACACCTTGGCGCACAATCGTTAAGGGCGATGGTAAGTATGCCAATATCGCAGCTGCCTCGGTGCTTGCCAAGACCCATCGCGACGAGTATATGATGCGCATTGCCGAGGAGTATCCCATGTATGGCTGGGCAAAAAATAAGGGCTACCCTACGCGTGAGCATAGGATAGCCGTAAGGGAGTATGGACTCTCGCCCTATCATCGAAAGACGTTTAATATCTCACCCGAGCAGCTGGAACTGTTCTAAGGGAAATTAGTAATTAGTAATGGATATTCAGGCGGACAAGAGACGAAAGTGACATAAGTGACAAGAGAGACGAAAGAGAGGTTGCGGACAACAGTTGATAGCATCATCCCTTATGTCTCTGTTGTTCCTTGTCTCCCTTTGACTGTGAGAGATTGTCACATCGGGCAAAGCCCTCTTCGCAATGACGAAGTATAGTCTCTGCCTCGCAATGATGAAATATAGAACATCATTGCTAATTACTAAATTGTTATCTCTGTCTCTTGGGTAGCACCACAACGCTACGGGCCTCTTCGCGACCATCTTCGGTGGTAACAACCTCAAAATCCACACGCCAATTATGCTTCAGCGTGCGGTAACCATCGGTCATAATGGCGGTGTAGTGGACATAGACATCTATACCATCCTCGGTGGTGATGAAGCCGTAGCCACGCTTGTCGTCGAACCATTTTACGAGCCCTTTCATAATAGCCGTTGTTTATTTTGCCAGTTCAAAGTTACTAATTTTATTGCATCAGTCAATACTATTGCAGCAAAAAAATGCGTTTAATTTGTAGATTAGCAAAAAATACCCTATATTTGTGCAACGTTGTTATTCGAAAACAATATAAAAACCGAATATTATGAAAGCAAAGTGGAAGATAGCATTGTTGGCATTGTTGGGCCTCTCTACTGCTGCATGCTGCGGCACAAAGAAGGCTAAGAAGAGCGAGGACCCAAAGCCTGCAGAGATGGAGGATCAGATGGAGGATCCACGAGTTATGCTTATGTATGGTGTGCCATTCCCCGATGGTGAGGTTGTTCGTCCAATTGAGGAGGTTAAGGAGTCTGAGGAGCAGGGTGTTCCTTTCCCCGATGGCGCTGTTGCGCACCCTATCTCTGAGGAGGAGGCCAAGAAGGTTATCGAGGAGTTGAAGGCTGAGGAGGCTGCAAAGAAGGCTGCCGAGTAGGCTGAGTAATCCATTAATCTATCATTATAGACCTTTTACAAGTGAAAGGAAAACGATTAGGCATCCGCAAGCACGTAGGTCTCAAACTCTTCAAGGGACTTTACGACGGTGTTGTGGAGCGCCACGAGTTGCGTACACTCTTTTGGGAGTGTACGCTTCGTTGTAATTTGAAGTGCCGCCATTGTGGAAGCGACTGCCGCACGGATGTTGCTGAGAAGGATATGCCTCTGGTCGACTTCCTCAAGGTGTTGGACGAGGAGGTTACACCCAATGTAGACCCCAAGAAGGTGCTTATCATCTTCTCGGGTGGCGAGGTGCTTGTGCGTAAGGATCTTGAGGAGGCGGGACGCGAAGTAACCAAGCGCGGTTATATGTGGGGCATGGTGACAAATGGCATGAGCCTCACGCGAGAGCGTCTGCGTGGTCTTGTAGATGCGGGACTGCGCTCCGTGTCGGTTAGTTTCGATGGCTTTGAGGATGAGCACAACTACATACGTCAAAATCCTGAGAGCTTTGCGCGTGCCCGTCAGGCGATAGCCAACATACGAGAGATTAAGGGGCTTACCTACGACGTAATCACTTGTGCTACCCCCGCAATGATGCCTCGCCTTGATGAGTGGAAGGAGTTTCTTATCTCGGAGGGCATTACACACTGGCGTATCTTCTCGGTATTTCCCGCAGGACGTGCTAAGCGCGATGAGACGCTGCACCTAAATCCTGAGCAGTTCCGTGCGCTTATGGAGTTTATCCGCACAACCCGCAAGGAGGGACGTATCAAGCTAAACTACGCATGTGAGGGCTTCCTCGGAGGTTATGAGACAGAGGTGCGCGACCATTTCTACATGTGCACGGCTGGTGTTACCGTAGCGTCTATTCGTGTTAATGGTGACATCTCGGGATGCACCAGCGTGCGTGCCAACTATACCCAGGGCAATATATATAAGGATAGGTTCTGGGATGTATGGCAGAATAGGTTTGCGCCCTTCCGCAATCGAGAGTGGGCAAGGCGGGATGAGTGTGCTGACTGCAAGGTGTGGGAGTTCTGCCGAGGTGGAGGCATGCATCTTCGCGATGATAGTGGTAAGTTAATGTATTGTCATTATAATATGTTGAAGTAGGGATTGAATACAATCCCTACTTTTTTGTTCTACCTTATTGTTACACATCGGTTTACTACGGGTGTATCAGGTGTGGTGAACGCCGCTTCGGTATCACCTACCCAGTTGGTCGTTATGCGCTCCTCCGATATGCCGTTTTCCATCAAGTACTGCGTTACACACTCAGCTCGCTCCATTGAGAGTTGCTCATTACGAGCGCTGCTACCGGTCTCCTTGTCTGCATATCCCGTAACAGTGATAGGGGTGTTGCGGCACTCCATATTTGAGATATAGTTGTCGAGTGATGCGCGGCCGTAGTCCGTGAGAGTAGCCTCGCCAATGGTAAAGAAGATTACACTCTCGCACGCTGTTTCACAAGCCGCTTTTTGCTCCATCTTTGATTCATTGCTCTTCATTGCGGCGATATCGTTCGTTAGCTTGCTGTTGTCAGCCTCTAATGTCTTGATGTCATTAGCTGCAACAATCAGAGCCTCGTCAAGAGCTATTAACTCCTGCTCGAGTCCTACAATTGCAGCCACGTAACCATCTACGACCACCTGTGGGTATGCTGGAGTCCATACTCGTTGATTGAAGCGGTATGCCACGCCAACCGTCGCAGATAGTGATATGGCATAGGTGTTGCCACTTGTAATCTCTGCGGGGAGTGACCTTTCGCGGAATATCCATGTGCGCAGGTCGAGCTCTATATCCCACTGTGGAGTTATGTGAAACTTATTCAAGAGACCCGAGGTGAAGGCATATTCACCGTTATAGTCGCCTGCAGATTTATCTGTCCACGACATAGCCGTGTAGCCAAAGCCCATGTACGATACCGCGCTGTATATGCGATCGGGTTTATAGCCTCCAATCCAGTTAGACATGTTGATAAGTATGTCGCCATGCACATAGAGGTAGGGTGTCTTGAAGATACCTTTGCCATACTTGGGTTGGTCGAACGAGTAGTTCTGGAACTCTCCGCCATCCACACGCAGACGCATACCCAGGACGGGTACGATCCACTTCGTAGCCGAGATATTGGCGTTCCAGCCCACGCGGTCGAAGAACTTTCCTGGCTCGTCGTTCATATTCTTGGATAGCTGCAACATCGATGCACCGCCACCTGCGGCAATCTCCCAGTTATCCCAAAATCTATTAGTCTCGTAGCCGCTCCATGCACGAGGTCTTTCCCACTCTTGCGCCCAGGCTACAGTTGCCATCATTGTGGCAATCAACAGAGAAAGTAAAACTTTTTTCATAGTACATTTGCATTAAATTTAAGTGCAAATGTTCCTAAACACATATTATGCCACTCTCTAAACAAAGAGTCCCAGCGATTTGCTTCGCTGGGACTCTACGATGTAGATATGTTTGCTTGTTAGTTACACTTTGAATAGCCACATGCCATACATGTCAAGCAACCATTCTGGTATGCCATGTGCTCCTGACCACACTGTGGACAGCGACCCTTGCCGCGCGTACCATCCTTGATGTACTGCTTCAACGCACGCTCAACACCGTTCTTCCATGTGTTGATGGTCTCAGAGTCGAGGTGCAAGCCGTCAACAAGCTGAACAACCTTGTCGATAGGCATGCCGTAGCGCAATACGCCAGAGATAAGCTTAGCGTAGTTCCAGAACTCCTCGTCGAAGAGTCGTGAGATACCGCCGATGGTGTTGATATATCCATAGCGGTCCTGATACTGGAAGTCGTAACGCTTAGAGCCGTTAGCCTCAGTAACCTTGAGGATGTGGCCATGAGTGATTGTCTTGGGGATGTACATAGCATCCTCCTCAATCTTACCAGTAAAGATCTCGTATGGACGGTCATCCTGCTTACCTACGAAGGCAATCCAGTCCTCCTTGCCGTTCTTGAAACGAACGATGTCCGCAGGGATAGACTCTGGTCTGCGCATGCTGTTGCTATCAGAGCATGACTTCTTATTATTATCCTTAGACTTAAGGTCGAGCAATACACCATCACGGCAACCGTCACGATAAACGGTGATACCCTTACAGCCGCTCTCCCATGCTGTGCGATATACATCAGCCACGAGCTCCTCGGTAACCTCGTTTGGAAGGTTTACGGTAACTGAGATAGAGTGATCTACCCACTTCTGGATAGCACCCTGCATCTTAACCTTTGCCACCCAGTCGATGTCGTTGGCAGTAGCCTTGTAGTATGGTGATGCCTTGAGCCAATTGTCGAGCTCCTCCTCGCTGATGCTCTGGAGCTTAGTAGTGTCGTAGCCGTTAATCTCGAGCCACTTTACAAACTGGTGGTGGTATACGTAGTACTCGATGAACTTCTCGCCTGTCTCATCTACGAACGATGCAACCTGATCCTTGTCCGATGGGTTGATCTTGCGACGACGCTTGTACACAGGACGGAACACAGGCTCGATACCTGATGTTGTCTGTGACATGAGCGATGTGGTACCTGTAGGTGCAATGGTAAGCATAGCAACGTTACGACGACCATGCTCCTTCATCATCTCGCGCAATTCGGGTGCTGCCTCGCAGATACGCTCGATCATTGGGTTGCCCTGCTCCTTCTCGAAGTTGTAAACGCCGAATGCGCCGCGCTCCTTAGCCATCATGGTTGATGCGCGATATGCCTCTACTGCAAGAGTCTTGTGAACGGTTACGGTGAAGTCGATAGCCTCGTCTGAGCCGTAGCGCAAGCCGAGTGCTGCCAACATATCGCCCTCGGCAGTGATGCCAAGGCCTGTACGGCGACCCTTGAGTGCCATATCCTTGATCTTCTTCCAAAGCTCAAGCTCTACGCGGCGTACATCCTCATCCTCGGGGTCTGAAGCAATCTTGTTGATGATAAGCTCCACCTTCTCGAGCTCCAAGTCGATGATGTCGTCCATAAGGCGCATAGCCATAGCAACATGCTGCTTGAAGAGGTCGAAGTTGAACTTTGCCTCCTTGGTAAATGGCGCGTCAACATAGCTCAAGAGGTTGAGGGCCAAGAGACGGCAGCTGTCGTAGGGACACAATGGAATCTCACCACATGGGTTTGTAGATACTGTGCGGAAGCCCTCGTCAGCGTAGCAGTCGGGCACGCTCTCGCGGATGATGGTATCCCAGAAGAGTACGCCTGGCTCTGCAGACTTCCATGCGTTGTGGATAATCTTAGCCCAAAGCTTCTTTGCGTCGATATCCTGAGTGAAGGTTGGAGCGTCGCTATTTACAGGGAACTGCTGACGGTATGACTCACCCGCCAATGCAGCACGCATAAAGTCGTCATCCACCTTGATAGATACATTGGCACCAGTCACCTTGCCAGTGTCAACCTTTGCGTCGATAAAGCGCTCAGCATCGGGGTGCTTGATGAGCAATGAGAGCATCAATGCGCCACGACGACCATCCTGTGCTACCTCGCGTGTAGAGTTCGAGTAGCGCTCCATGAAGGGCACGATACCTGTTGAGGTGAGTGCTGAGTTCAATACGGGGCTGCCAGTAGGACGGATGTGTGAGAGGTCGTGACCTACGCCACCACGACGCTTCATAAGCTGCACCTGCTCCTCGTCCATACGGAAGATACCGCCGTATGAGTCTGCAGGATTCTTATGACCGATAACAAAACAGTTAGAGAGTGATGCCACCTGAAGATTGTTGCCAATACCTGTCATTGGGCCACCCTGAGGGATGACATAACGGAAGTGGTCGAGAAGCTCAAAAATCTGCTTCTCGCTCAATGGGTTGGGGTAGTTGTTCTCGATGCGGGCGAGTTCGCGTGCGATACGGTTGTGCATATCGCGTGGCGAGGTCTCGTAGATGTTGCCGAACGAGTCCTTCAAGGCGTACTTGCTCACCCATACCTGTGCGGCAAGTTCATCACCTGCAAAATACTCCTTTGATGCTGCTACTGCATCTTCGTATTTTACAGTGTTAAGCTGTTCTGTATTAGTGTTTTGAGTCATAGTGTATGTTGTTATATTATTTTTCTCGTTCAATACGCTTTCATAAAGAAAGTGCACAAAGGTACTAAAAAGTGTGCAATATGAGTGTACAAAATTCGTGTTTTTTTATGTGATAAGGCCTATAATTGAGTCACTATTTTTCGACATCTTATCCACAAAAAATAAAAAGATGCGCTGTAGCTATCTACAACGCATCTTTTGCCTATTTTCAGTTGCGTTTTCCTAATAGCAATCCATATCTGAATATTGTCACTCCAATCAAGCCTGCAACAATGCCAACAGTGGCGCCGAGGAGTATGTCCTGTGGGAAGTGGCACGCAAGGTATATGCGTGAGTAGCAGATAAGCAGGGTCACACATACCATCAGTGCGGTGAACCACTCTCGGCGTACAACGACGGATGACAACAGGGCTATGGCAACAATTGTCGAGGTGTGTCCCGATACGGTGCCGTAGAGGTTCTTGGTGTAGTATCCGTTTGTTGCGAAGTCGATACCCTCAGGGGTGTGCATAGGACGCAGACGTGCAGGAAACGATGCCCACAAATCCTTGAGTGGACCTTGATGTTTGAAGATGCCGGCTACGAGGTCGGCAATGAGGATGGCTGCGCCCAGAGCCACGATAAATGCTATGATGCCGCGCCACGAGTAGCGTCGCCATACCAAATATATAATAAGCACGTAGAGTGGTATCCACACCATCATGCCCGAAGCCTTTGTCATTGTGCTGTCAAGCCATGCTGGGCCGTCGAAGTTGAGAAACTCGAAGAGTCCCCAGTCCCATGTTATATTGTTCATGTTGATAGTCTATTATTTTCAGGATTAATAATCGGCATACATTGGCAGTCCTGCTGCTACGCCCGTTTCGGCCAGGAGCATCGCGCTACACTGCATAACAATCCATATTACCGACACGATAAGCAACCACTGCCCCACAAATCCCGAGCGAGTAACCATGCGCTGAATTGTGCCGTTGAGACGCTTGGGGAGGTAGTGCATGATGTAGCCTATGCACATGATGGCTATTGCCACACCCGAGGTCTCGACTGCGGGCATGATGTCCGCAAGATGGAAGTTGTTTGCAATGCGGTCTATCATATCGTGGCAGAGGGCGAGATCCTCACCGAATGCGGGCTTCTGTTGTGCCGAGGCAAAGAGCAACCAGCCGAAGGCAACGATATGTAGGGTTATAAGCGTAGCGCCGAAGCGTATGATAGGGTGCATCTCTGCGCCGGTCTTCTTTGCCCAGGGGATAATCTTGAGCCATATCTTGTGAAGAGCGAGTGCTAAGCCATGGAGCACGCCCCACGCCATGTAACAGATGCTAACGCCATGCCACAAGCCTCCGAGTACCATTGTGAGGAAGAGGTTTATGTATGTGCGCAGCGAGCCGCGGCGGTTGCCTCCGAGGGCTATATAGAGGTAGTCTCTAAGCCATGTCGAGAGCGATATGTGCCAGCGGCGCCAGAACTCTGTGATGGTGGCTGATTTGTAGGGCGCATCGAAGTTGTCGGGCAAGCGGAAGCCCATCATGAGCGCCACGCCCACGGCGATGTCGGAGTAACCCGAGAAATCGCAGTATATCTGCATCGTAAAGCCATAGATGGCAAGCAGCGCCACAACGCCACTATCGCCCAACTCGCCCTTGAACGCAGGATTTACAAATAGCGCACCGAGTGCCGAGGCTATGACGGCATATTTCAGCAGACCTCCGGCAATGAGTGTAACGGCACGTCCGAAGTCGTCGCGCGAAACGGTGTTGTCGCGTGCCTCAATTTGAGGAATAAAGTCCTTGGCTTTGACCAAGGGACCGAGAAACATCTTCGGGAAGAAGGACAACAAAAAGAGATAGTCCATGAAGCGGCTTAGGGGCTTAATCGTGCCACGCGATATATCGACAACATAGGCTATCGACTGGAATACGAAGAAGGATACTCCCGCGGGAACAACCACACCCTCGAAGTTGAGCACTCCATCGACATAGAGGTTGTCCAACACCCCAACGAAGAAGCCCGTAGCCTTGAAATATACCAATATGGCTACATTGATAGTAACGCTTAGTGCTACCAGTCCGCGGGTACTCTTAATATTATTGTTGCGATGGGATATGCACCTTCCTATGATGTAGTCGCTAAGTGCTACAAACAGCAGTAACAGGATGTACAACCCCGATAGCTTGTAGTAGAAATATATAGAAAAGAGTGTTACATACCATGTGCGAAGATTGGGACGACGCCTGATGATGATATATCCAACCGAAAATGCAAAGAGGGCGAAGAGGAAAAAGCCTGTTGAGAGCGTAAGGGGTGAGGTGGGGTCATACTCCAAGAGCGACACCACACGCTGCCATACTGTCTCGTCAAAATTCAGAAACTCCATCATTACTCCTCGCTAATTGCAATTTCGTCATCCGTTGCCATAACGTCACCCCACGATATAGAGTCGATGATGGGGCTGATGGCATTGATCTGGCTGTCAAGTCTTTCGCGCGCCTCCTGCTCGCGTATCATGCGCTGCATGTAGATGCGCTCCGCCTCGATGCGGGCACTCTCCTCTGCGGCGTACAACTTCTTATATACGCGCAGTAGGATAGACTCCGCAAATGCGCGTGCAATGCGGCGGCCACCAGCGTAGTTGATATGTGTATAGTCCTTGGCTGCCCAGCCGTTAGATACGAATGTGGGCATGCCGCCAAGCTCCTTCATCACCTGAGAGGTATTCCAGAAGGCAACTTTGCAACTATCTGCCGCGGCACGCTGATATGATGTGAGTGCATCGACAGAGCCAATAGGCTCGTATGAACCACTCTCTTCATTCTTGACCCAGCGGTCACTAACACCCAACACTACAATCGAGGCATTGGGGAAGCATCGCTCGGCGTATGCTATCATGTCGCGCAACTGGTCGCGATACTTGCTATATCCGCGCTGTCCCTTCTGCATGATATTTAGTCCATACTGCAATACCACAAGGTCGTAACCAAGCATATCGTCTATCTGTCGGTTTACCGTAGCACTCGTGCCGAAGATGGCGTGTCCGTTGTTGCTGCGCACCGAGAAGTTATCCACTATTACGCCACCATTATCCTCCAACGAAGCACCATAACAGATTATGCTACCCTCCGTAACACGTATACGGATGTCATCGGCAGGTGCCTCGACATATATTTCGCGTACTCGCTCGTCGCCTGCAATAGTAAACTCCTGTCGTAATGAGTCGCTTAGTATGACCTCCATGCGGCTGGTGTCGCGGCTGATAAGCATGATGCGTGCTACGGAACAAGAGTCAAGTGAGGGGTGGGCATCTGTAGCCTGCCAGCGAGTTGTAGCTCCGGCCTTACCCTCGGCAAGATAGCCCGAGACGAAGAATCTTTCGCGCACACTCTCCGAGGCCTCCTTGCGCTTCATGACACTGTAGGTCTTCCAGTTGGATGATGTGCGTTTGATGCTTTTGCGAACAGTCGCAAATGGTATGTCGGCGGGTATGAAACCGACGCCACGACCCCCAAAGCGGTTCTGAAGCTCCTCGCGCAGGTCGCACGTAAGGATGTCGCCCTCAACAAATGAGTCACCCATGAAGGCGATGCGAACGCTCTCACCATTGGCTAACTTCTCGATAAAGTGGTCGAGGCGTGTCGTTGCCAGCGTGTCGAAGTCCTCAAAGTCGAGAACATCCATGCTGGCGGGCTTGAAGTCGTCGCTGTGGAGTCGCTTTGCGTGGCGTTTTGGAGCCTCGCTTACTATCCACTCATAACGCACGGGAATAGGCTCTGCAATGGTGTCCACGTCGCATACCAGTGCCTCGTTAACGGCAAGTTCTTCGTCCAGAAGTTCAAAGTCGGGAGCGTGAAACTCCTCTGCCGCCTGCTCCTCTGCACGTAGCTCCGAGAGAATATCTATGCGCACGAACTCCATGCCGAAGAGGTTGAATGGCGGAATGAACCCCAGGCCGATAACGCCAAGGATGACTGCGAGGGTGAAGCCTGCAATGCGTATGTTCGCGTTAGAGTTTTTCATTGTATATCATTACTTTGTAATGAGGTAGTAGATATACGCTACGTAGCATAAGAGAAATACTACACCCTCGAAACGTGTCATCTTGTCGCGACCGATGACGAGTGCCGAGATCATAACAAGGGTTGCTGCGGCTGCCGCAACATAGATGTCGATCATGGTCACATCACCCATTGAGAGAGGTGTGATAGAACCGCAAACACCCAGGATAAGGAGTATGTTTGCAATGTTTGAGCCGAGTACGTTACCCAATGCCAAAGATGCACGACCCTTGAATATCGCCACGAGGCTCGATGCCAATTCTGGAAGTGATGTACCTCCCGCTACGAGTGTGATGGCGATTGTTGACTTGGGTACACCCCACGCAAGGGCAATTGCCGAGGCGCTATCCACAAAGAGGTCGCCACCCCAGATAAGACCTCCCAATCCGAGGATAATCCACACGGGTATTCGCCATGCGGGCATGGGCTTTGCACTCTCGGTGCTCTCGGTTGGTGTAGGGGTTAGTGGCTGATTCTTCTTCTCGGCGCGTATCATCAACACAATCATTGTGATGTAGCCCAGGAGCAGGAGCATGCCCTCGATGCGAGATATGTCGTTGTTGATGAGTGTTGTAGCCACGAGTGCCAGTGTCGCTGCTATGCAGATAGGTATGTCGCGACGGATATTTGCCTTTGTGAAGAGTATGGGCGAAAATACCGCACACACGCCGAGGATTGCCAGGATGTTAAAGATGTTGGAGCCCACAATATTACCGATAGCCATAGCGCTCTCGCCATTAAGTGCCGAGATGAAACTTACCGTAAGCTCGGGCATAGATGTACCCACTGCTACGATTGTAAGACCCACGATAAACTCTGGCACACGGAAGCGTGCTGCCAATGCCACCGAACCATCGGTGAGCCACATTGCACCAATGATGATTAGTGCAAGCGATGCTATAAGAATTAAATATTCCATATCTATATCTGAAAAAATAATTGACAAAGGTATAAATATTTTTTAATTTATGGTTGCGTAATATTCAAAAATAGAAAAAAGAGAATTAAAACTTTTTGCTGCGTGCAAAGCGGTTCATTCACACAAAAATATATCAATAATAGTATAACATTTGCATATTGACGATAAAAATCATATCTTTGCTCAAGAAATAACGTTTTTTACCATGAGAAAACTTCAACTACTACTAACAGCAATCCTTCTCTCGGGCCTCACTATGAGTGCATGTACGGAGAGTGGAACACAAGATGAGGTAAATACCGAGATGGCAATTACCTTTGAGAGTATCACGAATAACACCCTTGAGGTTGGATACGAGGAGGGCGTTTATACCCTGCCTTACACAATTGTCAACGGACTTGCGGGTATAGACATCGTTGCTGAAACACGCGCCGAGTGGATTAGCGATGTAAAGGTGGCGAACGGAGAGCTTAGCTTCAAGGTTGCGCGCAACAATAACTCCGATGTGCGTACAGGACGAATATCTGTAAAGTATCCCACTTTGAGTGATATATCAATCACAGTGTCGCAGTTGCAGTTTGATGCCATTACTTTTGAAATGAGCATTACTGACTCTACATCAACCACTTGCACTACGCTAATCACGCCCTCGAACGAAGACTATGCCTACATAGCATATATGGCTGAGGTTGATTACTTCCTCTCGGCGCAGATTACAACCGCCGAGGAGCTCTTCATGGATGACTACAACTACTACATGGCATTTGCCCAGCAGTGGGAGGCTCCGCTGCTCAAGGAGTTCTTCCTTATGAACTACATTGCATACCAGGGCGAGTACTCCATTGATTGGACAGGTATGATGCCCGGCAAGGAGTATGTGCTCTATGTCTATGCTATCGAGTTCAACGAGGAGAACAGCGACTATTGGTTGGCATCACCCATTGCATATCAGTTGATTACACTTGAGAGCGAGGGGCTTACCGAGGTAGATTTCGACGTAGATGTGGATATCAATGGTCCTAACGCCACATATAGCATCACACCTCAGAACTGGGAGGGTTACTACTACCTTACAGTATATGAGGAGGGAGACTACATGTATCGCAATACGCCCGCAGATGAGGACTATTCTAAGCTCATCTCAAGCGTGTGGCTCGACATGATGAGCCAGCTTATGGCATCGGGTTATGCCCCCGATCAGATTATCGGACTCATGTGTCTCCAGGGACACGAGGAGTATAGCGAGCTGTTGAAGGGCGATACAAACTACGCTTTGGTAATCTACGCCGTGGATATGGTTGACGGCATGCCACAGGTTGTTTCCAAACCACAGGTCGTAAACTTTACGACCGAGGCAATCGGAGCTTCGAATATGACTCTCGATATCAAGGTTGAGAACAAGTATGTGCGTGTGGCTGATATTACAGTAACGCCCTCAACCAACGAGTATTACACCGTAGCAATCGTGCCTTTCAGTGAGGTTCCCGAGAGCTCTAATGCTGAGATTATTGCATGGTTGAACGACAACTTCGCGATGGATACATATCAGGGTGAGATATTTAGCCACTTGAACACCTTGCAGCCCGAGACATCGTACTCTATTCTCGCCTATGGCTACTATGGTGGCGTGGTTACTACGGACCTCTTCCGCTACGACTTCACAACAGATGCCGCAAGTGAGTGCGAGAATAGCGTTGTGCGCGTAGATTTCGATGGACCATACAGCCTTGCTGAGCTTGAGGCATACGATCCCGACTACTACTATAACTATGGTATGTTTGAGACCATGGGCTGGTATGCTATGTGGGCGGAGATTATCACCGAGCAGCCCTCGCAGGATCTCTTCTACTGCATCTATAGCGCACAGGAGCTCTCTGTGTATGGCGAAGATGCGATATTCGCAGACCTTGTGAGCTATCCATGTCAGACGACGCAGCTCCTTACGGGAGAGAACGATACGCTCTACGTTATGTGTGCTGTAGTCATGGACTACAAGGGTAACTATAGTGATATGTGGGTGTCGGAGCCCTTCATGTATAACTATAACAGCAGCACCAAGCGCCCTGTTGATGAGCTAATATCAAAGATTCATGGCAATTAGGCTGTTTGGAGTGCAGTTTTTTAGGCGGAATGATTGTGTCATTCCGCCTTTTTTGTGTGCTGTAAAACGAAAATTTGATTTTTTCTCGTTGTATGCTTTATGTTTTGCAATTTATTATTATATTTGCGACTTGAAGGAGTGTTTTTTTATAAAAAAATTAAAGAAATACGACTTGAAACGTAGCAGGATGAGAATAAATAAACAATAACACTAATTTATAAAACAAACTATGAGAACTATTAAGAATTTTATCTGGGCTTTGATGCCTGTGTTCTGCTTGGCGCTCGCAGTTGGCTGTCATGAGACTCCTGAGGGTCCCGATGGTCCTACGCCTAACGTAGAGAAGGATTGTACAATCAAGTTGGGTAAGAGCTCTGTTTCTGCAAGCCTTGCAGGTGGTTCATACTTCCTCGAGTACACAATCGAGTACAATGGTGAGGGTGAGAATCCTCACAAGGCTGAGAAGATCTCTGCTGAGGCAGCTGAGTCATGGGTTAAGGACTTCAACTATGGTATCACAGGTGCTCTTCAGTTCACTGTTGAGGCTAACCCAACTGACGCAGAGCGTGAGTGTTTGGTAACTGTTAAGTATCGTTATGCTGATGATGTTGTATTCACAGTTAAGCAGGGTGCTGCTGTTAAGGCTGGCTTCGCTTTGGAGAACGTTACAGCTACTTACTTCGACTATACAGTTGATGTAATTCCTGAGAACAAGACTTTGCCCTACATCGTGATGTCTGCGTCGCCCGACTACATTGTTGGTTCAGGCTTCGAGACTGGTGAGGACTACTATGAGGATGACCTTGCATATTTCGCATGGTTGGGTCAGTTCTACGGTATGTCTGCTGCACAGATCATGCAGGAGCGTTGTAAGGTAGGTGACCAGCGTGGTATTACAGTCTCTAACGGTGCTTCAGGTGTGCCTTACACATTCTACTGCTACTACTTCGACTACGACTCAGGTGCGTTGCTTTCTGATGTAACATTCTTCACTGTTGAGACTGCAAAGCCCGAGAAGAAAGAGGTAGATTTCAATATGAACTACGAGATTGTTGATGGTTGTATGGTTGCAGCTGACATCACTCCCGTTGGCTACACTGGTGACTACTACTTCGATGTTCTTCAGGCATCACTCGTTGAGGACTATATCGCATCTTTGGACTTCGTAAACTCTGAGGAGCGCATGGTTGAGTATTGGTGGTCTGTTGCAGTTCAGGAGATGATGAAGGATATGTCTGGTGCTGATATCATTGCAAACTTTACTTGCGCTGGTACAAACCCTGATGGTACTCCTAAGAGCCAGTTCGAGTTCGAGCTTTTGGCTAACCGTGAGTACTACCTCTTCGCATTTGCTATGGAGGAGAATGGTCTCTGCTGCTCAACTCCTAAACTCGTTAAGTTTACTACAGGTGACGTAGAGATGTCTGATAACGTGATTACTCCATCTGTAAGCAAACTTACTTCACGCACTGCAACATTCTCGTTCACTACAACTAACGATGACTACTATGTTGCTGGTTGGCAGAAGGCTTCTGATTGGGCTACATACGGCAGCAACGATGCCGAGCGTCAGCAGTACCTCATCTATAACATGGATTACAACCTACTCAGCGGTAACGTTTCTACAAACGTAATCGACCTCGAGCCCGAGACTGAGTATGTGCTCTACGCATTCGGTTCACGTGGTGGTATCGCAACTACTTCACAGATCTTTACTCAGACATTCAAGACTAAGGGTCTCAACGGTAGCGTATCTATCGAGCGTGTTGATCGTGGCTACTACGATGCTTCAGACTTCGCAAATCACGCAGGTTATGAGTACTTGGCTAACTACGCTGGCTCTGCAATCTTCCCAATTGAGGTAGCATTCAGCGATGAGAACCATGGTGATTACTTCTTTGAGACTTACAACTGGACTGGCCGTTCAGAGAGCGAGTACTACAACGATCAGCAGTACATCGATGGTCTTGTATGGTCAATCAACCAGTATGGTTCAATGCCTATCACTCACACTTACACATTCCTTGAGTTCGGTGGTAAGTATCAGTTCGTAGCTATCGTATTCGATGCTGACGGTCAGATGTCTAAGCTCTACAAGGAGTGGATTGAGCCTAACTACGACGGTTGTGGCGACGCTCAGAACTATGTTAACTGGTGGGATGCTTACCAGCAGAGCCAGAACGAGGGCCCTAACCTCCAGAGCATCGTTTACAATGAGGTTGATGCAGATAAGCTCTTCAGCCAGAAGGGTGAGAAGGCTCAGCGTGTGTCTGAGATGACATTCTCAAAGGAGCCTGTTAAGATGGCAGCAGACGAGATTCTTGCTCGCTAATCTTAGACCTTTAGGTTAGGGTTTTCTAACCCCCATATATGGGGCTGTGCAAATGTTTGCACAGCCCCTTTCTTTGTAATTAGGGAACTTAAGGAGTTTAGTGAACTTATGGATGTGTCTCGTTAAATTCCCTAAATTCTCTAAATTCCCTATTGAGGTCTTTGAAAAAAATACTACCTTTGTAGAGAAGTAACAGAGTATGTCATTCTGAACTTTAGTGAAGAATCTCCTCAAAGCCGACTAATGACAACGAAACACAATACACACTCGTCGAGGAGATCCTTCGTTGCACTCAGGATGACAGTCGTAAAATCAAGACCCTATGGCAGACAACTATCTCGAGAAACGTATGGAGGACTATCGCAACCAGCAGCCCACAAAAAGGCGCGTGGCGACACTAAACAGGTTGCTCAAGGCTAACCGCAGCTACCGCGGCTACGACGCATCGTTCAAGGTGCGCCCCGATCAGCTACGTCGCATAATTGAGGTGGCGACGCTATGCCCCTCGGCACGCAACCAGCAGGTGTTGCGCTTTCGCCCCGTGCTTAGCGACGAGGCGGCAATAGTATTGAAGCACATACGCCTTGGTGGTGCGCTGCCCGAACTGCACCTTCCATTTGAGGGTACAGAACCTAATGCCTTTATTGTCATCTGCTCGACCGTGCCTGATAGTCACTATGTAAGTGTGGACCTTGGCATCGTGGCGCAGTCGATGCTCTTACAGGCTACGGAGATGGGCTTGGGAGGCATCTGTATCGGCGCCTTCGACCATGCCGAGATTAAGGAGGCTCTCGCATTGAAGTACGACCCACTGCTTGTCATTGCGATAGGCCGCCCCGCAGAGCGCATAGAGTTGGTTGAGTGCAGCGAGGGTGACTCGTTGACCTACTACCGTAGCGAGGGTGTGCACTATGTGCCAAAAATCAGAGTTGATGACCTAATTTTGAAGTAAGCTATGAAGAGAGTGCTGACTGCTATATTTGTGCTGGTTGCCGCTGCAGCTATGGCGCAAGACCCCTATTGGGAGAATCCCGAGATGTTTGCCGAGAACAAGCTTCCCGCGCGTGCTACGCTTGTGCCATACCCCTCTGCGGAGGAGGCATTGGCGCGCGGTGAGTCCTCGTTCGTAAAGGATATAAGTGGCGAGTGGCGCTTCCACTGGAGTGCTACGCCTGCCGAGGCACCCGAGGAGTTTTGGGGTGTGGACTATGACGACAAGGCGTGGGGCGTGATGCCCGTGCCTGGCAACTGGGAGATTAACGGCTATGGCTATCCTATATATACTAATGTAAACTACCCCTTCCCCAAGAATCCGCCTTACATCCCCCACGATGACAACCCTACGGGATGCTATCGCCACGAGTTCGACATCCCCGCAGAGTGGGAGGGTCGCCGTATAGTCCTTCATTTCGAGTCGGGTCTGGCAGCGATGCACATCTGGCTCAATGGCGCGAAGGTGGGCTATAGTGAGGGCACCAAGACTGCTGTGGAGTTCGACATCACGCCATACGTCAAGCGAGGTGGCAACCTCCTTGCTATCGAGGGCTACCGTTGGTGCGATGGCTCCTACCTCGAGGATCAGGACTTCTGGCGCTTGTCGGGCTTCGACAGAGGCGTAAAGGTATATGCTGTGGACAAGGTGCGCATAGCCGATATGTTTGCTATTGGAGATTTGGATAAGAGCTATAAGAGTGGTCTCTACGAGGCTACAATAGAGATAGATAACGCCGACACTAAGCCGTTTAGCGGTAGAGTTGAACTGTCGTTGTATGATGCGGGTGGCAAGGTTGTAAAGCACATCGCGCAGAGTGTGACAGTGGCAGAAGAGCGTGAGGTGACCTTCCGTTTCAAGGTGCCCAATGTCAAGACGTGGAGTCATGAGCACCCAGACTTCTATACATCCGTAGTTACGCTGAAGGATGCCAAGGGTGCTGTGGTTGAAGCCACATCGTGCCGCACAGGATTTCGCAAGGTGGAGATAAAGGATGCGCAGCTTCTACTTAATGGCAGCCGCCTGATGATAAATGGTGTTAACCTCCATGAGCATAACCCCGCAACGGGTCATGTGGTAACGCGCGAGCTTATGCTCAAGGATATCGAGCTTATGAAGCGCTACAACATCAATGCCGTGCGCACGAGCCACTACCCTCAGCCTACGGAGTGGTACGACCTATGCGATGAGTATGGTATATTGCTTGTGGATGAGGCTAATATCGAGGCGCATGGCTGCGGTACGGGCTATGCCGCTGACTACCCCGAGTTCCACCCCTCACACCGTGCGGAGTGGAAGGCAGCGCACCACGACCGCGTGAAGTCGATGGTCGAGCGCGACAAGAACCACCCCTCGGTAATTCTTTGGTCTATGGGTAACGAGAGTAGCGATGGCGAGGTATATGGCGAGATGTATGAGTGGATACACCAGCGCGACAGAACACGTTTCGTGCAGTTCGAGCAGGGCTACAGTGGTCCTCATACCGACATCAGTTGTCCGATGTATCCCCCATTCAATGAGTTCAAGGCATGGGCAGAGCGCACCGATGCCAAGAAACCATACATAATGTGTGAGTTCGCCCACGCCATGGGTAACTCTACGGGTAACTTCCGCAAGTTCTTCGACGTAATGGAGGGACACCCACACATGCAGGGTGGTTTTATATGGGACTGGGTAGACCAGGGTATCGACGCTGTGGGTCGTGATGGTCGTCACTACTGGGCTTATGGCGGTGACTTCGGCGCGTGGATGTACACCCACGACGAGAACTTCTGCTGCAACGGCCTCGTATCGCCTGACCGCACGCCTCACCCAGGACTTATGGAGGTGCGCAAGGTCTATCAGAATATTGAGTTCGAGCTTGTGGGCGAGGGTGTGTTACGTGTATATAATAATATGCACGACACAGACCTTTCGGAATTCTATATTTGCTATAATGTAAGCCGTAATGGCGAGAATGTAACTGTAGTAGAGGGTGTTGAGTTGCCTCGATGCCCTGTGGGTAAGAGCGTGGACATTGCTATCGACTATGCCACCGACGACTCGCTTGACGAGTGGACACTGACCGTATATGCCTGCTGCAAAGAGAAGCCCGAACTACTCAACGAGGGGCACATCGTTGCCGAGGAGCAGTTTGTGCTTCGACCATACAACTTCAACAATGCGTTGCCTGAGGGTAAGATAGAGGTTGAACGAGGTGAGGATTGGTTGGTTGCCTATGCGGGTGATGTGGGCATATTGTTCAATACAAATAGTGGAAATATAGTCCGATATGTTGCTGGAGATAGGGATGTTATGTCGCAGTTGCCCGAGCCATGGTTCTGGCGCGCAATGACAGATAACGACTGGGGCGAGGGGCTCCAGCGCACGGCAAACGTATGGCGTACAAATCGTCGTAAGGCATTGGGGGCTACGGTCGAGGAGTACGACGATAGGGTGGTTGTTCGTGGCGAATTCTACCTTGTGGATGCACCCTCGCGCTACACGCAGACGTACACCTTCCGTGCAGATGGCTCATTGCAGGTGGAGGTGGCATGGTCGAGGGATGGTGAGTATGTCCCCGAGCTGCCTCGCTTCGGTATGCGTATGATATTACCTGCTGATTACAAACACTTTACATACTATGGTCGTGGACCATGGGAGAACTATTCGGATAGATGTGAGTCGGCATTCTTGGGTCGCTACGAGCAGTCTACAGACGAGCAACTCTTCCCCTATGTGCGCCCACAGGAGTCGGGAAATAAGACCGATGTGCGCTGGTTGGAGCTTACAAATGATAGTGGTCGCGGCATTCGTGTGGAGGGATTGCAGCCATTGAGCGTAAGTGCCATGCCATATCGCTCGGAGGACCTCGATCCAGGACTGACCAAGAAGCCGATGCACTATTCGGACATTGAGCCTCGTCGCGAGGTGGTGCTTCATGTTGACCTTGCGCAGCGCGGATTGGGAGGTGACACGTCGTGGGGTGCCTCGCCACACGATGAGTATCGTCTGACGGCTGATGAGTATAGTTATGGTTACATAATCTATCCGATTAACTAATTGAATAACATATGGATAACATTTTAACAGTCGAGCATGTCTCGAAGAGTTATACGGGACATAAGGCGTTGGATGACGTCTCGTTGGAGGTGCCCAGAGGTGCTATATATGGACTTCTTGGCCCCAATGGTGCTGGTAAAACAACACTCATTCGCGTAATTACACGCATCACGTTGGCCGATGAAGGCCGTGTATTACTCGATGGTAAGCAGATAACTGCCGATGATGTCTTTCACATCGGCTATATGCCCGAGGAGCGTGGCCTCTACAAGAAGATGCGCGTGGGCGAGCAGGCGATGTTCTTTGCTCGCTTAAAGGGTATGCCGAAGCGCGATGCCGAGGCGCGCCTCAAGGAGTGGTTCGAGCGTCTTGAGATTGCTAACTGGTGGGACAAGAAGGTGGAGGATCTCTCAAAGGGTATGGCGCAGAAGGTGCAGTTCATATCTACGGTAGTACACGAGCCCAAGCTGCTCATCTTTGATGAGCCATTCTCGGGCTTCGACCCTATAAATGCCGACAGGCTCAAGCAGGAGATATTGGGTCTGCGTGATAGGGGTGCAACAGTGATTTTTTCTACTCACAATATGGCATCTGTCGAGGAGATTTGCGACCATATAACACTGATAAACAAGTCTCATAATGTGCTTTCAGGCTCGGTAGAGGAGATTAGACGCAATGCTGGCGGTAATACCTTTACTATTGTGCATCGTGCTGATGACGAGATGTTTAACTCTGCAATTATGGGCTTGGCAACATCGTTCGGACAGAGTCGTGGTGTTGTGGGTGGCTACCGTGAGTCGAAGATACATGTGCCCAATGACGAGCAGCTGCGCACGGTTATAGCACGCCTGAACGAGCAGTGTGACCTGCGCTCTATTAATGAGGTAATACCCTCAATAAACGACATATTCATCCGTGCCGTAAATGGCACATTATAAGCTCACTATTATGAGAAAAATGCAACTAATTATTGCGCGCGAGTTCATGGAGCGCGTGCGTAAAAAGTCATTTATCATAGCTACGTTACTCACTCCATTGTTTACCATAGGTCTTATGGTTGCGCCCACGCTCTTTATGCTATATGGTACGAGTGACCAAAAGCAGGTTGTTGTTGTAGATCGCTCGGGGCTTGTTGCCGAAAGACTCTCCAACACTGCCGAGGTTATGTTTGTTGATCAAAGTCAGCTCTCGAAGCGCGAGGCTTGCCGCATCTATGGTGAGGATAGTGGTCTGTTTGGAGTGCTCTATATAGGTGAGGAGATTGAGGCGCGTGACTCCGTGCAGCTAATAACGAATGAGTCCTCGTCGGTGATGATTGAAGAGGTTATATCACAACAACTTAACTCTATCGTTGAGCGCGAGAAACTTCGTTCTCACGATATCGAAAACCTCGAAGAGATACTCGCCTCGGTAGCGACAAACATAGAACTTTCGACATACGAGAATAACGGCACGGGCGAGGAGGAGAGCATGGAGAGCACCTCGTCGGGCATAAGCTATATTCTCGGTCTACTACTCGGCATGATGCTCTATATGCTCTTGATTCTCTATGGTCAGATGGTGCTCACATCGGTTGTCGAGGAGAAGTCGAGTCGCGTGATTGATGTTATGGTGACCAGCTCTACGCCCTTCCAGATTATGATGGGTAAGATTTTCGGTATCGCCCTCGTTGCTGTTACTCAGATTGCCATCTGGGCGCTGCTCATCATCGCTGCATCGAAGTTCCTGGTGCCTGCGCTCTTTAGTGACAGCGTCGTGGTTGCCAATGATATGATGCTTGCATCTATCATGGGCACGCTAACCGATACGGGCTATATCGCTATGCTCTTTGGTTGTCTGTTGCTCTTTGTTGTTGGTGGCTTCCTGCTCTATGCGGCACTCTACGCTGCTGCGGGCTCGGCTGTTGACTCAGTGCAGGAGGGACAGCAATATAACACTATTATCATGATGCCAATTATTCTCTCTATCATCGTCATGATGTCGGTGTTTAACGACCCTAACTCACCTCTTGCATTCTGGGCATCGATAATACCCTTCACCTCGCCTATTGTGATGATTGCTCGTATCCCATTTGGTATTCCGGCATGGGAGATAGTGGCCTCATTGATAGTGCTTTACATAACATTTGTCTTGGTCACATGGCTTGCAGCGCGCATCTTCCGCATTGGTATCTTTATGCACGGAAAGCGACCATCGTGGCATGAGCTATGGATGTGGCTTAAAACAAAATGAGTAATGAGTAATTAGCAATTGGTAATGGCGTTGGCTCGATGGAGTCAGCGCCATTTTCTTTGCCTTCCTAAAAAAATCGTAACTACGCGCCCGATATTTCCTAAATTGTTCGTATATTTGCATGTTATATGTACATGTGCGCGCGTATGAAAAGAATAGTTCTGCTTATGGTTTTGGTTCTCTGTGGGTTACTCTCCACTGAGAGCGTTGTTGCGCAGTACTATAGCTGGGGCGCTGATCCTCCATCGTATCGCTGGCGACAGATGCAAGCCTCAAATTACAGTGTGGTTTATCCCGATACAGCAGCACCGATTGCCAACCGCATGATGTGCTATCTTGATGCTGTGCAGAGGGATATATCCTATGGCTATCGCCATCCGCAGATGTACATTCCGTTTGTTGTGCACCCCTCTAACTTTATGTCTAATGGCTTGGTTATGTGGATGCCCCGCCGCGTGGAGTTCCTCTCAACACCCGATATTACGGGTTATTCAATGCCTTGGACAAAGCAGCTTGTGGCGCATGAGTATCGCCATGCCGTGCAGTATAACAACCTCAATCGTGGCATCGTCAAGGCATTGAGCTATGTGCTGGGTCAGCAGAGCTCGACCATAGGTCTGCTCTTTATGCCGCTATGGATGATGGAGGGCGATGCTGTGATGACCGAGACCGAGATGTCGACCTTTGGTCGCGGCTTGCAGCCATCGTTTACCATGGCCTATCGTGCTTATGGGTCGGTAGCAGATGAGTATAAACACTTCGATAAGTGGTTTTGCGGCTCGTATAAGGACTATATTCCGAATCACTACAATTTAGGTTATCTGCTTTCGCGCCATGGCTATCATGTGTTTGGCTCTGTAATGGGTGATGATGTTGCGGAGCTTACGTCGCGCCGCCCATGGTTGGTGGTGTCTAATACATTGGTGCTCAGAAAACTATATGGTAGTTCTCGCCCTAAACTCTTTTTCGATACCTTTCGTACGTTGGAGAGGCATTGGGACCCGTTGGCAGATGTTGAAAATACGACAATGCCTATCTCGGTTGCAGAGCCTAAGTCATATACAACCTACTCATTCCCACAGCCCATGGGTGATGGCCGCGTGCTGATGCTTAAGGAGACCTTTGATAAGCCCTCGGCATTTGTGATTGTTGACGAGGCTACGGGAGAGGAGCAGAGAGTGGCATATACGGGATATGTCTCTACGCGCCCAGCGCTTGATGGCAATGGTCGTGTGTGGTGGACAGAGTATCAACAGAGTGCACTATTTGGTGAGAAGGTGGCATCGCAGTTGTGTTATATGGATGTCGCAGAGGGCTCGCCGAGAAAGATGCGCAAATATGATAATGTGCTGTACCCAACTCCAGCTGCGGAGCATGGCTTTGCATGGGTGGAGTACACGCCTGATGGCAGATATACCATTGTTGTGAGTGGCGTACCTCACATCGCACGAAAGACGATGCTCAGCTATGGTAACGAGGTGCATGGTCTGGCATGGGACGATGTTACAGAGTCGTTGTATATGCTCATCACTGATGATGATGGTATGCACGTGGCGCGCCTTAACGGTGAGGGTATATCACATGTGACTACTCCTGCATATACCACATTGAGTGATCTTGTGGCAAAGGATGGTCGTCTCTACTATGGCTCAATAGCCTCGGGACGAGATGAGTTGCACATGTATGACCTTGCTTTGTGTGAGGAGTACTGCTTGTCGAGGTCGCGCTATGGTTCGTTTCAGCCTGCGCCATTGGATAGTGGTAGGGTGGTGGCAACAACCTATGACCGACGAGGTTATCTGCCTGTTACGCAGTCGTTGAGCAATGCCGTAAAGGTGGAGTATGCTCCGCACCCCCCAAAGATATTATTGCCTGAAGTACGCCCATGGGGTGTTGTAAACCTCGATACGGTGCGATATGATGGTGTGGTAGCTGATAGCGTGGCGCAAAAGAGGTCGTCGAAAAGATACAGCCGCCTTGCACATGCCTTCAACATCCATAGCTGGGCACCCGCGTCGTATGATCCCTATGCGCTGACGGAGGAGTCATCCATAGCCTTTAACTTAGGTGCTACGGTGATGACTCAGAACCTGCTGTCAACGCTCGAAGGCTTTGCTACATGGGGCTGGAACTGCAATGAGGGTTCGGTATTCAAGGGTACGCTGCGTTATAAGGGTCTCGGTGTAAATCTGTGGGTTAACGGAACATATGGAGGTAGACAGCAGGTATATAAGGCTATTGCCTACGACCCCGAGAATGGAAAAATATCGACCCATGACCCAGTGGTTGGCCGCTACTACTCGGTTGGTGTGGGTGCCACTCTGCCTATACTTATTCAGCGTGGTTACCACACAAGTCAGTTTGCTATCTCGACATCGTGGAACTACTCGAATGGCATGGTGGCAAATGTCGATGATATTATAATCCAGGGTGGTAAGGTGACTAATATCAGTACGATAGGCTACTCTGAGGGTGTTCATCTGCTAAATGTGGGTGTTGGCTTCCAGGATAATGTGCGCATGGCTCATCGTGATTTCTTGCCACCATGGGGCGTTGTCCTCTCGGCAAACTATGCCCAAAACCCTGCCACAACAAACTTCGGACATCTCGTGGTTTTGTATGGAAAACTCTATACACCGGGCTTTGCTCCGCACCACTCGTTGTCGATGGCTGCCTCATACCAGACATCGCTCGGTGGCTTCCAGTCCGATATGGTGCTTACGGGTCTTGCGTTCAAGTCATCACGACTTATACCGCGCGGCTACTCATCGTATGACATAGCAAACAGGGACTACGTTGCAACGTCGCTGAACTATCAGGCTCCAGTCTGGTATCCCGATGGCGGTATTCGTGGCATCATCTATTTCAAGCGCTTGCGCCTGAATGTGGGCGCCGATTATGCCTCGTTCCAGACACAGGGTTTTAGTGCTGTGGATGGCTCAATCATCGAGCGCCGCAGACATATTGGCTCTTATGGTTTGGACCTTGGTGTGGACTTTAATCTGTTTGTTATGCCCGAATCTGCAACAATATCGGCTACATTCTCGTTATATCGCAAGGTGTGGATAGATCCCAAGCAGAAGGGTAAGTTCCACTTCTCGTTTGGTCTGGGACTTCCATTTTAGGGCGCAGGAAACGGATAATATTGAAAATTAAATAAAACCAAACTATATGGCACAGAAGAAACAGAATAATAAACGCAGACTTACTTGGAAGGCAAAGGTCATTCTTGCGATGTGGGGACTCACATTTGCGGGTGTTGCTGCCTTGGCGTTGGTCTTTACTCTGGCTAAGCATGAGGTGCTTGGTCCTATGCCCTCGTTCGATGAATTGGAAAACCCAAAGACAAACCTCGCAACACAGATCTACTCGGCAGATGGTGAGATTATCGGTACCTACTTCATCGAAAACCGTACATACCTGTCGTACGAGGAGTTGTTCCCCGCTGATAGAACAAAGTGGCTTGAGATAGATGGTCACAAGTTGCCAACTATCGTTGCGGCACTCCTGGCAACAGAGGATGTCCGCTTTTTCGACCACTCTGGTATCGACTTCCAGGCTACGGCGCGTGCAGGTATCAGAACAATCATCCTAAGACAGAGTGAGCAGGGTGGTGGTAGTACCGTTACCCAGCAGCTGGCAAAGAATCTCTATAAGACGCGTATGAACAAGTCGGGCATGCAGGGTAGTGCAGGTACGCTCGTGGCAAAGATTCAGGAGTATGTGATTGCCACGCAGCTTGAGCATAACTACACCAAGGAGGAGATTGTGGCTATGTATCTCAACACGGTGGAGTTCTCTAACTCAAACTTCGGTATTAAGTCGGCGGCAAACAACTTCTTTGGCAAGGAGCCTTGCGATCTCTCGATTGAGGAGGCTGCTGTTATTGCTGGTCAGGTAAAGGCACCTGGAACATATGCGCCCATTAAGCGTGGTGAGCCCAACCCAAAGGCTTTGGTGCGTCGTAATACGGTTATTGACCGTATGGCATCGGCGGGTGCTATAAGTAAGAAACTGGCAAAGGAGCTGAAGGCGTTGCCTATCGATTTGTCGAACTATCGTCGTGCGGGTGATGCACATAACGAGGGCTCGGCGACCTATTTCCGTGAGATGGTGCGTCGCGCAATGACGGCGCAGGAGCCTCAGCGCAAGAATTTCTATACGGAGTGGGATTACGAGCAGGCGCTTAAGGAGTACAACGAGAATCCAATCATGGGTTGGTGTCATAAGAATCATAAGGCCAATGGTGGTACGTATGATATCTATCGTGACGGCTTGAAGATATATACCACTGTCGATGCACAGATGCAGAAATATGCTGAGAAGGCCTTTGCCGAGCAGATGGCAGAACTTGTGCAGCCACGCATGGAGAGTCAGGTGAGAAGCCTTGGTGGCTCGCTCTTCCCCGACCTTACAAGGGCTGAGTCTGACGAGAAGATAAACAAGGCTATGAAGCAGACTGACCGTTGGCGAGAGATGAAGCGTGAGGGCGCTTCGGAGAGTGAGATTGTCGCTTCGTTCAATACGCCTACCAAGATGCGCATATTCACATATAAAGGTGTGCGCGATACGGTCATCACGCCACGCGACTCGCTCGTGCACTACAAAAAGACTATGCGCGGTGCATTTGTGGCTATTGACCCAAGTTCGGGCTATGTGCGCGCTTATGTGGGTGGTCCTGACTATCGCTACTTCAAGTATGATGCGGCATCGCAGGGTAAGCGTCAGGTGGGCTCAACATCAAAGCCCTTTATCTACACATTTGCTATAGATCACCTCGGACTCACGCCATGTACACCAGTGCCTAACCTCCCAGTATCTATCGAGACACCATCGGGTATCTGGTCTCCCAAGGAGGCGGCAGATGTTGAATATACGGGTGTTAATCCACTCTATTGGGGCTTGGCAAATAGCCGAAACAACTACTCGGCATGGATTATGAAGCATGCTAAACGCCCCGAGGCTGTTGCGGAGTTTATCCATCAGATTGGCGTCAAGAGCTATATTGATCCTGTTGTATCGTTGTGTATTGGCTCGTATGACAGTAACCCCTATGAGATGGCATCTGCATATTCAACATTTGCGAATGAGGGTGTGCGTGTAGATCCTATCTTTGTTACGCGAATTGAGGATAGTCAGGGTAATGTCTTGGCTACGTTTACGCCAAAAACTACTGATGTATTGTCGAAGCGTGTGGCTTATACGATGATTACGATGATGCAGCGCGTGGTTACGCAGGGTACGGCACGACGTATGATTTATGAGTTTGGTTTCGGTGATGTTGAGATAGCTGCCAAGACCGGTACGACGAATGATAATGTCGACGCGTGGTTTATGTGTGCAGTGCCCAACCTCGTTATGGGTGTATGGGTTGGTGGTGACGAGCCCGCTGTTCACTTTACGCGTAGTGCCGATGGCTCGCGTATGGCGTTGCCTGTTGCGGGTAAGTTCTTGACGAAGGTCTATAATGATGGTTCGCTCGGTGTTCTTCGTAGTGACCGCTTTGAGCGTCCTTCGGAGTTGCCAGACTATAATTGCGACCAGGTAATGACTGAGAGCGAGGAGAGTGTCGATGGTGATGGCTATACCTCGTCAAGCGATGATGATGAGTTCTTCGACTAATTCGGTGTCGATAAGAAAATGAATATATAGATATAATGTATAACACTTTAAAAAAAGTTATAATATGAAGATAGCAATTGTTGGTGTAAGCGGTGCTGTAGGTCAGGAGTTTCTGAGTATTTTGGAGAATCACCCAATGCCTATCGAGGAGTTACGCCTCTTTGGCTCGAAGCGTAGCGCGGGAAGTAGCTATCGTTTCCGTGGCGAGGATATCGTGGTGAGAGAGTTGCAGCATAATGATGATTTCAAGGATATAGACGTGGCACTATGCTCGGCAGGTGCCTCAACATCAAAGGAGTACGCCGATACAATCACAAAGCATGGCGCCTTTATGATTGATAACTCGAGCGCATTCCGTATGGATGATGATGTACCCTTGGTAGTGCCCGAGGTAAACGGTGACGATGCTTTCAATGCTCCTCGCCGTATCATTGCTAATCCCAACTGCACAACCATACAGATGGTCGTGGCATTGGGCGTTATAGAGAAACTATCGCACATCAAGCGTGTGCATGTGGCAACATATCAGTCGGCAAGTGGAGCAGGTGCAACAGCTATGCAGGAGTTCTCGGAGCAGCAGCGTGCCGTTGTGGAGGGCGCTGAGCCTAAGGTTGAGAAATTCGCATATCAGTTGGCATGCAACCTCATCCCCCATATCGACGTGTTCCAGGACAACGACTACACAAAGGAGGAGATGAAGATGTACTTCGAGACACGTAAAATCATGCACTCGGATATCCACACCTCTGCTACATGTGTTCGTGTGCCAGTTATGCGTGCACACTCAGAGGCTATATGGGTGGAGACTGACGAGCCACTCTCTGTAGAGGCTGTTCGCGAGGCGTTTGCCGAGGCTAAGGGCATTGTGCTTATCGATGAGCCCGCCCAGAAGCGCTATCCTATGCCTCTCTTTGCCGAGGGTACCGATCCCGTATATGTAGGTCGTATTCGTAAGGATATTGCCAACGAAAATGGTATAACATTCTGGTGTGTGGCCGATCAGATTCGTAAGGGCGCAGCACTCAACGCCATCCAGATATTGGAGCTTCTTGTTGAGAATAAATAAGGATATGGTTATTTCTGTAATTGCAGACTAAAAAAATATTAGTTGAGGGGTTGCAATTGACTATATTTTTGCGTATCTTTGTAGCGCTGAAAGCGTAAATAGCGAAATTTTGCGCATTTAGCGAAATATAAAAAGAATAAAAAAATAATATTATTTATAACCTAAAAAACTACACTACTATGGAAATCCCATTTGCAGAAGCGTATCGAATTAAGATGGTAGAGCCTTTGAAGAAGAGCACACGCGCAGAGCGTGAGCAGTGGCTCAAGGAGGCACACTACAACCTCTTCGGTTTGAAGTCAGAGCAGGTTTACATCGACTGTTTGACTGACTCAGGTACAGGTGCTATGAGCGACCGTCAGTGGGCTGCTATGATGACTGGTGATGAGGCTTATGCTGGTTCAAAGTCATTCTTCCAGCTTAAGGATACTATCGGCGCTATCACAGGTTTCGAGTACGTTATCCCTACACACCAGGGTCGTGCTGCTGAGAACGTGTTGTTCTCACACCTCGTAAAGGCTGGTGATATCATCCCTGGTAACTCACACTTCGACACTACTAAGGGTCACATCGAGTTCCGTAAGGCTACAGCTTTGGACTGCACAATCGACGCAGCTAAGGATACTCAGCTCGAGATTCCTTTCAAGGGTGAGGTAGAGTGCGCTAAATTGGAGAAGGCTTTGGCTGAGAACGCTGAGAAGATTCCTTTCATCATCGTTACTGTAACTAACAACACAGCTGGTGGTCAGCCTGTATCAATGAAGAACCTTCGCGACGTACGTGCTATCGCTGACAAGTATGGCAAGCGCGTTGTATTCGATTCAGCTCGTTTCGTTGAGAACGCTTACTTCATCAAGACTCGTGAGGAGGGCTACGCAGATAAGACTATCAAGGAGATCTGCAAGGAGATGTTCTCTTACGCTGACGGTATGACAATGTCATCAAAGAAGGACGGTCTCGTAAACATGGGTGGTTTCATCGCTACACGTCACGAGGACTGGTACGAGGGCGCTAAGCGTTTCTGTATCCCATTCGAGGGCTTCTTGACATACGGTGGTATGAACGGTCGTGATATGGCTGCTTTGGCAGTTGGTCTCGATGAGAACACTGAGCTCGAGACTATCGAGACTCGTATCAAGCAGGTTCAGTACCTCGCTGCTAAGCTCGACGAATACGGCATTCCTTACCAGCGTCCTGTTGGTGGTCACGCTTTGTTCGTAGATGCTGACAAGGTTCTCTCTAACATTCCTAAGGAGGAGTTCCCTGCACAGACTTTGGCTATCGAGCTCTACCTCGAGGCTGGTGTTCGTGGTTGCGAGATCGGTTACATCCTTGCTGACCGTGATCGTATCACTCGCGAGAACCGCTTCGGTGGTCTTGACCTTCTCCGTCTCTGCATCGCACGTCGTTCATACACTAACAACCACATGGACGTTATCGCTGCTGCTTTGAAGAACGTTTACGATCGTCGTAACGAGATCACTCGCGGTGTGAAGATCGTTTGGGAGACTGAGTTGATGCGTCACTTTACTGTTAAGCTCGAGCGTTTGTAATTTATCGAGATAAGAGGTCATCTTCGACCTATCCCTAAAAGTAGACTACCCAGGGCTGTACGTCATAGTACTATCCCTGGGTAGTCTCTTTTGTGATGCACCACATCTCACGGCTTCTGACAACAAATTGGGAAGTGGACTATACGTCAATGCACTCCCTGGGTAGTCTCTTTTGTTATAGGCCAAATCTAACCCCTTCTGTCGATAAATTATTTTGTGCTGCACCACATCTCACGACTTCTGATAACAAACGGGGTTTGTACTTCAATTATGGCATATTTGTGTAGTGTAGTGTCTCCATTGGACTATAATTACATTTATTGTCCCTATTGTCTCTTAGGTCAATTGCGTCACTTAGGTCTCTAAGGTCTCTACAGTCCCTATATTCCTCTTGACCTATTAACAAAAAAAAAGGCTGTCAATAGTGACAGCCTTTCTCGTGTATGATTGGAGTATTACTTCGTAACGCTCTCCAAGCGCTTCATCATGACGAACATGAAGAGTGCAGAAAGCAAGCAGAGTACGATGAATACTGTCCATACTGACCACAATGGAATACCAGCCCAGAGGAAACCACCAACAGCAACAAGCATGTTACCAATAGCAGTTGCAACGAACCAACCACCCATCATAAGACCCTTGAGCTTTGGAGGTGCTACCTTTGATACGAATGAGATACCCATAGGTGAAAGGAGCAACTCAGCAAATGTAAGGATCAAGTAAGTGAAGATCAACCAGTATGGTGAAACGCGCTTCTCCTCCTTTGTGTCAGCCTTGATTGCTGCCAATGTAGCCTCAGCCTCAGCAACAGCATCTACCTCAGCTGCAGGAGTCTCAACAACCTCAGCAACCTCAGCAACAACTGTCTCCTCAACTACCTCAGCAGTCTCCTCAGCAACAGCCTCCTCAACTACCTCAATAGTCTCCTCAACAACGGGAGCCTCCTCGATTACCTCAGCAGCCTCCTCAACAACGGGAGTTGCAGCTGCCAAGATTACGCACTGTGCATTGTAAACATCTGTGAACACAGGACGAGTCTTGTCGTTAAGCTTACCCATGAAGTCCTGTGCAGCCTTTACATCAGCGTTAGTCTTGCCGTCAGCAGCCTTCAAAGCCTCAACGTCAGCAGCTACAGTGTAGCACTTTGCTGCGAAAGCCTCAGCCTTGTTGAAGGCGATAGCGCGCTGCTGCTCGTTAGGTGTGTTAAGACCGTCAGAGCCGAATGCCATGATAGCGAAACCGATAGCTGCAACCAACATACCGTAAGCGATCTTACGAGGTGCTGAAGGCTCCTTGCCCTTGCGAGCCAATGAACCGAAGATAGCCATTGAAACTGGAGTCAAAGCAACAACGTAGAATGGGTTAAACTGCTGGAAGATAGGAGCTGCAACATTCACCTCTGCATCGGGAGCGATGCCCATAGCGCGGTAAACGAGGAATGCAAGGATACCTGAAGCAAGAACACCTGAGAAGAGCTTACCCTTAGCACTCTCGCTCTGGAAGATAGAGAATGTAGCGTAAACAGCAACGATAAGCAATGCAAGGTTCCATACATCGAACAACATAGTGTTGAAGCCAAATGCAGTAGTCTGAGTGAACTCGTCAGCGAAGTATGTGAGGGTCAAACCATTCTGGTGGAATGCCATCCAGAAGAAGATAACCACAGCAAATACGAGGCAAAGAGCGATGATACGCTGCTTGGTCTCTGCTGGAGTGAGGTTGTCAACAACCTGAGCTGCCTCGCCCTTCTTCTTACCACCCTCAACGTGACGGAATGTAGGACGGAAGATGTAGTAGATAGCGATTGAGAGGATCAATGCTGCGCAAGCCACCATGAATGAGAAGTGGTAAGCGTCGTTAGAGCTGTAACCGAGAGCTGTCTCAGCCCAGTGCTTGATGCCTACTGCTGTGGTAGGTGCGAACAATGAACCTACGTTGATAGCCATGTAGAAGAGTGAGAAGCCCGAGTCACGCTTGTCAGCATACTTAGGATCGTCGTAGAGGTTACCAACCATAACCTGAAGATTACCCTTGAACAAACCAGTACCAACGCTGATAAGAACAAGAGCAGCCATCATAGCGATCATCGCTACTGACTCGCCACCGAGTGGTGCAGAGAGCAACAAGTAACCACCGAACATAACCATGATACCGGTAGTAACCATACGGCCGAAACCGAACTTATCGGCCATCATACCACCAATCAAGGGCATGAAGTAAACCAAGCCAAGGAATGTTGAGTAGATAGCACCTGCAGTACCGCTGGCAAGACCGAAGTTCTCGCGAAGGAAGAGTGCGAAAACTGCCAACATCGTGTAGTAGCCAAAACGCTCACCAGTATTGGCAAGGGCAAGGGCGTAAAGACCTTTAGGATGTCCTTTAAACATAAAAAAAAGTTTTAGTTAATAAATTATAATGTTGTTATTTGTTATCCAACTAACAATCGTAGGGCGCAAAGATACGAAGATTTTTGATATATGAAACACTATCATACAATAAATTAATGATTTTGGACCATACAAATCATTAAAAACGTAAGAGTGGGGAGTCGAAACATACTCCCCACTCTTGTCGTAAAGTAGTCTTCGCACTAAGCGACGTCTATACAATAATTATGCGTTAGTTACGCGCTCGAGCCACTTAACCATACCAAGCATGATGCCCATTGATACGAGACATACTGCGAGGAATACTGTCCAGCAGATCCAGATAGGTGCTGCGTTGTAGATAAGTGGACCGATCCAGAGCAAGAGGTTACCTACGGCAGTAGCGCCGAGCCACAAGCCCTGGCAGAGACCCAACATGTGCTTTGGAGCAACCTTCGATACGAACGACAGACCAAGAGGTGAGATAAAGAGCTCTGCAACAGTAAGGAAGAAGTATAGAACGAACAATACCCATGGACCAGACAATACTACGCCCTCGGCGCGAGCCTCAGTTGCTGAAGGATAGCCCATCATGTATGAGTAGAGTGCAAGGAATACGTATGCAGTACCTGCGATAGCCATACCGATAGCAATCTTGCGAGGTGTTGAGATATACTTACCACGGCGACCAAGAGCACCAAAGATCCACATGATAACAGGTGTAAGAAGAATCACGTAGAGAGGATTGAGTGCCTGCCATACCTCGGGAGCTACGTTATCAGACTTCACGAAGTCGCGTGCGAACATCGAGAGTGATGTACCGTTCTGGTGGAATGCAAACCAGAAGAAGATAGCAATAGCCAACACTGCGAACAATGCGTACATACGCTGCTTAATCTCCTTGGCTGCTGCCATACGCTCCTCAGGAGTGTAGTCAACGTTAGTTGCTGCTGCCTTCTTTGCAGGAGTAGGGAAGCGCTTGCGTGTAGAGATGAAGATTGTCAACGAGATGAGCATTGCAGCTACAGATGCGATGAACGAGTAGTGGATACCCTCGTTGAACACCTGAAGATAGTCTGATGCGAATGTTGCGATGTCGGCAATAGGAGCATCGGTGATTGTTGACTGATTAGCCAACTCAACGAACTTCTCAGTAGCGTTGCCACTCTCCTGATACTGGTGACAGAGAGCTGGGAGCTGTGCATTGTAGAGCATGTCGTGAGCCTTCAACCACCACTCGCGGAGCAAAGGTGCTACGAATGGGGCAATCACACCACCCACGTTGATGAATACGTAGAAGATCTGGAAACCTGAGTCACGCTTATCTTTAGCTGCCTTAAGAGCCTCCTCGCCCTGCTTTGCAGCCTCAGCCTCGAGGTTGTCATACATCTGACCTACGATGGCCTGCAAGTTGCCCTTGAAAAGGCCATTACCAAATGCGATAACAAAGAGTGCCAAACATGTCAATGGGAGCAACCATACCTGGTTGGTGTCGGTTGCAAGAATGGGCACTGACAGAACAACATAACCTGTTGCCATGACCATCAAACCAGCCATGATGGTTCCCTTGTAGTTCTGGGTCTTGTCGGCGATTAGACCACCGACCAATGCCAAGATGTAGATACCTGCATAGAAGCATGAATAAATCATCGAGCTTGTCTCCTCGCTCAAACCAAACTTAGAGCACAGGAAGAGCACGAGAACAGCGTTCATGATGTAGTAGCCAAAACGCTCACCCATGTTACTGAGGGCGGCTGCTAACAAACCTTTGGGGTGTCCTTTGAACATAAATAAAAGTTTTTAGTTAATAGATATTTAGTTGTATTGTTATTCAATTAACATGTCACTATGGACAAAGATACGAAGATTTTTTTATATCTTTGCTAAAAATAACCCCAAAAAAGTATGAAACAGCAAAATTCTAAACTCCCCATAGTTGCGGCAGATGAGTGGCTGTTGCCCGTTGAAGGTGAAATCCAGCGCCGTTATGATGTGTATACTAATCGCTTAGCTGATATTGAAAAGTCTTCTGGTACGATTGTCGACTATGCAAACGGTCATCGCTACTTTGGATGGCAGCATGATGACGTTATGCAGGGTTGGTGGTTTAGAGAGTGGTTGCCCGAGGCCAAAGATGTCTATATCTTTGGTGATTTCAACAACTGGCAGCGTACCGAGTTGCGCTTGCAGCGCAATCGCGAAGGTATTTGGAGTATCTTTTTGCCCGATGCGATGTATGGCGCACGCCTTGCTGATGGCTCGCTGTACAAACTACATATTCATGGTAATAATGGTTGGCGCGACCGTATCCCTGCGTATGCAAAGCGCGTAGTGCAGGATGAGACTACGAAGAATTACACCGCACAGTTTGTCATAGAGAAACCCTACGACTGGAAGCATGATGACTTCCGCGCCCCTAAGGTGGGAGAGTTGCTTATCTACGAGGCACATGTCGGCATGGCAACAGAAAAGGAGGGTGTTGGTACGTACGTTGAGTTCCGCGACAACATTCTGCCACGCATCAAGGAGGCGGGATATAACGCCGTGCAGCTTATGGCGATTGCCGAGCACCCATACTATGGCTCGTTTGGCTACCACGTTTCGAGCTTCTTCGCGCCATCATCACGCTTCGGTACGCCCGATGAACTACGTTCGTTGGTAGACCGTGCGCATGAGTTGGGCATCGCCGTAATCATGGACTTGGTGCACGCCCACTACGTGAAAAACTTCGACGAGGGCATCAACGAGCTTGACGGCTCGAAGCATCACTACTCTAAGGAGGGCGGTGCTGGTTATCAGCAGTATTGGGACTCTATGATTTTCGACTACGGCAAGCGCGAGGTGGAGCACTTCCTGCTCTCGAATGTTAAATATTGGATTGAGGACTTCCACTTTGATGGCTACCGCTTCGATGGTGTAACCTCGATGTTGTATCACCATCATGGTTATGTGGAGTTTGACTGTCGTGAGCGCTTCTTCGATGAGGGCGTAAACCGCGATGCTATAGTCTACCTGACTCTTGCAAACAAACTTATCCACGACATTCGCCCCGATGCTATCACCATTGCTGAGGATGTGAGTGGCATGCCTGGCTCATGCGTTAAGCCAGAGGATGGTGGCATGGGCTTCGACTACCGCCTTGGTATGGCGTTGCCCGACTACTGGATTAAGATACTCAAAGAGCAGAGCGACGACGACTGGAACATCTGGCAGATGTGGTCGGAGATGACAAACCGTCTGCCTTCGGTGCGCACCGTGGCATACGCTGAGTCGCATGACCAAGCGTTGGTAGGCGATAAGACCCTTGCTTTCCGCCTGATGGACAAGGAGATGTACTTCTCAATGGATAGAGCATCGGAGAATCTCATTATCGACCGAGGCATGGCACTGCATAAGCTTATTCGTCTGTTTACAATCACCACAGGAGGTGAGGCATACCTCAACTTCATGGGTAACGAGTTCGGTCATCCCGAGTGGATAGACTTCCCACGCGAGGGTAACAACTGGTCATACAAGCACGCACGCCGTCAGTGGTCGTTGGCCGAGAATGGATTTTTGCGCTACTCATATCTTGCCGAGTTCGACAAGGCGATGATTGATGTGGTCAAAAAATATGGTGTATTGGGCGATGGCTACCCATATAATCATCAGATGGATGAGCAGAATAAGACCATGGTCTACTCGCACAAGGGTTTACTCTTTGTGCTCAACTGGCACCCAACAGCCTCTATTCCAGACTATACGCTCAATGTGCCATGGCCAGGTAAGTACACCGTAATCTTCTCGTCTGACGAGAAGCGTTTTGGTGGCCACGACCGTGCCGATGTCACAAGCGAGCACTTCACAACGACGCACGAGGCGGAGGATGGAACCATCTATCACACCATTAACATCTATAACACCTCTCGCACGGGCGTAGTGCTCAAGTGGGAGGAGTAGCAGAGACGAGGGCTCCGCGATAGCGCAAATAGAGGCTGAGATACATGTAATAGTTGTATTTTGGCCTCTATTTTCGATATAATATACCAAAGGTATAGTAATTGTAAAGAAAACTTGAAAACTTTTTTTGTTTTTAGAGTTTTCTTTTTTATATTTGCACCGTCAAAATAGTATATTATCATGACTCAGAGAGAGAATATTATTCATCACGCAGCGAAAATGTTTGTCGAGCAGGGCATTAAAGCCGTGCGCATGGATGATATCGCGCAGGAGTTAGGTGTCTCAAAACGAACACTTTACGAGTTGTTTAGTGACAAGGAGGAGCTTATATATCATAGCATCCGTTATTACTCGGAGGATGCGCGTGAACGTCGCATGAAACATATTTCGGACATGGTAAACCCATTGGAGGTTATGGTTGTGAGTTTGCGCGATATGATTGATGCGGCACCCGTAGCGGGTCGTATTCGTCGTAATATACGCCGTTTCTACCCATCGGTGTACAAGCGTCTGGAGGATGATGTTCAGTCGAAGTCGAAGAATGACCTGGAGCGATGGGTTGCGGGGTGTATCGAGTGTGGATATTTTGAGCAGAGTGTGAAAGTTAAGTTTGCCGTCGATGTGCTTCACCACTCGGTGCATGGCGTGCTTATAAATACGCTCGATGATGAGAGTCTGTCGAGCGAGCATGTGTCGCTGATGTCCTTCTCGTTGCTGGTCTTTATCCGCGGACTCTGTACAATAGAGGGTCAGAAGATAATTGATGGCTGCACGGAACGATACTTTAAATAATAAATAGCAGGCTGGGAACGTTATAATAGTTCAGAAATAGGAATTCGAAGTGCGCGAATTTTGCGAATCAACAACAGAAGATAACAAGTAAATAAAAATCATATCAAGATGAAAAAGTTTTTAGTGACAATCTGTTTGTGCTTGGGTACGCTCGTGGCTGCCGAGGCACAGCAAAAGCTGGAGCTTACGCTTAATCAGGCGTTGGATATAGCTCTCAGCGACAACCCCACCATCAAGGTGGCAAATCTCGAGATTGAGCGTTATGACTATGTGCATAAGCAGGCGCTCGCAACACTCTACCCACAGGTAGATGCTTCGGCACAGTACTCTTTGGCGTTGCGTAAGCAGGAGATGGCTCAGGGTCTTTCTTTTGGTGGTAAGAATACATTCAATGTTGCGGGTACCGTATCGTTGCCCCTCTTTGTGCCAGCTGTGTATCGTCAGTTGAAGATGACCCGCACACAGATGGAGATGGCCGTTGAGAGTGCTCGCTCTACACGCATCGACCTTATCGCTGCGGTGCGCTCAGCATACTATAGCGTATTGCTCGCCGAGCAGTCACTTTCGGTGCTTGAGGAGGCTGCGTTGACTACCGACCGCGTGGTTAAGAATACAAAGGACCTCTACGATAATGGTCTTGCTGCGGAGTATGACTACCTTACAGCAAAGGTGCAGCGCTCTAACCTCGATCCTCAGATTTTGCAGATAAAGAATGGCGTGGAGATTACAAAGCTTCAGCTCAAGATGTACTTGTCTATCCCCGAGGAGGTTGACATTGAGGTTATTGGCTCGCTTGACGACTTCAAGGATATGGCATTGCTTGGTGCAGAGTACGAGATTAACCTTGAGGACAACACAACACTTAAGACTCTCGATCTTCAGCTCGATCTTTTGGAGCACCAGGAGAAGCTTATCCAGGCATCACGTATGCCTACCGTAGCAGCCTTTGGTCAGATTTCATACATCGGTCAGGAGCGTTCTGACCTTGGCGGCTTGCTCGGTGGTATGGGCGGCGGTGCCCCATCAGTGGAGCAGTCGAAGTTCTGGTGGCAGTATCCTATCTCTATCGGTGCGCAGATCAACATTCCCATCTTCGCGGGCTTGAAGAAGACAAACCAGCTTCGTGAGGTGCGCAACCAGCGTGAACAGCTCCGTATTCAGCGCAGCTATGCTGAGGAGGGTGTACGCCTTCAGGTGCAGCAGTCAGTAAACACTCTGCTCACAGCGCGCGCAATGATGCTTGCAAATGGCGAGACAGTGCTTCAGGCAGAGAAGGCATACGAGATTTCGTTGACTCGTTATGAGGCGGGTGCTGGTACTATCCTCGAGCTTAACAGCGCACAGCTCTCACTCACACAGGCACAGTTGAGCTATTCACAGTCAATCTATGACTATCTCGCTGCATATAACGACTACGAGAAGGCATTGGGTAAGGATGTCATTGAGTAGTCACCACGATAACATACAGAATAACAAATATAAAAGATAAAAGAGATATGAAGAAGAGTTTAATGTTTATGTTTATGGCAGCGTCGCTCGTGGCTTGTAACAACACACAGAGCACAGAGAAGAGTGTTGCCGTAGAGGAGGAGGCTATCGTTGTTAAGACGGTTGTAGCCGAGATGAAGACTGTGGATGTTTTGGAGACATACACATCTGAGATTATGGCATTCAAGGAGAATGATATCACTCCAGCTGCGCAGGGTCTTCACATCGATCGCATTCTTGTAGATGTTGGCGATAAGGTTGTGGCAGGTCAGACACTTGTAACCCTTGACCAGACAACCCTCAAGCAGCAGGAGCTCAACCTCGCTACTACACAGGATAGCTACGACCGTATGGTTCCTGTACACGCTGCAGGCGGTATTTCAGACCAGCAGCTCATTCAGCTTAAGAATACGCTCGACCTTCAGAAGGAGGTTGTTGAGCAGTTGCGCAAGAACTCTACAATCAAGTCACCTATCTCGGGTGTTGTTACAGCGCGTAACTTTGAGAATGGCGACCTCTTTGCCTCAATGCCTATCTTGCACATCATGCAGATTGACAAACTCAAGGTTAAGGCTAATGTATCGGAGCAGTACTTCACAAGCGTGAAGGTGGGCGATAAGGTGACTATCGAGGTGGATATCTACCCAGGTCAGCAGTTCGAGGGTGTCGTATCACGCATCAATCCTGCGTTCGATGCCCGTACACGTACATTCGGCGTTGAGATTACAATCCCCAACAAGTCTATGGTTTTGCGCCCTGGTATGTATGCGCGTGCTATCTTCAACATGGGTCAGCGTCAGAGCGTGATGGTTGCTGATAAGGCAGTACAGAAGCAGTCGGGTTCATCTGAGCGTTACGTATATGTTATCAAGGATGGTGTTGCAGACTATCGCTTTGTTACCGATGGTCGTCGTGTTGGCGATATGGTCGAGATTATCGAGGGCCTTGAGGCTGGCGAAGAGGTGGCTACAACATCGTTCACACGCCTTATGAATGGCAAGGCTGTGACTGTAAACAATGAGTCTGCAGTGGAGAATATCGTGGTCGAGGAGTAGTGCCAAGACCTATACACACTTAAAACCTGTATATAGATGAAAATTTACGAATCGGCGGTACGAAAACCGATCTCTACCGCGCTAATATTCATAGGAGTCATCGTCTTTGGCTTGTTCTCTATGACCAAGCTGGGCGTTGACCAATTCCCTGAGATTGAGATTCCATATATCAGTGTTATCACGATGTATCCTGGCGGTAATGCTGAGGATATCGAGACAAACATCACGCGTATCTTGGAGGATCAGCTCAACTCGGTGGATAACCTCGACAAGATTACCTCAAAGTCATCGGATAATGTCTCGATGATTACCCTTGAGTTCGAGTATGGATGTGACCTTACGGAGGCAGCAAATGATGTGCGTGATGTGGTCAGCCGCTCACAGTCATTGCTCCCCGAGGAGGTTGAGTATCCTACCGTAATGAAGATCTCATCTTCAATGATGCCTATTATGATGCTCTCGGTTACGGCAGATGAGAGCTACAATGCGCTCTACAAAATCCTCGATGACAAGATGGTTAACGAGCTTAACCGTATCAATGGCATCGGTTCGGTTGCCGTTATCGGTGCTCGTGAGCGTGAGGTGCAGGTAAACGTTGACCCCAAGAAGCTCGAGGCATACGGCCTTACAGTCGAGTCGTTGGGTCAGATTATCGCTGCGGAGAACATCAACATCCCTGCTGGTAAGCTCGACCTCGGAACTCAGACCTTCAACCTCAAGACCGATCTTCAGTTCGATGACAGTCGTGAGCTCTTCGATATCGTTATCTCTAATCAGGGTGGCCGCACTGTGATGCTCTCGGACGTAGCCGAGATTAAGGATACACTCGAGGAGATGACCATGGATGAGCGTATCAATGGCCGAAGTGGTGTGCGTATCCTTGTGCAGAAGCAGTCTGGTGCAAACTCTGTGCAGATTATCGAGGATGTACAGGCGAAGTTGGAGGAGATTATCCCCACATTGCCCCCCGACTGCCAGGTAGAGACTATCTATGAGTCGGCGCAGAATATCAAGGATGCCATCAAGTCGCTCGCCGAGACCATCATGTTCGCCTTTATCTTCGTTATTTTGGTCGTGATGTTCTTCCTCGGTCGCTGGCGTGCAACGTTCATCATCTGTTTGACAATTCCAATCTCGCTTATCTGTGCCTTCATCTACTTGTATGCTGTAGGCTCTACCCTTAACATCATCTCGCTCTCGGCGCTCTCAATCGCTATCGGTATGGTTGTGGATGATGCTATTGTGGTGTTGGAGAATATCTCTACTCACATCGAGCGTGGTTCAAAGCCAAAGGAGGCGGCTATCTATGCTACAAACGAGGTGTGGCTCTCGGTTATCGCAACCACATTGGTTGTCGTGGCGGTGTTCATGCCTTTGACAATGATTCCTGGTATGTCGGGTATCTTGTTCCGTGAGCTCGGTTGGATTGTGACCATCGTGGTATGTATCTCTACAACTGCGGCAATCACCCTTACACCTATGCTCTCAGCATATATGCTTAAGCTCGATGGTGGTGCTCACACATATAAGGGTATCGGCATTATCTACAAGCCTATCGATATGTTCCTTACATGGCTTGACAACCTCTACGAGAAGATGCTTCGCTTTGTTGTCAAGTGGCGTAAGACAGCTACATTCTTGTTGCTTGCTATTTTCGGTGTGTCGTTGATGTTGCTCAAGCAGGTGCCAACAGAGTTCTTCCCTACATCGGATAATGCTCGTATCACAATGAGTGTTAAGTTGCCACAGAATACTCATGTTGATGAGACATCTCGTATAGCGCGTCAGATTGATGCTATCATCGCCGAGAAGTACCCATATATCAACATGGTAAGTACATCTGCTGGTGAGAACTCATCGACAAATGCTTTTGCTGCTATGCAGACAACGGGTTCACACCTTATCAACTTCAACCTTCGTATGCCTCGTCGTACAGAGATTGAGCGTCCTACAATCTTCGATATTTCGGATGATTTGCGTAAGGATCTTGCCGCAATTCCCGAGATTGAGGAGTATCAGGTAATCCCTGGTGGTCAGCAAGGTGGTATGGGTGGTGCAAGTAACGTGAGCATCAAGGTGTTTGGTCACGATATGGAGACTGCGATGGCTACTGCCAAGGATTTGCAGGCTCGCATGTCAAAGTTGGGCACATTGCGTGATGTTAAGCTCTCGCGTGAGGATTTGCAGCCCGAGTTCAACGTACGCTTCGATCGCGATAAGCTCGCATACTACGGCCTTAACTCTGCTACTGCTGCGCAGTTTATTCGTAACCGCATCTATGGTTATGAGTGTACGAAGTATCGTGAGGATGGTGATGAGTACAATATCGTTGTTCGTTACTCTGAGGAGTTCCGTGAGAGCGTGGAGGATGTTGAGAACATCGTTCTATACAGCAATTCAGGCATGCCTGTTCGCCTTAAGGATGTTGCTACCGTAAGCGAGGAGTTCGCTTCTCCACAGATTGAGCGCGAGAATCGTCAGCGTGTTGTCTCTGTAGAGGGCTCTATGGGTGCGGGTGTTGCGCTTGGTGATGCCGTTGCGGAGGTTAATGCTATGCTTGCAGATTACGATGTCCCCACAGGTCTTACACTTGAGCTTGGTGGTTCTATCGAGGATCAGGGCGATGCATTCTCTGATATTGCTCTTCTGCTCGTGCTTATCATCGTTCTTGTTTACATCGTGATGGCTACACAGTTCGAGTCGCTCGTATATCCATTCATCATCATGTTTACAATCCCCTTCGCGATGTCGGGTGTGTTTATCGCTCTGTGGTTGACACATACACCACTCTCACTTATCGCCCTTATCGGTGCGATCATGCTTGTGGGTATCGTAACCAAGAACGGTATCGTGATGGTGGACTACATGAACTTGCTTGTTGAGCGAGGCTCGTCAGTCTCTGACGCTGTTATCACTGGTGGTAAGAGCCGTCTCCGCCCTGTGTTGATGACTTCACTCACTACTGTTCTCGGTATGTTGCCTATGTCAATGGGACTCGGTGAGGGCTCTGAGACATGGCAGCCTATGGGTATCGCAGTCGTTGGTGGTCTCTTGATGTCAACGCTTATTACACTCTTTATCGTGCCTTCACTCTATGCTATGCTTGAGGGTCGTATGGAGCGTCGAGCACTCCGCAAGGAGGCTCAAGACAAGCATGATGAGGAGTTCATTCGTCAGCAGCTTGCCAAGCAGAATAAATAATCTCAAACATTAGTGTTAATGGGGTATGCCTGCCCGTATGCCCCATAACACATAAATATATGTAACAATGAAAGCATTCTTTTTATCATACAATCAGGCACTCACCGACCGCGTCAACAAGATGCTCGATGATAATGGTGTGCGCGGCTTCACTCGCTGGGCACTCACCGAGGGTCGTGGCAGCCACGATGGTGAGCCTCACTACGGTACACACGCATGGCCTGCAATGAACAGCTCAATTCTTGCAATTGTCGAGGACGAGAAGATTCCTGTGCTTCTTGAGGCGGTGCGCGAGATTGACTATACAACGCAGCAGCAGGGTTCGAGAGCGTTTGTGTGGGATATCACACAGTGTATGTAAATTTCACACGATAAGGCAGCATCTGCTGCCGCTAACAAAAAATGCCACCAATGGGATGTACGCTTAAGTACTACCCATCGGTGGCATTCTTGCCGAGTGTTGCACTCGGCGCCCTTCTGACAATAAATTTGGTGTAGTGGTAAAGGGGGCGGTAGTTAAGAGAATAGTTTAAGTTAGTAGGGAGTTTGGGGAAATTAAGGAGTTTAAGGAAATTAGTGAGTATCGTGATGTTAGAGTATCCCTAAATTCTCTAAATTCTCTAAATTCCTTAAGCTCCCTATACTCCTTAACTTCCTTAAACTCTTTAACCTACCTGCTCTAAAACTCTTTACATCCAGACGTGCTCGATAACAATCTTGATGCCTATGGCAATCAATATCAAGCCGCCTATAATGCCCGACTTGGAGCCGAGCTTTGAGCCAAATGCCGAGCCGAGATATACTCCCGAGGCTGAGATAATCAGCGTGACAAGGCAGATGACTGTCGCGGATATCCAAATATTAACATCTAGAAATGCCATGGATACGCCCACAGCCAAGGCATCGATGCTTGTTGCGATGGCCATAAGCAGCATGGTGCGAAAGCCGAAGTCGCTGTCATGCTCCTCAGCATCGTCACTCGTAGTCTCTCGTATCATGTTGATGCCTATAATAGTCAGGAGACCAAAGGCAATCCAGTGGTCAACGCTCACAACGTAGCTCGCAAAACTGCGACCCACGAAGTAGCCGATAAGTGGCATAAGACCCTGAAAGACACCAAACCATACGCCTGCAGTAAGTGCATGGCAGGGGCGCACCTTTTTGAGTGTCATACCCTTGCCAACAGATACCGCAAAGGCATCCATGGCCAGTCCAACAGAGATTAACAGTAGTTCGATAAATCCCATTGTATTGCTCTTTTATCTGTTGTAATCATCAAGTGCGGGTGTTGCTGCACCATTTTCGTCGAAGAGCTTGCCCCATTGGGGTGATGTAGCCTCCCAGATGAACGTACCACGTCCCAAGCCATTGGGCAGTGAGCGCACGATACGCTCGATATCGAGGTAGTGGTCGCGATACTCAACAACGATAAGGGGCTTATTATACTTGAGTACTAAAGCGTTGGTATTTGCCTCGAGTTCCTGCAATGTGCCGTGCCACTCGGGATAGTACGACTGGCCGATAAGGTCATATTCAACACCGTATTTCTCCATAGCGTCGAAGAAACGCTCCGACTCCTCGGCCTGACCGCCAAGCGCCACGTGGATCATAACCTCAGCATCGGGAGCAAACTCGCGTACGGCACGTACACCATACTTCAATAGTCCGCAAAGACCCTCAAATGAGTGACGCACAGAGCCATAGGGCCATAGCATGCCGTTGCTCACCTCGTTGCCCACCTGTACCATATCGGGGGCTGTACCCTGCGCCTCAAGGGCGAGAAGTACCTCTTTAGTGTGGTTGTACACAGCATCACACACCTCATCGTATGAGAATGTCTGCCATGCCTGGGGCATAATCTGCTTTGCAGGGTCAGCCCAGTTGTCTGAGTAGTGGAAGTCGAGCAGGAAATACATGCCCGCATCCTTAATGCGCTTCGCCATTTGCAGCGTGTGCTCCAAATCACAGTAGCCATCGCGCTGTGAGTAGCCAAGCTCCGACTTTGGATTTACAAACAAACGCAAACGGATATAGTTAAATCCATTGTCGCGCATAATATCGAGAGCATCACCCTCAACGCCACCATCACTAAACTTGGTGCCATGATCCTCCTGTGACTGAAGCCACGAAATGTCAGCACCCACGGCAAATGGTTTTTCTATTGCAATCTGCGCCTGTGCTGCGTTAAATGCCACGAGCGCTACGATAAGGCATAATACTCTCTTCATAATAGTGTAAATTATTGGTTTGCAATCTTTTTCAATGTAGCAATCTCCTCTGCCCAGCGAGCCTCGTCGGGAGTCTCAAGGATGAGGGGAATGTTGTCGAAGCGGGGGTCTGAGGCGATATAGCGGAAGCACTCCCAGCCAATCTCACCATCACCAAGGGGCGAGTGTCTATCTATGCGACTGCCCAATGGACGCATAGCATCGTTGAGGTGCATGCCTCGCAGATATTTGAAGCCTATGATGCGGTCGAACTCCGCAAATGTAGCGTCACACGCCTCGCGAGTACGCAGGTCGTAGCCCGCAGCAAAGGTGTGGCAGGTGTCGAGACATACGCCCACGCGGCTCTTATCCTCCACGCGGTCGATGATATATGCGAGGTGCTCAAATCTATATCCGAGGTTTGAGCCCTGACCTGCAGTGTTCTCCAATACGGCGGTTACACCCTTGGTGCGTGCCAGTGCCATGTTGATAGACTCGGCGATGCGGTCTAACGAGCCCTCCTCGCTGATGCGCTTGAGGTGGCTGCCAGGGTGGAAGTTGAGGCGGTCAAGACCCAGACGCTCGCAGCGTGCCATCTCCTCGAAGAATGACTCGCGTGACTTCGCAAGACCCTCCTCATCGGGGTGACCGAGGTTGATGAGGTAGCTGTCGTGCGGAAGAATCTGTGCTGCGGCATATCCCGCCTTCGTAGCAGCCTCCTTGAATGTTGCCACCTGACTATCTGTGAGTGCGGGTGCTATCCACTGACGCTGATTCTTGGTAAACAGCGCAAAGGCTGTTGCTCCTATATCCTGCGCATTCTTTACGGCATTCTCTACGCCGCCCGATGCGCTTACGTGTGCTCCAAAATATTTCATCGTATATATCTTTTTTTCGTTATTACTATTTAATCATAGGCAAAGATATGAAAAATTGAGAAAAGATTAGTATATTTGCGATTGTAAATACAAATCCGAATATAAGAATAAACTATAAACAGGGCTAATATTATGAAGAAAATCTATTTGACGCTTCTTGCTGCGCTATTTGGTATCACTGGTGCAGTGGCTCAGGTATCAATGGATGATATCAAAACCGAGGGTGATAAGCCATCGTTCAATAATAATATGAAGGTTCAGGAGCTCGACCCCGACTATGTGTCGGAGGCTAAGTTGCGTGCCGATCGCATTGCACGACGAAAGGAGCACAACACCATAGATTTCTCGGCTAACCTTCATGGATCGCTTACGGCATACAGCGAGTCGTGGCAGGCAGCGGGTGATAACACCATTACAATACTCGCTAATGTGAACTTCTTGCACACATACAAAAAGAATAAGTTTACGCTTACCAATAATGCATCTGCGAAGTTTGGTTATAACAACATGAAGACGGAGCTTGGTGATGGTGTGCAGAGAGGTGTGTGGTTTAAGAATGTTGATGAGATTGTGCTCTCTACGGCTCCACAGTGGGCGATGGTCAAGAACTGGACCTATGGTGCCAATGTTAAGTTCCGTACACAGTTTGCTCCTGGCTATGAGGCGCGTGGCGACAAGCAGAAGGGCGTTAGCCGTGTCTCTAACTTCATGACTCCTGGTTACTTGGATGCATCACTCGGTTTTACCTATGTGTTGCCATCTGAGAAGTTTCCTTTGAAAGTCAACCTTGCGCCTGCAGCGATGAGTGCGACATATCGTCACGACCTCGGTACGTCGAAGGACTATGGTGTGCCCGTGGGTTACACATCTAAGTATGAGGGAGGTCTCTCTGTGCAGTTGGACTTTGACCGCACATGGGGTGATAATGGCTGGTTGCGTTACCGCACCACTGCATACTCGTTCTATGGTTGGATCACGGACATCTCATCGCAGAAGAAGTTTGTGCCTACGGAGGATAAGCCAGAGTATGAGCACGTTGTGCCTACGCTCCGTTGGGAGAATACAATTGACATAAAGGCTACAAAGCATATCTCGACACAGATCTATTTCCAGCTATACTACAATAAGGCTGAGTATGCCAAGTTGCAGGTGTCATCAATGCTCTCAGTGGGTCTTACCTATACCTTTAAGAATAAGTAGTGGCGATGGTGGCGTTGTAGTTGCATGATAACTGCAATGGAGAGGTGAAAGAAAACAAGATGAGTATGTTCGATAATATCGGTAAGGGTGTTAAGTCTCTGGCGGCTTCGGTGGCCGTTGTTGCTATTGTTGCTTCATCCGTATGGTTGGGTGTTGTGATTGGTCGCGGCACGGAGCATCGTCGTATGCAGATGGCTATGGAGTTGCAGACGAAGAATGACGGTACGACGAATGTAGACAAGAGGGAGTATGCCCGCGAAATGGCAGCTTTGGAGCAGTATATGGCGGGTAACGACAAGATGTTGCAGACGATAGCCGCCATGCGTAACTACTATGTCGATCCTATCAAGCTCGAAGATATCTACGAAAAGGCAATCCCTGCGCTGCTCTCAGAGCTCGATCCGCACTCGGAGTATATCCCCGCAAAGATGTTTTCGCAGGTCAATGAGTCGTTAGAGGGTGAGTTCGATGGTATTGGCATCGTGTTTAACGCCTCAACAGATACCATAACCGTTTTGAGCGTCGTTCCACAGGGTCCTTCAGCCGAGGCTGGTGTTCGCCCTGGCGACCGCATTGTTAAGATTGACAATCGTGTGGTTGCGGGACAGAAGATCCCTCAGGACTCTATGGTAAAGCTCATGCGTGGCAAGCGCGGAACACGCGTTAAGCTTTCCGTTAGACGACATTCGCTCGACGAACTTGTTGAGATGGAGGTTACGCGCGCACCCATCGAGCTGCATAGCATAGAGACGGCATTTATGCTCGATCGCGATGCAAGAATTGGATATGTGCGCCTCTCGCAGTTTGCACGCACGTCGCATGCCGAGATTCTCGAGGCGATAGCGAAGTTGCGCAGAGAGGGTATGCGCGGCATCATTATAGACCTTCGTGGCAATGGCGGTGGCTTTTTGGATCAGGCAATACTCATTGCAAACGAGTTCCTGCCCGCAAATCGTCTTATCGTATATACGCAGGATCGCTTTGGTGAGCAGGTCAAGCAGTACAGTCGTGGTAATGGTACAGCGACAGACCTCGAGTTGGCTATTCTGGTCGATGAGACGAGCGTCTCTTCAAGTGAGATTCTGGCGGGTGCTATTCAGGATAATGACCGAGGCTTGATTATTGGTCGCCGCACCTTTGGTAAGGGACTTGTGCAGTCGCAGATGCCATTTGGTGATGGCTCGGCAATACGTCTTACCGTAGCACGCTACTATACGCCCTCGGGTCGCTCAATCCAGCGCCCTTATACCAATGGTGATGAGATGGCTTACCACATGGATATTATCGATCGCTTTAACCGTAACGAGATGTTTACTGCTGACTCCATCCATTTCGATGAGTCACAGAAGTTTACGACCGTAGGTGGTCGCACGGTATATGGCGGTGGTGGTATCATGCCCGATATATTTATGCCGCTTGATACGTTGGGCACGAATAGTTACTATCGTAGCGTGTGGGATGGAAATGTGCTCTATCGCTATACCATGGAGTTCACTGACCGCAACCGCGCGAAGATGGATAAGATTGTGACTCTCGATGAGCTTGATGAGTTGCTCTCGTCTAGCAATCTGCTGTCCGACTTTGTCGCTTATGCCGAGCGTAATGGCGTTAAGGCCAACGAATCGGAGATTGCTGCGGCTGAGGATGTCATCCTTGCGCAGTTGCGTGCCTATATTGGTCGCAATGCACTGCATGACGAATCGGGTTTCTACTACAACATCTATCCCATTGACAACACCTTGCAGCGTGCAGTGAAGGAGTTGCGTATTAAACTGAATAAAAACGAGAAATAAGCGATGATAAAGAGAGTTTTAGGTTGGTTGTTCACCCTTGTTGCGCTTGCGGTAGTTGCGTTTGCTGTGCTAAACAGGGGTAACTATACCTCAATATGTTTTGATAAAACAGAGACTGTTGTAAACGAAATCGAGGAGCCCGTTGTTGAGCTCCCCGATGATGCTGTAGATGCCGTGGATGTAGTGGATGATGCGGAGGCTGTGGTTGATGCAGATGTCGCTGCCGATGCCCCCATTATTGAGGCCGATACCACTAACGTGCAATAATATCCTTGAGTTGCTGACCGAGGTCGGCATTCTCCATAATACCATTTACGAGTTCTGCGCCCGCGCCATATAGGTAGATGGGTACCATCTCTCCTGAGTGACCTCCCGTTGCCCAGTGATACTCTACGCCCTGCTCGGAGAGGTTAAAGTCGGCATTGCCGCTGATGATGGTAAGTCCTCCTGTGCCATGGTCGGCAGTCACCACAACAAGCGTCTCAGGATGTTCGGCTGCATATGCCGTAGCCACCTCGATGGCCTCCATGAAGTCGCGCATCTCTGCGCGCTGACCCTCGGCATTGTTGCCGTGACCCATGCCATCAATAAGCGAACCCTCGACCATAAGCACAAAACCATTGTCGCAGTCGTCGAGGTGGTCTATAGCCTCGGCGGTAGCCTTTGCAAGGTAGCCCGTGCGGTTATCAATCTCATAGGGAGCAAGAAGTGCCAGTACACGTTCGCCTGTAATCTCAGTATCGAGACTTTCAGTAAGCGTAAATCCGCTCTCTGCGATTGCCTTGAGTGCATTGTCGCGGTTGCCGTAACGCTCCTCGAAGAGTGCCATGCCGCCGCCAATGGCGATGTCTATGTCGCTGGCGAGCAACTGCTCCGAGATTGTGGCGTACTCGTGACGAGAGTCTACATGTGCATAGAAAGCACCCGGTGTGGCGTGCTGAAGATATGTCGTTACTACGATACCTGTCTCCTTGCCTCGTTTTGACGCAAGCTCCATAAGAGACTCTACAACAGTACCGTCGGGTAACTGGCCGAGTACGGTGTTGTTTGTCTTATGTCCAGTTGCAAGTGCTGTACCCGACGCTGCCGAGTCGGTGACGCGGTTATCGAGCGAGTAGGTCTTTTGCAGTGCGATATTGTCTGCTTTATCGAAGATGGTAGCTTCGTAGTTATTGTCAATCTGCATCATGGATACAGAGGTGAGTCCCATGCCGTCGCCAATGAGATAGATTATGTTTTTTACCTCTTGCGCCTCCACTGCTATTACGGAGATAAGCGCCGAAAATACCAAGATAAGTTGTCTCATAGCGTTTTCCTTTATTTTAATATATTGCGCAAAGTTACAAAAAAGCTATGGAATAATCAATTGATTTTGTCATTAACTTTTCTAAGCGCTAACTTTATCTTGCTATAGTATAGCGTTAAACAAGTATCCCGAGATGATTATAAGTAGCGTTACTACGCCAAAGAATATGCCTATCAGTCGCCATGTCATCACCTTCTTAAGCATTGTAGCTTCGGGGATTGATAACCCGATGATTGCCATCATAAAGGCAATAGCTGTGCCCAGTGGAATACCCTTTGCTACAAATACCTCTATTATGGGCACAATGCCCGCTGCATTTGCATACATCGGCACAGCAAGCACTACGGCAAGTGGTACACTCCACCAGTTGTCTGTTGAGAGATAGTGCTCAAAGAGACCCTCGGGTACATAGCCGTGCATCGCAGCACCTATGCCAATACCTATAAATATGTATAGCAGTACACTTCGTACAATGCCCCACGATTCGCGCGTGATGGCGTGTAGTCGCTCGATGAATGGAGTCTTTTCAGCCTCCCACATCTCGCTCTGCACCGATGATTGTGCTTGTGCCGCCTTTACCCAGTCGCTAAGATAGGGCTCGAGGTGCATACGACTCAAAATAAGTCCCGCAATCATTGAGAGTACAGTGCCACTGATAATGTAAATCAGCGTCGCCTTAATACCAAATGAGCCGAGGAACATTGCCACTGCCACCTCGCTAACCAAAGGCGAGGCAATAAGAAATGTCAGTGTCACGCCCAACGGTATTCCACCCTTTACAAATCCGATAAAGAGCGGTACCGAGGAACAGGAGCAGAACGGCGTAATGCCACCAAAGAGAGCCGCCAAGAAGTAGTCCAGGCCGTAGAGTTTATGTTTGGCGAGGAATTGGCGTAGTCGCTCTATGGGGAAGTAGGCGTTGATAATGCCCATCACAAAGCTGATGCTAAAAAGCAGCATAACAATTTTGATGCTGTCGTAGACGAAGAAGTTGACAGCTGTGCCCAATGGTGTGGTGGCATCAAGTCCTATCACACCATATATCAGCCAATCTGCAAACCTTTGTATCATATGCCCAACAACTCTTTAATCTCTTTTTCGCTTGGTACGCTGCCTTTGATTTTCACTTCGCCATCAACCACTACAGCTGGTGTTGCGAGGATATTGTAGTTCATTATCTCCATGATATCCTCAACCTTAGTGATTGTCGCTCGGATGTTGTTCTCTTTGATGACCTTTTCAATCACTGAGTAGGTTACCTTGCACTTGCCACAACCTGTTCCTAAAATCTTGATTTCCATAGTTTCTAAATGTAAACTGTTAAACAATAATATATTCCAATTGCGATGAACAGTGTGCCCACTGCTATATTAAGCCACTTTTGTATGGTCTGCATCTTACCGTAGAATGCTCCAATCTTGCTTGTGCTGAATGCTAATATCCACGCAACAGCTAGCACCGGAAAGGCAGTTGCAATGGCAAAAAACATTGGTAACAGATAGCCCATAGGCACGGTTGCAGACATCGGGATTAGCATGCCAAAATAGAATACTCCACTTGTGGGACAGAACGCCAATGCAAAGAGTACGCCCAACATCAACGCACCCCATCCGCCTTGTCTCGCTACTCTCTCGCCCTTGCCCCTAAAACCGAATGATGGCAGGTTAAGTCGGTTGCCAAAGAGCATAAAGAGGCCGATTAGCAATAGGGTAGGGGGTAGAATCATCTCGCTGTAGGTCGCAAAGAATTTTTGAATGCCAAAAACTCCTGTTCCGCCTCGCATAACAGCTATAAGTACAATGCCAAGCAGTGTGTAGGCAATTGTGCGACCCAGGGTGTAGAGTAGTCCCTGCATGAACATATCTTTTCGGCTCTCGAGGTTCTTGCCGATATAACCTATAGCTGCAATATTGGTTGCCAACGGACAGGGAGAAAGTGCTGTAAGAAGACCAAGTAGCAGTGCTGTAACGACGGGAGTAGTCGTACTATCCAATAATGATTGCATCCACTCCATAGCCTACTCTTTTAGATAGTTGTTGATTGTTGTGCGTAGCCTTGATTTAAGCCTCTCGCTGTCGGTCATGACATCCGTGTAGGCGTGGTCCGTGAGGTCGGTGACTCGCTCGTTGCCCTCGCTGTCATACTCTACTACGAGCAGTGACGACCACACCACGCCATACTTATCTGCGTGTGCCTCATGCACTATAAGGTCGAGCTTAGAGTATATCAAAGCACCGCTCTCCATCGCCTCTTTATACTCCGTAATAACCTCGTCCGCCGAGCGTTCTATAGCCTTGCAGCTTGCACAACTTTGTGCCCCGTGGAAGAGTATCACCTCCACAGTGTCTACTCTTTCAACTTCGTCGGTTGCGTTTGTAGACTTGCTACCATTGCAAGCCACCATGCCCATACACAGGGCAAAAACAAGAAATACTTTTCTCATAGCGTTAGAATTTTATGTATTTGTAGTTTGCCGAATAGCGAACAATTTGAATGTAATAATCGCGTAGTTATTACCTTAGTTATCAATTTGATTGCGACGTTCGGTTACGAGATTTTATTTATTTTATCTCTGTAGAACTTCGACATCGCCTGTTTGATTTCATCTCTGACTCTGAGAAATTCGCCCATGATATATTCGCGCGAGCCCGTTGCACATGAAGGATCGTCGAACCCAATGTGCAGGCGATTCTCTACCTTGCCCGTGAACATTGGGCAGCTTTCATTAGCATTGTCGCACACTGTAATCACATAGTCCCATCTCTTGTTAAGGTAGATCTCAACATTCTGGGGTGTGTGCGAAGATATATCTATGCCAACCTCACTCATCACTTCAACCGCCTGTTTATTAACTTCAGCTGCTGGTTCTGTACCTGCTGAATGTACCTCCAGCCTATGGTCTATAGATTGCAGAAAACCGTGTGCCATCTGACTGCGACAGCTATTACCCGTACATAAAATTAAGATTCTCATATTTATATTTTGTTTTAGTTTGTAATTCGTAGAATAACGAACATTATCCTCAAAAAAAGAGGCTGTTATTTGCAGCAACTCTCTTTTTTGCAGGCGCATTTGTCAAAGAATTCGCTAAATAGAGCCCTTGCAAGTTGCCAATTATCGCGGTTGATGCAATACTTGACTTTGGGTGCCTCCACCTCGCCCTGTATTAGTCCCGCCTCTTTAAGCTCTTTGAGGTGTTGAGAGACCGTAGCCTTGGCAATGGGCAACTCATCGTGAATATCGCCGAAGTAGCATGTGGTCTGCTGGGCAAGAAACTGCAATATGGCGATGCGTGCAGGGTGTCCCAATGCCTTTGCGAAGCGTGCAACTTGCTCTTGTTTAGCGTTATAATCCTTATTTGCCATTGTTCGATACTATTTTATTGTTCGCAAATATACGAACATAATTTGAATATGCAAAGATTTTGTGCCATTTTTTATTCATCAATTCGAAATGCTGTGGGGTGGATTTGTTATTATCACGTTGCGGAGTTTTCAGAAAAAATTGTATCTTCGCAAAAAATAACGTATTTATGGTAGATGTTCGTATAGCAGAGGACTGGAAGGAGATACTCAATGAGGAGTTCTCGCAACCCTATTTTGAGGAGCTTGTCTCGTTTGTTAAGGGTGAGTATAGCGGTGGTGTGGTATATCCCGCTGGCAGGAACATCTTTCGCGCCTTTGACCGTTGTCCGCTTGATAAGTTGAAGGTCGTGATTATCGGTCAGGACCCATATCATGGTCCTGGTCAAGCCAATGGATTGTGCTTCTCGGTGGGCGAGGGTGTACCGTTCCCCCCTTCGTTGCGTAACATATTGCAAGAGGTGCATGATGATGTCGGTGCTCCAATACCTGTGTCGGGAGAGCTGGAGCGCTGGGCAGAGCAGGGTGTGTTGTTGCTAAATGCTGTGCTCACGGTGCGTGCTCACGAGGCCGCATCGCACGCAGGACGTGGCTGGGAACGTTTTACGGATGCTGTGGTCAAGGCTATTGCCGAGCGCAAGCAGGGTGTTGTCTATATGCTGTGGGGTAGCTATGCACAAAAGAAGGGTGCAATCGCCGATCCATCGAAAAATCTGATACTCAAGGCTGTGCACCCATCTCCGTTATCTGCTTACAGAGGCTTCTTCGGTTGCCGACACTTCTCGGCTGCCAATAGCTATCTTGTCTCGCAGGGCAAGGAACCTATTATCTGGTAGTCCTATTTTGTTTGACGATACTGCTTGGGTGATATACCTGTTGCGCGCTTGAAATACTTACCAAAGAATGATTGGTTGGGGAAGTTGAGCGATGCGGCAATCTGTTGTATGGTCATGTCTGATGATTGAAGCAGTGCGCGTGCTTCGAGTATCACATGATTCTCTATCCACTCACCTGCTGAACGTCCTGTATTCTCCTTGACCAGCTTAGAGAGATATTTGGGCGTAATGCACAACTTATCGGCGTAGAAGCCTATGAGTCGCTCTTCGCGGTAGTGCTCTTCAACAAGCTCTATAAAACGCTCTATAACATTGTTCTTTAGCGGAACTTTGTCATGTTCCTTGTAGTTGAACTTGTTGATACCACCATAATAGAATGCTCGGATAAGATTTTCGATTACCTGCAAACGGAAGGGGTTCTCTTCGTTTGCCGCAGCCTTGTGGAGTATTGCGAAATAGATTTGCAGATTGAGTATCGACTCTGTTGAAACTTTATTTACTGGGTTGTGGTATAGAACCATGTACTGCTGCTGCCAACCTGGAAGGTTTACCATGTCGATAAATCGCTTTGACAAAACCACAGCATGTCCCTCAAAGTTTGCGCTATACCTAACATCCTCAATAATCTGTCCTGGCATGAATGTTATTATCGCGGGACTCTTAATTTCATACTCCTTAAGGTTGAGTTTGAACTTGCACTCTCCTTTTGCGCAGATGCCAATCACGGCGTGAGTGAGCTTGTATGGCTCACTGGGTGTGCAGGTTTGCTTCACACAGTCGTATGTTAAAAGTGACAGGTCATCTCCAATATATACTCTCTCTGAAGGAACCTTGTTGCCGCAGAGGTTCTGTAAAAATTGTTGCATGGGCAGTAAACAATAGTCTTTGTTATAAATAACAACGCAAAGAAAATAATTATATTGGGTTGTTCCAATTGTTATTCTACTAATTGACCAATTGTTCTGTCCTATGTGTCTAATTTTTCGTGGATAATATGTATAAAAGGAGAAAATGAGTGCCAAAAAGCAAAATGGTCAATAGGGAGGATATTTTGCGATTGTTGAAAACTTATTGTCGTATAATTTGCTGTTGTTGCACAAAAATTCGTATCTTTGGTAAAAATTTTTCGTTATGGCAAAGTTTATAGTTGAGGGCGGTCATCGCCTTAAGGGTGAGATAATGCCGCAAGGTGCCAAGAATGAGGCACTTCAAATTATATGTGCAGCGCTGCTTACAAAGGAGCGCGTAGTTTTGCATAATGTGCCTATCATCGCCGATGTTATGCAGCTCTTCGAACTCATGTCGCGTATGGGTGTCAAGGTGGAGCGTCTGTCGGATGATGACTTCGCATTGCAGGCCGATGATATTAACCTCGAGTACCTGCGTTCGGCAGACTACCACAAGCGTTGTCGCAAGTTGCGTGGTTCGGTTATGATGATTGGTCCATTGCTCACGCGCTTTGGCGTTGGCTTTATGCCAAAGCCTGGTGGCGATAAGATTGGTCGCCGTCGTCTCGATACGCACTTCCTCGGTTTCCAGAAACTTGGCGCAAATTTCAACTTCGATATCAGCGATGAGTTCTATACTGTGGAGGCTAAGCGCCTGAAGGGTACGTATATGCTTTTGGATGAGGCTTCGGTTACGGGTACTGCGAATATCGTTATGGCAGCAGTATTGGCAGAGGGTCGCACAACCATCTACAATGCTGCGTGTGAGCCATACTTGCAGCAGTTGTGCAAGATGCTTAACCGCATGGGTGCCAAGATTTCGGGTATCGCCTCTAACTTGTTGGTTATCGATGGCGTGGAGTCGCTCGGTGGTACTGAGCATACCATGCTTCCCGATATGATTGAGGTGGGTAGCTTCATCGGTATGGCAGCTATGACACGCTCGGAGCTCACCATTAAGAATGTGTCGTACGACAACCTCGGTATTATTCCTCAGCAGTTTGCGCGCATGGGTATCCGCTTTGAGCAGCGTGGTGACGATATATTTATTCCTACGCAAGAGAACTATAGCATCGAGAGCTTCATAGATGGCTCTATTATGACCATTGCCGATGCTCCATGGCCAGGCCTTACGCCCGATTTGTTGTCTATCTTCTTGGTTGTGGCAACGCAGGCTAAGGGTGCTGTGCTCATCCACCAGAAGATGTTCGAGAGCCGCTTGTTCTTCGTTGATAAGCTCATCGACATGGGTGCGCAGATTATCTTGTGTGACCCCCACCGTGCTACGGTCATCGGCCACAACCATGAGCATCCGTTGCGTGCTGCGAACATGACATCGCCCGATATCCGTGCGGGTGTGGCGTTGTTGATTGCTGCCATGAGCGCGGAGGGTACAAGTACCATCCAGAATATCGAGCAGATAGACCGCGGCTATCGTGATATCGACAAGCGCCTTAACGCTCTTGGAGCGCGTATCACTCGACTTGACGAATAATTAGTAATTAGCAATTAGCAATTAGTAATGAGGGTGTTACCTCTTGATAAGTTTAATTAGAGAAATAGAAAGTACGCATTACCTCTTGATAAGTTTAATTAGAAAAATAACATACAGGTAGAATAAATGTTTTTGGAGAATAATAAGCATAAGGGGTGGATTGAGGTCATTTGTGGCTCGATGTTTTCGGGTAAGACCGAGGAGCTCATCCGCCGTATGAAGCGTGCGCAGTTCGCGAACCTCAAGGTCGAGATTTTTAAGCCATCTATCGATGTGCGCTACTCGGAGGAGGAGGTGGTGTCGCACGACGCAAATGCCATACAGTCAACGCCCGTGGAGTCGGCACAGAATATCCTGCTTATGACATCGGATGTCGATGTCGTGGGTATCGACGAGGCGCAGTTCTTCGATGAGGGTATCGTAGATGTATGCCGCCAGTTGGCAAATAGCGGTGTCCGCGTCATCGTTGCGGGCCTCGATATGGACTATAAG